>NHDP01000024.1 GCA_002170595.1 Alphaproteobacteria bacterium TMED62
AAAAAGGCTGTACAAAATAATTCACCCCTAAAAGTTATATTTATAGTAATAATGTCGCAATTAATTTTCTTTTCTATGCTATTAGTATTTTCAGACTTTACTGTTCTATTAAATAAATATGTCCGACTAGCTATTGTACTTATTTTTCTAAACGTTTTATCACTTTTTTTATTTTTATTGGTATTAAAATCTGGAGAAGTAAGTATTTACATACCCATGTTAAGTTTTACTCCATTTTTTTCTGCGATGTATTCAAAATTAATACTTAATGAAGAGCTTGTACTTATTCAGTATTTAGGAATGGTTTTGATAATTTTAGGATCCTTATTTTTGCACTCTAGCCAATTTAAATCTAATAGTTTAATTATAATAACCTATTCTTTTTTGAGAAATAAAAAATCATTGATGATTTTAACAGTAGCTCTCATTTGGAGTCTAACACCAGTACTAGATAAAGAATGTTTAAAATATACTGATTTATATTTACATGGATTTATTCAAGCTATTGGAATGATTACAGTATTACCACTTTTATTATTTAATAAAAAGATATCTTTGGGTATATTCAAAGAAAAAATACATCATAATTTTTTATTATATTTAATTATTATAATAGGTTTTTTAACCACATTTACCCAGCTAATAGCATTAAAAGATGTATATGTTGCAGAGTTAGAATCTTTAAAGAGAGGAATTGGGATAATATTATCTTTATTTTTTGGATACTTTTTTTTTCATGAAAAAATAAACCTTAAAAAGATTTTATCCGTATTAGTTATAATTATTGGTGTTATAAATATAGTAAAATTTACATAATTTACAAATTTACAATATATTATGTAAATATATTTTACAGACTTTATCTAATAATATTAGTATTTTTGCCATATTTGGTATACATATTGTAAACAAAGTAATATTAAATTTAGGAAAAACATGAAAAAAAATATTTTTATAATCTTAATAACTTTTACACTAGCAAAATTTACTTTAGCTTGTGATTTTAATGATAGTTCATTTGAACAAGATGAAGTAGCAATTTGGCTTGGTAGCAATTCTTTATTTTCTAAAGCATATAGGGATGGTAAATGTGTTTTAGATAAAGCATTATTAAATGTTCCTCTTGAGCAAAGAAAAATTATTGCGAATTTAATTGCAAAGTCATATGCCAAGGATATTAAAAGAACTAAAGAAAATTCCACTTACAATTATTAACTTTTTGAATTAAACTTAGTTCATTCTAAGTTATGTATTATAAACTTTTTTTTATCATTCTTTTTTTATTCATTATATCTTTAAGTATATTTAAATTATTAAAATTAGAGCAAAAAAAAAACGAGATTATAAAAGTTCAAATTAGTTTAATAAATAACTGTGAACTTTATGATAAAGTTTTCATGGTTAAAGCTTCACCCTCTGGAAAGACTACTAAGTTTATTGATAAAAGAGCTATTATGTATTTAAAAAGGGCGAGTAAAGTTAAGCTGGTTGTGAGTGATGAATTTCCTGGTTTCCATTTTAGTAGCCTACCTGTTGATGTAAGTTATAATACTAAACTTGTAGCTGACTGTTCAAACTCAGATAGACTAGATAATATTTTTGATTCACTTCAAAAACAGTTTAATAAAAATTCTAATTAGTTAACTGTATTTCTTTCTTTAGATAATATACATTTTGTAATACTGTTTGAAACACTACAGATGTATATTTTTTTTGACAAACTTACTATCAAAGTTGCTTCGTCAATAGAGTAAGGTTTACTTTCTAATATTTTTCCATTTTTAATTATTCTCATATCAGAATAGACATGACAAATTATTGAAAAATAAGAAATTAAGAATATAACAAAAACTTTCATATTACTAGATATAGTATATATGTATATATATTATTCAAGATCTATTTATTATTTTCACGTAAAATTTTTTACCTTTATATTCAATATGATGGTGAGCTATCTTATTTTCTATTACTTGGTCAAGATGAATAATATCATCTTTAAGAGGTCCATATTCTAATGCTTTCATAATTACATACCAAATTTTGTATAGATCATAATTATCCATGATGATAATTATATAATGAAAGTATTAATATTCAAGAACAAAAATAGAACAAATTTTAATTATTTTCAGTTTTAGAAGGATAATTATGAGATGCATATCTAAGAATGAGTATACCTATTGCTAGCATTACAATACCTCCACAGATGATAAGTATCTCGTAATGAATTTGATCAGTAGGGGAACTATGCCATTCATTTAAATATTCTAATAACATTCTTGTTAATGCAGTGATACCAACATAAATTAAAAATCTGACAGGCATGTGATCAGTTTTAAAATATATTCCTACTATAGCTCCTAATTCTAAATATATAAAAAGTAATAATATATCTTCTATACTAGCTGAGGTTTTTTCTAATAATTCTATAAATGTAAAAAATGCAGACCAAACGATGGCAGAACCTATTGCAAACAAGGCTAGGTAGTGAAAAGCTCTAACTAGAAAATTACCAACTTTATTTGCATTTTTTTCAATATTGTTTTCCATATATAAGTATTATGCAGATTTGTATTTTTTTTTAAAGAGAAGAGTTTAGTAATTGTAAATATTGTTACTAGGGAGGAGTAATGATATAATTACTAAACTCTATTGTATAATAGTAAATTTTTTTACAATAATCAAGTAAAAGTTTGAATCTTAAGTAATTTTTTGGTAAATATAATATTGTAAAATTTTGTAAAAATGTAAATATTTGTAAATTATGGAAATAAGTTCAAATTTAGGCGTAGTAATAAGAAGACTAAGAAGGAGTAAAAGTTTAACTCAAAGAGATCTAGCGGATAAACTAGACATATCTGTTGCTTATATTAATCTCATAGAAAATAATAGAAGAAGCATTACTGTTCCTATACTTTTAAAGGTTGCAAGCTTTTTTAATATTGAACTTTCAGAGCTTACTAATGATTATAATAAGCAATTAAACTCTGACCTTATGGATATTTTTAGTGATAATATATTTGAAGAGCACGAGTTAAAGAACAATGATATCAAAGATTTTTGCGTAAATTCACCTATTGTGGGTGATGCCGTTAGAACTTTATATGATAAATATACTCAAAACAAAAAGGATTTAGGTGAATTGGCTGATCAAATGATATCTGTAAAACAAGAGATTTCAGATACAGTTGGTTCTGATAGATCAAGCGCTGATTTTATTTCAGATATACTTCAGTCAAATAATAATTATTTTTCAGACATAGAAGAAATTGCTGAGAAAGAAGCATTATCGATAAATTTTGAGCATGGCAATAGGCTTACGAGTATGCTCAAACATCTAACGGAAAAATTTTCTATTAAAATTGACTTTGAGGAAGAAAATTTAAAAAATAACTTTGTAAAAAAATTTATTGTTGATAAAAAGCTTTTAAAAATCTCAAACTCTCTTTCCAGAGAAAGTAAGGAGTTCCTTATTGCTAATCAAATTGGACTTATTGCAGCTAAAGAAGGTATAGAAAACAAGCTTAAAAAAGAGGGAGTTAATGATGAAAATACTTTAGCATTAGGAAAAACAGTATTGGCTAATTATTTTGCTTCATGTTTATTAATGCCTTATGAAAAATTTTTATCTTCTGCTATTAAATATAGATATGATATAGATATTCTAGCTAATAAGTTTGAAACTTCTTTTGAGCAAATTTGCCATAGACTTACTACATTACAAAAACCTTCTAACAAGGGTATACCTTTTCATTTTATGAGAGTGGATATTGCAGGAAATGTATCAAAGAGATTTTCATTGTCTGGCTTAAAAATACCTAGATACTCTGTAGCTTGCCCTAGGTGGAACGTATATTCAGCATTTCTCAATCCTGGAAAAATCAAGGTGCAATTATCTAAAATGTTAGACGGAAAAACTTTTATTTGTTTAGCAAGAACAGTCAGTAAACGTATAGGAGATTATCGTGCACCTGAAACTTTTTTTTCAATAGGTTTAGGTTTTGATATTAGTTATAGTAAGGATTGTATTTATGCTGATAATCTAGATGATAAATATTCAGTTCCAACTGGGTTATCTTGCAGAACTTGTGAAAGGGAAAATTGTAGACAAAGGGCCTTTCCTCCAATACATAAAAGTTTAAAATTTAATGAAAATGTAAGAGGTTTATCAGGGTATATTAACCCTGATAATTAAAACTTTAATTTTATAAAAAAATCTATAAAATAAAATAATGTTAACATTACATTATTGCAGTAATTCTAGAGCACAAAGAATACTTTGGTTGCTTGAAGAGCTAAAGTTGCAATACAATTTAAATGTTATCAAATTTCATCCTTCAGAACTCAAGTCAGATGAGCATAGAAAGAGGCACCCTTTAGGAAGAGTTCCAGTATTAGAGGAGGGGGAAATAACTATTTATGAGTCAGGAGCCATAGTTGAATATATTATATCAAGACATAGTAATGGAGAACTAAAACCAAAAGTAACAGATGAATATTTTCCAGAATACCTTCAATGGTTTCATTACTGTGAGGGTATGATAATGCCTCCTATGAATACTATAGTAGTTCATACACTGATACTTCCCGAGGACAGAAGAAATGAAGAAGTCTTGCGACAAGCAAAAAATCTTTTAACTAAAGCATTGAAACCTGTTAATCAGTTATTAGAAAAAAATAAATATTTAATAGATAAATTTTCAGGAGTAGATTTTATGTTAGGTCATTCATTATTTATGTCTAACAAACTTAAATGCGTGTCCGATGAATTTAAAAATATAAAAAGATATTTGAATTTAATTAGTGAAAGAGAGGCCTTTCAAAAGGCCATAAATACCTAAACTTTTTTTTACTTTATACGTATATAGTTTATGGAAGATACTTGCATTTGTTGGTTTAGAAAAGATCTGAGATTAGATGATAACCCAGCTTTAGTAGAAGCTGCAAAGCATAAAAAAATAATACCATTATTTATATTTGATAAATGTTTAGAAGAGTATAAGGATATTGGCTTAGCTAGTCACTGGTGGTTAGAAAACTCTTTAATATCTCTAAATATAGGCCTAGATAAAAAATTAAATATTTTAGAAGGTAATAGTTTAGCTTCTATTACAAAAATTATTAAAGAACAAAATATCAAGTATTTATATTGGAACAGATGTTATGAACCAGACAGAATAGCTTCAGATACTATTATAAAGAAAAGCATCAAGGAACTTGATGTTGTCGTAAAATCTTTTAATTCAAGTCTTTTATGGGAACCATGGAGAATTAAAAATAAAAGTGGAAGTTTTTATAAAGTATTTACGCCATTTTATAAAAAAGGTTGCCTCGTTTCAGATGCGCCAAGGAAGCCACTAGACAAACCAGAAAAGTTATTTTTTTTAAAACTTAATACAGAAAATCAAAATTATCATTTTAAATTTCAAAATAAAAAATATAAATGGTCTGAAAAATTTGAAAAAATATGGAATACATCAGAAACTTCAGCTAGGAAAAATTTTAATAACTTTTTAAATAATGGAGCAAGCGATTACAATGAAGGTAGAAATTTTCCTAGTAAAAATAGCGTATCTAGAATTTCTCCTTATTTACATTGGGGACAAATATCTCCATTTAGAGTATGGCAAGATGCAAAAAATAAAATGCAAGGACTACATAAAGAAACTTTTCTAAGCGAATTAGGATGGAGAGAGTTTTCTTATCATTTATTATATCATTATCCTGATATCAATAAAAAAAATTTAAAAATACAATTTGATAAATTACAGTGGAACGTTAATGAAAAGCTTCTTTTGAAATGGAAAAAAGGAAAAACTGGTTATCCTATCATAGATGCCGGTATGAGAGAACTCTGGCAAACAGGTTATATGCACAACAGATTAAGAATGATAACTGCTTCTTTTCTAGTTAAGAATTTATTGATTCATTGGAAAGAAGGAGAAAAGTGGTTCTGGGATTGTCTACTAGATGCAGATCTCGCAAGTAATAGTGCCAGCTGGCAGTGGGTTGCTGGCACCGGTTCAGATGCAGCACCTTTTTTTAGAATTTTTAATCCAATTACTCAGGGTCAAAAATTCGATAAAGATGCAATTTATATTAGAAAATATTTACCTGAGATTGCTAAATTGCCTAATAAGTTTATATTCACACCTTGGTTAACAGATAAAACAATTTTGAAAGAAGCAGGTATAAACTTAGGTGTAAGTTATCCTTATCCTATAATTGATTACAGCTTATCTAGAAAAAGAGCTCTTGATGCATTTAAAAAAATTAGTAACTAATTATTTTTAAAATGATATAGGACTTTTTATATGATATCATATTTATATGTTTAAATTTTTTACAGATAAAAACTGGTTTTTGTGGAGTATTGGTGGAACATTAGTAATATTACTTTCTACTTGGTATCAGGTTCAACTTGATGTAAAAATAAATGAATGGTTTGGTGACTTTTATGATACCTTACAAAAAGCTTTAACTACTCCTGGTTCAGTAAGCGAAAAAGAGTTTATAGCGTATTTGTTTACTTTTGCTAAGGTAGCAGGAGGCTGGGTTATTATAGCGGTATTCACAGGTTTTTTAGTAAGTCATTGGGTTTTTAGGTGGAGAACTTCAATGGCTAATTATTATCATGAACAGTGGCAAAATGCTAGAATGACAGAAGGAGCTTCTCAGAGAGTTCAAGAAGATACGCTTAAATTTGCTAGAATTATGGAAGGCTTAGGAGTAGGGTTATTAGATAGTATAATGACATTAGCAGCTTTTCTTCCAATTTTATGGGGTTTGTCAAAGCAAGTGAGTAGTCTACCATGGATAGGAGAAGTAGATCATGCGCTAGTCTGGGTGGCTATAATTTCTGCTTTAGGGGGAACGGTCGTTTTGGCTTCTGTGGGAATTAAACTACCAGGAATAGAGTATGATATTCAAAAAGAGGAAGCGGGATATAGGAAGGAATTAGTTTTAGGAGAAGATGATCCTATTAGAGCAGCGCCTCCTACTATTGGTCAATTATATAATAGAGTTAGAGGTATCCATTTTAAATCATACTTTCATTATCTCTATTTTAATACAGTCAAATGGACATATTTTCAAGGAATGGTGATTGTTCCTTATTTGGCTTTGGCTCCTACAATTGTATCAGGTGCAATTACGTTAGGTTTTGTACAACAAATTACTAGAGCTTTTGGAAGAGTAGAAGGCTCATTACAATATTTAGTAAAAAGCTGGGCTACTATAGTTGAATTACTTTCAGTGTGGAAAAGATTACGTGAATTTGAAAAAAATTTAGAATATCATAAGCTTAAAAAGACTGATGCTATTAGTGCAGAATAATTAATGTATGATTGATTTATTTTATAATAAAATAATATTTAAATACTCTAAAATTATAATTTGCTTCATGTTATTGCTGACCGCTTTCTTTTTTTTGCAGCTATTAATTTAAAAATAGATGCATCTTCAGATACTTTAATTTTGGAAAAAGATAAAGATTTAAAATATTTTCAGTTATTAAACAAAAGATATAAATCACCAGAATTTCTTATCATAGCATTTAAACCTAAACAATCTCTGCTAGCAGAAGAAGTAAAGAAGAACATAAGAGATATTTCTAAAGATTTAGAACAACTAAAGCCAGTTAGCAATGTTACTTCTATTTTAAATGTGCCTCTTCTTTTAAGTTCAAAAAAATCCTTAGCTGATATTTTAGAAGGAGTACCTAGTATAGAAGATAATATAGTAGAAAAAAACCTCATAATAAAAGAATTGACAAGTAGTCCACTTTATAAAAACAATCTTGTTAGTGAGGATTTGAAAACTACAGCAATTTTAATTAATCTCAAAGAACATGATAGGTTACTTAAGTTAAGAGAAAAAAAACAAAAATATCAAAATATTTTAGAGGAAAGAAATTTAACTGATAGTGAGTTAACAAGTTTTGATATAGTAAAAAAAGATATCATTAAAGAAAGAGATGAATTAAGAATTATTCAAAATGAATTAATTTTAAACATACGAAGCATAATTTATCAATATAGACAATTTGGAGAACTTTATTTAGGTGGTATTCCAATGATAGCTAATGATGTAGTTTCTTTCGTCAAAAAAGATTTAAAAGTATTTGGTATAGCTATATTATTTTTTTTAATTATAACTTTAATGATTATTTTTAGACAAAGTAGATGGGTGATTATGCCATTGGTTACTTGCTTTTGTTCTGTTATTATAACAGCTGGAACTTTTAGTCTTTTTAATTGGGAGGTAACAGTTATCTCCTCCAACTTTATTTCATTGCAACTTATTTTAACAATGGCAATTACTATACATTTAATAGTTAGGTATAGAGAATTATCTTCTAAACGTTATAAAAATCATAAATATTTATTATTAGATACGGTCAAACAGATGATTAAGCCATGCTTTTTTACTGTTATCACTACTATAGCAGGTTTTAGCTCTTTAATTTTGTCTGGTTTATTACCTGTTATTAATTTTGGCTGGATGATGAGTGTTGGAGTAACTATATCTTTAATTTTGACTTTTATCATGTTCCCGGCATTGATGAATGAGTTTAGAATATTAAAACCTAATACTTCTTTTGAGAGAATATTTAACCTTCCAAATCAAATTGCAGAATTTACTATTAATTATAAAAAATTAATTTTTAGTGTAGCAATTTTGATGTCTATTTTAAGTGTTTATGGAGGAACAAAATTAAAAGTAGAAAATAGCTTTATAGATTACTTTAAGTCTAATACAGAGATATACAAGGGTATGAAAGTTATAGATGAAGACTTAGGTGGAACTACTCTGTTAGATGTAACTCTTGATTTTAAAAATGAAGAAAGAGATCAGACAGAAGTAGGTCTGGAACAAGATGAATTTGATGATATTTTTGATGAATTTGATGAAGCTTCTAATGATCCTAAATATTGGTTTACAAGAGATAAAATGTTAAAAATAGAAGCTCTACACGATTATCTTGACTCTTTAGAATATACAGGAACAGTTATTTCTTTTGCCACAATTTTAAAAATAGGTAGAATACTAAATAATGGAAATGATCTTGATAGCGTCCAATTAGGACTATTATTTGAAAAACTTCCACAAGAATATAAAAAAATAATTTTAAATCCTTATATATCTACAGAGTACAATCAGGCAAAAATTACTTTAAGAGTTAAAGACTCAGATCCCTCACTTAGAAGAAATCAATTAATTAATAAAATACAAGATGAAGCTTATAGTGTTATTGGGGTTAAAAGTGAAGACATAAAATTATCTAATATTCTCATTTTATATAATAATATGTTACAGAGTTTATTCAATTCACAAATTAAAACTTTAGGTTTGGTTATATTAGTTTTATTTTGCATGTTTTTAATTTTATTTAGATCTTTAAAAATTTCTCTTATTGCCTTGGTTCCGAATTTATTGTCTATTGGATCTGTTTTAGGTCTAATGGGAATATTAAATATACCATTAGATATGATGACAATTACAATTGCAGCAATAAGTATGGGAATAGCTGTTGATAATACAATTCACTACATATTTAGACACAGAAATGAATTTTTACATCACAAGGAATATGATAAAGCAATGATTAGTTCTCATAACAGCATAGGCTATGCGTTGTATTATACTACATTGACTATAATAGTAGGCTTTTCAATATTAGTTTTTTCTAATTTTATCCCTAGCATTTATTTTGGATTACTAACTAGTTTGGCCATGTTAGTTGCATTATTAGCTTCGTTAACTTTAGTTCCAAGGCTACTTAGCTTTTTTAAACCCTACAGAGTTTAATTCTTATTTTTTGAATAACACAAAGAAAGGTAAAAAAAATAAAGGAGATATCGATAGAAAGAAAAAATCATTTAAAAATGATTTAATCTTTGACTGGTGCTGCAATTGTTGTAAAATTGTTATCTTATCCTTAGAAAAAAAATCATCAACATTTGTAAATTGCGAAACTCCTATATTTGAATAATCTAAATAGCTTCTTAGGTCTTCAAAGTTTATAGTGTAGTATCTATTTAATAAAGTTATAAAAAAAGCTATGGACACACCAGTTCCTATTGTTCTTAAAAATTGAAATAAACTTGCTGCTTCGGTCCTAAGTATATTAGGAAGAGTGGTATATGTTATATTCGCAAGAGCAACATAATAAGTACTTATAGAAATTCCTCTATAAAAACTATTAAAAATAATTTGATTAGTAGTGATATTAGAGTTCCAAAAAACAATTTCTAAATTAGCTATGACATAAATAAGAAGTCCTAATAACATAGTATTTATATTTCCTATATGAAAAATAATTTTAGATGTAAATAATGTGGCTATCATACCCCCTAAACCTGATAAACTTAATATTAATCCTACATAATATATAGGAAAGTCTTGTATTTCAGTAAGATAGATTGGAATTAATATAAAAGGGGGTATAAGAATAAAACCAAATAAAAATGCAAAGATAACACCTCCAACGAAGTTTTTATCTTTAAATAATAATTTAGAAAAAAGAGAAATTTTTGTATTAAAGTTGCTTAAAATAAAAAAAATTAACGAAGTGATTGATAAAAGAATTAAAAAAATTATAAATTCAGACTCAAACCAATCTTCTAACTCTCCTCTATCTAAAAATATTTGTAAGCTCGCTACTGAAATACTTAAAAATATAAAACCTATATAGTTAATATTATTTGATGAAGACGGAGCATCATTTTTTAAGTTGTTAAGTAGGCCAAAAAATGCAATAAGGCCGAGAGGAACATTTATAAAAAATATATACCTCCAACTCATATATTCAATAAGGTAACCTCCAAGTAATGGTCCAATAACTGGTCCTGCAAGCAAACCAAATGTCCAAGCAGATATTGCTTTACTTCTATTTTTAGTAGAAAAAATATCTATTACAAATGCTTGACTGAGCGCTATTAAGCCTGATCCAAAATATCCCTGAAAAAATCTAAAAGTTAATAATTGTTCTATATTATTTGATAAACCGCATAGGCCTGAGAAAAAAGAAAAACCTAATATTCCAAATATGTATATTTTTTTTCTACCAAATAATTTTGACATAAACCCTAAACTAATTATACCTATTGCTGACGAGATAGAAAAAACAGTAAGCACCCATGATGTTACAGAATTAGTTGTAGAAAAGTAATTTTCAATTTCTGAAAAAGAAACGGTTATTATTCCCATATCAATTGTAAATAAACTTGTTGCCAAGCATATAAAAAAAAGTGAAATTATATTATTTTTTTTCATTATTTTATAAAAAATATAGATTATTTAAGAATAGGTTATTACATTATATAATATGCAGTCAATTTTTTTAGCAGGAGGATGTTTTTGGTGTACTGAAGCAGTCTTTTTAAAGGTTAGGGGTGTTAAAAAGATTACACCTGGATACATAGGTGGAGTATCAAAAAATCCAACTTATAAAGAAATTTGTACTGGTGCATCTGGGCACGCTGAAGCTATTAAATGCGATTTTGATGAAACAGAGGTCTCATTGGAGCTTATATTTAAAATTTTTTTTATTACTCATGATCCTACTCAAAAAAATAGACAAGGCAATGATGTTGGAACACAATATAGATCAGCTATTTTTTATAAAAGTTTAAAAGAAAAACAAATGGCCCAAGAGGCTATTAAAAATGCAGAACTTTTATGGAATAATACAATACAGACAGAATTATCAGATAAATTAAATTTTACTTCAGCAGAAAATTATCATCATAATTATTTTGAAAAAAATCCCGATAGCATGTATTGTAGTATTCTCATACCGCCAAAACTAATAAAATTAAAAGAAAATTATCCTGATATTTTTAAACATTAAAGTTTATTCACATAACTTTTTATATAACAATATAAGTTCTTCATGACTAGGTACTATAGGATTATTATGCGGTGAACCTGATGCAATAGCCTGGGTTGCCATAGTATCAATATTTTTTAAAAAAATTTCTTTTTTAATACCAAAATCTTCTAAAGAAGGCACTTTTAAATCAATATTTAGCTGTTTCAATTCAGTTAAAAGCTTCTTATTTGAATCTTCAATACTATCATTAAAAGAAGCAATACCAATAGCTTTAGCACATTCTGAATATTTTACGGTAGCACCAGGTATAGAAAACTCTGTTACAGTAGGTAATAGCATCGCATTTGATAGTCCATGTGGTACATGATAGAAAGCACCTATAGGTCGACTCATTCCATGCACTAAAGCAACAGATGAATTACTAAAGGCAATACCAGCTAATGTAGCTCCAATCATTAGTTTTTCTCTTGCTATTTGATCTTTTCCATTATTAAAAGCTTTTCTAATATTAGGGGCGATTAATTTCATTGCTGAAATAGCTTGCGTATCACTGAATATATTTGATTTTTTACTTACGTATGCCTCTATTGCATGAGTAAGAGAATCTATGGCAGTATCAGCAGTAGTTCTTTTAGGCACAGAATAAGTTAATTCGTAATCAATTATGGCTGCAGTTGGCATAAAAGCTGGTCCTACACAAAGCATTTTTTCATCATTTTTTTCATTAGTAATAATTGTAAACTTTGTAGCTTCAGAACCAGTTCCAGCTGTAGTTGGTATAGCTATGAGAGGGATACCACTTTCTAAGCTTATAACAGGAAACTTATAATCTTCCATTTTTCCTCCTTTAGAAGCTAGAATACTCATTGCCTTTGCCGAGTCTATGGGGCTTCCTCCACCAAATGCTATAATACAGTCAAAAGAACCATTTTTTATAAGTTTGACGCCTTCTTCAATCGATTCTGCAGTAGGTTCAGGCATAGTATTATTAAAAATCTCATACCTAATTTGCATTTCTGTAAGGGTTCTTTCTAATGGTTCTATGATATTTAGTTCAACCATGGTTTTATCTGTTATAATTATAGGGTTTTCACAATTTAATTTTTTTAAAATATCATTAACGGAGTTAACTTTTCCTGCTCCTATATTGATAAACTTGGGTAATATTATTTCGCTCATGACTACTCATTTTAGGTATTTATTAATATTTTTTACTTTGTAATAAATACTAAATGTTATAATATGTTATTGTATTATAAAAACAAGGATTTAGTTATGGATACTAAATTTAAAATTGGGGATGTGTTTTTTAGGGGATTTGCTTATCCTACTCAATGGGAAGTAATAAATACTAAATTGATATTTGATATAGTTCATTATGAATTAAAAGACATAAGGTCTCCAAAGACAGTAGTTTTATCAGAATGGGCTTTGGTTAAAGATGATAGTTGGAAGATTCGAAAAGATAAATGATATTTAATTTTTTTTCTTTATTTCTGCTGCTTTTATATAAGACAATACAACATATAGACTTGCCATAGTAGCAATAATAAAGCCCCACCTTCCTTCTTTATACCCTTTCCTAGAGATAAAACATTTAAAAAATCTGGTAAAACCTCTTCTTAAAGTTATAAAAAAATGAGGAAGTTTTTTATTATTTTTAGCTAAATCTAAAGCCTTCAGGTCTGTGTACCTAATTAATCTTAATAACATATCATTAATATCATCATCTACATAATGCTTAATTCTTGACTGGAGCCATTTTTTTTTTCCTTTAAGTGATATTGAGGGGTGAATTAAGTTTTCTTTTTTCCAAGATTTACATCCTTTAAAATGAAGTCTCGGAGCAGCTGATACCCCCCATGAAGCTCCCCATCCATATCTTACTTTTCTTTTACCAATATAATTATCAAAAGGTATCAAAAAATATCCTGGTTCAGCATTTTCTGTTTTTTTTCTTATTTCTACAAATAAATTTTTAGATGCATGCTCATCAGCATCAATTTCTAAAATCCAATCGCCTAAACATTTTTTTATCCCAAAGTTTCTTCTATTAGCTTCTATACTCCAATTGCCTTCAAAAACTCTAGCTCCATATTTTTTTGCAATAGCTTTGCTTTTGTCATTAGTTTTATCTAATACTACTACTAGTTCATCAGCATAAATAAGATTCTTTAAACAAGTTGAAAGTTTTTTTTCTTCATTGTGCGCGATTACTAGCGCACTTATTTTTATGTTGTTTTTCATCATATTTTAATCATTATTAATACAATAAGTTAAATATAAAAATGATAAAAGATAAAGTTGTAATTTTAGGTGCGTCTGGTTTTATTGGCATGCACCTATGTAAAAAGTTAAATGATAAAAACTTTGAGGTTATTTCTATAATAAGGAATAAAAAATCAGAAAATTATCAAGAATTATTAAAAATAGGAGTCAAAATAATTGATGTTGGTAATTTATTTGAAAAAAAGAAAATTAAGAATAATTTTTCTGATATTAAATATTTAGTAAACCTTGCCGCTTTAGCACATGTAAATAATAAAAAGTATTTTAATAAAAATTTGAATTATGAATACATGAACAATATAGAAAAAAATATTGTAAGAAATTTTAAAAATAAAGAATTAAGGATAATTCATTTAAGTTCAGCTAAAGTTTCTAAATATAATTCTAGTGACAAAACAGAATATGCAAAAGTTAAAAAAAAAGCTGAAGAAATCATAAGAAAAAATTATAAAAATCACATTATTTTGAGGCCACCTCTTGTCTATGGTCCCTATGTTAAAGCAAATTTTCTTCTTTTGATGAAAGCAATTCAAAATAATCTACCACTACCATTTAAAAAAATATTAAAAAAAAGAAGTTATATGTATGTAGAAAATTTAGTTGATGCAATTTATTTTTTATTAAAGACTAATTATTTTAAAGGAAAAACTTATGAAATAAGTGATAATTGTACAATTACAAATGAAAAATTAGCAACTACGATAGCAAATAATTTAGGTAAAAAAGTTTTTTTATTTTATTTAAAACCAGAAATTTTTAGTTATATTTTTAAATTTTTTGGAATAAATGATATTTTTAATAAAATGATGAAAGAATTTATAGTTAATAATAAAAAGTTTATTTCTGACACTGGGTGGAAACCTCCATACCACTATACTGAAGGAATTAAAAAGACTTGTCTTTGGTATAAAAGAACGTTTAGAATGTAATAAGGAGTATTACTTTTTATGAAATTTTTTAACTGGTTATATAATACTTTTCCACCAAAAGAGTTTATGCTTAGAAGTACTGGTGGTATTAAGTATTTTAAACTAGGTACAGCAATGCAGATTATTCTAATTTCTTTACTTGTTACTACCGGTTTTTTTGTAGGTTTGTTCACATATAAAATGCAGTTTTTACAAACCGTTAATTTTAAACAGAATGTAGCTTTAAAAGATTTAAGGATTAGGTATGTAAAATTTACTAAAGCAGTAGTAAGTTTAAGAGAAGAGTTATATTCAGATACTACTAAATTTACTGAAACTGATCTAAATGTAGAACTTCAAATAAAAAAAATCACTAAGTTATTAGACCTTTTACAACAAGATTTGCAGTTAATTAACCAAAACAATGATATAAAAAAAGATCATAAGTTATTGCAAGTAAAAGATAGATTAGAAAGTATTATTAATGAGAAAAAAGATAGAGAAAAGATGCTATCAGAACTTGATAACATAATAAACAGTCTACAAAAAAATATAGAAAAAATATATAAGCAAAGTAATGATAGATTTTATTTAGATACTGATTTTAAATCTGTATTTTATAATATTGATGACAACTATACGATAGATAAGAAAAAAAATGTAATAAAAAAAAGTAAAAAAGTTTTCTTAAATTTAGATAAAACTATTGAAGAGAGCATTAAGGCAACATCAGAGCTAAAAATGCTAAATTACAATTTAGCTTTGCAAAAGGAGAAAGAAAAATATTATTATGAACTTAATAATACGGTCAGAAACAGTACTTTAAAAATTTTAGAAAATAAAATAAGTTTTTTGGAAAACATTTTTACCAAAACTAGGTCTTATGATTTGAGTAACTTAAGAAATATAAAAAATGAGAGCGAAATAGGAGGCCCATTAGTAGTTGCAGATAAAGAGAATGAGGTAGCATATGCTCTTCATGACAGAACGGCTAGGTTTGAATTGTTAAGAGAAATATTTTTATCTGTTCCTCTTGCTGCGCCCATAAATAAATATTATATAACTAGTAGTTATGGATATAGAAAAGATCCTTATACAAAGAGGAGAGCGTTTCATAAGGGAATAGATTTAGGAGCAGCTTGGGGTTCTGATATAGTTTCAACAGCTGCAGGTAAAGTATCTTTTGTAGGAAATTATGGGTCCTATGGAAAATCTATATTTATACATCATGGTAATGGTATACAAACTAGATATGCTCACTTATCAAAAATATTTGTTAAAAAAGGAGAAACAGTTGATTTAGGAAATATTATAGGTAAGATAGGAAATACTGGAAGGTCAACAGGTAAACACTTGCATTATGAAATTAAAGTTAATGATAAAGCCAGAAATCCATATCCATTTCTTAAAATAGGTAAAAATGTTTTTAAAAAACTCTAATTTATTTTCCGATAGTAGAAAAAACACTACTCTTTCTATTATAGCAGAGGGCATAGACTTTTCTGGTGAGATTAATACAGAAGGTAATATTCATATTGATGGTACTATGAGAGGTACAATTAGAGCTAATGAAGTAGTAGTAGGTCCTAATGGAGAATTTGATGGAGAGATAGTTGCAGATGTTTTAATTATTAATGGCACAATTAAAGGTAAATTTACTATAAAAAATCTTTATGTAAAAAAAGATGGCTTAATCCAAGGACGAGCTAAGTATGAAATATTAGTTGTTGAAACGGGTGGAAAAATTCAAGGAGAACTTGGAATAAATAAACAAAACAAGCTAATTTCTAAAAAAAACGGTAAAGAAAAAGTTAACTCTAAAAATGGAAGTATGGGTAACTTTTAATCAGTTTGAGCTAATTTAACAGTTTGCTCCTTTAAAGCCACCTTTAATCCAATCTAAGGCTTTAACTCCATCTGGTGGATTTACGCATTCAGCTTTAAAGTATTCTATATCTACCAACTTGGTTCTTTTTTCTTTTTTATCCCAAGCAGTGACTCCAATAGCCATATCTTGTATTGCTTGATGGCCTTTTCCTAATGACATAACTGCGGGACCACTTGGGGTATCCCATTTCAAGCCCTCCATTATTCCAATGATTTCTTCGGTAGAAGGAAAATTTGAACTTTCCTTGATTGCTTGGTCGTAAGCTTTTTTTAAAAATAATGCAGCCATTGCTCCTTTATGCATAGGTTGAGTAGTCATTTTAATATTAAGCTCTTTTTTTAAATTTTCTTTAAACCAATTAGAAAGAGGTGTATCAGGAGCTAAATCTCCATGAGGTCCTCTAGCTCCTACTATTACTCCTTTAGGCATATTTTTTCCTAGAGAAGGCAAAACATGATCACCAGCACTTAAAAAAACTTTTGAATTTCTAAACAGTCCTCTTGTAGAAGCCTGTATAATGAATGATTCTAAATCTCCTCCCCACATAGATGAATGGATTAAATCTGGTTTAGCTACCATCATTGCTGAAATTTCACTACCGTACTGTCCAGAAAGAAACTTTGGAAACTGCTCAGATACAATTTCAGTTTTAGGAAAAAATATATCTATAGAACCCTTAAAGTCTGCCCATGAGTCCTGTCCCCAGGCATAGTTTTGGTTAATAGCTGCAATTTTTTTTGGAATTATACCTTTTCTTTTCAAATATAAAGCTCCTGCGATATTATCCATAGCTGCATGAGGTCCTGTTCTAAAAACGTATTTATAACTATCTTCTTCAAAAACTCTTGGTGTTCCACAATCTATTAGAATAGTTAATTGTTTTAATTCTTCAGCAACTGCTGGAATTGCTAAGCAATCTCCTGAAGATATGTATCCCATTACAACATCTACTTTTTGTCTTTGTACCATATTTCTAAACTCAGATACTTGTTTAGTAGCTCCTCCAGCCTCATCAATGAAAAAATAAGAAACTTTTTTACCCCCAATACCAGGTGTATTATAAGGAGCAGGAACTTTTCCCTCATTAATGGCATTAAACATAAATTCTAATCCTTGTTTTAAGGGTATACCAAAACTAGATGCTGCTCCTCCAGATAAAAACGTAGAAATTCCTATCTTTATTTCATCTTCTGCAAAAGATTGTTTAATAAAAAGTATTGATAATATTATTAAGAAAGTTTTGTAAATTTTAGTCACTTTTTTCTCCTCTTATTCAGAAATATGTTATAGTTATATCACAAAAATAAAATTAAATAATATATAGATGGGAGAAATTATGATTAAACTAATAACTTTCTGTTTTTCTGTAATATTTGCATTAAACTTACAAGCAGATACCACAGATTCTAAGTGGAAAAATATTATTGAAATAAAAAAAAAAGGTGATCATTGTAAAGATGATGTAAACTGTTTTAACAGGTATCATCCCGCAATAGAGCCTAGAGCTTCAGCTAAGCCGGGTGATATTATTATTCTTCATACTAGAGATGCACTTGATAGTAATTACAGTTTAGATGCTGTTGCTGAAGATGTACCTACTATTAATCTAGGAGAAGTGCATCCAATGACAGGACCAGTTTATATTAAAGGTGCAAAAAGAGGAGATGCTCTTGAAGTAGAATTATTAGATATAGTTCCAGATGAATATGGATATACTGTTATTGTTCCTGGTTTTGGATTTTTAAGAGATTTGTTTACAGAACCTTATATAGTAAATTGGAAGTTAACTAGAATTGGTGCTGTTTCTGATGCTATGCCAGGAATTACCATACCTTATGAAGCATTTCCAGGATCCATTGGCGTACTTCCTGGTTTAAAGGAAGTTGAAAAATGGAAAAAAAGAGAAGCGGATTTAGCTAAAGCTGGTGGAGTGGTACTTACTCCTGATCCAGGATTTGCATTGCCAGCGGATATATGTGCAGAAAATGGTAAATTTAAAGATGATTGCCTAAGAACTATACCACCTAGAGAGAATGGAGGAAACATGGACGTACAGCAAATGCAAGTTGGTACCAAAATTATTTTTCCTTGTTTTATTGACGGGTGTGGCCTTTTTGCAGGAGATGTTCATTATGCTCAAGGTGATGGAGAGGTATCTGGTACAGCTATAGAAATGGGAGCTATAGTCAAAATAAGAACAAAAATTCTTAAAAGACAAGGCAAAAAAATGGTAATGCCTGCAACTAAGGGAAATGATGAAATTAGAGATATAGAACCAACTAAATTTTATCAAACAGTAGGTATTCCTGTAAAAGACGCTGGAACAGAGTTAGAGTATTATAAATATTTAGGCGGAGATAAAATTACAAATCTAGCAAATTTATCTGAATCCTTAACCTTGGCAGCAAGGCATGCACTTTTACAGATGATAGATTATATTGTAGACGAGCATGGTCTTTCTAGAGAACAAGCTTATATTCTTTGTTCAGTTGCAGTAGACCTTAGAGTAGGCCAAGTTGTAGATGTACCTAATTATGTTATTACAGCTGTTTTAAATCTTGATGTTTTTGATAAAAATAGAAATTAAATAGATAACCACTACTGAATACGGAGATGTAGTAATATATCTCCGTAGGAAAATGAAAATCAAACGTAAATTTAAATTTTTAATAATAGTAATTTCGCTCTTTCTAAGTGGACATGCACCGTGGGGACAGCATGAAGTTTATAGACAAATGCATATGTTGGTAATGTGTTCAAAAAATGATGAAGGAGCATTTGGTTTTACGAAGAATTTAAAAGTAATTCTTGATGAATATTTACCAGAAGCCAAGGCGAGAGTTGCAAGAACAAAAGACTCAGAGAGGTTAATTAATTTGTTAATAACAAACCAAATTCCTTTAGCCGTTATTTCTAGTAATTTATTGACAGACTTGAAAAATAAAAAAACTCAGTATTTCCAAAATCTTTTAAAATATTCAAAGACTTTATATTCTTTTGATAATATGATTTTAATAGTAAATCAGAATTTTCCAAAAGAATATATGGAACAAGTTATTGAATCATTAGTTGAAGCTTCTAAAAATAATAACGATAAAGTCAAATTTATTAAAAAAAATAATTTAGTAATTAGTTATGATGAAATAGTCTTAGAAAAAATTAAATTTTAATTTCTAATTTTTATAACAGCTTTACCAATCACTTCTCTGTTGACTAGAGCTTGAAGAGCGTATTTAGTATCTTCTAAGTTAAATACTTTTGAAACTTTTGGTCTAATCTTTTTTTCTTTCCACCATTTCAGTATCTTTTCCATATTTATACTATGACCATTAGGATCTCTTTCTCTCCATGCTCCCCAAAAAACTCCAACTATAGAACAGTTTTTTAATAAAGGTAAGTTTGTAGGTGCAGATGCAATAGTTCCTGAAGCAAAACCTATAACTAAAATTCTACCATTCCATGCGATACATCTTAGCGATTGATTAAATACTTCGCCACCAACTGGATCATAAATAATATTAGCTCCATTGCCATTAGTAATTTCTTTTACCTTTTCTTTAAATTCATTTTTACTATAATTAATACAATAATCAGCTCCATATTCTTCAGCTATTTTCAGTTTTTCATCTGTACTTGCAGTAGCGATTATTTTAGCTCCAACTGCTTTAGAAATTTCTATTGCTGTAATTCCTACACCTCCTGTAGCACCATGTATTAATATTACATCATTTTCTTTTATTTCTGCTCTTTGAAATAGTGCATATGCTGATGTACCATAAGTTAAGCTCATACTAGCTGCAGTTATAAAATCCATATCTTTAGGTACTAGAGTAATTTTATTTTCAGGCACACATATCTCTTCTGCAAAGGCTCCATGTCCAGTAACAGCCATAACTTTATCACCTACTTTAAAACTTTTAACATTATTACCAATTTCTGAAATAGTTCCTGCTACTTCAGATCCAGGAGAAAAAGGAAAGGGAGGTTTGTATTGATATTTTCCTTGTACAATTAATACATCAGGGAAGTTAACTCCAGCTGCATGAATTTCAACTCTGACTGAATTATCATCTAAAGTTGGATTTATAATTTCAGAAACTTTTAGATCTTCTGGTTTGCACCATTCATTACAAACTATCGCTTTCATTTTTTAATTCCTTTTCTTTTATCAAACATAAAAATTCTCCCCAACGGGTATCAATTATAATTTTAGCAGGAAAAAAAAAATTGTTACCTACCTTTTTATACCAGATATATCCATTGCCTGGATATCTTTTTTTTTCTTTTTCTGTATAACCTTCTAATTTTTCAATACTAAATACACATTTAAAGCTATTAAAATCTGCTGCGAAGAAATGGTTTTTTTTAATTATTTTTTCTTCTATAAAATTAGCATTGATTATGTACTTTCTTTTACCATCAAAAATAACTACTTTATTTTTACATTTTCCTTCTAAACCTAAATTTAAAATACCACTAACAGGATCAAGTGTATTCTTAAGAAGATCTTTATTAATTTTTTCTCTTCTATCATCCTCTCTTGGGTCTGGTTGAGCTGATATTATTTCAGGTACTTCATTTTTAAAACTCAAGTACATGTGTCCTTTTTTTTTTCCTCTTGAATCATCAGACTTATATCGTAAGCTTTTTAATTTATTTTTATCTAATTTACTATCTATGCTAATAGTTTGTTTCCATTCAGAGATTAAAGCAAAGATACCAACTGTTTGTGCAGTAAAATATAATTTTAATTGATTAGATTCTATTAGAATTTTTCCTTCAGCTTTAGCTAGGTTTATACCTTTTAAATAAGAGGAAAAAAATATTTTTTTTTCTATTGTAAATGCATTTAGCATATTATTAATAAATAAAATAATAAGCACAAAGCTGGCTTTTAGAAATGATTTTTTGTTCATATAGATTTTTAAATTTTGATAATATCAAGCCATGTGTCATGTTGATTACAAATGCTTAGAATATAAAGCTTATCATTATATCCCATGATATTGTGTTTAGATATAGGAATGTCTTTAGAAGGATCAAATATCTTTTCTGAAATTATATTAAATTTATTATCTAAAACTATATGCTTTATTATATAATGCTCAAAACCTTTCATTTCATGAAGTGTAGAAACTTTTAAAGTATTTTTATATATTTCTAATAAAGGAGTATGGGATTCGACTAAGTTTTTCCATTTACCTGGTTTGTTTTTAGTATAATAAATGCTTCCAGCTAAAGGACCATTTATTAAGTAATTATTTTCTTCATCTGCAGAAACTAATCGAGTATGTAAACTCTTCACGAGCAAAAGTGAAAAAAAAGCCTTTATAAAAGTACGTCTATTTTTTTTTAATTTTCTAATACTCATAATAAATAAATTATTGCTAATTCCTTATCTAAATAATAAAGTTAATTAAAAAGGTTAGCAAGTAAAAGACAAATATGAAGAAAATTAAAGTTCTAGGTCAAGATTCAAAAATAGTTGATAGCCCTTTAGGTTATAAATTTGATAAGATAAATAATAAAAATAATAATTCTTTATACAATATAAGAATTACTGTACCGGAATTTACTTCGATTTGTCCAGTAACAGGACAGCCTGATTTTGCTACTATAATAGTTGATTATGTTCCTAAACAGTCAATAGTTGAGTCTAAGTCTTTTAAATTATTTATACAATCTTTTAGAAATTATGGAATCTTTCATGAAGATGTAACTTTGTTCATAGGTAAACAATTATTTAATAGTTTAAAGCCTAAATGGATTAGAGTTCAGGGTTTTTTTGCTCCAAGAGGTGGAATACCTATTGATGTTTTTTGGCAATCATCAAAACAACCTAACAATATATATTTACCAGAAATTGACTTTAGTTCATTAAAAATAAATAGATAAGGAATATAATTTTGAAAAATGTAATAGAAAGTTATCTTAAAAAAAGTAAATATAATATTGATAATTTATTAAATGTTGAAAATAAAGAAATTATTTCGTGTGCAAAAATACTAGTTAAAACAATAAAACAAGATAAAAAAATTCTTATATGTGGAAATGGAGGTTCAGCTTCTGATGCACAACACTTCGCTGCAGAATTAATAGGAAGATTTAAACTAGACAGAAGAGCATTTCCAGCAATTTCTCTAAATACTGACACATCTGCAATTACTGCAATAGCTAATGACTATGATTATAGTAAAGTTTTTTCAAGGCAAATAGAAGGTATTGGTAATAAAGGAGATTTACTTTTTGCAATATCTACAAGTGGTAAAAGTAAAAATATTATTGAAGCTGCTTTGACTGCTAGAAGTAAAAAAATAAAAGTAATAGGCTTAACTGGTGCAAAAAATTCAAAATTAGAAAAATATAGTGATATATGCATAAAAGCGCCTTGTGAAATTACTTCTCATATACAAGAATTACATATTACCATTATACATTTATTATGTATTTTAGTTGAATTAGAAATATTAGAAAAAAAATAAATTGAATAAATTTACAAATTTTTTTAGTGATTTAGATAAGGGGGAATTAAAAATTTGGGATTTATTAGCCCAAGGCGTAGTTAATAAAAAATCAAAATTTCATACACCAACTTTAAGCACGATTAATGGCAATGCGATAAACTCAAGAACTATTATTTTGAGGAAAGTTGATAATAAAACAAAAATGTTGNTNTTTTATTCAGACTCTAGAAGNAGAAAANTTTTAAANATTAAGNAAAANAANAATGNTACNGTNCATTTATATGAACCTAGGTTTAAGTTNCAAGTACAACTATATGGANATGCTAATATTGAAANTAAAACNNANAAAACTAAANATATTTGGANNAGTNTAANCANTTTNTCAAAAAAAAATTATTTATCAGCACTTTCTCCAGGAGNAAAAANAAATANTTTAGANNATCTNAAGTATAATNNAGATAANGAAGAAGNATTTTANAATTTCTCATTGATATATTTTAAAGTCTCTAAATTAGAATNTTTGCAACTATCAGATATNAAAAATATTAGGGTAGAGTTTGTTTANACNGAAAGTTCTNATAAAAAATACTANATGGTTCCCTAATTTACANCNGCNNTTAATTGTGNTATNTTTANANNATGAATTTTAATANTATAGATTTTTCAATATCAAATAATATAGCTAGGATAACNTTAAATAGACCTGATGCAGGCAACACTCTAAATATTGAATTAGCAAAAGAATTATATAAAGCGACGAACATAGTTTCCACAAATAATAATATTAAAGTCCTAATTTTAACAGGAAAAGGAAAGTTGTTTTGTGGAGGTGGTGATTTAAAGTTTCTTTTATCTAATGAAGGTAAAATAAAGGAAACACTTCTCGAGATGACACATTATTTTCATGGAGCTATCGCTAGAATGACTAGAATGAAAGCACCTGTAATAATAGGTATAAATGGAACTGCTGGAGGGGGAGGTTTTAGTTTAGCGATTACAGGAGATATTATTTATTCAGTCAAAAGTGCTAAATTTACAGTAGCATATACGAATGCTGGTTTATCACCTGATGGTAGTTCAACTTTTTTCCTTCCTAGAATTGTTGGAATGAAAAGAGCAAAGGAACTTATGTTAACCAACAGAATATTTTCTGCTGAAGAAGCATTAGANATGNATTTNATAGATCAAGTTTTNGATGATCAAGAACAGCTTAATGAAGCTATTGANAAGCAAGCAGAAATATTTATNAAAGGNCCTAAGAAAGCNGTTGCTTGCCTTAAAAAATTATTAAATATTAGCTTTGATAATGGACTTGAAACACAAATGGATATAGAAGGTATAAAAATCTCTGAAAATGCTGAAAGTATAGATGGTATTGAGGGTTTGAAAGCTTTTAGTGAAAAAAGAAAACCTAACTTTAATGAATAAAAAATTTATTACTTTTCAATCAAAAACTATCGCTTACTTAGATGAAGGTGAAGGTCAACCTTTGCTATTTATTCATGGAAACCCAACTTCCTCTTTTTTATGGAGAAATATCATTAAAGGTTTAAAATATAAATATAGATGTATAGCGCCTGACTTAATAGGTATGGGAGACTCAGATAAATTAGATAATCCATCTCAAGAAAATTATAGTCTTAAAGAACATATAAAATGGTTTGATGGTTTTATCAATAATATAAACATAGATAAAAAAATCATACTTGTGATTCATGATTGGGGTTCAGCAATAGGTTTTAATTTTGCAAAAAAATATCCTGATAGAATAGCTGGCATTGTTTATATGGAAGCAATAGTTTGTCCAATGAAGTGGAGTGGTTGGCCAGAAGATGCAACCAAGGTTTTTAAATTAATGAGAAGTGAAGTAGGCGAAGAGTTAATTTTGGAAAAAAATATATTTGTTGAAAGAATTTTACCTTCTTCAATCATTAGAAAGTTGAGTGACGAAGAAATGAGTAAATATAGAAAACCTTTTCTTAAAGCCGGAACAGATAGACAACCTACCTTAAGTTGGCCAAGACAAATACCATTAGAAGGTGAGCCTATTGAAGTAGTTGATATTGTAAATGACTATGCTGAGTTTATGAGAAAAACTAATATAAAAAAATTATTCATTAATGCTGAGCCAGGTTCTATTTTAATAGGGCCTCAAAGAGAATTTTGTAGAAGTTGGAAAAATCAAGAAGAAATCACCGTAAAAGGTAAACATTTTATTCAAGAAGACTCTCCAGATGAGATAGTACAAGCTATAGAAAAATGGTTAAATTAATAAAATTACAATAAATATTTTTTTATTTATATTCTAAGTAAAACCTCTATACATATTAAAAAAAGGTATTTAATGAATTTAGTGCTAAATAATGAAAATTTTTAAAAAATTATTTAAAATAATATTTTTTATTTATCCTCATTTCTTGTTTTCAGAAACCCTTATTAAAAGTGATTTAAATTTTTTAAATGTTAATGATAAAAAAGATTTTATAGAAAAGTGTATTGAAAAAGAGAACATTAAAGAAACACCGCGATGCTTAAATTTTTTAGGTTTAAAAATATTTTTACACAATTTAGACAATTCAGAAATATCTAAACAAAGTTTAAAATATATAGAAAATCAATCCATTTTTTATTTAAAAGAAGCTGCTAAAAGAGGATTTATTGAAGCATATATCAATTTAGGTTGGATATATAGTAATGACAATTTTAAATCACAAGATCTTACGAAAAGCGCGGAATATTTTGATTTGTACTATAGTTTAAAAAAAGAAGGATCACAACTTAGTAAGTTAAAAAAAGAAAATAAAGATCAAATTAAAATTGATAGAAATCAAATTATTTTAGGCATCCTTATTATGTATAAATTAGATCTTTATAAAAAGTATAATATAGACCAAAATAATTATTATTTAACTGAAATAGAATATAAAAAAGGAAAAAAAATATTTAAAGAGATTATTGATATTAGTAATCTATCTGAATTAGAAATAGAAAATTTGAAAAAAGATATATTAAAAACAAGCGAAACCAACCTATATGAATTAGAAAGCAATTTAAGTATTTTTCAGAAAAAATTTAGAAGAGTTGCAATCAAGGAATTAAATGCGTTAAAAGAAATTTTACAAGAGTTAAACTAGTTTGAAGCAAGGAAAAATTATTTCATCAGTTAATTTTCTAAAACATACTGTTACTTTTTTTCCTATTTCTAAGCTTTTTATATCATTAGTTAAGATATTACTCATAATTCTAACATTTTCTTCTAGTAATATATTTCCTATAACATAAGGGGTTTTATCTAAATAATATTTAGAACCACCAGGTATATAAGAAACCGTAAAAGAATAAACTTTACCATTTCCGGATGCTTCAACCCATTCAAAATCATGATCGGCAGCAACATCGGAGTGGCCTATGGAATAAAGAAAATAATTACCATTATTTTTTGATTTTTGAATCATTAACTTATTTTTTTTAGCACCTTCCCAAAAGGTTTTAGAATCTTTGTCTATTATTAAATTGAACATTAAATACTCTCCTTTGAAAGAATGGCTGTAGCCGCACTTGATAAAACTCCTCCTGTTCCATGACAAAGAACATTAGTAAGGTTTTTTTTGAGTTGCCTCTCACCACAATGCCCCCATAATTGCCTACAAGCTTCTATTAATGTAAAAATACTATACATACCAGGATGACAATAACTTAAGCCACCACCATTTGTATTAATAGGAAATGATCCTTTAGGACCTAAATTTCCATTTTTTACAAAATCTTTTCCTTCTCCAATTTCACAAAAACCTAGAGCTTCAAGAGACATGAGAACTGTAATTGTAAAAGAATCATAAATCATTGCAAAGTCTATATCTTTAGGGGAAATTTTAGACATATTATAAGCATCTTCACTACTTTTGATAGCAACATCCAATTTAGACATATCTTCCATATAATTAATACTAGAGTGAGAAGAGGTCTCTCCAAATCCTCTTATATAAATGGGGTCATTCTTAAAATCGCTAATTCTATCGGTATTAGACATAACTATTGCTCCACCACCGTCTGTAACTAAACAACAATCTAATTTGCTTAAAGGTGAACAAATAGCTTGAGAATTAATTACGTCATCTATTGTTAGATTATCTTTTTTGTAAGCATTAGGATTTAATTTAGCCCAATTTCTTGCAGCCACAGCTATTTCTGCCAGAGTCTCTTTGTTACTTCCAAATTCATACATATGTCTTTGTGCAGCTAAAGCATATGCTCCTACAGGAGAAGGAAGTCCTGCTACCATATCAAATTGACTGCTAAAAATTGCGGGCCTATCTAGAAAGTTTCTTTCCTTTTTAGATTTTTGAGTGCTTCCATATAAAATTAAAACATTATTACAAACCTTGTTTTTTATAGCTTGATATGCATGTTGTAAATGAAAAATAAAAGCTGACCCACCAGTATTTGTTCCATCTAGCCATTTTGGATAAGAAATTCCTAAGTATTCAGTAAGAACATTGGGTTGCATAACACCGGGTCCAGGCATTCCCCAAAGCCCAGCAACTGCTAAACCGTCAATATCTGAAAAACTTAATCCAGTTTTCTCAAGAGCTTCTATTGCACAATCTTTTTGAATGCTTAACACAGAAGAATCTTTTTTGCTACATCCTCTTTCGTCAATTTTCGCATCAGAAACAGCAACTATACAGGGTTCTCTCATGAAATCTCCTAATTATGGAGGCTCGGAACGGAATCGAACCGCCGTAGACGGATTTGCAATCCGCTGCATAACCACTCTGCCACCGAGCCAAAGAAATAAATTAACATTATAGAATAATAGTATCAATGTTAATTTACATAACAGCTAAACAAAATATAAATAAATGATTTTTAATTAATTAAAAAAAATGATTATATTATAAATTATGATATAAATAATTATGTCAAAATTATTTTCTAAATTAAAAATTAGAGGGGTAGAGTTTCCTAATAGATTAGTCTTATCACCACTTTGCATGTATTCAGCTAAAGGTGGTATACCTAACGAATGGCATTTTTCTCATTTAAGTACTTTTGCTAGAGCAAGAATAGGATGTATTTTTGCAGAAGCAACTGCAGTAAGAGAAGATGGAAAAATTACACCTTATTGTTTAGGGTTATGGAATGATGAGCAAAAAAATGCTTTTAAGCAAATTGTAAACTTTATTAAGAAGATGGGATCTATACCTGCATTTCAGTTAGCGCATGCAGGAAGAAAAGCATCAGTAAAAGAGCCTTGGAAAGGTGGATTACCTCTTGATAAGGATGACGAAAAAGATGGCATTTTACCATGGGATACAGTAGCTCCTTCTGCCATACCATTAGCTAATGGATTTAGAACTCCTAGAGCATTAGAAAATAAAGATATAGATAATATAATTCAGGCATATGTTAAAAGTGCAAAGTTAGCTATAGAAGCTGGTTTTGAAGTTTTAGAAATTCATGCCGCTCATGGATACTTAATTCATAGTTTTCTTTCTCCTATATCAAATAAAAGAAATGATGAGTATGGAGGTAATTTGGAAGGAAGAGCAAAAATTCTCAAAGATATTACAGTTGCAATAAGAAATAATATACCAGATACTACGCCATTATTTTGTAGGATATCAGCTGTAGATGGAATAGAAAATGGTTGGGAAATAGAAGACTCTATACTATTAGCAAATATGCTTTCTGAGATTGGGATAGATGTAATTGACTGTTCTTCAGGCGGAATTTCTGGAAGACCAAGGTTCGCAGCTAATGATGACGGAAGTGTACTAAAAAGTATTATCGATAGAGGATTAGGTTTTCAAGTGCCTTACGCTGAAGAGATTAAGAGAAATAGTAATATAAAAACAATGGCTGTAGGAGTTATTGTAGAGCCAGAGCAGGCAGAAAATATTTTATTAGAGGGTCAAGCAGACTTAATAGCCATGGGAAGAGAACTGATGTATAATCCTTTTTGGTCTTTACACGCAGCTCAAAAGCTAGGTGCAGATCCAGAATATAGTTTGTGGCCTGATCAATATAGGTGGGGTGTAAGCAGGAGATCAAAAATTGAAAAATTTAAAAATGTTAAATAATTTATTTTATTTGGCATATAAATAGCAATACAATTTATGGTGTACAGTGTCTGATATTAGATTGAAAAAACAAATTAGTGAGTTAAGAAACTCACTTTTTGAAAAAAAGAATCTGGATGACAAGAAAGAACTCAAACCAGCCAATGTGAATTCAAAAGAAAAGCCAAAAGCTACAGGTATTTTTAACGATGTTAGGTCTATGGATAACAGATTGGCGAAGCTTGAAGAGACATTTTATAACTATGCATATGATTCCACTAAAATATTAACTAGTTTTCATCGTAATACTAAAATATTAGAAAAGTTAATAAATGAAATTACAGAAAAAAATGAGATTTCACTCAAAACTATCAGAAAAATAGAAAGACAATTACCACACACCTGCCCGTTAGTGCCAAAAGGAAATAGCACTGTTGTAAGAAAAAGAAAAGATCTTTTTAAAACAATAGTTTATTACTTTGGTATTTTAATTTTATTAGCTTTTGCAGTTTTTGTATCAAACATAGTTTATGAAATTATCTACTTTAAGTTGAGAACTTAATTTAGGTCTTTTTATTTTTATTTAATTTATTATTATATTTAAATGACAAATTTTGCTCACATGAGAAAGAATATGATTTTAGGACAGTTTTTGCCTGAGTCTATAAAAGATAAAAAAATTTTAAAAGCTTATGAAACTATTTCTAGAGAAAAGTTTTTACCTGATCAATTTAAACCTATGGCATATAGTGATTTGAATATTAAAATTACTCAGTCAAGATATATACCTTCTCCTTTAAACGCAGCAAAAATATTTCAAGAAGCAAGTTTCTCAGGTAAAGAAGTAGTTTTATTAATTGGTGCCAATTATGGATATGAAGCAGTAATTCTTTCAAGTATGGTAGATACCATTATAGCAATAGAAGAAGACATTAAGTTAACTAGCTTAGCTAATAATAATATTAGAGGCTTAAATATTGAAAATTTAGTTTTTTTAAATAGTAAACATTCCAATGGTTACAAAAAACTTGGTCTTTATGATATTATTATATGTTTAGATTTAAGATATTTAGTAAGTGAAGAACTAATTAATCAGCTTGTAGATAAAGGTAAGGTTTTTTTCTGCGAACAACACAATAATGAGGTAAAAGAAAGTAAGCTGTGTGTAATTCATAAATCAAAAAAAAATTATATCAAGCAAACATTGTTTGATATAAATATTCCATTTGTTGATACCGTTAATAATAATTATTTTAAATTTGGTTGATTAGATGCTGAAATTAAAAGTAATTATTTTTTTTTTTATTAGTAATGTTTGTTTTCCTCAGTCACTATATGACACTCTTTCTAAAGTATATGATTCGAGCCCTATATTAAAAGGTAATAGACTTAAACTTGAATCCATAAATGAAGAATTAGCTAAGGCTATAAGTAAAAATAGACCTCAGATTAATATGTACGGAAGTATTGGTACTGATAAAACTACAACTATAAATACTTCTAATATTGAAAGCACAAAAAATAATAATCCAAAATCAGTTACTTTAGAGGTAAAACAGAACTTATATGATTTTGGAAGAACTAAGCATCTAATAAATATAGCAGATGCTAGTATTTTTGCTCAAAGAGCAGATTTGAGATATCAAGAGCAGGAAGTTTTATTAGAGGCATCAAAAATTTATCTTACACTTTTAGCATCTTTAGAAATAAATAAGTTAGCTAAGAATAACTTAGTTTTGTTACAGAAGCATTTTCAGGCGACCAATGATAAATTTAAATTAGGAGAAGCAACATCTACGGATTTATCTTTAGCTAAAGCTAGATTTCTTAGAGCAAGATCAGATGAAATTAAATCAAGAGGAGAAGTAGAAAAAGAAAGATCAAAATACTTTTCTTACGTAGGAACTGAGGCACCTTCAGATTTAAAGTTTCCTGAAATTAAAATAGAAGTACCTAAAAAATTAAAAGATATTACAAAAGAAACTTTACGAGGAAATCCAAAAATAATAGCAGGGGGTTTTAGAAAAAAACTATCATTCATAAAAGTCTCATCTGTAGCAGCTGAATTATTACCTTCTTTGGACTTAAGTTTATCAGCACAGAATGCATGGGCTCCAAATACTTTCTTTGATGAATATGAAAATTATAAAATGGAATTAAATCTTAAATTTCCTTTATATTCAGGAGGATATAATTACTCAAATATAAGACAAAAGAAAAAAGAAGCTTTGCAAAACTCAAAAATGCTTGATTACAATATTAAAAATACACTTAAAGAAGTTGAAATATCATGGATAGAATATAAGAGTTTAGAGTTTCAAATTATTTCTATTGAAGCCGCTATAAATGCAAATGAAATGGCTGTGGAAGGTGTAAAAAAAGAAAATGAAGTAGGATCTAGGACATTATTAGATGTATTAGATGCTGAACAAGACTTATTAGAAGAAAAAGTTGAATTAATTAAAGCAAAAAGAGATAAATTTCAAAATATTTTTACTTTGATTGCTAATATGGGAAAGCTATCTGCTACTGAAATGGAGTTAGATGTAAATATTTATGATTATGAAAAAAATTATACTGCGGTAAAAAAAGTGTGGCTTGGATTTGAAGAGTGATGTAATTTAAATATAGTATTATTATGGAAAATGATAAACCAAATATAAAAGAAGAACTTAATCATATAAGAGAGAGTATAAATAAAAAAAAAGATAAAAAAGAAATTATTAATGATGAGAATGATTTTATCTTATTAGATAAAATAGTCGTAAAAAGTAATAAAGAAATGTTTAAAATTTCAAATAATAAAGGAGGTATAATAAAAAATACTTCTTATAAAAACCATAAACCTTTAGAGAATAAAGAAAAAAAAAATGACGTTAAAAGTAATAACTTAAATAAAGGCAATCATAATAAAAAACTGGCATCTACAAAAAAGCAAAAAGATCCAGTTGCTGATTTAGTAGATAGAGAAATTAAGCCAATTATAAAAAAATGGATTAATAAAAATTTAAAGTCTTTTGTTAAAAATTTAGTAATTGAGGAGATGAAATTAATTTGCAAAGCTACTCAAAAAAATAAATAAAAAGTATGTCATTAAAATTGATTGATAAAGATGTTGATCATCTAAATTTAGAAAAGAAAATTTATAATACATGGTTAGATGAAGATTTGTTTTGTTCAAATCCATCTAATGAAAAAGATAAATTTTCTATAATGATGCCTCCTCCAAATGTTACTGGTACCCTTCATATAGGTCATGCACTAAATATGACTATACAGGATATACTAGCTAGATACTGGAGAATGAACAACAAAGATGTATTATGGCAACCAGGAACTGATCATGCTGGAATAGCTACTCAAAAAATAGTAGAAACAAATCTTAAAAATGAAACTAATTTAAACAAAATAGATATAGGAAAAGAAGAATTCATAAAACAAATATGGATTTGGAAAAAGAAATCGGGAGATAAAATTACCAATCAAATTAAAAGGTTAGGAGCTTCTCCAGACTGGAGTAGACAAAGGTTTACTTTAGATGAAGAGATGACAAAAGCCGTAACTTATACATTTGTAGAACTTTTCAAAAAGGGCTTAATATATAGAGATAAAAGATTAGTTAATTGGGATATTGGCCTGCAAACAGCTGTGTCTGATTTAGAAGTTGAGCAAATTGAAAAAGAAGGAGATTTTTTTTATATAAAATATTATCTAGAAGATAGTTTAGAATATTTAGAAGTAGCAACTACTAGGCCTGAAACATTATTTGGAGATCAATGTTTAGCTGTAAATCCAAAAGATAGTAGGTACAAAAAATTTATAGGAAAAAGAGTTTATTTGCCATTAACAAATGAAACTATACCTATAATATCTGATGATTTTGTTGACATAGAAAAAGGAAGTGGTGTTTTAAAAATTACGCCTGCGCATGATTTCAATGACTATAAGATAGGAAAAAAAAATAATTTAAATTTAAAAATTGTTTTTGATAAACTCGGTAAATTTAATGCAAATGTTCCTTCTAAATATCAGGGAATGGACAGAATAGAGTCTAGAAGTATAATTATTAGTGATTTAAAAAAAAATGGAAACTTTTTAAAAATAGAAAAAATAAAGCATACTGTTCCATACGGAGATAGATCCTCTAGTATTATTGAGCCTTATTTAACAGACCAATGGTTCATGAGTGTTCATACAATAGCAAAAGAAGTAATTCAATTTGTAAAAAAAAATGAAACAAAATTTTACCCTGCCTCATGGAGTAAAATTTTCTTTTTATGGTTGGAAAATATCGAACCTTGGTGTATTTCTAGACAAATTTGGTGGGGGCACAGAATGCCCATCTGGTACGGGCCAGATGGTAAGGTTTTTTGTGCTCATACTGAAAAAGAAGCTAAAGAGTTAGCAAAAAAATTCTATAAAGAAACAAAAATTTTAACACAAGAAACTGATGTGTTAGATACTTGGTTCTCTTCTGCTTTGTGGCCTATGTCAACTTTAGGTTGGCCTAATGACAAAGATATTTTTTTTAAAAAATATTTTCCTACAAGTGTTTTAGTTACTGGTTTTGATATAATATTTTTTTGGGTTGCAAGAATGATGATACAATCCGTAAATTTTACAAATAAGACACCATTTAAAGATGTGTATATTCATGCTTTAGTTAGAGATAAAGATGGAAATAAAATGTCAAAGTCAAAAGGGAATGTAATAGACCCTATTGATATTATTAATAAATTTGGGGCAGACTCATTAAGATACACTTTGTCTTTGATGGCAGCACAGGGAAGAGATATTAAACTTTCAGAAGAAAATGTAAAGGTTAATAGAAATTTTATAACTAAGATAAGAAATGCTTATAATTTTCTTTGTAAAAATCAATGTTTTGATTCGAAAGCTGTGATTAATTATGAATTAAAAAAAAATGAAAATATATGGATCCTTAAAGCACTTAATGATCATATATTAAGTATTTCTGATAATATTGAAAATTATAAATTTAATGAAGCTACGAAAGATATATATAAATTTACAAAAAATATTTTTTGCGATTGGTATTTGGAGTTTATTAAAATTAGTTTAAACAATGAAACAGATTTAAGTATTAAACAAGAGATAAAAGCATGCGCTAGTAAAGTATTTCAATACATTCTTAAATTAGCACATCCGTTCATACCCTTTATTACTGATGATATTTATGTAAATTATTTAAAAAATAAAAAATTTTTGATACAAGACGAATGGCCTTCTACTATATCTTTTAAGTTTTTAATTGAAAGTAATAATGAGATTGAAAATATTATTAAAATAATAACTATATGTAGAAATATTAAAGCGAGTTTGAAAATTGAACCTAAAAAAATATTAGAAGTATTTTATACATCAGATGACTTAACTATTGAAAACAACAACTTTTTAATTAATAAATTAGGAAGAATCAATATTAAAAAGGTAAAAAATTCAGCATTAAGGTTTGAAAATTTATTGAAATTTGTAAATAATAATATTGTTTTTTATGTAAATAAAATGCAAATTGATAACGAGAGTTTAGTTTCTAAGAACACTAGCATATTAAAAGAGCAGTTATTAAATTTAGAAAAGGATATAGCAATTTTGAAAAGCAAAGTAGAAAATGACGATTTTTTAAAAAAAGCGCCAAAACTAGTTATAGATAAGTTTGTAAAAAAAATGAAATATAAATTATCTTTAAAAAATAAAATCTTATCTCAAATTAAATCTTAATAGTCAGGAGGAGTAATGACAAAATTTGATAAATCAAAATTACCAAGTAGATATACAAGTATAGGACCAAGTAGTGCTCCTCATAGATCTTATTATTATGCTATGGGTATGACTAAGGAGCAAATCAGTCAGCCATTTGTGGGAGTTGTAAGTACATGGAATGAGTCAGCTCCTTGTAATATTACTTTAAGAAGACAAGCTCAAGCAGTAAAAAAAGGAGTTCTGGATGCCCAGGGTACACCTAGAGAGTTTACAACTATTACAGTAACTGATGGAATTGCAATGGGTCATCAGGGTATGAAAGCGTCTCTAGCTAGCAGGGAAGCGATAGCTGACAGTATTGAATTAAGTGTTAGAGGTCATTCTTATGATAGTTTAGTAGGACTTGCTGGTTGTGATAAGGCTTTACCAGGAGTAATGATGGCTATGCTAAGGTTAAATATACCATCTGTATTTATTTATGGTGGCTCAATTTTACCAGGAAGGTACAAGGATAAAGATATAACCGTTCAGGATGTTTTTGAGGCTGTAGGAAATTTTTCTGGTGGTACTATAACCCAAGAAGAGTTAGAAGATATTGAAAAAGTAGCTTGTCCATCTGCTGGAAGTTGTGGAGGGCAGTTTACAGCAAACACAATGGCATGTGTCTCTGAAGCCATTGGCTTAGCTTTACCAAATTCTACTATGGCTCCTGCACCATATGAAAGTAGGGATGAATACGCGTATAATGCAGGAAAGGTCGTTATGGAATGTATTAAAAATAAAATTAGACCTAGAGACATAGTTACATTGGACTCACTTGAAAATGCTGCTAGAGCGGTAGCGGCATCAGGGGGTTCTACTAATGCAGCTTTACATTTGCCTGCTATGGCTCACGAAGCAGGAATAAAATTTGATTTATTTGATGTGGCAGAAATATTTAAATCTACTCCTTATATAGCTGACCTTAAACCTGGAGGAAATTATGTTGCTAAAGATTTATATGAAGCAGGAGGAGTACCAGTATTATTAAAGGCACTTGCTGAAGGAGGTTTTTTAAATATGAAATGTTTAACTGTAACAGGAAAAACAATTAAAGAAAATTTAGAGCATATAACATTTCCCAAAGATCAAAAAGTGATAAGGAATATAAATAATCCAATTACTCATACAGGAGGAGTTGTTGGCTTAAAGGGAAATATTGCTGAAGAAGGAGCCATAGTTAAAGTTGCTGGTATGTCAAAACTTATACATAAAGGCCCCGCAAGAGTATTTGATAGTGAAGAAGCAGCTTATGAAGCAGTACAAAACAAAAAATATAAAGAAGGGGATGTATTTGTTATTAGATATGAAGGACCAAGAGGAGGACCTGGGATGAGAGAAATGCTTGCTACTACATCAGCAATTTATGGACAAGGTATGGGAGATAAAGTGGCGTTAATAACAGATGGTAGATTTTCTGGAGCTACAAGAGGGTTCTGTATAGGTCATGTTGGCCCAGAAGCAGCAGTTGGAGGTAATATAGCTCTAATAAAAGATGGAGATGAAATTTTTATTGACGCTAATAAAGGAATTTTAGAGGTTAATTTAACAAATGAAGAGCTGTCAATAAGAAAAAAAGATTGGAAGCCTAAAAAACATGATTATCAATCAGGAGATTTATGGAAATATTCTCAATTAGTTGGTTCAGCTTTAAATGGTGCAGTTACCCACCCTGGAGCAGATAAAGAAAAGTTTTGTTATGCAGATATTTAATTTAATACAATTTTAATTGTATCTGAAACATTTAGTTTTTTTAATATTTCAATAAAACAAATTTTTTTTAATGCTATACACCCAGAGGTAGGAGAAAAATTTTTTTTTGCTATGTGCAAAAAAATAGCACTACCTTTATTTTTGATAATGGGTTTTGTATTATAATTGACAACTAAAATCAAGTCGTAAGTGCTGTTAATTTTATACAAACTTTCAAAAGAAATATCTTTAAAATTTAATAACTTATTATAATAGATGCCGTTAGAATAATCTGACCAAAACATATTTTTTTGTATAGGAATAAATTTATGACAGCTTTTAAATTTTTTTATTCTATCAGAGCGATAGTATAAAGGTCCTAATGAAAATTCTCCTTCAGGTGTATAACCATCTCCTTCTATTTTTTCTTTTCTTATTCCGTTTCTTCCTAAAGCACATTTATATATTTTATTTTTAAAATGTAGTTCTCCATTTTTAAAAACAGTAATCATAATTCTATTTCTACAAATAAAGGTGTATGATCAGAAGGTTTTTGCCATGCACGAGGTACTTTATCAACATATACTTTTTTTACACTATCTAAAGCATATGGAGACATGAGAAAATGATCTATTCTCACACCTATATCATTTTTAAATGATTGACCGTAATCCCAATAAGTAAAACCTGGACTTGTTGGATTTATGTTTCTAAACACATCATAATATCCTAAATTTATAGTGCTTTTATATAAAGTTTTAACTTCTTTTGTAAATATTGCATCGTTACTTAAAAGGTTTTCATCAGCTGCATCTAAACGAGTAGGACAAATATTGAAGTCTCCACCTAATATTGTATATTCTTCATATTCTAAAAGCTTTTTTGCATGATCATAAAATTTTTTTAACCACTGAATTTTATAATCATATTTTTCTGTATTAACAGGGTTACCATTTGGAGCATAAATAGAACCTATTCTAATGCCTTTATTTGCAATACTTATAAAGGCTTCTATGTATCTTGCTTGTATATCTTCCTTAAAGTTTGGTAAATTAAATGTTATATCTGATACTGGAAATTTAGATAAAATTGCTACTCCGTTGTAAGCTTTTTGACCATAGGTTATGAAATTATAATTTAGATCTTCAATATCTTCTCTAGGTATATTTTCTTCTTGTGCCTTTAATTCTTGTAATAGTAAAATATCAGGATTATTTGATTTAAGCCATTTTAATAATACTTCTAGTCTTGCTCTAATAGAATTTACATTCCATGTAGCAATAGATACTTTTGTCATATTGAAAATGAAGAGCCACAACCACAACTAGACTTTGCTATTGGATTTGAGATAGTAAACTGTGCATTAGTTAAACTTTCAACCCAGTCTATAGATGAGTTTTTAATATAATTTAATGATATTTTATCGCTGACAAATAAACTCTTATTTTTATCTGTAAATAAGATAACATCATTTTCATTATCAATTTCTTTATCAACTGAGAATTTATATGAAAAACCTGAGCAGCCCCCACTATCTACTAATAACCTTACAAATGATTTACTATTCTCTTGTAAAAGTATTTTCTTAAATTGCTTTATAGCAGTTTCAGATAACGAAATTATTTTATCATTTTTATTAGAAGTTTTGTCCATATTAAGTATATAATACTTAAGGTAAATTATTACAATGTTAAAAAGCAATTTTTCTACAGATTTTAAAGTAAGTAAAGGCAGACTTTATAAAGAAAAAGAAGACAATAATAGATCCATATATCAAAGAGATAGAGATAGAGTAATTCATTCTTCAGCTTTTAGAAGATTAGAGCATAAAACACAAGTTTTTGTATATCATGAAGGTGACCATTATAGATCTAGGCTTACTCATAGCCTTGAAGTAAGTCAAATTGCAAGAACTATTGCAAGAATGTTAGCATTAGATGAAGATTTATCAGAAGTTATAGCCTTAGCTCACGACCTTGGACATACTCCTTTTGGTCATGCTGGAGAAGAAGCTTTAAATAGAGCAGTATTAGATTATGGAGGTTTTGATCACAATGCTCAGACATTAAGAATAATAACTTTATTAGAAAAAAAATATTTTGATTTTGATGGACTTAATTTAACATGGGAAACTCTAGAAGGAATTGTTAAGCATAATGGACCATTACAAAAAGATAACCTACCTTTTGCAATACAAGACTATATCAAAGGTGGAATGAATTTAGAAATCAATACATGGTGTGGTCCTGAAGCTCAAGTTGCTGCATTATCTGATGATATTGCCTATTTTAGTCATGATTTTGAAGACGGTATAAGAGCAAATTTTTTTTCAATGGAGGAGATATTAAATTCATTTAAAATTTTAAACGATGAAAAAAAAAATTTAGAAAATAAAATTAAATACTACTCTAAAAAAAGAATGGTAAATGAAATTAGAAGACTCATTATATCTAAAATGATTGATGATTTAATTTTACAAGCTAAAGATAATATAAAAAAATTTAAGCCTCAATCTAGTGATGATGTAAGGTTATTAGGAAAGGCATTAATAGTATTTTCAGATGAAATGAGTGTTAACATGAAAGAAATAAGAAAATTTCTAACAACTAAAATGTACAAGCATTATGAAATTAATAGAATGACTAGCAAGGCAAAGAGAATAGTTGCTGACTTATATAAAATATATTCTCAAGAATCTGATTGCTTGCCCTATGAGTGGAAGAGAAACTATGATAATGCTAAAAATTCTTTTTTTAAAAATAGAATAATAGCAGATTACATAGCTGGTATGACAGATAGATTTGCTATTAATGAACATAAAAAGTTATATGATTTCAATAAAGGTTGGTAATGGATATTTATAATATAGTTAGACAGAAAATTATAGAATTGGTTACTAAAAGATATAAAAAAGTTGATCAAAAAACTCTTAATTTAATAACCTGTGAACAACCTAAAAATTTAAAATTTGGAGACTTATCGACTAACGTATTAATGGTTTTGAAAAAACAAAACAGCGAAGATTTAAATGATACTAAAATTTATATAATTAACGAATTAAAATCTATTTCATTATTTGAAGAAGTATCATACATAAAGCCAGGTTTTATAAACTTTATCATGAAAAAGGAAGTTTGGTATAAGGTTTTATGTGAGATAATTAAAGATATCAATTATGGTTTTAAAGATTTAGGTTTAAATAGAAATGTAAATTTAGAATTTATTTCTGCTAACCCTACGGGACCATTGCATGTTGGACATTTAAGAGGAGCTGTATTTGGAGATGTGCTAGCAAGGTTGATGAAAAAGACAGGCTATACAGTTTGTAAAGAATACTATGTCAATGATCTTGGAAATCAAATAGAAAACTTATATGAAACTGTAAAGTTTCACTTTGAAAATTTTAATAATAATAGCAAAAAAAAATTAAGTGAAGAGATGTATTTTGGAGAATATTTAAAAGATATAGCTAAAGAGTTGATAAATGAAAAAATAAATATAAACGATATAAAAACGGTTAAAGAAGAAATAATATATAAAGTTCTTAATCTTATTAAGAGAGATTTAGATAATCTAGGAATAATCTTTGATAACTTTGTTTCTGAAAAAGATATACATGATCAAGGTTTACTTGAGGAAGTATTGGCTAAATTAAATAAAAAAAACCTAATATACCAAGGAGTTTTGGAAAAGCCAAAAGGTAAAATAGATAAAAACTGGAAGGCAGAGAAACAGCTTATTTTCAAGTCTACAAATTTCGGAGATAACTCTGATAGAGCAATAAAAAAAAATAATGGTGAATGGACTTATTTTGCATCAGATATTGCTTATCATCACAATAAGATTAGTAGAGGTTTTGATTACATTATTAATATATGGGGAGCTGATCATGCCGGTTACGTAAAGAGGGTAAAGGCTTCATTAGAAGCATTAGGGTATGATAGGATAAGATTTGATGTAAAATTATGTCAAATTGTTAACTTATTAGAAAATAATAAAAGTGTAAAAATGTCAAAAAGATCAGGTAATTTTATTTTGATTAATGATATTTTAAAAAAAGTTGATAAGGATATAGTTAGATTTTTCATGCTGATTAGAAAGAATGATGCTCATTTAGACTTTGATATTAAGAAATGTTTAGATGAAAGTAAAGAAAATCCTATTTTTTACATTCAGTATGCTATTGCAAGAATAAATTCATTAAATAATCATTTTAAGAAAAAAAAATTGTACTTTTCTGGTTTCAATGAAAAATCATTTAATAAATTAAACAGTAATGAAATTAATTTGATCAAAGTTTTATCTTTGTGGCCTAAGGTAATAGAAAGCTCAGTTATTTTTAAAGAACCACATAGAGTTGTTTATTATTTAATTGACTTAGCTGGAGCTTTTCATAATTACTGGAGTAAGGGAAACTTAGATAGTAGTATGAGAGTTATTAATGAATCGGATATTGAATTAACTGAAAGTAGATTAACTATATTAAATAGCTTAAGTAAAGTAATCAGGTCAGGACTAGATGTACTTGCAATAAAACCAATGGAAAAAATGTGATAAAAAATTCTTATAAAATTTGGATTATATTTTTTACTTTAGTTAATTTATTTTTACTTTTTTGGTCTTTGGAATTAGTGAACTATTTTGAAAACCAATATTCAGAAAAAGAAAACATCAATGTTATTAAACCAGAACAAGAATTTAAAAAATCACTTCCACCCAAAGATGAAAGTTTTCCTAATGAGAAGAGCAAAGTTTGGAATGCATTTGAAGATAATAAAAATATAGAGAATAATAAAAACATAGAAGGTAACAATAATATAAATGAAGTTACTAAAGAGGATAGTTTTTTAGAGAATAATATAAAAAAAATTGATAACGTTAAGGAAGCCGGAAATAATTTACTTAAAAAAGAAAAAGTTGAAATAAATGAAGATATTGCAAATAAAGAGGAAGAAATAAATGAAGATATTGCAAATAAAGAGGAAGAAATAAATAATAACTCTAGTTTTAAGGACAATGAACAAAAACCCATTAATAATATTATTGCAAAGAAAAAGGAAAAGAAAAAAAGCAATAATCAAAGTCTAGTTTTTTATGTTCAAATTGCTTCACTCTCAAAAAAAGATTTAGTTCAAACAGAATGGACAAGACTTAAAAAAAAATACACTGAAGATATGGAAAACTTAATCTATATTTCTCAAGAAGTTAATTTTAAAGATAATAGAACCTTTTATAGACTTTTAGTAGGCAAATTTAAAAATAAAAATATAGCTAAAATTTTTTGTGAAAAATTAAATATTAAAAAAGACTGTATTATAAAAAGTATTTATGAATAGGCATTCAATAATTATCGGCATTAAGAGTTTTAGTTTACATTTAGATGAGATAGAATTGCTTAAAAAAAAACTTCCATTAGGCGTTATTCTTTTTAAAAGAAATATTAAAGATCCTAAGCAAGCATTAAAATTGACAACATCAATTAAAAAAATTTTAGGTAAAGATGTAATGATACTTATTGATCAAGAGGGAGGAAGAGTTTCTAGATTAAATAGCGATCATTGGGACACTTATCCAGAAGCTTCTTATTTTGGTCAGCTAGCAAAAAAAAATCTTAATAAAGCAAAAAAGACAACATTTAAAAATTATAAGGATATAGGTAAACAGCTTAAAGATATTGGAATAAATTTTAATTGCGCACCAGTTTTAGACTTGAAATTTAAGGGTGCAAGTAGTGTTATAGGAAATAGAGCTTTTTCTAGAAACCCTTCTACTACTAGCTATTTATCTTTAGAGGCATGTAAAGGTCTATTATCAGAAAATGTTTTTCCTATCATTAAGCATATTCCTGGTCACGGAAGGTCTAAAATAGATAGTCATTATAATTTACCAATAATAAAGTCTTCTAAAAAAGTATTACAAGAGGATTTTTATCCGTTTATTAAATTAAAAAAAATGCCTTTAGCTATGTTAGCTCATATAAAGTATTTAGATTTAGATAAGATAGAGTGTGCAACTCATTCTAAACTAACTATTGATTATATTAAAAATCAAATAGGGTTTAAGGGTATTTTATTATCTGATGATCTTTGCATGAAAGCTTTGACAGGTAAATATTATAGTAGGGCTAGAAAAGCAATAGAAGCAGGATGTGACATTGTTCTTCACTGTGATCCTAGTATATCAAACATAATTAAATCATGTGAAGGAGCAGGTTATGTTTCTAATATTCTTTCTAATAAAATAAAACAATTAAAAAATTTTTTATAATCACTTTATCTTGATAATCTAGTATATATAGTATTATAATATTAATGGGAGTACTATAAGTTGTATCAGATTGACAATAAAGATTTTGAAAAACAAGAAAAACTAGATAAGGAAAATAATCTTATTTTTAATTTAGACATTGATGGTTTTAATGGACCTTTAGACCTTCTTTTACAGTTAGCACAGACAAAAAAGCTTGATATTACAAAAATATCTATTTTAGAATTAGTAGATCAGTATCTTAATTTCGTTAAAAAAGTAAAAGAGTTAGATTTACATATTGCTTCTGATTATTTAGTTATGGCTGCTATATTAGCATATATAAAATCAAAAATGTTACTGCCTAATCAAGAAGGAGATAATAAAGAGAATACTACATTGCCAGAAATATTAGAATTTAATTTAAAAAGGCTGAATGCAATAAGAAAATGTGCTGAAAGTCTGTCTAAGAATGACCTACTTAATGATACAAGGTTTCTAAAAGGAAATATCTTAGATCAAGCTATAGTATTAGAAACAGAATATTATTGTAGTGCTAAAAATCTTATTATATGCTTTTCAAACATTTTTAATAGAAAAGCGTCTAAAACTCTCAACCTTAAAACTAATAACTATTATAATATAGAAAATGCTATAGAAAGAATAAGAGAATTATATAATATATTTAAAGATTGGGCTTCTATAAATAAATTTTATCCTAAATTTAAAGGAGCTCAAAAATTTAGAAACGAATTTAAAGTAGCAATGGTATCAACATTAGCTGCATCATTAGAACTTGCAAAACAAGGTGAAATATATATAAAACAAGATAAAGAATTTGGAGATATTCTTCTTAAAAAGAAAAAATTATGAGTAAAAATAAAGAAGATAATATTAGGATTATAGAAGCACTTATCTTTGCCAGTGAAAAATCTATTAATATTAAGGATTTAAAAAATAAACTACCACACGTTAAAGATCTAAAAAATATATTATATGATTTACAAAAATTTTATAAAAATAGAGGAATAATATTAAAAGAAGTAGATAATGCTTGGTATTTTGAAACGGCAACAGATATTTCTGATTATCTGACACAACATAAAGTAGTAAAAAAAAAATTATCAAAAGCTGCTATGGAAACCTTATCTATAATTGCTTACTTTCAACCTATTACTAAACCTGAGATAGAGGAGATAAGAGGAGTATCTTCACATTCTGGTATTTTTGAAATTTTATTTAATAATGAATGGATTGAAACTAAAGGAAGAAAAGAAGTTCCAGGCAGACCATTATTATGGCATACAACTAGAGATTTTCTTATTTATTTTAATTTAAACTCAATTAAAGACTTGCCTTCTAAAAAAGAACTTTTAGATTCTGGTCTTTTAGCTAAAGGAGATAATTTAAATCTCGAAATATTAAAGTAGTTTTAGACTGCAAATGTTAATTATTATCATTTACATTACATAATCTTTTATTTATTATAATTTTCTTATAGGAGTAGTTTAATTTTAATAAAAAAGGCTTACAGTGTATTTAATTTCTGGTTAGTGGGTTCTATTTTTTTTGCACTAATTACTTCTATACCGTTACTGGTAATTTTTTTTTCTGCTTTTCAAGTAAATAACGAAGTTTGGTCACATATTTACGATTATCTAATTATTTCGTATGTTTCAAATTCCTTGCTTTTATTGAGTGGAGTAGTTGTATTAACAGTTTTTATGGGAGTATTAGCAGCTTGGTTTACAGTTTTTTATAATGTTCCTTGTAAAAAACTTCTTTCAACTATGTTAGTTCTTCCTATTGCAATTCCACCATATGCTATGGCCTACTGTTATGCTGATTTAACTGATAAAGGAGGTATTATTGATAATATCCTAGCATATATTTCCACAGAAGGTCTTGTTTTTACATCTCCATCAATTCGATCATTAACAGGTTCAGTTTTAATATTATCATTAACTTTATTTCCTTACATATTTTTGATAGTAAGGTATTCCTTTCAAAATAATGCACTAAAGATTATTGAGTCCGCTGCAAACCTAGGTGCTTCTAAAGCAAAACTATTTTTTAAGTTTGCTTTGCCCATTTCAAGACCAGCATTAGTTGCGGCTATTACACTAGTTATAATGGAAACCCTTGCTGATTTTGGAGTAGTTCATTATTTAGGTATAAATACTTTATCTGTAGGAGTGTATAAAGCATGGTTTGGATTTGATGACTTAAATAGTTCTGCAAGGTTATCATTAATATTACTTATTTTGACACTAAGTGTAATTCTAATTGAAAAATACATGAGATTAGGGCAAAAAGAAAATTATTCTACATTTGGTTTGCAATCAAATATAACTATTTTATTTAATTCAAAAGTATTTTTTCCTACATTTTTTTTAATAATAGTTATTTTATTATCTTTTGTTATACCTATTTCTTGGTTAGTTTCTAATGTAAGATTACATTCTTTAAATGATTTAAATCAAATTATAGTAGCAACTTTTAATAGCACGAAAATTGCATTTTTGGGCGCTTTTATAATAGTGTCATTTGCTACATTTTTAATATTTACTAAAAGAATTTTTAAAATAGGATACTTATCTTTTATAATAAATTTTTCAAAGATTGGTTACGCAGCACCAGGAATTGTTGTAGCAATAGGTGTAATTACACCGACAATATTTTTTGATAAAAAAATTAACTATTTTTTTTCTTTTTTTGGAATGGAAGTGGGTTTAATTATTAGTGGATCAATTGCAATCTTAATTTTTGCTTATTTAGTTAGGTTTTTGTCTGTAGCATTTAATCCAATAGAATCTGGTTTAGAAAAGATAAGTGAAAAAATAGATTATTCAGCATTAAATCTCGGTGCTACCCGAAATCAATTGTTATTTAAAGTTCATTTGCCAATGATACTTACAACTTGCTCAATTGGTTTTTTACTAATCTTCATTGATATTTTAAAGGAGTTACCGATTACCTTAATACTTAGACCTTTTAATTACAACACTTTATCAGTATTTACGTTTGAGTATGCTAGCTCTGAGCAATTAGTATTAGCATCTTTGCCAGCACTTCTTATAACAGCTATTGGGCTTATACCATTAGTTTTTATAGATAGAATAGTTAATTATAAAATAGGATCATAGTATGGGTATAATTAATTTAAAAAATATTTCTTTAAATTTAAATGATCTGAATATACTTAAAAATATTACTTTTTCTTTAAATAAGAAAGAAATTGTTTCTTTAGTAGGTCCTTCTGGATCAGGAAAGTCGAGTATTTTAAGAATTATAGCCGGATTATTAAAACCTACTGAAGGTTATGTGTTCTATTATAGACAATTGCTTTCATCAAATAAAAATATGATACCCACAGGACAGAGAAAAATTGCTCTTATGTTTCAAGAAGACGTATTATTTCCTCATCTATCTGTTTTTAAAAATATTTCCTTTGGTATAGAAAATAAGTCTTCTTATGAAAAAGATGAATTAGTTTTACATTATTTAAAAGAATTTAATCTCCTAGAGAAAAAAAATAATTTTCCTAATTCTCTTTCAGGTGGAGAAAAACAAAGAGTTGCTTTAGCAAGAGTTTTAATTACAGAACCTAAAGCCCTGTTAATGGATGAACCTTTTTCAAATTTAGATATTAATCTTAGAAAAGATGTATGTAATTATACGATAGAAACGCTGAAAAAAAATAATATACCAGTTATTTTTGTTACTCATGATATTGAGGAAGCAATGAGTATTAGTGATAAAATTATTGTTATTAAAAAAGGAAAGATTTTACAGATAGACACACCAAAAAAAATATATAGCAATCCTAATAATAAATGTGTAGCGGAAATGCTAGGTTCTATTAATCAATTAGAGATAAAGCCAGATAAATATGGTATTTTGGAAACACCTTTTGGAAAAATTAATTGTAATAAATGTAATATTAAAGATAATAACTATAAAACAATGAAGCATTATTGTTTAATTAGACCAGAAAATATTATTATTGGTAAAAAAGGAGTTAAAGCAAAAGTTATTAATAAGTACTTTTTAGGAGCTAGCTGGAGTTATCAACTAGATCTAGGTGATAAATTTCCTATATTAAGTATTACAAATTGTAAAAAAGAATTAAAAAAAAATCAGTATATAAGAGTAAATGCAAGTAAAAAAAATATATTAATTTTTCAGGAGTGAAAAATTTCATTGCCGATAATAGAATTATTATATAAATTTTAAATAAACAGGAGATTTTAATGGGAATAAGTATTTGGCAAGTAGTATTGGTTTTAGTAATTATTTTAATTTTATTTGGAGCAGGTAAAATACCAAGAGTAATGGGTGATGTTGCTAAAGGTATAAAAAGTTTTAAAGCTGGAATGAAAGAAGGTGAGAATGAAGAAATAGAAGTTTCAGCAGAAGAGGTTGTTGCTGATAAAAAGACAAAAAAGACCAAAACGAAAGCATCTAAAAAGAAAGACAATTAATTTTATAAATAGCTTATGAAATTTTATAGATATTACTGGTAGAGTAGTTGTAAGAAATAACAATTTGATTTTTAGAATTAAAATAATAACTCTATATTTTCTAATATAAAACACTATAGGTTTTTTTGCATTATCAATGGATATAGAAACTAAAAGTAGAAATAAAGATAAAGATCTTGATATTGAAGACTCTAGAGCTCCTCTTATATCTCATTTAATAGAATTAAGAGACAGGCTTAAATGGGCTGTAGTTTTCTTTTTTATGGCATTTTGTTTGTGTTATTATTTTGCAACTGACATTTATAATTTTCTAGTATCACCTTTGTATGATATTTATATTGAAAAAGGAATAGAAAATCCTAGGATGATCTATACGGCTTTAACTGAAGCTTTTTTTACTTTTTTAAAAGTATCTTTTTATGGAGCACTTTTTATATCTTTTCCTGTAATTGCACTTCAAATTTATAAGTTTGCTGCACCTGGTTTATATAAAAATGAAAAAAAGGCTTTCCTCCCCTTTCTAATCGCTACACCTATATTATTTGGGGCAGGAGCTGCTTTAGTTTATTATTTTATTTTTCCTTTAGCTTGGAGATTTTTTCTAGGCTTTCAAACAAATGCTATTGAATCAGGAATGGCTATAGAATTAGAAGCAAAAGTAAATGAATATTTGTCTTTGGTTTTGAAACTTATGTTTGCATTTGGTTTAGCATTTCAAATACCAGTAGCTTTAACATTACTTTCGAGAGCAGGTTTAGTAAATAGCGATGATTTAAAAAAAAGAAGAAAATATGCTATTGTAATAGCATTTTTAGTTGCTGCTATTTTAACGCCACCAGATTTAATAAGTCAGATTGGGTTAGGAATACCTATAATCATATTATTTGAAATTTCTATTCTATTAGCAAAAGTTTTTGAGAAAAGAAAAGATAAATTAAAGAAAAAAAATAATATTAAAAAAAATATTGGAGAAACAGATTATAATGAGTAGGGTATGATTGATTTGAATTATATAAAAGAGAATTCAGAAAAATTTTCTGAGTTAATGAAAAATAGAAATATTATTATTTCAGTTGAAGACATCTTGAGATTAGAAATAGAAAAGAAAAATATCACATCCAATCTTCAAGAATTACAAACAGAAAGAAACTTAGTATCAAAGGTTATAGGAACATATAAAAAAGAGAAAAAAAATACTTTACATTTAGAAGACAAGGTAACTGAATTAAAAAATAAGATAACCACAGTTGAGATGAACTTAAAGGAAATTGAGATTGAATTAAATAAAATACTTTTTTCTTTACCTAATGTCCCAGACGAAGATGTTCCGATTGGAAAAAGCGAAAGTCATAATAAAGAAGTATATAGAAAGTTTATTCCTATTGAATTTAAGTTTCAGCCGATGGCACATGATATTCTTGGGAAAAATATAAATAATATGATGGATTTTGATTTAGGAGCATCACTATCAGGAGCTCGTTTTGTTGTTCTTAAGTCACAACTTGCTTTATTAGAAAGAGCATTAATTAATTTTATGCTGGATTTACATACAACAAAACATAGTTACGTTGAAGTAAGTGCTCCTCATATAGTTAAAAAAGAAGCTTTAATTGGAACAGGACAATTGCCAAAGTTTGTAGAAGATTTATATAAAGTAGGAGAAGATAAATGGCTAATACCTACTGCAGAAGTTACTCTTACAAATTTTTATAGAAATAGTATTTTGAATGAAAGGGAGTTACCAATTCGGTTAGTTTCCTATAGTAGCTGTTACAGATCAGAAGCTGGCTCAGCTGGTCAAGATACAAAAGGTATGATTAGATTACATGAGTTTAAGAAAGTAGAACTAGTATCTATTGTTAAAAAAGACAAATCAGAAGAAGAATTAGAAAGATTATTGAAAAGTGCTACAACAGTATTAGATTTATTAGAGTTACCATATAGAGTGATTAAACTTAGTACTGGTGATATGGGTTTTTCTGCTAGTAAAACTTATGACATTGAAGTTTGGTTACCTAGTCAAAATAAATATAGAGAGATATCTAGTTGTTCTAATTGTAGAGATTTTCAAGCTAGAAGAATGAAAACGAAATATAAAGACAGTTATGGTATGAAAGAATTTGTACATACTCTAAATGGATCAGGATTGGCAGTAGGTAGAACATTATTAGCAATTTTAGAAAACAATCAGATTAATGAAAATACGATAAAAATTCCAAATATTCTAGTTAATTATATGAATGGAAAAAAAGAAATAAGCACAAAAAAATGAATGATGATAATCTTCTTATTTTTCTTACAAATGATGATGGTTTTAAATCAGAAGGTTTTGATTTTTTAAAAAAAATTAGTAAATACATTAGCAAAAATATTTGGTCATTTGCTCCCAAAGAAAATCAATCTGCAAAAAGTCACGCTATCACAATCAATAAAAATATTAATGTTAAAATGATTAATTATAAAGAATATATTGTAACAGGCACACCATCTGACTGTGTAATTTTAGGTTTAGAAAAATTAAAACATAGTCTTAAAGAAAATATGTTATTAATATCAGGAATAAATCAAGGAGTAAACTTAGGTTATGACCTTTTATATTCTGGTACCGTAGCAGCTGCTAGAGAAGGAGCTTTAAATGGTATAAAGTCAGTTGCTATTTCTATTGATAACAAAAATAAACTAGCAGAATGGAGTGGAGTTGAGTGCTATGTTCCTAAAATACTTGATTTATATATTAAAACAAAATTATCAAATAATTTTTTTTTAAATATTAATTTGCCTAACATTGAAAAAAAAAAAATTAAAGGTATAAAAATAGTAAGTCTTGGAGATAGAAAACCTGGGAAATTAAAAAAAATAAATAATAACTATTATACAATGCCTTCTGAAAGAAATATTTCAAAAACGGCTAAACCAAATGAAGATGAATATGAATTAAAGAAAGGGTACATTACTATTACAATTCATGACAGGACTAATTTGGTAGTAAACTATAAAGATATATTAAAATTAAAAAAAATTTTTAGGAAAAAATTTGAATAATAGAGAATATTTAATTCATATACTATTAAAGTTAAAAAGAACAGGAATAAAAGACGAAAAAATTTTAAAAGTAGTAGAAAAAATACCTCCTCATTATTATTTAAATATTTTTTATGATAATAGCGTAATTTATAAAGTTGATATTAATGAAGTCGTAGAAATAGTAAAACTATTGGAACTTAGTTTGCATTTAAATTTTAAACTTGAAAATGTTTTATTACTAGGCTTTAAAAATGGGTGGCTTTTAGTTCTATTGACAAACTTTTGCAAGCGTATTTATGGTATATGCGATAATATCAGTCATAAAGAAAAATTGGAATTATTTTTCTTTAATAATAACTATAGTAATATTTATTTAAGTAATGGCAAAAATATTACAGCATGGAATAAAGTAGCACCTTTTGATTTAATATTGTGTTTAAACATTAATAGTTTTTCTATTATTGATATTATTAATTTATTATCTAAAAGTGGCATTGCAATAATTCCTAGGTTTTCAAAATTTAATTCAATTGAAATCATAAGTATAAATAAAAATAACTTTGTATTTAAACAAAATTGTGATTTTAATTTATTAAAAAAGAGTAATTTAATATGAGTAATAGAATAATTTTTTCTTTAATTATGTTTCTTTCAGTCATTTTATTTTTTAGTGGATGCGGAAAGTACTCAACAGTAAAGGATATTGTTCAAGGTGTATATGATAGTTCTGAAAAAAATAAAAGATATAAAAGTAAAAATATAAAAATTTTAACGGGTGATACTATACATTCCTTATCAAAAAAATACCGTATTACTGTTAAGGAAATCATTAGATTTAATAAAATTAAACCTCCTTTTATACTTAAACCAGGTAAATTTATTAAAATACCTGCGTCAAAAATCTATAAAATTAAAAAGGGAGATACTTTTTATAAAATAGCTAAGTGTAATTCAGTGTATATAAAAGATATTAAGGAGAAGAACATAAATCTAAATGAGAAAAAGCTAATTATAGGAGCAAAAATTTTCCTCCCATATTATGCAGTAAATAACTGTAATTTTAAAAACCAAGATAGAAAAAAACAAAAAAAAAATAAATCGTATAATATAAAGTCTAAAGAGATTTTTAGTTGGCCTGTTAAAGGAAAAATTGTTACTAATTTTGGAAAACAAACTGGAGGAAGAATGAATGATGGGATTAATTTGATATCGGCTAAAGGTAATCCCGTTAGAGCCGCTTTAAATGGAAAAGTTATATATATAGGTAATGAGTTGTTAGCGTGGGGTAATCTTATTATAATTAAACATAAAAATAATTGGACAACTGCATATGCTCACCTTGATAAATTTCTTGTACAAAAAGGAGAAATTGTTAAAACTGGAGACATAATAGGTTCTATTGGCTCTACTGGCAATGTAGTTAAAAGCCAATTACATTTTCAAGTTAGAAAAAAATCGAAACCATTAAATCCAATTAATTTTTTAAAAAAACAATAAAGATTATATTGCTTGATTAAACAAGCTTTTTACAAAATAATATGCTTCTCTTCCAGATTTTGAACCTCTATTTAGTGACCATTGTAGTGCCTTTTTATTGATTAGATGATTAGCATTATTTATATTATGTTTAATGCAATAATTTTTTACTATATTTAGGTATTGGTCATCTGTAAACTTTTCAAAACCAAGCCATATACCAAATCTATCTGATAGTGCTGTTTCATTATCGGAAACTTCTTGTTTTTGCAGCATAGAGAGATTTGTTTGATTATAATTTTTATTTTGTATAAAACTTCTAAAATTAGATGTAGCGTAATAAAGGTATTTGGTATTCTTACTTAAAGCACCATCTAAAATATTTTTAAAAATAATAAAGTCTTCACTTTCTGAGTTAAAAGAAAAATCATCAAAAAATATAATAAACTTCTGATTGATATTATCTAATTTTCGTAATATAGAAGTTATAAATTTAATTTGATTTCTCTTTATTTCTAACAAAGAAATATTATGATTTTTAATAAGATAATTAAAAATGGTAAAAATCAAAGATGACTTACCTGTTCCTCTAGCACCCCACAATAGTCCGTAATTATAAGGCATGCCTTTTGCAAATAAGATTGTATTTTGCAAAAGAATTTTTTTTTGCCCTTCTATAAATAAGAGTTCATCAATATTTATATTTAAATTATTCTTTATAAAATAAAATTTTTTTTCATATTCATCCCAAGCAAATATCTTTTTTTTAAAATTATTAATTGTCATACATAAATTAAAGGGTTTACACTATTGTTAGAATTACTAATAAATTAATAAATTATTGTTAATTATAAAAAAATATCTAAAATATTCATTTCTTGCAATACACTAGTTGAAATGTATATTGTTTTAAATATTAGGAGTTATTTATGATTATAAATTTTGCATATGCCCAATCTGTCGCGTCAGGCGGAGGACAAGGGCTATTAGTTCAATTATTACCATTAATTTTAATTTTTGTAGTATTTTATTTTCTTTTAATAAGACCTCAACAAAAGAGAGTTAAACAGCATAAAGAAATGGTTGCTTCATTAAAAGTTGGTTCATTGGTGGTTACTTCAGGGGGTATATTATCTAAAGTAGTTAAATTAAATGATGATCTGTATATAACTGTTAACATTGCAGCAAATGTTGATGTGAAAATTAAAATAGATACTATAGTTGAAACACTAGAAAATAGTATCGAAAAAAAATAGTTTAAAGGTTAATTCTTAATGAAGAAGTATTCATTCAAATTTATAAGTTTTATTACGATTGCATTATTTAGTTTATTTTTTGCTATTCCGGCTTTAATAAATATTGATAAAAATTTGCCAAATTGGGTAAATAAAAATAAATTAAAACTAGGACTAGACTTGCAAGGAGGTTCACAGCTCTTACTTCAAGTAGAAACAGATAAGGCTATTCAAGAAAAAGTACAAACGCAACTTGAAGACATTAGAGTAGCTTTACTAAATGTTGACATACAACCAGAATATATGAAACTAATTAATAATACTATTGCTATTAAAGTGGTTGAAGAAGATATTAATCAACTTGAAAAAATAGTAAATGAAAATAATCAGTTAAGAGTAGAGTCTAATAATGGGGTTTTCAAAATTAACTTTACTGAGAAATTTATAAGAGAATTTCAAAGCTCAGTAATAGTGCAATCATTAGAGATTATTAGAAAAAGAGTAGATGAAGTAGGTACTAACGAGCCTATTATTCAGATTCAGGGCAAGCAGAGAGTACTGGTACAACTTCCAGGTTTAGAAGATCCAGACAGAATAAAAAGTTTACTTGGAAAAACAGCAAAGATGAACTTTAGAATGGTTGATGAAAAATCTATGAGTCAGTTAGGTGAAAAAAAATATTTTGTAGGTTCAGAAATATTAGAAGGAGAAGAGTTTGGAGTCGATTATATTATAAAAAAAAGAATAGGAGTTAGTGGAGATAATTTAGTAGACGCAAGTGCATCAGTTGATCAGTTTAATAGACCTATTGTTTCTATAAGATTTGATAGCATAGGATCTAGAAAATTTGCTGATCTTACAGCCAAAAATGTGGGGAAGAGATTTGCAATTGTTTTAGATAAAAAAGTAATTTCAGCACCTGTAATAAGAGAAGCTATACCTTCAGGTAGTGCTCAAATATCAGGAAACTTTTCTTTCGATAGTGCAAATGATTTGGCTATTTTACTAAGAGCAGGTTCGCTACCCGCTCCTATTAGTATTATAGAAGAAAGATCAGTGGGACCTAGTTTAGGACAAGACTCTATTAATGCAGGTGTAGTATCGGTAATAATTGCTTTATCTTTGGTTTTAGTTTACATGGTATTTATTTATGGCAAAATAGGGTTAATAGCTAATTTTGTCTTAGTGATTAATTTTTTATTTATAATTGCTTGGTTAGTATTATTGCAGGCGACTCTAACTTTACCTGGTATAGCAGGAATAGCATTAACTGTAGGAATGGCAGTGGATGCAAATGTATTAGTTTTTGAGAGAATTCGTGAGGAAAAAATGTTGGGAAGAAGTAAAATTAGTGCAATCAATACCGGCTTTGATCAAGCTTTAAGAGCTATTCTAGATGCTAATGTTACAACCTTAATTGCAGCTTTAATATTATTTTTTCTTGGTTCAGGTCCAATTAGAGGATTCTCTATTACTTTAGGTTTAGGTGTAGTAAGTACTATTTTATGTACAATGATTATAAGTAGACTTTTAATAAATCATTTTTATATACAAAATTCAAAAAGGGATATAGAGATTTAAAATGTTATTTAGATTTATAAAAAAAACTCCAAACATTAATTTTATTGAAAATAGAAAGATATTCTTTTCTTTATCCTTATTGTTAGCTTTGGTTTCTATACTCTCACTTTGGATTAAAGGATTAAATTTTGGTATTGATTTTAAAGGAGGACTGCTAGTTGAAGCAAAGTTTGACAAAAATATAGAATTAGAAAATTTAAGAAATACAATATATGAACTTAAATTAGGTGATTTTTCTATACAAGGGTTAGATAATTCTAATGATAATTTTTTAATAAAAATAGAATTATCTCAAGAGTTCAAGGTAGATCAAGCAAAGTTAATTTTAGAATTAAAAAAATCAATCAATAAAAATTTTGATAGTAATGTAGATTATAGAAGAATTGAATATGTTGGACCTACAGTTAGCAGTGAATTAATAATGACTGGAATTATTGCTATTCTTATGGCTATTTTTTCAATGTTAATTTATATATGGTTTAGATTTGAGTTACCATTTGCTATTGGTGCTGTGATTGCATTAGTGCATGATACTATTCTTACAATAGGAATGTTTTCTATTTCTAGTTTAGAGTTTAATTTATCTACTGTTGCAGCAATACTATTGATTATTGGTTATTCTATGAACGATACAGTAGTAGTATATGACAGAGTTAGAGAAAACCTTAAAAAATTTAAAAAGTTAGATACCTTTTCTTTACTTAATAAATCTATTAATGAAACATTATCTAGAACTATAAATACTACAGCGACTACTATTCTGGCGTTATTAGCTTTATTTATATTTGGTGGCAATATTATAAAAGATTTTAGTTTAGCAATGATATGGGGAATTATTATTGGAACATATTCTTCAATTTTAATAGCTACACCTATTTTATTAAATATGAATATAAGAAAAGTTAAGGAGACAGAAGAATAAATATACAGGTCGATATAGAAAATTTAGAAAATAAAGCATTTATATCTGCTTTTGGTAAAAATTACGTAGTAATAAATAAAAATAGATATTTTGATTTATTATTTTTTTCTAATAATGAAATTAAAACTTTTGTTAATCCTATAAATGTTTTTGATGATAAGGTATTAAAACATTTATTTTTAGTTTTAAAAAATTTTTCTTTTGATCTTGTCTTATTTGGCACAGGAAAAAATCTTATTAAAGTTCCTGTGCAACTGAAAAAGTTTTTAGTTCAAAATAAATACAGTTTTGAAATTATGAATTCTATTTCAGCCTATAATACTCACAATATTTTATTATCAGAAAAAAGAAACATAGTTTCTATTATAAAATTAACTTAGATGTTTTAATAAATACTTTCCTGTATAGCTTTCTTTAACTTTTACTATTTTTTCAGGTGGTCCTTGAGCAATAATTTCCCCTCCATTAATGCCGCCATCTTTGCCTAAATCAACTATCCAGTCTGCACTTTTTATAACGTCTAGATTATGTTCTATTACTAATACGGTATTTCCACTATTTACTAACTCTTGAAGAACATTTATAAGTTTTTTTACATCATCAAAATGCAATCCAGTAGTAGGTTCATCCAATATATATAAAGTTTTACCCGTAGCCTTTTTAGAAAGTTCTTTTGCTATTTTTATTCTTTGAGCTTCTCCTCCAGATAATGTTGTAGCAGATTGGCCTATGCTGATATATCCTAAGCCAACTTTATTTAACATTTTTAATTTATTATTTATATTAGGTATAACTTTAAAAAAATCTAAAGCTTCCTCTACTGATAAATTTAAAATATCTGAAATATTTTTTTTATTATATTTAATTTCTAAAGTTTCCTGGTTATACCTTGATCCATCACATTCTTCACATTTTACATATATATCAGAAAGAAAATGCATTTCTACTTTTTTAACTCCATCACCACTACAAGATTCACAGCGACCACCACTTGTATTAAAGGAAAATCTACCTGCTTTATATCCTCTAGCTTTTGCTTCTGGCAGTAAAGCAAACCAATCTCTTATAGGTGTAAATGTTCCAGTATAAGTAGCAGGGTTAGATCTAGGAGTTCTTCCTATGGGTGATTGAGTAATATTTACAATTTTATCAAAATAATGATCTCCAATTATTTTATTAAAACTACCACTTTGCTTGTTAGAATTATTTAATTTATTATATAATGCTGGATAAATGGTATCAATTATTAAGCTAGATTTACCGCTACCAGATACTCCCGTTACACAACAAAAAATGCCTACAGGAAATTTAACATTTATATTTTTTAAGTTATTAGTAGTAATACCATGAAATTCTAAAGATTTTTTCTTTTCAATAATTCTCCTTTTTTTTGGTACAGAAATTTTCTTTATTCCAGTTAAATATTGAGCAGTTAAACTATCTTGATTTTTTAATACTTCTTTTAAATTACCTTTAGCTACTACTTCTCCGCCGTGCACACCTGCTAGAGGACCAATATCTATAATATAATCTGCTGCACTAATCGCTTCTTCGTCATGTTCTACTACTATAACAGAGTTTCCGAGGTCTCTTAGCTTATACAAAGTCTTAAGTAATCTACTATTATCTTTCTGATGAAGTCCAATTGAAGGTTCATCCAAAACATATATAACGCCTGTAAGTCCTGATCCTATCTGAGAGGCTAAACGAATTCTTTGACTTTCTCCTCCAGATAATGTCGAAGACTTTCTATTTAGCGTTAAATAATCTAAGCCCACATCTCTTAAAAATTTAATTCTATTTAATATTTCTTTAAGTATAGGGCTAGCAATAATTTTGTTACTACCTTTTAACCTATCTTGGCATTTATCAAACCAATTAAATAATTTTTCTATGGAAAAGTTACAGATCTCTCCAATATTTTTTTCTAAAACTCTTACTGAAAGAGATTTAGGGTTTAGTCGATAGCCATTACATTTTTCACACACTTTAGATACTCTATATTTATCAAAATCATCTTTAAGCCAAGAGTCTTTAATAAAATTATAATGTTTTTGTAATAAATATAATAACCCTTTAAAAGGAATTAGTTTGCTTTTATAAAACCTTTTAAATTGTAATTCTTCTATAAATATCTCTTCTGAGCCGTATAGTAATATATCAATAATTTTTTTATCTATTTGTTTAAAAGGTATGTCTAAAGGCAGATTTATTTGAGTATTAAGTTGATTTAAAATTTTTCTATAATATCGATTTATTCCTTTTTCCCATATTTTAATTGCACCTTCAGAAATTGATAAGTTTTTATTAGGAATTAATAATTCAGGATCAAAAAAATTACTTTCTCCTAGACCATCACAATCTATACAGGCACCTTGAGGACTATTAAAAGAAAAAATTCTGGGTTCAATCTCTTCCAAAGAAAAACCTGATATAGGACAAGAAAAATTTGAAGAAAAAATTTCTAACTCTTTTGTTTCAACATGATATATATAAACTAAACCTTTTGATATATTAAGACATAACTCAATACTGTCAGCTAATCTATTTTCTAATGTTTTGGATATAATAAGTCTATCAATTACAATATCTATGTCATGTTTTTTGTTTTTATCTAATTTAGGAACTTCATCAATATTATACAATTTTTTATTAACAAAAACTCTTTGAAAGCCCTTTTTTTGAAATTTAGCAAATTCATTTTTGAATTCTCCTTTTTTAGATTTAGCAATAGGAGCTAAAATTAAAATTTTTGTACCAACTTTTAGGTTACGTACTTTTTTAATTATTTCAGTAGATGTTTGTTTTGATATTGGTTTACCAGTAGCTGGAGAATAAGGAATGCCAATTCTTGCATATAGAAGTCTAATATAATCATAGATTTCAGTAATAGTGCCTACAGTTGACCTAGGGTTTTTGGAAACTGTTTTTTGATCAATTGCGATTGCAGGAGATAACCCATCAATTCTACTAACTTCAGGCTTTTGCATCATTTGTAAAAATTGTCTAGCATAAGCTGATAAACTCTCTACATACCTTCTTTGTCCCTCTGCATATATAGTATCAAAGGCTAAAGTTGACTTACCGCTTCCAGATACACCAGTAATAAGTACTATTTTATTTTTAGGTATTTCTATAGAAATATTTTTTAGGTTATTTCCTCGTGCATCTTTGATGATTATATTTTCTTTCATATGGTGTAAATAGTATTAATTTTTAAAACAATATATATTATTACAAATTAATATAGTAAATAATATTTCAATCTGATATATAACTTATATGGCATATAGCATAAATAAAGTAATATTAGTAGGAAACGTAGGAAATGAACCAGAGTTAAAAACATTTCAAAGCGGAGATAGAGTTATTAATTTTTCTATTGCAACCAGTGAAAGTTGGAAAGATAAAGAAAGTGGTGAACAAAAGTCAATTACAGAGTGGCATAAAATTGCTATTTTCAATAATGCATTAGTAGAAATTGCAGATAAATATATTAAAAAAGGCATGAAAGTTTACGTGGAAGGACAAGTTCAAACTAGAAAATGGCAGGATTCATCAGGAAATGATAGGTATACTACCGAAATTGTTCTTCAAAAGTATAGAGGGGAACTTGTTTTACTTGACAAAGCAGATCCAAAATCAGTGGAAAGTATTAAAAATACTGAAAATAAAAGTCCGATTGATGATTTTAATGGCAAAAGTATAAATTTAGATGATGATATACCCTTTTAGTAACTGGAAAAAAATTGTCAGAAAATAGTCAAGACCCAATAAAAAAAAATGATAATTTGAATTCTTCGATTGAAAGAGTGGAAATTGAAGATGAAATGAAAAAGTCTTATCTAGACTATGCTATGAGTGTAATTGTAAGTAGAGCTCTTCCTGACATACGAGACGGTTTAAAACCAGTTCACAGAAGAATACTTTTTTCAATGTATGATGGAAATTATGATTGGAATAAACCTTATAGAAAATCAGCTAGAATAGTAGGTGAGGTTATGGGTAAATTTCACCCACACGGGGATAATGCAATTTACGAGTCTATGGTAAGAATGGCACAAAGTTTTTCAATGAGTTTAAAACTATTAGACGGTCAGGGCAACTTTGGTTCTATGGATGGTGATCCTCCCGCAGCAATGAGATATACAGAAATTAGATTGGGTAAAGTAGCTACAACTCTTCTTGATGATATAGATAAAGATACTGTTAATTTTGTAGAAAACTATGATAATTCCTTAAAAGAGCCTTCAGTTTTACCAGCAAAATATCCAAATTTATTAGTTAATGGTGCAGGAGGAATTGCCGTTGGTATGGCAACAAACATTCCTCCACATAATTTAGGGGAAATAATTGATGCTACTATTCTTCTTTTAAATGACCCTAAAGTAGATGACAGCAAGATTAAAGAGTTTATTTTAGGACCTGACTTTCCTACAGGTGGAATTATTATTGGCAATAATGGTATTCAAAGTTCCTATTCCACTGGAAGAGGTTCAATTATTGTAAGAGGAAATACTGAAATAGAAACAAATACTAAGGAAAAGTCCTCTATTATAATAAATGAAATCCCTTATCAGGTTAATAAATCAAGACTTGTAGAACAAATAGCTGATTGCGTTAGAGCTAAAAAAATAGAAGGAATTACAGATCTAAGAGATGAATCTGATAAGGATGGAGTCCGTGTTGTAATAGAGCTTAAACGTGATGCAACACCCGAAGTAGTTCTGAATCAACTACATAAATTTACATCGTTACAAACTAGTTTTGGTTCAAATATTTTGGCTTTAAAGAATGGGATGCCTACTCAATTCGGAGTCAGAGAAATTATTGAAACTTTTATTGATTATAGAATAGAAGTAGTAATTAAACGAACATCATTTGAACTGAATAAGGCTAGAGAAAAAGAACATATTTTAATTGGGCTAGCTATAGCAATAGAAAATATAGACAGAATTATAGAAATTATAAGATCTTCAAAAGATTCAACTGAAGCTAAAGAAAATCTTATTAAAAATAAATGGCAATCAGATAATTTAGTTGCTTTTTTGAAAAAAGATAAAGATGAAAGGTTATTAAAAAAAATTGATGACACTATGTATCTTTCAGAAGAACAAGCAAAAGCGATTTTAGAGTTGAGGCTTCAAAGACTTACTGGGTTAGAGAGGAATAAAGTAGAAACTGATTTATTAGAAATATCGAAAAAAATAGCAGAGTTATTAAAAATCCTTTCTTCAGATAAATTAATAAGGCAAATTATTATTAATGAATTAAGTGATATTAAAAATAATTATGCAGTTGATAGAAGAACTAAAATATTTGAGAATTATGAAGAGAAAAATATTGATGATTTAATTGAAAAAGAAGATGTAGTTTTAACTCTTACTAACTCTGGTTATGTTAAAACCGTTCCAATGGACCTTTATAGATCTCAAAAAAGAGGAGGAAAAGGTAGATCAGGGATGTCAACAAAAGAAGATGACTTTGTTGAGAAAGTATTAACTGTAAATAGTCATGATATTGTTTTATTTTTTACCAACAAAGGAATAGTTCATCAGATTAAAGTATATAAACTACCAAAAGGTTCGCCTCAGTCAAAAGGTAGACCACTCATAAATGTTATTCCTTTAACAGAAAATGAGTTAACTACTGCTATGTTAATTTTACCAAATGAAGAAACAGATAAAACTTTAATTTTTGTAACAAAATTTGGTAATGTTAGGAGAAATAAAGTTTCTGACTTCATAAATATTAAGGCTAACGGTAAAAGAGCTATGAAGTTAGATAATAATGACAAACTTATACAGGTCTTATTAGTAGGAAATGAAAAGGACATAATTTTATCTACTTCAAAAGGAAAATGTGTAAGATTTAGCTCAGATGACGTAAGAGTTTTTTCTGGAAGAACTTCGATGGGTGTTAGAGGAATAAGGCTTCAAAATAATGATAGGATAATATCTGCTTCTATACTTAATTCGATTGATATAAAAACTGATGAAAGAGAAGAATATTTGAAATATAGTAGTTCAATTAGAAGAAAAGAAAAAAGAAAAGTGAATATTGAGAAAAGCAGGGTTACAATTTTAAAAGATAAAGAACAATTTTTGTTGTCAGTAACAGAAAATGGATATGGAAAGAGATCATCATCATATGAGTATAGAAAGACTAGAAGGGGTGGTCAGGGAATATTAAATATTGAAACATCAGAAAGAAATGGTGGAGTTGTAGCTTCTTTTCCTGTTGAAGAGGAAGAAGAGGTAATGTTAGTCACTAATAAAGGAAAGTTAATTAGGTTACCTGTAAATGGTATTAGAGTAGCAGGTAGAGTTACTCAAGGAGTAACCTTGCTTAATACAGAAAATAATGAAAGAGTAGTATCGGTAACTAAAGTTAAAAAAAATATAGAATAAAGCTTTTTATGAAGGAAAAAATTGGATTATACCCAGGGTCTTTTGATCCAATAACAAATGGACATCTAGATATAATATGTAGAGCATCAAAAATAGTTGATACTCTTATTATAGGTGTTGCTATTAATGAAAATAAGAAGCATTTATTTGATATGAATGAAAGAACTAAATTAATTAATGAACAACTTTTAATTAATAAATCAAAGTTATCAAATACTAAAGTTTTAACATTTAATGAACTTTTAATGAGCTTTGCTGAAAAGTTAAAAGCTAGTATTATAATAAGAGGTTTAAGAGCAGTATCAGACTTTGACTATGAATTTCAAATGACAGGAATGAATGCAAGATTAAATTCTGATATTGAAACCGTTTTTTTAATGGCAAGTGAAAAGCATCAATTTATATCTTCTAGGTTTGTTAAGGAAATTTGTTTATTAAAAGGAGATGTCAAATCATTTGTTCCTCCAGAAGTACACAATAAGTTAAAAGAAAAACTAAATAAAAATTAGTTGAAGTAAATGAATTTAGAGGACTTTAATTATTCTTTACCAAAGCAATTAATAGCAAAAAGACCAAATGTTAAAAAAAAATCTAAAGTTTTGATCCATGATAAAAGAAAAATAATAGAGTTTGATCAAATATTAAATGAATTTAATAAAGATGATGTTATTATTTTCAATAATACAAAAGTAATTCCTTCAATTATAAAGGGAATTCATGATGGAAAAATGATAAAGTTAACTTTATTAGATAACTATAAAAAATACTTTTGGAATGCATTTATAAAACCTGCGAAGAAGGTAAAAGAAAATACAAAAATTGAATTTAATAAAAATTTTTATTGTACTATAACAAAAAAAACTTCTGCGATTGCAGAAGTTAAGTTTAACTATAACTATAATCAAGTGATGAACTATTTAGATAAGTGTGGAGATTTACCTTTACCTCCATATATAAAAACTTTATCTGACAGGCAATTAGATGAGAAGTATTATCAAACAGTGTTTGCTAAAAATATTGGAGCTGTCGCATGTCCTACAGCAGGACTACATTTTAGTGAATCTCTATTAAAAAAATTTAAAAATAAGAATATTGAAACTATTTTTATAACATTGCATGTAGGAGCAGGAACTTTTTTACCTTTAAAAAATGAAAAAGTAACTAAAAATATACTTCATAAGGAAAGGGGTATTATTACTAAAGAGGTAGCTGAAAAAATTAACAATGCAATCTCAAACAAAAAAAGAATAGTTGCTGTTGGAACAACTGTAGTAAGGTTATTAGAAGCCTGTTATTGTAAATATGGAAAAATAAGGGATTTTAATGAAGATACAAATTTATTTATTTACCCTGGTTTTAAGTTTAATGTAATTAATAAATTAATTACTAATTTTCATCTTCCTAAATCGAGTTTATTAATTTTAGTTTCAGCCTTTTCTGGAGAAAATAAAATAAAAGAAATTTATAAATTTGCTATAAGACATAATATGAGATTTTTTAGTTTTGGTGATGCAATGCTTTTAGATAAAAATGAATTTTAAACTTTTAGCTAATTCTGGCAAAGCAAGAGTTGGTCAATTAATAACTAAATATAGCACTATAGAAACTCCTGTTTTTATGCCTGTAGGAACTTTAGGAACTGTAAAGGGAATTACTAAACAAGATCTATACCGATTAAATTTCAATATTATTTTATCTAATACTTATCATTTAATGTTAAGACCAGGGTTAGATGTAATTAAAAAAATAGGTGGATTAAATAAGTTTATGTCTTGGGATAAGTCAATACTCACCGACTCAGGTGGGTTTCAAGTTATGTCATTAGGAAAAAGTGTAGAGGTTGATAAAAATGGCGTTACTTTTAGATCTCATATTGATGGAAAACTAGTTCGTTTAGATGCTGAAAAAGCTATGGATATCCAGTATCATTTAGGATCAACTATATCAATGATATTTGATGAATGCGTTGCATATCCAAGTTCTTATATTAACACAAAAGAGTCTTTAACGAGATCTATCGATTGGTCAAGACGCTCACGTTTAGCATATAGAGAAAGAGACGGTCACGGTGCATTTGGAATAGTGCAAGGTGGTATGTACAAAGACTTAAGAAAATTATCAGTTAAGGAGAACTTAGAAAGTGACTTTGATGGCTATGCTATAGGCGGTTTAGCGGTTGGGGAGGAGCAAGATCAATTGATAAGTATAACATCATTTACAGCCGACTTATTGCCTGAAAATAAACCAAGGTATTTAATGGGAGTAGGTTATCCAGAAGATATTCTTAAGGCAGTAAAGTCTGGAATTGATATGTTTGATTGTGTTTTGCCTACTAGATCAGGAAGGACTGGGTTAGCATTTACTTCATTAGGAAATGTAAAAATTAAAAATGCTAAATATGCGTATGATAATTCGGCTTTAGACCCTAATTGTAATTGTATAGTTTGTAGTAATTATTCTAAAGCATACTTACATCATTTAGTAAAATCCTCTGAAATCTTAGGAAGTGTTTTTTTATCTTATCACAATTTGTGTTTTTATAGTGACTTGATGAAAAAAATTAGATCAGCTATAAAAGAGAATAATTTAAATAATTTAAAAGTTTAACTTGAAATATATTTAAATAAATATATAGATATATGTGAGAGCCCGTAGCTCAGCGGTAGAGCATTCGCCTTTTAAGCGAGGGGCCCTGGGTTCGAATCCCAGCGGGCTCACCAAAGGATAGTATGAGATTTATAATATTTTTATGTAGTTTAGTTTATTGTTTACCTGCGCAAACATTTGATAACAAAGACTTAGAAAAATTAAAGATTACAAATAAGTGTGAAAATTGTGATTTATCAAAAGCTAATTTAAGTAACCTTAATCTTTCTAATGCAATTTTATTAGGTTCTAATTTATCTTATGCAGACTTAACCAATACAAACCTTTTCAAAGCAGATATGTCATTTACATCTTTAGTTAGAAGTAAAGCTTATATTGCTAATATGGATTACGCTAACTTAGAGGGTGCAGACTTAACGGAAGCCAGATTAAACGGTGCAACCCTGAGAAATGCAAATTTAATTGACGCAACTTTAATTTCTACGGTAATGTCGAAAAGTAAATTACAAGAAATTATATTAGATGGAGCAAACCTTAAATATACTAAGTTTAGAGGAGCTAATTTAAATAAAGCAAAATTTAATGGGAGTATTATGTCTTTTACTGATTTCAGAGCTGCAGATCTTACAGAAGCTGAAATGATAGCATTAGATTTAACAAACTCAATTTTTGTGAGCACTAAATTAGATAAAGTAAATTTTATGTCTTCTAATGTGTCTGGTATGAATCTTGCTAATTTTAAATTAGAAAAAAATAACTTTATTAATAGTATTACTTGTGAGACTATTTTTCCTTGGAAAAATAAAAAAGAAGAATGTTAAAAAAACAAATTAATAATACATTTATATTAAAACTTTTAGTAATTATACTATTTAACATTAATCCAGTTCTCGGAAATAACTTAAATGAATGCATTAGAATAGCATTTTCAAAAAAAATTGAGTTGAATAGAATTTTAACATTATGTAGAGAAAATATTAACCCTGTAAATGTCTATAGTAATGATTATAAAGTAGATAAAAAAACAAATGGAAGTGAATATATATCTACAAATAAAATGGATAAAGTTATAAATGAATTTATTGAGCAGGGAGAATTATCTAGAGCTGGTAATTTAGCAACTAGACAGGAAATGGAAAAAACTAAAAGAATAAAAGCTAGAGCAGAAGCAGAAGCTCTAAGGTCGCCTCAAATAATAGCAACTCATCAAAACTCAAATAACATAGATAATAATAGCATTAGAAGTACTCTAGCTCTTGAGGCAAATCCTATAAAAAGTATTTCGGCAGGCTCTAAGGTTTTAGAAATAACGACACCAGGAGTACATGGTGCTATTCCTGGTCAATATGTTCAAATCACTAACGTAAACGCTTCTATAGATGGTATAGCTGCAAATGAAATAAATAAATTTCATGTAATATCTAGTGTACCGACTACAACTTCATTTAGAATATCTGTATTATCTTCTGCTACAAATGGAGCAATTACAGGTGGGGGGTCTGATGTAATAGCTATTTTTCAGAATTAGTTCTTCCTATTTTAATTTCATGATATTTTTTTTTCTTATTAATTTGTAAAAGTTTTAGTCCCGTATTCTTGCAAAAATCTTTAAAATCTTTTGGAGCTGATGAATCATCGGTAAGAAATATAAATTCTTTTGTAGTTTTTTTTTCCTTAATGATTTTGAATGCTTTCAAAACGGGTACTGGACATTTTAGTCCTTTAAAATTATGAACACTCATTTGAAAATATCATAGGGATAAAATTGTAAATAGTCATTAATTTTTATTTTATTAACATCTGAATTTAATTTTATTAATCCATCAGACCAAACTACAGAACTAAGTATACCAGCTCCTTCTGTAGAATACTTTATCACAAATAACTCATTATTTTTTCTAATAAGTTTTCCCCTTAAAAATTCTTCTCTTCCTAATTTTTTTATCATATTAAAATTTGATTTTACTAAAAAAAAATTTGGTTGTTTAGAAATTAAACCATGCATACAATTTATTAGAAAATTTCCAAATAAATTAAAAGTAACAAAACTTGCCACAGGATTACCTGGTAATATTAAAATAGGTACTTCGTTATCTAAAATACCAAAAGACATTGGTCTACCAGGTTTTATAGCAAGAGAAGAAAATACTAGCTTACCAATTTTTTTGATTATTTTTACCACATAGTCTTTATGGCCAACAGATGCTCCTCCACTCATTACTATTAAATCATATTTATTTTTTAATTTTAAAATTTTTTCTTTAATTTTATCGTAATCATCTTTAAGTATTCCGCAATCTGTTACATTAATGCATGGAATTTTTAATAAACTCATAAGCATAAATCTATTGCTATCGTAAATTTGATTATTTTTTTTATTTATACCAGGGTTAACTAATTCATTGCCATTAGAAATTATAGCAACTTTAATTTTTTTAAAAACTTTAATTTCCAACTTATTTATTGAGGCTAATAAACCAATTTCTTGAGATCTTAAAATACTTTTTTTAGCTATAATTATTTTACCTTTCTTGATATCCTCACCTTTTTTTCTAACGTTTTTTTTAGTAGATAAAATTTTTGGGAGCTCTATAAAGTTATTATTTATATATTTTATATCCTCAAGCATTATTACTGTATCTAAATAATATGGTAAATGGCTACCAGTAGATACCTTGACACATTGATTTTTTTCTATTTTCTTTTTAAAAACATCTCCAGCATTTATTTCAGAAATTATTTTATAATTTAGGTTAGAGTTATTTTTTTTTTGGGAATAATTTATAGCAAAACCATCAACTGCTGAATTGTTCTGAGGAGGAATGTTTATATTTGATTTGATGTCCTCTGCTAAAAATCTACCTAAAGAGTTTTTAAGAGTTACCTTTGAAATTTTTAGGTTTTTATTAATATTTTTTTTTATTAAATTAAAGGCTTTTTCAGTAGTAATCATATTATATATCAAATTTATTTTTTACAATAAAGTCTGCAATACCAAAATGGTCATTTAAGTTTAACTTTTGTATAGGTTTTTTTATTTGAATATTAGTGTTGTCTAGAGCAATTGCCACGATATTTTTATCCTTTATGTGCAAAAAATCTTTATTTATTTTTTCTCTATAAATTTCTATTTTTTTTAGATTAGAATGTTTCCAACCTTCTACTATTACAATATCTGAATTAGTAGTTTTCTTTAATAAATATTGAAGTTCTTTTTCTTTGTCATTTAAATTATTTATTACAGCCCATTGTTTCTTAGAACTTATTATGACTTGATTAGCTCCAGCTTTTGAAAATCTAAAGCTATCTTTGCCTTCTTGATCTATTTTAAAATTTTCATGAGCATGTTTTAAAGCACAAACTGTGAAATTATATTTTGTTTTAAATATCTTTATTAGGCTTTCTACAACAGTAGTTTTACCTGACCCACTCCATCCAGCTATACCTATTATTTTTTTCAAATCAAAATTAATTTCTAATTGTTTAAAAAATATTACCATTACAAACATACAAGAAACTTTAAATTTTAAAAACCTAAATTTCTATTGACAATGTAATTAGTGATAAAAAAAATAAATTAAAAGATATTTCTTTAAT
>NHDP01000025.1 GCA_002170595.1 Alphaproteobacteria bacterium TMED62
CACGACGGTGGTAATTTTATTTGGAAGGGCACAGCGACCGGGATTTCCGATAAAATAATTAAGGCGATAAGTAGTTATACAAAAAAAGTAGAAGAATAAGAAATCGTCATTATTGAATATTGTAACACTAGGTTTATGTTTCTCTTTTCCAATCTGCTATAACTTCTCCATCATGAAATTCAACTATTCCTCCTTGAGATTTAACAAAGTCTGTAAGCAATTTTTTTGTTTTACTACCCGTTTTTAAAAGATCTTCTTTTGATTTATAAAGACCGTAACCTGCTAATTTTCCTTCTCCAGTTTTAATAACTAAATGTTGTAGCATGAGTGTATCTTCTTGAAATTTTTTAAAAAAAACTGTTTGCAACATTGCTATGTAAGCGTCCATTTTATCCTGTGAAGGAAATCTCATTGTACCAATTCTTAAAAACATATTAAGATAATATAATTTGCAATAATAATTTCAATAATTATTTTGATGTATAAAATAATATTGCAAGTATGAATAATACTAATAAGAAAGATACTTAAATTTCCATAAAGTAAACTTTCTTATTGATATTCGTCTATGTGTAAAATTATTTATAAATCAGCAACTAACCAATCTTTTTCAACATCCCATAATAACTTTACCACACCACCACCTATGGCATGAGTAAAATCATACATTTTAGAAAAGTTTCGCATTTTTAATTCTAAGTCTTCTAATATTTTATTACCTGGATTTTTTTTCCATACAGCAACATTTGTTAAACGGTCTTCACTGGTTTGAATAGAAGTTACTGTTAACATACCATATTTTTTGTAAACATCTGACATTCCTTCTATCATTTTTTTCATAGCAAAAGTCATAGTATGAGGGTTTTTAAACCTAAATTGTACTGTCCTTATATACATCTAAAGTAGTTCCTTTCTTATCAACTTTTAAAAAATATATTTTATATTATATAAAACCATTACTGCTGTCCTAATATTTATTAATCTATAATTGCGGAATCACAGATTATTTTAATTTTTTGAACTTTAAGTATTATCTGCAAACTATACTGACTGTGGTTTTGTGGTGGCGGTGGCAAGATTTGAATTTGCGACCTTGGAATCATGATTCCCCAGCACAAAGTAAGAATCGCCTTATTTCTGACTATTTCAGGATTAGAGTATAAGATTAGTGTATAAGTTTTGCTGTATAATATTGATAAAATAACTTTAAAAATCTAGAGCGGTATTTTCCAAATACTGAGCAGGAATTTAAACTATACATGATATCTAAACTTTAGTTTGAGTAGAACAGTTATTATATTTTCTATCCTTAAAGTATTGTAATACCTTTAAACTTATCTTTATTTTTTACAATTCTGTGATGAAAAATAAAACTTATCTACGTATTCAATACCATATAGACATTCAACACCTATATACTTTTTCCAAAAACCCTCACCATCTATAATTTGGTACTTACCTGCTGCAACATCCTGTTCTGACCCTTCCAATCTTTTTCCTATTGACCAAAATCTCAACTTATCTTGATCTTTAAATTCGCAAATATAATCAGATTTCTCTAATTTATTATCTTGGTTGTTTATTATATTTACAGAACATTCATAAGTACCATATTTGTTGATTGAGGTTTTAAACCCTCCGTCTACTCTAAACGAAGTATATTTCCTGCCATTTTGTAGTATAAATGTTTTAGTATCAATTTGTTTTCCTATTAACTCATTAGAAAATAATATCTTTTTTTCCTCATTGCATAGAGATATTTTAGTAATTAATACTAGAGCAATCAAAAAAAAATATAGTTTTAGTACGCTTGAATTAAATGTTAATAATTTCATAACATTGTTAACAATACATTATTATTTAAGTTATTAATATAATTTTACAATATTCTTATAAAATGTTGTTTAGATCATTTTTATAATTATTGGATTTAAAAATGAATTTAAAACTGCATTAATCTCCTGATCCCATTTTTTCAAAAACTTTTGATAACTCTTTTGATATTTTACATTTACTCTTATTAAAATTAGTGTCTCTAAGATATTTAACAGCATATGTGCATTTTTTACCTATAAATAATTCCTTTTTTGGAATTGTTGCATTTACTATTTCATACGATCCTACTCCACTAGACTGTGTTTCTGAATTTCTTTTACTAATTAACCAAATTTTATAACCATTTTTATCTTCCATTTCACACATAAAATAAAGATCAACGTTATTAGGGTTTTTATTAATTATTCCCATACATCTATTAAATCCATAATTGCCATAATTATCAGTCCAACTTCCATTTGCAGTAAAACTAGAAAAGTTATTATTATTTCCTAAATCAAAAGTTTTAGTTTTAGTAAGATCAGTCCCGGTTATTATTAATTCTTTAAAATCTTCTGAATTTAATGTGGTTAATAATAAACTAAAAAAAATTATTAAAAAATATTTCATAAATTTATTATATAAAAAACTTCTCTGCTGTCCTTATATTTCGTGCCGATTTTTTAGTGTAAATGTGTGTAAATGTAAAATGAACTTTGTTTTGAATTTTGGTAACCTCGAAAACCGTTACTGACTGTAGGTTATGGTGGCGGTGGCAAGATTTGAACTTGCGACCTTGGGATTATGATTCCCCTGCTCTAACCAACTGAGCTACACCGCCATAATTTACTAATAGTAAATGTTTTATACATTATAAACATGTTTATTTAATCCAACCACCTCCTAATAATTGATCTTGATTGTTATAAAATACACATCCTTGCCCTTTTGATACGGCATAAGTATATTTATCTAATAATACTTTTCCATGATTGTTTTTTAAAAACTCTAATTTACCTTTCATAGGTTTCTGCATTGAACGAACTTTGATATTCAAATTATCACAAAATTTTTTTTTAATATAAATTTTATCACCTAACCAATTTAGTTGATCTATATGTATTTCACTGGATTTTAAATCTTCTTTTTCTCCTACTACTATACTATTAGTTTCCTTAATTATTTTTACTACGTATAGTGGTTTATTTATAGCTACATTAATGTGTTTTCTTTGCCCTATAGTATAGTTTTCTATGCCATCATGTTTACCCAAAAGGTTATTTTTAAGATCTAAAATATTTCCAGACCTTTTAAAACCTTTATATTTTGATAGAAACTGTCTGTAATCACCGTCTGGTATAAAACAAATGTCCTGACTTTCGGGTTTATCAGCTACTGGAATTTCAAACTTTTTAGCTAATAATCTAGTCTCTTCTTTTAATAAATCACCTAAGGGAAACTTGAGAAAACTCAAATCTTTCTCTTTTACTTGAAATAAAAAATAACTTTGATCTTTGCTCTCATCTTTTGCTTTAAATAGGCCATTAATATTATTAATTGTTTTTTTTCTTATATAATGCCCTGTTGCTAAAAACTCTGCCCCTAAACCTTTAGCTGTTAATAGTAAATCTTCAAATTTAATATGCTGATTACATTGAACACATGGAATGGGAGTTTCACCTTTTTTATAAGAATCTATAAAATTGTTTATTACAGTTTTTTTAAAATTTTCTTGATAATTTAATATATAATGAGGAATATCTAATTTTCTAGCTACTTCTTTAGCATCATATATGTCAACTCCTGAACAACAAGTCTTAGATTTAATTTCTTGATTAGACTTATACAGTTGTAGAGTAATACCTATTACATCATAACCCTCTTCTTTTAGCATCCCTGCAACAACTGAACTATCTACACCTCCAGACATAGCAACAACAACTTTTTTATTTTTAATAGTCATATAAACTAACTTTCCTTAAACTGCGAAAAGAGCTCCTCTCCAAATTCCATTCCCCATTCTGGAACAAAATGTCCTGCATTGTTAATTACATGGGTTACTTCATTTTTTGAAATTATTTGAGATAATAATTTCATTTTTTCTAAAGGAATTAAAGGGTCCTTTGCTGAGCCTAAAATAAAACATTTATCTAAACTATTTTCTTTCCACCAGTCTTGTGCTTTTAAACTAATTTCATAACCATCTTTTTCTTCAGAAGAAGGAAAAATACTTGGCAATAATTGAACTGATAATTTATAACTTTTATCAGGAAAAGGTGCCTCATAGGCATTACATTCAGACAAATTTAAAATTCTATTTGTTCTAGCCATTAAAGCTCTAACATTCAAATCATCATTATTTATATTAGTATCTATCCAATTCAAATAATTAGATCCTAAATTAGTATAATTACTGCTCATGTATGTATTAAAACATATAACACCAGAATAATTTTTTGGATTATCAATAGGAAGAGTAAGTCCCAGTGTTCCTCCCCATTCATGAAGAACTAAATTGACATTTTTTAAATTTAATTTATCAATGAAATTTAAAAGAATTTTTCTGTAATTATTAAAAGAAAAAAAATTTTTTTTTATTGGTTTATCTGACTTTCCAAAACCAGGTAAATCAATTGCTAATATTCTAAAATTTTGCTTTATAGCAATTGGAATTAAGTGTCTCCATAAATAACTCCACGTTGGGTGACCGTGTATAAAAAGTAATGTTCCACTTTCACCGTCATGGTTCTCGTCTATATAAGCTAATCTAAAATCTTTATAATCATCATTAAAATCAACTAATTCGTAAATATATTGTGTTTTATAATCAAAGTTTTCGACTTTTTGAAAAAAACTATCAGGAGTACGTTTGAATAATTGCATAATTAAATATCCTCGGGAACACTAAATTCTAATCCATCTAATAGTTCTGTTATAACAATTTGGCATCCTAAACGAGAGTTTTTATAATAATTTGATAATAAAGATAACATTTCTTTTTCATCAACACAAGGAGCTGGAAGTTTTGTTGCCCAATCTTTATGTATAACAACATGACAGGTTGAACAAGCCATTGACCCTTCACATGATCCCTCAATACCTATATCTTCTTGTTTAGCTAGATCCAAAATTGTTTTATTTTTTTCTATTTTAAAAGTTTTAGTTGTGCTGTTGTTTATATATAAAACTTTAACCATTTACCCTCAATTTTCCTACAGTTTGAGTTATATCTTTGATAGCATGATTGATATCTGATTTAGTAGTAAACCGTCCTATTCCAATTCTTATAGAAGAGTCTATTTTTTTTTTAGGTAAACCCATAGCACTTAAAACATAAGACGACTCTACACTACTTGAAGTACAAGCTGAACCTGATGATATAACTGTATTTTTTAAGCTTTTAATTAAAAGCTCTGAGTTAATTCCTGGAATTGAGATATTTAAATTAGCTGGTAATCTATTCTTAGTATCTCCATTTATAGATATATTTTTAATCTTCGTTTTAAGTCCTTTATAAAGATAATCTCTAAGAACCGATATTTTTATTTTTTCTTTCTTTAAAGTTAACATAGAAATTTTTGCAGCTTCTCCTAAACCAATACATAAAGGTACCGGCAGTGTTCCTGATCTTAAGTTTACTTCTTGACCTCCTCCGTCAATTAAAGGTGAGAGTCTTATTCGAGGAAATCTCCTAATATATAAAGCACCTACACCTTTAGGGCCATAAAATTTATGAGCTGATATGCTCATCATATCTATATTCATTTTCTTAACATTTATATCTATTTTTCCCACTGCTTGAGCAGCATCAGTATGGAATAACACATTTTTATCCTTGCATATCTTTGCAATTTTTTTTATTGGTTGAATTACCCCTGTTTCATTATTAGCCATCATGATTGAAACTAATAAAGTATTTTTTTTAATATTTTTATAAACCTCATCAGCATCTATCAGACCATTTTTTTTCACTTTCAATATAGTTACTTTAGCTCCCTCAAATTCTAATTTCCTAAGTGCCTCCAAAACACATTTGTGTTCTGTATTAAGAGATATAAAATGATTTTTTCCTCTTAATATATGACCTTTTAAACCTTTAATTGCTAAATTATTTGACTCAGTTGCTCCAGATGTAAAAATAATTTCTTCCTTTTCAGCTCCAATTAGTTTAGCAATCTTATTTCTAGCTTCAGAAATTTGAAAAATTATATCCTGATTATGAATAGTAATCTGAGAATGAGGGTTATTAAACTTTTCAGTAAAATATGGTATCATTTTTTTTAAAACTCTTTTATCTACTTGAGTCGTAGAATGATTATCAAGATATATCATATTAAATATTTTCAAACCTTTTCAAAATTTTTTTTAAAACATAAACAAATTTATCAGCTTCATCTATATTATTATATAGTCCTAAACTTATTCTTATCACTCCTGAAGCTATTTGTTTGGAAAAACCCATATTTTTCAAAACTATACTTGGTTCAGCTTTTCCTGAAGAACAAGCAGAACCAGTACTTACATCAAAACCTTCCAGATCTAAAGCAATTAAAAGATCTTCTGCTTTTATTTTTGGAGTATACATCATAAATGTATTTGGTAATCTTTTACTTTTTTCGCCTATAATTTTTATTCCTAGATTTGCTTTTTTTAATTTATTTTCAAATGAATTTCTTAATACTTTTAGCTTTTCTATTTTATTTACCTCTAAAATTTCAGCAGCTTGACCAAACCCTGCTATTGCTAAAAAAGGTTCAGTGCCAGATCTTAAACTATCTTCTTGTTCTCCTCCGAGTAATACTGGTTTTAAAATTTGCTTTTTTGATGCTACAATTAAAGCTCCTGCTCCGCTTGGACCACCAATTTTGTGAGAGGAGACTGTCATCATATCAATACCTAACTTTAAAAAATCGATATTTAACCTTCCAATAGCCTGTACACTATCTGTATGAAAAGGTACATTATGTTTTAAAGAAATTTCTCTTATTTTTTCTATTGGCTGTATTATACCTGTCTCATTATTTGCGAACATTACTGAGACGATAGCTTTATCTTTACTCTTTAAACTTTGCAAAATATTTTCTAGCATATCTAAATCAATATAACCTTCTTTAGTGACTTTTACAGTAATGGTGTTTTTCTGTTTAATAATAGACTCATGCTCAACTGAAGAAATTATTTTTTTTTTGTATCCGTTTAAAGCTAAGTTATTTGCTTCAGTAGCTCCCGAGGTAAATACTATATTTTTTGGAACACAATTTATAAATAAAGCAATTCTTTGCCTAGCTAATTCTAAAATATTTTTTATCCTCCTTCCTTTTGTATGGATTGAAGAGGGATTTCCATAAAAATCAATGATTTCTTTAATATAATTTTTAACATGCTTATTCATTGGAGCAGAAGCATTATAATCTAAGTAATGTCTCATAATATTATAAAATCAACTTAAATTTCATTGTTTTAATCTATATCTATTGGAGTACCGTAAGGAGTAAAAGTTTTACTACTTTTTTTCTCATATTTTTTTATTACCTTAGCAGGTATTCCCATAACGGTTGAAAAGTCTTCAACATTTCTTGTCACCACTGCATTAGCTCCAACCCTTGATTGTTTTCCTACAATTATGGGCCCTAATATCTTAGCTCCAGCTCCAATAATTGCATCATCTTTAATGGTAGGATGCCTTTTACCTTTTGTTAAACTAGTTCCACCTAAAGTTACACCATGATATATTAAAACATTGTTCCCGACAATTGATGTTTCTCCTATTACTACTCCCATACCATGATCAATAAATAAATTTTTTCCTATTTTAGCTGCAGGATGTATTTCTATACCAGTTATCATTCTTGAAATATAAGCAATAATTTTAGCAAAAAAGCTTAGTTTTAAATTCCAAAAGCAATTAGCAATTCTGTGCAGTAAGATAGCATGTAAACCAGGATACAGAAATATAATCTCTAGATAATTATTAGCTGCTGGATCTCTTTTTTTTATACTTTTTATTAAATTGAACATAAGACTTAAATAAAGTAGAATATTTGTATTAAGTAAATATAGTATAAATACCAAGAATTTAAATACAATTAAAAATTATGCATGAAGTAACTATACCAGGTCCAGAAGGAAGAATAGAAGGACGTTATAATAAAGGGCCTAACAACAATCCACCTTTAGTTATATTACTTCATCCTCACCCTGCCCATGGGGGTAATATGAACAATAAAGTTATTTACAATTGCTTTAAAAATTTTACCGCGATGGGTTTTTCTGTTCTGCGTTTTAATTATAGAGGTGTAGGTAAAAGTGAAGGAGAATATTCTGGTGAAGAAGGCATAGGAGAAATGACTGATGCAGCATGTGCTTTAGATTGGCTTTTATTAAACAATGCTGAAAGCACAAAAGTCTGGGTAGTAGGATTTTCTTTTGGAGCATTTATAGCCTTAAACTTATTAATGAGAAGACCTGAAATTCAGCATTTTATAGCTATTTCTCCTCCAGCTGATAAATATGATTTTAGTTTCCTGGCTCCATGTCCAGTATCAGGAATGATTATACAAGGAGATACCGATGATATTGTAAATGAAACTGATGTAGCACTATTTGCAAACAAGTTGGATGGGCAACGTTCCATAAATATAAAATACTCTAAAATTAAAGGAGCCGATCATTTTTTTACAGATAAACTAGAAACGGTTAATACAACTATAAAGAAATATGTAGATAAAGCAGCTTCTTCGAATATTTAATTAGTGTAATAAAATAATATTCCTCCTGTACTACTTTTTTCTACACCAGTAGTATTCTTAAAAGTATATGGTTTTCCTAGAAGACTTTTTACGGCTAAATATCCAAATGCTTCTGCCTCTAAACTGTCTCCATCCCACCCTAAATTTTCTGCTACTAATACTTGAGTTTTCAGTTTATTTTTTAAACTAAGAATAAATGTTTTATTCTTTCTACCTCCTCCAGTTACTATTAAAGTTTTTAAATTAAAATTTTTTATTTTATTAGTTATAATTTGAGTAATTATATCAATAAGAGTTGCTAATGCATTTTTAGTTTCTAATGAATCCATATAAGTTAAACACACTTTATCTATGTTTTTTCTATCAAAAGAAATTGATGCGATATGATTCTTTAATAAATCTAGTGTCTTCTCTTTTATATAATAATTTATTTTTCCTTCTTTTGCTATCTCTCCATTTTTATCCATTTTTAAATTTAATCTATTATAAATTAATAAATCCAATGGTCCATTACCTGGTCCTGTATCAAAGCCCAAAAAATCATTATGATTTCTTACAATTGTAATATTTGATATTCCCCCTAAATTCAATACTCCAATAGGATAATCATACTTTTTTTTTAATAATAAATTTTTGTGAAATAATGGCACTAATGGAGCTCCTTCTCCTCCTTTATTTACATCAGCTATTCTAAAATCACTAATAACATTGGTTTTAAAACATTGAGCTATATACCTTGCATTTATGTACTGCCAAGTCCACTTAGCATTGGGGTTATGAAAAAAAGTTTGTCCATGTAACCCTATTATATCTACTTTTTCACCAAATTTATTTAAAATATTTTTTATTACCAGTTTGTGTTTATTATCTATTATACTTGTTATTTTTGCATAGTTTTTTAATATAGAATTGTGGTAAATATCTCTTTCTTTTTTATCATACCCAATAAAACTTGATACTATTTTTTTTATAGAATAATTACCATCCGTTTCTACAATTGCAGCATCAACACCATCAAATGAAGTTCCACTCATTGTTCCTAAGGCAAAGTATTTTTTATTATTAAAACTCAAGAAAATTAATTATCTTTATGAGAGTGTATTATAGCTTCTACTTCTTCATTACTTAAGCCTGTTGCTTTTATTATATCAAGATGATCCTGCCCCCTACGAGCCATTTCTATAGCCTTTGTCATAGCTTGATCACCTCTAATATCATCAGCTAACCTAGAGGCATTTTGGTCTAGTCTTTTTAAATAACCAGACAAATTATCTATTTTTTTTGAATTCTCTGCTATTTCTAATGATAAAGCTTCAATCTCTTTCAAGAAAGAAATATGTTTCTGATTTAGTATATCAATTTGACTAAAATGCTTATTTTTATAATCAAAGTCTTTCCAAAATTTCCATAACAGAAGAATTATTATAAAAAATAAAAAGCAATATAACTTTATAAAATCCATATTTTCCATAATTTATTATAGAAAATTTAATTTGAATGTATAATTATTTTTTTTTATTATTGTATACAGAAAATTCTTTGACTAAATTTAACTTATATTCATTTAATATAGATAATTTTTCAATCAATTTTGTAATATTTTGTAAATGACTTGAATGAGATAAATTTGATAGTCCTGCTTTTTTAAAATTATTCAGATTATTTTCCAGTTCTATAGTACTAGCAATAACACTTTTAGGATCAGACTTAAAAGAATCTTCTAAATGTTCTAAAGACTTTGTAAATTCAACAATCACTAAATTACTTAATATCTGAATAAGCTTGTAATAATGCGTCTGCTATCTTATCTAAATCAATTGGATAGTCACCTTTTGCAATAGCTTCTTTGATATTACTGATCTTTGCAGCATCAATAGGAGCTTGATTACTCATATCTTTAATATTCAACCCTGAACTAATATCTACATTATTGGAAATTTTTTCAGAATTATTATTAGATATTTTAGCTGATTTAATACTGATATCTTTAGTCTTGCTATCTTCTACAGCCCTTTTGTTTTGAGCATTTCCAGCATTTATGTTATTTAATTTATCTATCATTTATAATCTCCATGTTTGTATTAACGACTTACGTTATCAAATATTTAGCGAAAAATTGAAACTTTTTTATTATTTTTTACCCATGCCTTTATTGATTTTCCAGTACTCTTGTTTAAAACTTGTATGTGTTCTCCCTGCATAGCCGAATTTAATGCTATTCCATTAATCAGTATTTGTATATTAGATTTATTATTTTCTATTATAATTTTTTGTCCTTCTGATATTGTCCAGTTTTTTTTTATATGTCTATCCCTTAATATATGACCTTCTCTTAGAGAAATTTTAGTTTTTTTACCTAAAACTTCATTCATGTCAGAAATATAGTTACTAGCACCAATTTTATTAGTTTTTTCATAATAAATGTCTTTTTCCGTAATTACTTGATTTTTCTTCATATTTTTATTTAACTTAATTAATCTTATTAGTGGTTTTTTAATTTTATTTTTTTTGATATGTTTTTTTTTATTATCTAAAATTTTAGTCCTAATATTGTATTTCCAAGGATTATCCTGCTGACATATAATCTCTAAAGTTTTAAATGAATCAAATTTTTTTCTTACTTTTAATTTCTTTTGACAGTTTGGCAACCTAAGTTTTTTGTTAATGCTAAAATCTTGTTTTACATTATGTTTTATTAAAAACTCTTTGATAACATAATTAATCTCAGAGTTTGATGTAGCATAAGAATTAGAAACTGCAAACGAAAATAATATAAAGTATAATTTGTTATATTTCATTTAATTACCAAAGAAATAAATCTCTTTCTCTCTTGTAAAGTTTTTAGAAATACTACTTTTTCTTTTAGTGTTTTTATAAATCAAGTTTTTAATTTCTTTTACAGAAGGTAAATATAATCTTTTATTTGCAAACATAAAATTTGCATTATTCCTTACAAATGCATGTTTATTTTTTAATAAGACCGCGGCTTTAACTACATTCAAATTTAAATTATTAGTACCATAAAATTTGTTTAATATACCAGACAAACTATCATTTTTTTTAATTTTGTAATAAGTACTATAATCTTCATTTTCATAGAAATTTTTACTATTTTCATTCACATTTATTGATGATGTACCAGCGTATTCATGAACTACAAAAGGTTCAGCAAATAAAAAACTATTTAAAAAAATGTTAAATACAAATAAAAAAATAATATTTTTTTTCATTATAACTACTCCAAAAACCTAGCTTGTTTTCCCAAAAAACTATCTATTTTTATATTTGAGTTCAATGGAGATAATGTTGCTCTGTTGTTACTTAATTTACTTATTGATAACATAGTAATATCGTTAAAACCGTTATGATCTTCCAAAACGGCTAATTGATTGACTCTTAGCCCCTGTTTCATTCCTAAAGGAATTTGTAATTTATTATTTACAATTTCAATTTCAGCAACTATTGGTTCACAAAAAAGTTTTGTAGAAATAATTTTATATATATCTAATGAAATATCATTTAGTTTATTATTTATAAAATTTACATCTTTTTTTGAAAAAAGCTCAACCATTTCAAAGTTACTGTCAATATTTATAGGTATATAGTATTCTTTTTCTATTGAGGTTACATAAGTATTAGTTACGGTATGAAAAATTTCTATTTTACTATTAAGACTTATAACATCCTTGTCAAAGAAATCACTTTTTTCTGACCTATTTGAATTTAATTTGTAATTTGAAAAATGAAACTTTGGAAAAATTTTTGACTTTTTTATACTAAATGATGGTACATAAATATATCCGCCATTTTGCATTTTTTCTTCACCATTCACTAAAGTCTTATAATCATATGATTTATCAAAATTAGAAAAGTTAAAGTCATATACTTTTCTAGAATGATCAACATAATTAATATTTTTATTATTTAACATATGTCTTCTAACTTTATATAATAATTTATCAATATAATTATATGCCCAGGAAGGTGTACTATTGTTTATAATGTAATTCCCTTTAAACTCATTTACGTTTAAGACTTTTCTTACAGAGCAAGTACTATCAAATTTTTCTAAATTTCCAACTACGGCCTCAACTTCTACTATATAATTGTTATTTTCTTTAAAAGACTTAACTATTTTATAATCTAGAATTTTATTATTAGGTTGAACTAAAAAATTTTCATTTAGGCTTGTTTTCTCATCTATTGTACTAAATCCTCTTACGACAGCCCCAGCTTTCATTGAAGCAAAATACAAAGCATCTTCTAATGCTCTTCTTTTAGCTAAGTTTTCATCAATTCCTTCAAGACTTATTTGACCTTTGGCATAAACCTTAGTTAAATTATTAGTCTGTATAATATCTTTGTTTTTATTGTTTTTCGCAGTCAAACCCTCAGACAATAAACTGGTTGCTGCAACACCAAATAACATTTCTTTTCCAGCAAATTGAGTGATTTTTTTTCCAAACTGTTTAAACAAATTGACAGGTATTATATTTTCTATAGTTTTAGAAAAAAACTCTCCTGACTTTAAAGTAGCATTATCTGCTTTTATATTAGAATAAATACAAACAAAAATTAAAGTTATGAAAAATATTTTTTTCATATTTAAGCCTTAATACTTCTAGCTTCTCTTAATAATAGTAACATTATTTCTCTATCTATTTCTAAAACGGTTTCATAAGTATCATCACCAGTTGGATTAATTCTTACAGTTTTTGCTCCTCTAATAGTACCTTGAACCATAGTTCTAAAAGTATCATTTTGAGTAACCAAATCAATAACAGTAGTTCTAGAATCTATTTTTAATCCATGAATTTGTTCTGCTAATTCCCTCATTGCTCCCATTCTAGCTGCTCTAATAGCCATCAATCTTTTCTGAGCAATATTTTTACCTGGTTGAGTTGAAACCACAGCATAACCTACAGCAGTTATAGTTGGAACTTTTTCTACTGAAGCAGATAAAATTTCCTCTGTAGCTTTAATTACGTCTTGACCTTCTTCAGGAATGTTTATTTTATCAATTCTAGCTTGTTTATCTTGATTAGAATATGGAAAACCTAGTCCAGTATATTGGTTTGAACATCCTGATAAAAAACTGCCTATCAAAATAAAAATGTAAAAGTATTTTATCATATTATATCTCCAAAATTTACAAGTTTCTTGCATATAACATGCCAAAAAGCTAATTTAGTAAATTTCTACATTTAAAGAAATAATTTTTTTTTAAACTGGCATGTTTATTGCTTCTTAACTGAGATGTTAATTATTTTTATTAAAATTACTAATTATTTAGAAGAAAGTGTCAATTTTTTGAAATAAGTTATGGATTTAGTTAAAAAAGATAAAAGCTTAGTTATTAAAGTGTTATCTACTATAAGTTTGCCTATTGGCATTCTTATTTTAATGACAATGATGGTAATTCCCTTACCAGCAATGCTATTAGATGTATTCTTTACTTCAAATATTTTAATTTCATTAATAGTACTTATGGTAGCTTTACAAACTTTTAAACCATTAGATTTTTCAAGCTTTCCTACTGTACTTCTATTTGCTACCGTTTTAAGGTTAGGCCTTAATGTTGCCTCCACTAGAATAGTGTTAAGTGAAGGACATACTGGAACTGATGCTGCTGGAAATGTTATTGAGGCTTTCGGAAACTTTGTTATTGGAAGTGATTACGTAGTTGGAATTTTTGTATTTGCAATATTAATAATTATTAATTTAGTAGTAATTACCAAAGGTGCAGGAAGAGTTTCTGAAGTTTCTGCTAGATTTACATTAGATGCTATGCCAGGCAAACAAATGGCAATTGATGCTGATTTAGGAGCGGGTATTCTAAGTCCAGAAGAAGCAAAAGAAAAGAGAGAAAGCATTGAAAAAGAAGCAGATTTTTATGGTGCTATGGATGGAGCTTCAAAGTTTGTTAAAGGAGATGCTATAGCTGCAATTTTAATTTTAGTTATTAATGTTGTTGGTGGACTTATAATTGGAACTACTCAGCATGATCTATCATTTACAAATGCAGCGGAAAATTACGTTATTTTATCTGTAGGAGATGGATTAGTTGCACAAATACCTTCTTTATTATTGGCAATGGCTACAGCTGTGATAGTCACAAGAATTTCATCTAATTTTGATTTATCTGATCAAATATCAAATGAAGTTGGTATGACTAAAGCATGGTTTCCAGCAGCTGGAGTTTTACTTTTAATAGGTTTTATTCCAGGCATGCCAAATTTATTATTTATTGTAAGTGCTTTTTGTGCAGGTGGCATAGGCTATTATCTATTTAAAAAAGGCAAAAATGATGAAATAGAAGAAAATTTAAAAATAGAAGAAGAAAATAATAATGAAGAAAAAGACATAATAAACTTGAATGAGATAGCAGATAATTCGTCTATATCAATTCAATTAGGTTATGGCCTAATTAAACTAGTTGATAAAGATAATACTGGTCCATTAATTTCTAGAGTTACCGGAGTTAGAAGACAAGTTTCTATAGACTTAGGCTTTATTATACCTTCTGTAAGAATTACAGATGACCTTAATTTAGGTGCAGACGAATATACCATTAAACTTGGACATACTATAGTAGGGCAAAATCAAGTTTTTCCGGATAAATTATTAGCCATACCAGGATCAGAAAGTGACGTAAAAATTACAGGTATTGAAGTAAAGGATCCTTCATTTAATATGGATGCTGTTTGGATAGATAGACATAATAAAGATAAAGCAGAAACTTCAGGATATATGATTGTAACTCCAGAAGCAGTTATTGCAACACACTTAAATCAATTATTAGTTAAACATTCTGGTGATTTAATCGGACAAGATGAAGTTCAAGATTTACTGGACAATTTACAGAAATCTTCACCTAAACTTGTTGAGACTGTTATTCCTAAAATATTACCATTAAATCAATTAACAGGTATTTTAAAAATATTACTTGCTGAGTCAGTTCCTATTACTGATTTAAAAAGAGTTTTAGAACTTTTATCTAATATAAATATTTCAAAAATGTCTATTATTGAAATATCAGAGATAATAAGACCAGCTTTAGTAGGCCTTTTAATACAAAAAATATGCCCTATAAATAAAGAGTTGTCTGTTATAACTCTCTCACCAGAGATGGAACAAATTATTATAAATGCACTAAAAGAAAAAAATAATTCTGGTATTTCATTAGATCCACTTTTTACACAAAATATGCTTCAAGCTATAGCTAAAGCATACGAAACTGCATCTTCACAGGGTGATAATTGTATTTTACTGACCTCGCCAATTATAAGAAGAGATTTAGCAAATTTAATTAGACAGAATATTGAAGATTTAAATGTATTAGCTTTTACTGAGTTACCTGAAACAAGAAAAATAAAAATACTTGCAACAATAGAGAATAAAAAACTAGAGGAGAAAAATAAATGATAAATGGCACAACTGTAATTAGAGCTAAAGATACTACAACCGCAATGGAAAAAGTAGTTAAAGAGTTAGGAGAAGATTGCGTAATCTTATCAACTAAAAAGGAAGATGGTCTGGTTTCCATAACAGCTTCAAATTCTAAAAAAGCTAAAAGTTCTGTTAAAAAAAGATATGATAAGAAAAAGTTTGCTAATATTTATAAATTGAATTCTGGTAAATTAGATATTAGAAATAACATCTTAAATAATCCTCAAATTAAATCAGACCTACAAAAAAATCCAACTCCAAATATTTTAAAAGATCAATATAAAGATATAATCAAAGAGGAAATGTCTAAGCTCTTGGATAAAATTGATAAAAAATTAGAAAACCTTTATATAACTGATGATTTTAAAAAAAGTAACTATAGCTTTTCTAATTTTTTAAAATTAAAACAAATAGGATTTTCAAATACTATTTTAGAAAAGTTTCTAGATAAAAATAGTAATGATGATTTTGAAGATACAAGAGTAAATTTTTTCAGGGAACTATCTGAAAGTTTATCTTCACCTTTTCCAGAAAGAATTTTTAATTCTAAACTCATTCTAGTAACTGGGACATCAGGATCTGGAAAAACTACTATGGCAGCTAAAATAGGCTCAGCGATAGTCGATAAACTAGGAAGAAATAATATTGTTTTAGCTGAATTATGTAGAAATAGTAAATCTGCCTCAGAAGATTTGAAATCTTTTGCTAGATTACTGAATGTTCCTATTACAAATCAATTAAAAAATGGAGATTTATCTGATACTATGGTATTAAACGATAATGCCAAAATTGTTGTTGATTTAGCAGGTGATATTGAAACAGGTAATAAAATTATTGAAAGTTTAGAAAGAAGACATGGAGATAACAATATATGCTCAATATTATGTTTACAAAGTGGCTCATCTTCGGAAATGATAGAAAATACATGGAAAAAAATTAAAGCCCAGAGACCTATAATTGCGTTAACTAAATCTGATGAATGTAATTTATCCAGTATAGCATTAAGTAAGTTAGCTGAATTACAAGGAAAAATAGGATTAGTAAGTGGTACTAGATCAATAGTGGACTCATTATTATTTACTAATACCGATATTTTAGCTAAATATATGAAGGAAAACTTTTAGGGAATAATATGTCAGAAACACTAGCTATAGCAAGTGGAAAAGGTGGTGTTGGTAAAACAACTATATCAGTAAATTTAGCTCTTACGCATTCTAATTTAAATAAATGCTTGTTATTGGACGCAGATATGGGTATGGCTAATGCTCATATTTTATTAGGAATTAATCCAAAAACCTCTGTCAGAGATGTAATTGAAGGCAATATAAGTTTAGAGAAGGCAATTGTTAAAGGCCCAAATAATATTCAATTTTTATCTGGAGGTTCAGGTATTACAGAACTACTCAGTGTTGATGAAACAAAAAAATTTAACTTTATTAGAAGCTTTGAAAGTTTATCAAATAAAGTTGATAATCTATATGTAGATGTTAGTGCAGGTGCAGATGAGATGGCTTTAAATATGATATCTGCTTCAGATAAATTATTAATAGTTTTAGTTAATGAACCTACAAGTTTTATGGATGCATTCACACTTATAAAAGTATGTAATTTAGAATTAAAATTTAAGGAATTTTGTATAGTTACTAATATGGTTAGTAGCGAACATCACGGAAAGTTAGTCTTTGAAAAGTTTAAAGAAATCGTTACAAAGTTTTATGATGTGAATTTAAATCATATTGGTAGCTTGCTAAATATGAAGGAAATAAAGAATTCGGTTTTAAAAAAACAACCTATAGTTTTAAATAAACAAAATAAAAATATAATTAGTTTATTTAATCGTTTATTAAACAATGTAAATAATGCTTCTAAAAATACTCATAATGGAATAAAATTTTTTAATAATTCAATAAAATAAATTAATGACAGCCTCATATAAAAGTATAAACTCTAGCGATAAAGAAACATTAATTAAAGGCTGCATAAATTTAGTAAAAAAAATAGCTTGGCACTATCATGGTAGAGTTAGAAATATAGTCGAAATAGATGACCTTATTCAAATAGGAATGTTAGGTTTAGTAACTGCTGCAGAAAATTTCATTGAAAAACCAGGAGTCACATTTTCTAGTTATGCTCGAATAAGAATAAAAGGAGAAATTATTGACTTTCTTAGAAAAAATTCAAATCTATGTAGAACAACAATTCATAACAAGCAAAAATATGATAAAGCTTTTGAAGAACTACAAAAAAACCTAAATAGAGATCCTCAAGATGATGAATTAGTTGAAAAACTTAATTTAAATATAAATGAATTACATAAATGGAAAGAGGCTTTTGCAGTTAATAAACTAGAAAGTATTGAGGCAGTTTACGATGAGTTTTCCCTTTGGTTTCATTCTAAAGAAAATGATCCTGAAGAACAATTCACAGCATTAGAACTAAGAGAAGCTTTATTAAATGCACTTAAAAAATTAGAAAAAGTTGAGGCTTTAATTATACAACTTTACTATGTCGAAGAATTAAATGTATATGAAATAGCAAAAATATTAGATCTCACGAATGGAAGAATTTCACAAATAAAATCATTTGCTATAAAAAAATTAAGAAATGAAATAAAAAATATCTTATAAATTATGAGTGAATGGCTACAAGTTAAAAATTTAGAAATGCTTGTTTCAAAATCTGAATTAAATTTAGATATAAATAAAAATAGCGACTTATTGTTTTTTTCATGTGACTTATTGAATATTGCTAGAGGCAGATGTGATTTAATTTTTAAAAAAACATCACCATCTTCTAAAGATTTTATAACAATAAGTATAGAAAAGCCTATAATGGAAGGTCAAATAAATTTACCCGAAAGTAAATTTGAAAGTATATTAAGTAATTTAAATAAATTTTCAAATATTAATAATAGTAAAAAGTTAAAAATTATTTTATTTCTGGATAAACCATTAGCTGTAAATAACCATGGTCTTTTAAGTTTAGATCAGAATATTAAACTTGAAATAACTAATCTCAAAATGATATTACCTATAATTTAGAATTTATTCCATTAATCTTCTAGTGATATCAACACTAGCTTGCATAATCCTTGCGTTTCCATTAAAAGCTTGTTGTGTCCTCATCATCGAGACCATTTCATTAGCTATATTTGTATTTGAGCTCTCAAGTGCACCAGAAATTATTTCTCCTAGATTACTTTCAAGAGGAGATCCTAATACTTGTAAACCACTTTTATTTGATGCCTGGAATGCATTAGCTCCAACTGATTTTAACTCAGTATCATTATTAAATTTAGCTAGTGCAATTTGTCCTCTTTTTATAATATCATTTAATCCATATGTAGTCTCAATATTACCATAGGCATCTATATTAATACCTGTAAGACTTACAGTTCTACCCTCTTTATTTTCAATAGATAAAGGAATGTTAATAGGCTCAGCAGAGGTTTTAATTAAACCATCTAATTCATCTCTTCTAAATCCTGCCACATTAAAACCGTCAGTAGTTACAAGATTTCCTAATGCATCTAAACTAAATGATCCGTCCCTGGTAAACCTAGGGTCTGCTCCTACTTTTGGAGATAATATAAAAAAGCCTCTTCCAGAAATATTTAAATCTAGAGCTCCATCTGTCATAATAGGAGAACCTTGTTGCATAATTTTTTGGCTACCCTGAAAAAGAGAGCCTAATCCTACTTTATTATTAGGACTATCAGATAAAGCCTTAGAGTAAAAATCTACAAACTCTGTTCTACTTCTTTTAAAACCGTTTGTTCCAGCATTAGCAATATTATTAGAGATTACTCCCAGATCTTTTGAGATTGCATCTAATCCATTCCTTGTTATAGTAAACATATATATATTCCTTTTTGTATTATGTTTGCAAAAATGATACCAATGAGTAATAAATATATGATATGAGTAAAAAAGAAGAAAAAAGTTTAGTTCCAGTAAAAAAAAATACTTTACCTGTTCCTGTGAAAAAAGGGGAGTTAAAAACACCTTTTTCTTTAGTTGATGAAACTATTTATTTAAATAATAGAAAAGATGTTCAATCAATATTACCAGATGTACTAGGAAGAGTATTAGCTAGAATATGGATAGATGCTGAATTTAGAGATGCATTTAAAAGTCAGCCTCAAAAAACACTAGAATATCATGGAATTTTTTTACCGGAAGGCATGACGCTAGAGTTTCAAAAACCTAATTCAGATAGACCGAGAATAGTAGTTTATGAAAAAAAACCAAATATAAAATTTAAAATGAGAGTCTTGCATTTACAGCTAGTAATGATAGCAGGAAGGTAATGNTATTTNNNAAGATATTCATAATATTTTTCTTAAGTATCGGNNNTGTTCATNCGGAAATTCCTAANCTGGAAAATAGAGATAAAGAAAAAATTAAAAATAATATNGTTGANACNTATNTNAGAAGCATGAANAAATGGGATATACCTTTTCAAGATTTATTAGAAAATAGNTCAGGNTCTGCATGCATNAANTGGNANACNCTTACAGAANANTTTTTAANAACNGGTATGTTTGATGCTTTAGGCTATAGTCAAAATATNCCGAATAAAAAAGCATCNCAAATNGCAGCCTTAAGCGGATGTAAAAAAATGAAAGAGTATTATNAATTANAAGANACNTGTACTTGTGAAATNATACTATCAAATNATGTTACTGAAATAAAANTACCTATTAAAAAATTTGACTTAGAAAAAGAATTTGTNANTGNAGTTNNNCTTTATAAAAATAAAAAATTTGAAAAGGCATATAAACAATTTGAAAANNTATCTGAAATGGGAGATGCNANNTCTCAATATAATCTTNCTATAATATTTTATAAAGGTCANGGNGTTCCACAAAACTTTAAACTAGCTTATTTTTGGTCTATGATGTCAAAGCTACATGGCCAAAAAGAAGGAAAAAAAATTGTAAATAAAAGTTTAAAAAAAATTAGTGAGTCTAATAAAGATGAGATAGACACTGAAATCAAGGAAAATTTAGAAAATTCTATTAATGATGGAAAAATATTTGCAATAATTCCATTTGCTAGATGGTATTTAACTGTGCCAAAAAAACCAGACTATAACAATTCTTATTTATGGTTATCTGTAGCTTCGGCTTTAGATATAAAAAATAGTAGAAAAGCAAGAGATTCTATATTTAAAAATGTAAATAAAAAAGCTCTAGATGAGTTACAGAAAGAATCAAATGAAATTTATAATAATATACTATCTTTAAAAGAAACTAATGAAATGGAGTAACGCTATGCAATATAATGTTAAATGGATAATTAATGGTAATGTTACAATTAATGCTAACTCTAAAGAAAAGGCAGAAGATAATATAAAAAAAATATTAGAAAGNATTATAAATAAAAATAAAAANGATTTNGAAAAAGTTGGNGCTACNGCAATNCAAGGATCAGCTAATAAAATAAATAATGAATAANANNACTCTNAGAAGAAGAATTTGGGAAGTTTTAGAAAGGGGNAACCCTAATGATAANNTTAGTTTNTACACTGATATTTTTCTAATTACTCTTATAATTTTTAATATAATAGCTGTACTTTTNGAAACTGTAGANAGCATTTATTCTGTTTATTCATTNGAGTTTTTAATTTTTGAGAGNTTCTCTACTTTTATTTTTTTAATAGAATATATNTTAAGAATATGGGTNTGTATNGAAGAAAAAATTAAAAAAAATAAATTTATTACGAGATTAAAATATGCTAGTACTTGGCCTGCAATTATTGATTTACTCGCAGTATTATCGGGATTATTGCCGATGATTTTTGAAGTAGATTTAAGAATTTTAAGAGCTCTTAGAATGTTAAGGCTTCTTAAGTTTAGTAGATATTTTAAAGTAATGAATCTATTATTAGGAGTTTTAAAAGAAGAGAAACAATCATTTTTAGCAGCAATGTTTTTACTCACTATAGCTATGCTTGTAGCCTCTACAGGTATATATATGTTTGAAAAAGATGCGCAACCAGATAAATTTGGGTCTATACCAGAAGCAATGTGGTGGGCAATTGCAACTCTTACAACAATAGGCTATGGAGACGTCACTCCTGTAACAGGTATGGGAAAGTTTTTTGGAGCTATAATAGCTATAATTGGTATCGGTGTTGTTGCCTTGCCATCAGGTATACTTGCATCAGGTTTTACTGATCAGTTAAAAAGAAGGCAAGCTCAATATGAAAATGAATTATCTAAAGCTTTACAGGACGGTATCATTACAACTACTGAAAGAACAAAGCTAACTAAAATTGCTCAAGATATGAATTTATCACAAGATCAAATAAAAACATTAGAAAAAAAATTAAAAGAGGTAAGTTAATTTATTTTTCTATTAATGTTAATTTTTTGAATAATAGCAAATGACATCATTATAGCTAGCATAGAACTTCCACCATAAGATATAATAGGTAGAGGAACACCTACTACAGGAACAAGTCCTATTACCATAGATATATTTATTAAAAAGTAAAAAAAATAGTTAATTGTTAAACCAAATATTACTAACTTATCAAATAAATTATTTGCATAAAAACTAGATTTTATGCCATAGAAAAAAAGATATAAATGAAGTAAAATAATTATAATTGAACCTAAAAATCCAAATTCTTCAGAAAATATTGAGAACACAAAATCTGTATGAATTTCAGGTATAAACTCTAGCTGACTTTGGCTTCCTTGCATATAGCCTTTCCCAGTAAAACCACCAGATCCTATTGCTATTTTTGATTGAGCTATATGGTAACCACTTCCAAGAGGATCAGTTTCAGGGTTTAGAAATGTAATTATTCTATTTTGCTGATAATTGTGTAATAAATTCCACGTTAAAGGGATTAAACTTATAAATATAGCAAGCCCTATAATAATTAACCATATACTAATTCCTGATATAATTATTATACTCAGACCATTAGCTACTAATAAAAGACTAGTACCTAAATCTGGTTGATTTACAATTAATGAGAAAGGTATTAATATAAATATAAGGGGGAATATACTCTTTATTAAAGAATTATTTTTAATATAGCTAACTTCGCTATAATATTTAGCCAAAGCAAGTACTAAAAATATTTTAGCAAATTCAGATGGTTGAATTGAAAAAAAACTTAAACTTATCCATCTTTTTGATCCTCCACTTTCAACACCAAAAAACATTAAAAATATTAATAAAAAAATACTTATTAAATAAGAGATAAAACTTAGTTTATTTATAAATTTATAATTTAAAAAGCATATTGATATAAATATTAATACAGAGAATAAAAATTTATATATATGTTTCTCTACTAATAAAGACACCTCCCCACCAGATGCCGAATATAAAACAGTACAGCCTGTTAGAAAAAATAATACTAATATAAAAATTATATCCCAATTAACGGCCTTCATAATTTGTAAAAAATTATTTCTATTGGATATTTTAAAATGTGTTAAATTCATATTTTTTTAATAAGCTTTTTACAAATATCTCTAGCTATTGGAGCTGCGGTTTTTGAACCACTACCTCCATGTTCAACTATTACACTAAAAGCATATCTTGGCCTATCATGAGGAAAATACCCTGCAAATAAAGCATGATCTCTCATTTTTCTTGGTAAATCCTCATTTTTTTTAATACCTTCTTCTCTTTCTGACATTGTAATTCTTCTTACCTGAGAAGTAGCCGTTTTCCCAGCCATAAAATAATTAGGAGCAATATTTCTAGATTGGTAAGCTGTTCCATTTATACTATTTACTGTGTTAAACATACCTTGTTTAATGTATGAATAAGTATTTTCTTTTAATCCAGCTATTTTGTTAAATTTTTTATTAGTTGTTTCATCTTTAATTATTTTTGGCTTAACTTGAATGCCATTAGTACATATGCGAGCAATCATTATCGCTAATTGTATAGGACTAGACAAAGAAAAACCTTGCCCTATGGAAGCCACTATAGTATCACTTTTAGTCCATTCTGAATTAAATTTACTTTTTTTCCACTGTTTATTAGGTATTATACCCGAAGCAGAAGGAAATATATCATCTAAATATTTTTCACCTAAACCAAATAGTTTTGCTGTTTCTGATATCTTTTTTATTCCTAAAGACAACGAAAGTTCATAAAAATAGCAATCACATGACATAGAGATTGCTTCTTCACAATTAACAAATCCGTGCCCTCCTTCTTTCCAACAATGGAAAATTTGATTTCCAAACTTGTATCCTCCATTACAAAAGTATTTTTTTTCAGGACTAAAGTTTTTCTCATTAAATGCAGTAATACTTACTATAAGTTTAAAAATAGAACCTGGTGGATATGTACCAAGACTAGCTCTATTAAACATAGGATTAAGTTCATTATTAGAAATATTTTTCCATTTGTCTTGGGACATGCCGACAATAAAATCATTAGAGTTAAAAGATGGCTTAGAAACCATTGATAGAACTTCTCCACTATTTACATCAAGTAATACTATAGATCCAGAATTATCTCCTAATCTATTATAACAAAATTCTTGTAAATCTTTTGAAATTGATACTTTTATATCTTCTCCCGATATTCCATTAACTCTAGAAATTTCCTTAACCACTCTTCCATGTGCATTTACTTCTTCTTTTTTTAAACCAAATTTACCTTGTAGTTTTTTATCAAATGATTTTTCTATTCCTATTTTGCCTACTACTGTACCAGGAACATTTGCTAACTTAGGATATTGGTTCTTATCAGGTGTATTGACATACCCTACTATATGAGAAGAAGATAACGATTTATAATGCCTTCTCATTATCACCTCTATAAATACTCCTCTAAGTTCAGTTATATTAGATGATATTTTTGCAACTTCCTTCCAGAGCAAATCATTTTTAACCACTACTTGCAAAAAATCATTTCTATTTATACTTAAATTTTTTAATAATTTTTCTTTTTTTTTATTGTCAATATCTAGGTATTTAAAAATTTGCATAAGATGCTTATACTTATCTTTTGTATTAGTATATCTATAAATTAGCTGATATTGTTCTACATTATCTGCTAAAATTGAGTTGTATCTATCATAAATAATTCCCCTATTAGGTAAAATAAACATAGAATTAATTCTATTATTTTCTGCTAATTTTTTAAATTTTTCAGATTGCCGAATTTGTAAATTATATAGCCTTTCTATTATGTAAGCTACAGAAATAATTTTGATTATAACAAATAAAAGTAATCTTCTATTTATTTTATCAAAGTTATTTTTATTATTTTCTCTCATATTTAATTTTGTTTCTTCCTATTTTCTATCCAGCTTAAAATTATATACATTATTGGGAAAACAAATAAAGTTAGCAAATAACTCATTAGAAAATAACTAATAGATGGGCTTTTAGTAAAATAAATAACAATAAATAAGTATATAGAAAAATAATAAATAGTAATGCCAAAAACAAATTTTCTTATATTTTTCATTATACTATTTTCTTTAAATCTACTATCTAGAAAATAAATACTTATTTTTACTATAAAAAAAAATATTGAGCTACTCCCGAGAGGAGTTCCTATGAAAAAATCATTAAATAAACCTAATAAAAAAAAATGATAATCATTCATTAGATATTTTTTATTGCTAATCCAATAAATGATAGCAGCTATTGTAAAACAAGGAGTTAAAAAGCTATAACCTACAGGAGGTTTCAATACACTGCTAATAACTATTACAAAAAAAATAGAAAAAAAAGGTAAAGTTACATTTTTCATATACTCACTCTAATGCTTTATTATTTTTGAAAATTATCACATTAATATTATCAAATCTATCCCAATTTCTAGTTGGAAGAACTTTAAATTTATTAGTTTCTTTATTTAAATTTTCTATAAAAAGTCCTACAGCTAATCCTCTTGGCAGTAACCCTCCTTCACCAGATGTTATTAATCTCTCATTATCAAAAAGTTTAACTCTAGATTTTAAATATTTTACCTCAAGTAAATCAGAGTTATTTCCAATTACTATTGCTTTATGTTTTGATTTTTCGAAATATATTGGTATTTGTGAATTTATATCAGTAATTAATAAAACCCTAGATGATTTTTTTCCTACTTCAATTAATCTTCCTATCATTCCCCAATTATTCACAACTGCATTTCCTACAGATAACCCATCTTTAGTTCCTACATTAATAGTAATTGTTTTAATATAACTACCAGATGAATTTGCTATTACCTTGGCAGTTACAAAATTATTTGGAATATTACTTACTCCGTTTAATAGTTTTTTTAATTCATCATTTTCAATTAATAATCTTTGAGCTAAGTCTTTCCACTTATAAAGTTCATTATTTTCTAAAATCAAATTTTTATTATTACTATATAAAAATATCAGTGAGTTTATTTGATTAGCAGCTTTTGTAATTGAGTTAATTGGAAGTCCTATAATCTCTAATCCGTAGGATGCTATATCTGTAAAATAATTTTTAAAAACTTTTAAACTATCTTGATCAACTTTTCCTACTATTAACAATAAAACAGCAAAAATAATTAGCAAGAAAGTACTCACTCTTTGTGCAGTTACGCTTGCATAGGTTCTAAGTCTAAGAAGAGAGGATTTTTTTACAACTTTTATATTAATCCTCCAAGTCTAATATGCTGTATCTAAAACTTGCCCTAAATTTTTCATATTTTCTAAAGCGGTCCCCGTACCTAATGCTACTGATAATAAAGGATCTTCTGCTATGGATACTGGTAGACCTGTTGATTGTCTTAAAACGGTATCCATTCCATTTAAAAGAGCTCCTCCTCCAGTTAGAACTATTCCCTTATCCACTATATCAGCTGCTAACTCTGGTGCAGTATTTTCTAAAGCAGTTTTTACTGCATCAATAATGCCTCCTACTGGCTCTGATAGACTTTCTGCAACCTGTCTTTCTGTTAATATAACCTCTTTAGGTACACCATTTATAAGATCTCTTCCTTTTATTTCCATAGATTTTCCATCACCGCTTTCAGGTGGACAAGCAGTTCCTATTTCTCTTTTAAGTTTTTCAGCACTGGCTTCTCCTATTAATAAATTGTGATGTCTTCTCATATATCCAATTAATGCTTCATCCATATGATCACCTCCTACTCTAACTGACCTGGCATAAACTATTCCACCTAAAGATAAAACTGCTACTTCAGTTGTACCTCCTCCAATATCAACTATCATAGACCCTGTCGCTTCTGTAACAGGCAAACCCGCACCTATGGCAGCCGCCCTAGGGTCTTCTATTAAAAACACTTTTCTTGCTCCTGCACTTTCAGCTGACTCCTGAATAGCTCTTCTCTCTACAGCAGTAGATCCATGTGGAACACAAATAATTATTTGGGGAGACACAAACGCTCTTCTATTATGCACTTTTCTTATAAAATGTTTTATCATTTCTTCAGCAATTTCAAAATCAGCAATTACTCCATCCTTTAAAGGCCGAATTGCTTCAATATTTCCTGGTGTCCTTCCCAACATTTCTCTAGCTTCTTGCCCCACTGCTATTACTTTATTTCGACCTGTATTACTGTCTAACACAGCAACCACTGATGGTTCATTTAAAACTATTCCAGCATCTTTAACATATACTAGTGTATTTGCGGTTCCAAGGTCTATAGCCATATCAGCTGATAATATACCAATTATTTTATTTAACATTACACCTCTATCTAATTAATTTTTTTGTTGATAAATTTAAATCCATATTTCTTTTTTTTCTTTTTATAATTAATTTATTCAAAGCTATGATATATGCTTTAGCCGATGCAACCATTGTGTCAGTATCAGCAGCAGTACCACTAACACTAATATCATTTTCTTTTAATCTAACTGAAACTTCTGCCTGAGCATCAGTTCCTTTTGTAATAGCGTTTATTAAAAATAATTCAAGTTTAGCAGAATTTCTTATTAAACTATTAATACAATTAAAAATTGAATCTACTGGCCCATTACCAGTTTCAATTTTCTCTACTTCATTTCCTTTATAATTTAAAATTACTTTTACCTTTGGGTTTCTCGTGCTACCACAAGTTACTTCTAAATTTAATAATTTAATAAATTCATCTTTTTGACTTACTTCATTATCAACTAACGCTATTATATCTTTATCGAATATTTCTTTTTTCTTATCACATAATTCTTTAAAATTTTTAAAGGCTTCATTAATGAAGTTATCTCCTAAATTATAACCCATTTCATTTAACTTTTCTTTAAAAGCATGTCTTCCTGAATGCTTGCCCAAAACTAATTTTGATTTATTTAACCCTATACTTTCTGGATTCATTATTTCGTAAGTTCTATTATGTTTTAACATTCCATCCTGATGAATTCCAGATTCATGAGCAAAAGCATTTGCACCTACTATAGCTTTATTGGGTTGAACATTAAAACTAGTAACAGCTGATAGCACTCTTGAAGCATTCATAATATGCTTAGTTTTAATATCAGTATAAAAGGGAAGAATGTCTTTTCTAGTTTTAATAGCCATTACTATCTCTTCCATAGAAGCATTTCCTGCTCTTTCCCCTATACCATTGATGGTACATTCTACCTGCCTTGCTCCACCTTCAATTCCAGCTAAAGAGTTACCTACTGCTAAACCTAAATCATTATGACAATGAACTGATAATATTACTTTATCAATATTTTGAACATTATTTTTAATTTTCTTAAAAATCTCTTGATATTCTAAAGGCATACAGTAACCTACTGTGTCAGGAATATTAATAGTTGAAGCTCCTGACTTTATTGCAACATCTATGCACTTACATAAAAAATCAAAGTCACTTCTTGATCCATCTTCTGCACTCCATTCAACATCATCAGTAAAATTTCTTGCATATGAAACACTATCTTTTATTTTTTCTAGAACCTTATCCCTAGTCATCTGAAGTTTGTATTTCATATGAAGATCACTAGTAGCAATAAAAGTATGTATTCTAAAATTTTCTGCAAAACTTAAAGCCTGGTTTGCTTTTTCTATATCAGCTTTGTTAGCTCTAGCTAAAGAACAAACTATTGAATTTTTAGCTAATTTAGATACTTCTCTTACTGCTTCAAAGTCTCCTTCTGAAGCTATTGCGAAACCTGCTTCAACTACATCTACATTCAAATATTGAAGTGTCTCAAAAACCTTTAATTTNTCNTCAAGNTTCATAGAACAACCNGGAGATTGTTCTCCATCTCTAAGNGTAGTATCAAAAATTTTAATTTTATTATTNTTCATTANTNNTTAANTATACTTAAGATTTTTTTATTTAAAAGAAAATATAACATTTAGTTTTTAGTAGTATCTACTANTTTATTTTTNCTAATCCAAGGCATCATATCCCTCAATTTTTTTCCTACCACTTCTATCTCATGATCTTTTGAAATTCTTCTAGAAGCTTTAAAATTAGGTTGCTTTACTTTACACTCAAGCATCCAGTCTCTAACAAATTTTCCAGTTTGAATATCATTTAAAATAGCTCTCATTTCTTTTCTTGTTTCTTTAGTGATTATTCTTTTACCAGAAACATAATCTCCATACTCAGCTGTATTTGAAATAGAATATCGCATATTCGCAATACCTCCTTCATATAATAAATCAACAATTAACTTTACCTCATGTAAACATTCAAAGTAAGCCATTTCTGGAGCATAACCAGCGTCTACAAGAGTTTCATATCCTGCTGTAATAAGCTCTGTAAGGCCACCACACAATACTACCTGTTCACCAAACAAATCTGTTTCACACTCCTCTTTGAAGGTTGTTTCTATCATACCTGATCTACCAGCTCCCAGACCTGCTCCATATGCAAGAGCTAAATCCAATGCTTTTCCTGATTTGTTTTGAAAAACAGATACTAAAGATGGAACACCTCCACCTTTTGTATATTCAGATCGAACTGTGTGACCAGGACCCTTTGGTGCTATCATAAATACATCTAAATCATTCCTTGGTTTGATTAATTCAAAATGAATATTTAACCCATGAGCAAACACTAAGGCTGAATTTTCTTTCATGTTTTTATCTAGAAATTGGTCATATATTTCTGACTGAATTTCATCAGGAGTAGCCATCATAATAAGATCTGAATTCTTAACACCTTCCTCAATAGATAACACATCAAAGCCTGCAGATTTAGCTTTTTCAATAGATTTTGAATTGTCTTGTAATGCTACTTTAATACTTTTTACCCCACTATCTCTCAAATTTGCAGCATGGGCATGTCCTTGACTTCCGTAACCAATAATAGTAATTTTTTTATCTCTAATCATATCTAAATTAGAATCTTTATCATAGTAAACCTTCATTATTTCTCCTTAATTAATTTTTAAACTTCCTCTACTAATTGCTACTGCACCAGTTCTAGCAACTTCAATTAAACCTAAATCTTTCATTAAAGTTATAAAAGCATCTAGTTTGTCTGAAGAGCCTGTTAATTCAAAAATAAAAGACTGTTTAGTACTGTCAACTACTTTTGCTCGAAAAATATCAGCTGTCCTAAGTGCNTCAACTCTTTTCTCTCCTNTNCTTTTTACTTTTACAAAGATTAGTTCTCTAGAAACATAATTACCTTCAGAAGTTAAATCTACTACCTTATGCACTAAAACTATTCTTCCTAATTGCGACTTAATCTGTTCAATCTTCAAAGGAGTACCTGAAGTAATTATTGTTATTCTTGAGATATTTTCATTAGAAGCTACCTTAGCTACTGTCAAACTATCAATATTATAACCTCTAGCAGAAAACATACTCACAACCCTTGCTAATGCACCTACTTGATTGTCTACAAGAATAGCTAATGCATGGCTTTTGACAAAATCATTTTCAAAGTTATTTTTTTCATAAACACTCATTTTTCACTTACTCCCTTTCCCCAAATAGCTGACATTTCTTTTAATATAGATTCTAATTTTATATGCCATGAACTTTCTAAACTTTCTTTTTTACTACTGTTTATAGTAATAGCCAATCCATGAAGCATAGACCAAGCTGTAATAGCCGAACCTTTTGCCGTTAATTTCAATCTTTNACCTTTTTTAAATTTTTCAGTTATAATCAAACTAAATTGTAGCACAATTTTATCACTTAAATATAATAATTCTTCGTTNGNNNTNCTAAACATNAAATTAAANAATGCNTTTTCNTTTATAGCNAAATTTAAATAAGCTTTAGCAATTAAAAGTAACTGNTCNGTAGGNATNTTAGATTTNTTTTTNTCTNNTNAAANAANCTTTAATAATTTATTTTCTCCTAACAATATAATTTCTTTGATAAGCTGTTTTTTATCTTTAAAGTGATTATAGGGAGCAGATGATACTACCCCAATATTTCTAGAAATTAATCTAAAACTAATTTCATCAAAACTTTTAGAGTTTAATAAGTATAAAGCCTCACTTAATATAGTTTTCTTTAAATTTCCGTGATGATAGCTATTTTTAGTCAAGTTATTCCTTATAAAAAATACTCTAAACTAACATTTTTCCTTCTTTTGTAGATGTTGCGATATTGTCATCATCCTTTAATTTCATTTCATTATGAGCGGCTCCAGAAGGTATCATTGGAAACACATTTTCTTTTTCATCAACGCATATATCAGCTACAACAGGTCCTTCATAATCAATCATATCATTTATAACTGCTTCTAATTCTTGTGGTTTAGTTGCTCTAACTCCTTTAATACCATAAGATTCCGCTAATTTTACAAAATCAGGTAGTGAATCTGTATAACTTTCTGAGTACCTTCCTCCATGAAAAAACTCTTGCCATTGTCGAACCATTCCAAGGTACTTATTATTTAAAATAAAAATTTTAACTGGCAACCTGTATTGTTTTACAGTAGACAATTCTTGCAAATTCATCAAAAAGGAAGCTTCCCCGGCCACACATATTACCAATGACTTTGGAAAAGCTATTTGTACACCTATGGTAGCTGGAAATCCATAACCCATAGTTCCTAGTCCTCCCGAAGTCATCCATCTTTTAGGCTTTTCAAACTTTATATATTGTGCTGCCCACATTTGATGCTGACCTACTTCCGTCGTAATATAAAAATCTTTCATTTTTATCTTTTTATTTAAAGAAACTAATGCCTGTTGGGGTTTTATAATTTCTTTTGAATTAATAAAAGATAAACAATTCTTTTTCTTCCATTTAATAATTTTACTCCACCAATTATTTTTAAGGCTAAGTTTTTTAAAATTACTTTTAACTATTTCATTATTTATTAATTTAAGTATCTTTGATAAATCACCAATGATAGGCAAATCAACCTCTACATTTTTATTTATTGAAGAAGGGTCAATATCTATATGTATTTTTTTTGACTTAGGCGAAAACCCGTCTAACCTTCCAGTAATTCTATCATCAAATCTTGCACCTAAATTAATCATTAAATCACAATCATGCATAGACATATTGGCTTCATAAGTTCCATGCATGCCAAGCATACCAAGAAAAAGTTTATTTGATGCAGGAAAAGCTCCTAATCCCATCAAGGTAGAAGTAACAGGAAAGTTAGTTAATTTAGATAATTTTTCTAGCTCTAAACTTGCATGATGTCCTGAATTAATTAAACCACCTCCAATATAAACAACTGGTTTTTTTGATGCTAGTATTAAATCAACAGCTTTATTAATCTGAACTTGTATTTTTTGCTTATATATTTTTTTTTGTTTAGTTTTAAAGCTAGAACGTAACTTAATATTGTTGTTAAACTTTGTTTTACTATTTTGTATATCCTTTGGTAAATCTATAACCACAGGGCCAGGTCTTCCTGAGGATGCAATTACAAAACCTTCTAAAATACTTTCTTGTATTAAATTAACATCCTTTACCAAATAATTATGTTTCGTACATGACCTAGTTATACCTACAGTATCTGCTTCTTGAAAGGCATCTGTCCCTATCAAATGAGTAGGTACTTGACCAGTTAAACAAAGTATTGGAATACTATCCATAAGTGCATCTGTTAAACCTGTTACAGCATTAGTTGCACCTGGACCAGAAGTAACTAAAACTACACCCACTTTGCCTGTAGACCTAGCATAACCTTCAGCCATATGAACAGCTCCTTGTTCATGCCTTACTAAAATATGTCTTATTTTATTTTGTTTAAAAATTTCATCATAAATAGGCAAAATAGCACCCCCAGGATATCCAAATATATATTCAACATCTAGGTTTCTTAAAACTTTTAAAACTATTTCTGCTCCTGAATAAAGCATACAAACTCCTTTAATATTTACATTAAATTATTTTATCAAAAGTTTCCACTACTAAAGAAAGATTATCTTGCCCACTAACTTTTAAATTTTGTTCAAATCTATTATCAAACCAAGTAAATTGTCTTTTTGCAAAACCTTTAGTTTTTTTAATAATTAAAGCCGTTGCTTCATCCATAGTTATTTTATTTTCTATAAGACTACTTACTTCTTTGAAACCAATAGCATTTTCTATATTACAGTTTTTAACTTTATCTTTATACTTTTTTAACTCAGCTACCAGTCCTTCATCAAACATCTCAAAAAGCCTTTTTTCAATATTTGATTTTACTTCTTCTTTGTTAGGGCTAACCAAAACTTTAAAATATCTATAACTATTAGTTTTTTTTTTCTTTGAGTGAAAGTAAGTTACATTTTTTTTAGTTTCAAAATATACTTCTAGTAATTTAGAAATTCTTAATTTATCAGAAATGTTTATTTTGAGAGAATATATATGATCAATTTTTTTAATAATATTCAATAATTCAATATCATCAATATTATCTAGAAGTAATTTTACTTTATTTTTAGTATTTAACGATATCTTTGGCATATTATTAACACCTTTACATAAAAATTCTAAATAAAGCCCGGATCCTCCTATCACAATAGGAATTTTTTTTTTATTTAAAATATCTTTTATTTTTAATTCTACATCAGCTAACCACTTAATTGCATTGTACTGTATGTTAACATTTATATAGCCATATAAATGATGAGGTATTAGGTTATAATCATTTTTTTTAGGTTGTGATGTAAGAATAGAAAAATATTTATATACCTGCATACTATCAGCATTAATTATTTCACCATTTACTCTTTCAGCTAACTTTAAGGCAAATTTTGATTTACCAGATGCTGTTGGTCCTCCTAAAATAATTACCTTTTTCATAATTTTAATATATATATAATCTATTATGATACACAAACATTATCCATTTGTATTGACTTTAGTAGCAATTAATAAAAATACTTTTAATGAGTGTTACGTTTCCATTCAAAATATTTTTATTGAAAGAAATATTACTATACGTTATGTAAAAAAATTATCGCGTTATGTTGTAGATATTTATTTTAATTGTCAACCTACTGAATATGATAACATGAAAAATAATATATACCTTTTAAAAAATAAGGCTGATTTATTAATTCAAAAAGTGGAGAATAGAAAAAAACACTTGTTAGCTTGTGATATGGATATGACCATTATAAACGTAGAAACTATCAACTTAATTAATGATAATCTTTTAAAAAATAGTGAAGTATCTAATATTACTGAAAAAGCTATGAGTGGGAATATTAATTTTAAAGATTCTATAATAGCCAGGACAAAATTACTTAAAGGAATAAATAAAAAAGATATATTAAAGCTAATTAAAAATATAACAATTAATAAAGGTGTTAGAAGTGTAATAAAAACTATGAATAAATATGGCTATCATACCATGTTGATATCAGGAGGATATGATATAATAGCTGAAACTATAGGAAAAAAAATCGGTTTCAAGGAAGTCAAAAGTAACTCACTGGAAATTATAAATAATAAGTTATCAGGAAATATAAAAAGTACAATTTTAGATAAAAAAGGTAAGTTATTTCATATTAAGAACACTATAAAAAAATATAATATTAAAAAAGAAATGACAATAGCTGTAGGAGACGGAGACAATGATCTAGAAATGATTAAGTTTGCTGGTTTGGGCATTGGTTGGAATGCGTACCCTAAAGTTAAAAAAATAGCTGATACTTCAATAGGACAAAGGTTTAAGTCTATTCTGTATTTTCAAGGTTATAGCGATAAGGATATAATATCTAACTAGTTAAGTTTTAAAGCTACAAAATTAATATTACCTTGCCTATTTATTAACAGCAATATTCCTTTTTTATTATTATTTAGTGAAGTAATAATTCTTCTGAATACATCTAAATCATTTACAGACTTTTGATTAACTTCTTGTATAATATCTCCTGGTCTTATGCCTTTAATCTCCGCATCAGTATTTTGCTCAACATTTGTTACCAATAACCCAGTTACATTGTTAGGAATATTTTGACTCATCCTTATTTCATTAGTAATAGTTGACAGAGTTAATCCTAATTTTTCAATATAATCAGTTTTAAGTAAATTTTCATCCGATTTACTATTACTTTTTTTTACTTCCTTTTTTTCCTCTTTCATTTCCGCAATTGTTACTTTTACCTTCTTTTTCTTTTCATTTCTCCATATTGATACATTTGAATTAGTGTTAACTTTAGTTTCTGCAACTAATCTAGGAAGTTTCCTCATTTCTGTAACTTCACTACCATTAAATTCTAAAATAACATCCCCTGGTTGAATGCCTGCTTCTTCTGCTGGACTGTTTGGTATAACACTAGCTACAAGAGCTCCATATGGTCTATCTAAGCCAAGAGTAGCTGCTAAATCTTCTGTAACTGTTTGAATTCGTACGCCTAACCACCCTCTTATAGTTCTTCCATAATCTTCTAATTGATCAACAATGTTTTCAGCTAAAGCAGACGGAATTGCGAAACCTATTCCTACGCTACCTCCTGAAGGCGAATAAATAGCTGTATTAACACCAATTACTTCACCTTTAAGATTGAATAATGGTCCACCAGAATTACCCCTGTTAATAGAAGCATCTGTTTGTATAAAATCATCAAAAGGTCCGGCGTTGATATCTCTAGCTCTTGCTGAAACTATTCCAACTGTTACAGTATTTACTAAACCAAACGGATTACCAATTGCCATAGCCCAATTACCAACCTTAATATTATCAGAATTTCCCCAATTAACAGATTTTAATTTAATATCTGTGACAACTTTAAGTAAGGCTAAATCAGTTTTTGCATCAGATCCTATTAATTTAGCTTGTAGCGTTTTACCATCGTGAAGTACTACAGTTATGGAACTAGCACCAGCAATTACGTGATTATTAGTAACTATTAGACCCTTGTCATCTATAATAAATCCTGAACCTTGAGCTGTTTCATTCCTTCTTGGTCTTTGAGGAGGAGTATTCTGTTTAGGTATACCTCTTCTTTCGAAAAAATCTTTAAAAAAATCTTCAAAAGGTGATCCAGGAGGAAACTGAGGTGCTCTAGGTTGATTTATTGATTCTCTGGATATGATAACAGAAACACTAACTACAGAAGGTATAAGCTCTTCGGTTAGCTCAGCAAAATCAGGTTTATCTATTGAGTGCAAAGAGGCGATATTTATAAGAAATATTATAATTATAGAGAATGTATTTTTTAATTTTATCATATGTAATCTCCTTTACGTTTATAATTCATTTTCGGATTATCCACAATAAAACAATTCCTACTAGAATTGAAACACTACCAATAGCCCTTATTCTATTTTCTGGAAAAAGTGTGATTATTTGTAATATTTTTTTTAGCCTTTTTGGAGATACAAAAAGCAGTAAACCCTCTATAATAAAAATTAAACCAACAGCTGATAAGAAATCAATCATCAGTTTATAAATTATTGATTTCCTTCTGCGTTACCAAAATATTCAAAAAAGTCACTTTTGGGGGACAATACCATAGTCGTATCTCCTTCTGATAGTGCCTTACCATAAGCTTGCATAGCTCTGTAAAAAGCAAAGAAATTAGGATCTTTATTAAAAGCTTTTCCTAAAATCTTATTTTTTTCAGCATCTCCTTCACCTCTTAATATATCACTATCTCTTTGAGCTTCAGCTAGTAAAACGGTTTTTTGTTTTTCAGACTCAGCTCTAATAAACCTTGCTTTTTCCTCACCTACAGCTCTAATCTGCGCTGCTTCCTGCTGCCTCTCAGTCTGCATTCTTCTATAAATTGCTTCAGAATTTTCAGATGGTAAGTCAGCTTTTTTAATTCTGACCTCTTCAATAGAAATTCCGAATTGCGTAGCTCTTACAGCTACTAAATCTGAAACTTCTTTCATCAAAAGTTCTCTTCTATCAGATATAACAGCTTCTAAAGGAACTCTTCCTAAAACTGCTCTTAAACTGTTATTTACCACAGAACCTAACCTATTATTTAATGCTGCTTCAAATCTTACTGTTTGATAAAATTTTAATGGATCTATTATTTTATATCTAACAAAAGCATCTACAATTAATCTTTTTTTATCAGCAGCTATAATTTCTTCTGCGTTATTATCAAAAAGCAATATTCTTTTATCAAATTTAACGATATTTTGTGCTAAAGGAATTTTAAAGTTTAATCCGGGATCCTGAATTACTCTAATAGGCTCACCGAACTGCAAAATCAATGCCTGAACTCTTTGTTCTACGAAAAACAAAGAATTATAAGCTAAAATTGTTAAAAAAAATACTATTCCAATTACAATAACTAATTTTTTTTTCATTTACTTTACCTCACTATCTTTTTTAAGAGATTTATTTAATTCTGGTAATGGTAAATAAGGTAATACTCCTGAACTACCATCATTATCAATTATAACTTTATTCATATTCTGCATAACTTTTTCCATAGTCTCAAGATATATTCTTCTTCTTGTTACCTCTTTAGCCACTTTATACTCGTTATAAACGGAGAGAAATCTTTTGGAAGCACCGTCAGCAATTGCTATAACTTCTTGTTTATATGCTTCAGCACTTTCTCTAACTTTTGAAGCTTCACCTTTAGCTTCAGGGACAATTCTGTTTGCATAGGCCTGTGCTTCATTAATCAGCCTTTCTTGATCAGCTCTGGCTCTTTGTACATCTTTAAAGTCATCGATAACTGCAGGAGGCGGATCAGATTTTTGTAATAATAATGAAGAAACTGTAATACCACTATCGTTTCTATCTAGAATTTTTTGCAAAGAGTCTTGAGCTTCTTGTCTAACTTGATCTCTACCTTCAGCTAATGCAAAGTCAATATTAGTTTTACCTATTACTTCTCTCATTACACTCTCAGCACTGTCTTTAATATTTTTATCAGGATTTCTAATATTAAACACATACTTAGCAGCATCAGATACAAACCATTGAACAACAAAATTAATATCAACTATATTTTCATCTCCTGTAAGCATTAAACTTTCTTCATCTACATTTCTTATAGATGATGTATTTTGTGTTCTAAAACCAACTTCAACATTTCTTGTTGTGGTAACTGGGACTTTTATAACCTTTTCTATGGGTTTAGGAATATGATAATTTAAACCTGGACTACTTATTGAAACATACTTCCCAAACCTTAAAACAACTCCTTGCTCTTCAGGGCTAATAGTATAAAATCCACTCATTAACCATAAACCTAATAAAACAATGAAACCTATAATAAAACTTTTAGGACCTTTTGAAAAAAATTTTAATATATTATTTTTCAATTGATCTAGTATTTTATCAAAATCATCTCCTTTATTTTTGGGGTTCCATTTATTGTCGTTGTTACCATTATCTTTCTGACCCCAAGGATTGTTTCCCCCGTTCCATGGTCCATTATTTTTATTATCCCAAGGCATGTTTTTCCTTTATATTTGAAATTAAATTAACTAAGTTATTTATATATAGATATTGTAGAAGCCATTTTCAATAATAACAATAGGAAAAAAATTGAAAGATAAAATCATAGAGACCTTTAGTAACGAACTTAGAATTTTAATAGATAACATTATTATCAAAGAAAAAAAGATATTTGTTACTCTTAAAGCTGAAAACATTGACCAAGCAAAAGAATTAGAACCTTTAAAAATTGAGTGTGAGCAGAAAATTTCAAATTTCAATTTTTTTGAAGATATTAATATTTCATTTACAACTATTAAAAAGAAATTTTCAAAAGTAATAGTAGTTTCTAGCTGTAAAGGTGGTGTTGGTAAGTCTACTTTGTCAGTAAATATAGCCTTATCTCTTCAAAAACTAGGTAAAAAAGTTGGATTACTTGATGGAGATATATATGGTCCATCTATTCCTAAACTGTTAAATATAAATACCAAACCAGATGTAAATGATAAAAAAAAAATTATCCCTATAAACCATAAAGGAATTGAAGTAATATCTATAGGATTCTTAATAGATGAAAAAAAACCTTTAGTATGGCGAGGGCCAATGTTGCAGAGTGCTATTATGCAACTTATTAATGATGTTGCATGGAACTCTTTGGATTATTTAGTTATAGATTTTCCTCCAGGAACAGGAGATACACAATTAACAATTATGCAAAAGATTAAAATTGATTATGCTTTAATTGTAACCACACCTCAAGAAATAGCCTTAGCTGATACTAGAAAAGGAATAAACATGTTTAATACTTTTAATATACCAATAGCAGGAATAGTAGAAAATATGAGCTATTTTGTATGTGATAACTGTGGCACTAAACATTTTTTGTTTGGAGAAAATGGTGGAGAAAAATTATCTAAAGAGTTTAATATAAAACTTCTTGGAAAAATTCCTTTCCATTCTACTATTTCAAAAAATTGTGATTCTGGAACTCCTGAATTGATATATAATAATTCAGATTTAAATAAAATTTATCTTAATATTTCTAAAAGTTTAATAAAGCAATAAATTAAGTTCATCCCATTCTCTCTTAGATAGAGTTGTATTTTCTCTTCTAACTTTTTTTCCTTTTATTAACTTTTTAATTACATCTAGTGATTCTTGCGATAAATCAGCAGAATTCAACCTATAAGAGCAAAAAGCTTTATATGTAATTGGTACCCACTTTTTCAATAATCCCAATAATATATCAGCATATGCTCTAATCTCCAATTGAGAATGACTGTCTGCTCTTAATAACAAAAAATGCATAAAATTATGAAGATCTACCTTCCAATACCATTGTGTATAAGTGTTAAGAGTTAAATTAATTCTAGCTAGTTCTCTTGATAAACTTTCTCTTGTATTATCATACTCTTTATTTTCTTGTTCATTTAACATCCATAAATAATGATTATAATTTCTTTTAGAGTCTTCCTTTAAAATTTTAATAATTTTTTTTGCTAATTCACTTTCAAGCTCTTGCCCTCTTCCTTGTTTGTTGGAGGTTGCTTGTTTTGCTAAATTTGTAGTTCTAGGAATATAAAACTCATCTTCAAGTATAGAATATCGAGCAGAATATTCATTGATGTTGGCTGTTCTATGTCTTATCCACTGCCTCGCTATAAATATGGGAAGTTTGATATGTAATTTTATTTCACACATTTCAAACGGTGTTGTATGCTTATGCCTTAGTAAATATCTTATTAGACCTTCATCTAAAGATTTTTTTTTTGTACCTTTCCCGTAAGATACTCTAGCTGCTTGAACTATTGAACTATCATTACCCATATAATCAACTACTCTAATAAAACCCTTATCAAGTACCTTTATTTGATTATACAAAATTCTTTCTAACCCAGAAGAAATAGGTCTATATGTATGATTTTTATTTTTTCTAAGATTATTTATATCTATACTTATTTTTTTTTGCATATAACTATATTAATTTTATAATAAAAAAAATCAAATTAAACTTTAATGCTTTTCATAATTCTCTATAATAAAATAGTTATTTATTAACTATGACGATAAACGGTACGTTCAATAGGCGAACTGGACCCGGGGGCGGTACCCGGCGCCTCCACCAACTTGGGGGCGAAATAGGATCGACAGGCGTTGAAAAGCGTTACTTTTCGTTCGGTATTGTACCACCGTAAAGGACAAAATTATAAATGCAAACGACAATAGTCGTGAGGTTGCATTAGCAGCGTAGAGCTGTTAATTTAACTATGCAGTAACTCCTAAATTGGTCACACATTTTAGGCGGGGTTTGAAGGCACCTGGCAACAGAAGCCTTCTAAAATAAATATGTTATTATTATGAAAAAAAAAGAAATGTTTTTAGATTATAAAAGTTTGATAAAATATAGTTTGCTTAATGTTGTTAAGCATGCGTTAACAAAAACTTCTGAATATGGTATATCAAATGGTCATCATTTTTATATTACTTTTGATACTACATATTTTAAAAATGAAATGCCTAAATATTTAAAAAAAGATTACCCAAAAACAATGATGGTAGTAATAGAAAATGAATTCTGGAATCTAAAAGTCACCAAAGAATATTTTTCAGTTGATTTAAAGTTCAAAGGAAAAATTGATCATTTAAAAATTTATTTTTCCTCAATAAAAAATTTTGTAGATCCCTCAGTGTCTTTTACCTTAAATTTAGAGCTAGAAGATAAAAATATAACTAAGCAGTCAAAAACCAAAACAACTAAAACACATGAGAAACAATTAGAAAATAAAAGCAATATAATTTTTTTAAAACCTAAAAGCAACTGAATATGAAAGAAAAGTTCTCATATCAAGAAATTTTTAATATTAATGAAAAAAAAATAGAATATGAGAAAGTTTTTCCTTTTGAAGGTAGATCAATAAGTATACAAAATAAAAAATTTTTATTTATTAAAGAAAGCATTTTACAAAAACTTTCTAATTTAGCATTTTACAATATTTCCCATTACCTTAGATCTAGCCATTTATCAAAATTAAAGAAAATTATTTTAGATAAAGAGGCTTCAAATAATGATAAATATGTAGCATTTTCTCTTTTAAAAAATGCTAATACATCTTCAGGTGGGATTTTACCGATGTGTCAGGATACAGGAACTGCTCTAATAATAGCAAAAAAGGGTGTTAACGTTGTAACCTCAGGAAAAGATTCTTTTTATTTAGCTAAGGGAATTTATAATTGCTATATCAATAATAATTTAAGATACAGTCAAGTTGCAGCAAAAAGTATGTATGATGAAAAAAATACCAAAAATAACTTACCCGCACAAATTGATATTTATTCGGAAGGACAACATGAATATAAATTTTTATTTATAGCAAAGGGAGGAGGCTCTGCCAATAAAACATTATTATTTCAAGCAACACCTTCTGTTCTAAAAACAAAAACTATCATTGACTATCTTAAACCAAAAATAGCATCATTAGGAACTTCTGCTTGCCCTCCTTACCATTTAGCTATTGTTATAGGAGGTTTGTCATCAGAGATGAATTTAAAGACACTTAAACTAGCAACATGTCATTATTTAGATAGTATTCCAAAAAAAGGCAATTTCAAAGGCTTAGCGTTTAGAGACATTAATATGGAAAAAAGTATATTAAAGATGACACAAGATTTAAAGATTGGAGCTCAATTTGGTGGAAAATATTTTTGCCATGATGTAAGAGTTATAAGACTACCAAGACACGGAGCTAGTTTACCTATAAGTATTGGCGTTTCTTGTGGTGCAGATAGACAAATTTTAGGTAAGATAAATAAAAATGGAATTTTTTTAGAAAAATTAGAAAAAAACCCTTCTAAATATTTACCCAAAATTAATTTAAAAAAACTTACAAAAAAAGAAAAAGTCATTAATTTAGATAAACCAATCAGTGAAACATTAGAAGAACTATCTAAACTCAAAGTAAAAACTAGATTATTACTTAATGGTACTCTAGTAGTTGCAAGAGATATGGCCCATGCAAAATTAAAAGAAAAATTGGATAAAGGAAAAGACCTACCTTCTTATTTTAAAGATAATCCTATTTATTATGCTGGTCCTGCAAAAACACCTTATGGTTACAGTACTGGTTCTTTTGGTCCAACTACTGCCGGTAGAATGGATTCTTATGTGGAACAATTTCAAAAAGCCGGGGGGAGTCTTATTATGCTTGCAAAAGGAAATAGATCGCTGTTAGTTAAACAAAGTTGCAAAAAATATTCTGGTTTTTATTTAGGGTCTATAGGAGGGCCAGGGGCTGAATTAGCAAATAAAAACATTAAAAGTGTTAAATGTTTAGAATATCCTGAATTAGGAATGGAAGCTATCTGGAAAATTACGGTAGAAGAGTTTCCAGCTTTTTTAGTAATTGATAATAAAGGAAACGATTTTTACGAAAAACTTATTTCCTAAGTTTGTAAAATATTTTTTACGTTTTTTACTACTCTCTTTGATGCTTCCCTTTTTGGTACAACTATACCTGCTTTACATGCTGGTCTGTTCTTCATTTGATCCATCCATCTTGACAAATTGCTGAGTTTTGTAATATCAATACCTGCCCAAAAATATATTCTTATCCATGGCCAGGTTGCAATATCTGCAATTGAATACTCTCCACAAATCCATTTATTACTTTCTAACTGTTTTTCTAAAACTTCGTATAGTCTTCTGCACTCGTTTTGATAACGAGATATTGCAATAGGAATTTTTTCATCAAGATATCTATAAAATACATTAGCTTGACCTTGCATAGGTCCTATTCCAGACATTTGAAACATCAACCACTGCATAATCTCTGTTCTTTTCTCTTCAAAAAAAAATTTATTGTATTTAACAGCTAAATAATAAAGTATAGCACCACTTTCAAAAATAACTTTGTTATTTTCATTATCTTTTAATACAGGTATTCTACCATTTGGATTTAGTTTTAAAAACCATTCTTCTTTTTGTGTTTGCTTACCTAAATCAATTTTATATACTTTATATTTGAGTTTCAACTCTTCTAGCATTATCGATACTTTGTAACCATTTGGAGTTGCTGAAGTATAAAGATCAAAAATCATCAGTCTAACAAATTCTCAATAATATTATTGAATTTAGAATCCAGTTTGTCTTTGATTATCTTTTTCATTTTTTTTTCTACCATATCTCCAATTAATTGATCTACTTTTTCTTTATCATAATCTAAAGATGTTTCTATCTCCTTAATGTTACCTTTTAAGCTAACATTAAATAAAGATAATAATTTATTTTTTTCATTGTTATATTTTAAACTAGCATTAATATTTCTAGAAACTAATTCATAAAAACCAATCACAGTAATTATATCATCATCTAATATAATATCTGTTTTTGGAAGCTTTAAATTTCCATTTTTAATCTCAATAAAAATTTCTTGATTTTTTACGGCAGTATTACCTTTAAAAAATTTCTTATTTAATTCTAATAAATTATTAATATTTTCTATACTTGTAATATTTGATTTCAATTCCTTTAGATTTAAATCATTTATTTGCATATTTTTAGTTTTCAACTTTAGTTTGCCATTTAGTTGATTTAGCATCTTGCTTTTATTTTTTATATTAGTATTGCCTTCAATAGACAAATTAAATAAACCCGATAATTTATTATAACCCATGTAATCATTAACTGTTTGAATATCTAAATTATCAACATACATCACAAATGTAGAAAATTTTTCTTTATCAATTTTTGACATAATCGTTAGCTTTTTAAAAAACTTACTATTTAAGCTTACTGTAATATCTAAATTATTTTTCTTAGATACTTTAGCTTTTACTTTTTTTATTTTATTCTTTTTATATATTATTTCTTTTGCAAAAAAATTAACATTAATTTCATAAAGATTTAACTTTTTAAATATAACATCTAGTAAATGATTTTGTTTATTTTTACTTAAATTTTTATTCTTATTATTTTCATCCTGCACCTCATTTAATTTTTTAGTTTTAGTATTAAATAACAATAAATCATCTGCATCTAATATCTCAGTAGTTACGTTAAAATTAATAATATTTTTCTTTCCTTTTTTTGTTAAATCACCTTCTAAGTTTATTAAGTTTTTTTTATTAGTAACTCTAGCATTATCAATTTTAATAGATTTATTAGTAAACTTTAAAATAGCATCTAATTTCAAAGATTGATCACGTAAATAATTATTTTCAAAAAAACTATCTAATTTATTTATCTTTACATATATTGTACTTTGTCCATTAAAGGTATTCATATCGACAGTAGTATTGTTATTTACCTCTAAATCTTTTCCTTTGATATATCCATTTATATTAATATTTTTTTCTAAATATTTTAAATCGTAAGAAAATTTAATTTTTTCCTTTTTATAAAAAATATCTCCATGTATAAGATATTGATTATTATTTTTATAATTTAATCTAAAATTTATATTATCAAATTTACTTTTTTTATTTTCAATGTTACTTAAGATAATTGCATCTACTACATTTAATGAATTTATATTTAATGGATTTAATTTTTTTTGACTTTTCTTATTTTCTAAATCTTTATTAAAATCCTTTTTAATTTTATCTTCCTTATTTATGTTAAATGCTGTTTCCCAATTATTTTTTTTATTATTTCTTTTTGTAATATAAATAGTAGGATTTACAATTTTTATTGAATTAAAAAGTAATTCTCCTTTCAGCAGTGGGAAAAATAGTGGAGCTATTAGCAACTCTTCACTTTTAAAAAGATTTTCTCCATCAGGAGATGTAAAACTTACATCCTGTACTGATAATTTTAAACCAGATGAAATAGAAATACTAATATCACCGTCAATCTTTAAAATGTTATTTGTTTTTGTAAAAACTAAACTTTCTATCCTATCTTTATAATTATTAATATCAAATAAAGAAGGCATCAGAATAATTATTGAGAGGCTAATACCTATAATAGATATAATAATATAAAAAATGACCCTCATTTTAGAGCCTTAACCTTTAATCTTTTCCTCTATTATATTTACTAACTTATCACTATTAGGCTTGGTTAATGGAGAATAAGAGTTTACTACCTTTCCTTTTTTATCTATTAATATTTTATGAAAATTCCATTTAGGTTTGATCCCATGTTCTTCTTTTAACCATTTATATAATGGATGTTTTTCAGCTCCTAATACGGATACTATTTCAGTCATAGGGAAAGTAATATTAAAATTTGTTTCACAAAAGTCCTTTACTTTATCTTTTGAAGCATGTTCTTGCTTAAAACTATTGGATGGAACACCTAATACTACAAAGTCTTGATCCTTAAAATCTTCATATAATTCTTGCAAGGCTGAATATTGCTTTGTAAGACCACACATTGACGCTGTATTAACCAAAAGAACTACTTTTCCTTCAAAGTCTTTTAAAGGCATTTTTTTTCCTTCTATACTTTCAAATTGAAAATTATAAAATTCTGAACCCATAGCTAAAAACGAAAGTAAAAATAATTTAATAATAAAAATAAATTTTAACATAATATTCTATTTTCTCCAATCTAGTTATTATTTTTAAGTAATCTCTTTTTTTGTATATTCCAATCTCTTTTTTTCTTACTTTCTCTTTTATCGTATAATTTTTTACCTTTAGCAATAGCTATTTCTATTTTTGCTATACCTTTTTTGTTAAAGTAAATTTTTAAAGGTACTATGGTCATTCCTTCTTTTTCTATCTTCCCTTGAAGTTTAGATATTTGCTTTTTGTGCACTAATAATTTTCTAACTCTTTTAGAATCTAACCTTGAATAGCTTGAAGCTTTATCATAAATAGAAATATCTGAGTTTATTAAAAATAGTTGACCTTTTTTTGCTTCAGCATAAGCTTCTTTTATACTAGCTTTTCCTGCTCTTAATGATTTTACTTCACTTCCTGTCAGCTGAATACCTGCTTCAATTTTTTCTAAAATAAAATACTCAAAAAATGCTTTTTTATTGTTTGCAATTATGTGCATCAATTAAAACTAATATTCAAACTTTTTAAAATTTTATCTATACTTATTTTATTTTTATTTGTTATTTTCGTAAGAGGTAGTCTTAACTCATAATTACACATTCCTAAATTCGATGCTGCATACTTTACAGGACATGGGTTAGATTCTAAAAAAAGAACATTATTTAGCTCCATTAATTCTAAATCTATTTTTATAGCTTTAGCGTAATCTTCAGAAAACCAAGAATTATGAAGTTGCGCTATCATATTAGGAACTATATTTGCTGAGACTGATATGACGCCATCACCTCCTTGAGCCAAAAATGCAAGTTGAGTTGCATCTTCTCCAGATAATTGAAAAAATTTCTTATGTTTGATATATTTTTTTATGTGGGTTGGTCTGCTTAAATCATTTGAAGCATCTTTTATGCCTATAATATTTTCATGTTCAGATAACTTTTGAATAGTATCGTTATGCATATCTACTACACTTCTACCTGGAATATTGTAAATAAAAATTGGAAGATCAACGCTGTCAGCAATTTTTAAGTAATGTTCGATCAAACCATTTTGACTTGGCTTATTATAATAAGGGACTACTATTAAAGCGCTGCTAGCTCCTTGCTCTTTGGCATGCTTTGTTAATGAGATTGCTTCTTTAGTTGAATTCGAACCTGTACCTGCTATTACTTGCAATTTTCCATTTGATACCTCTAAAGCAGTTTCAACTACTTTTTTATGCTCTTCATGACTTAATGTAGGGGACTCTCCAGTAGTGCCACATGGCACAATACCTTTTGTACCTTGTTTTATATGCCACTCTACAATCTTAATAAAACTCTTTTCATCAAACTTATCATCTTTAAAAGGTGTAATAAGTGCACAATAAGATCCTTGATAATTCATTTTACTCCTATGTAATTTTTTAATAGATTATTATTATGTCATATTTTAAAATTTTTATAATATTTTCTTTTCAGTTATTATTTATAAATTTAGGATTTTCTGCTTCTAACTATCCTGATAGCTTGAATATAAATGAAAAAAAAATCTTCCAACTTTCTATAAAATCAGGTAACAGTAAAAAATGGTCTAGGTCTATTAAAGGTATAGATAAAATTAAGGATGAAGTAGCGAGAAAAATTATAATTTGGCGTTGGTTAACTGCTAATGATGGTAAAGCAACTAATAAAGAATTAGAAAAATTTTTTAGAAATAATAAATCATGGCCTAAAATTAATAAAATCAAAGCTAAAATAGAAAGTAAAAAAAGAACAAATAATTTAAAAACCACTTTAGATTGGTTTCAATCAAACCCTCCTATAACTCCAATTGCTAAAATCAAGCTTGGTGAAATATTAATTAGAAGTAATTTCCTTGAAGAAGGAAGTTGGCTTTTAAAAGAAACCTGGATAAATAATAGTTTTAGTTATTCAGAAGAAAAGTATATTTTAAAAAATTATAAAAATTTAATTACTGATATAGAAAATTCAAAAAGATTAGAAAATTTAATATGGAAAAAAAAATGGGGAAACGCAAATAGACAACTAAAAAGAGTACCTAAGCATATTAAACAATTTTCTGTAGCAAAAATAAACCTTGCAAGAAGAAGAGGTAATGTTGATCAATCTATTAGTAATGTTCCAAAAAATTTAATTAATGAAGAATCATTGGTATATGAAAGGATTAAATGGAGACGTAAAGCAAAACTAGAAAAAACATCTCTTGAATTGCTATTATCTTATCAAGGAGAATATTCTTATCCAAAAAAATGGTGGAGAGAAGTTAATTACCATACAAGAAAACAAATCAGCTACAAAAATTATCAAATTGCTATTAATATTCTAAAGCAATATAATCTATCGAGTACTAGCTACTTATCAGAGTCACAATGGTTAGCAGGATGGCTTTCATTAACATTTAATCAAGACTATAGATCTGCATATGAAAATTTCTCAAAAATGTTCATTGAGGTTAATACTCCTATTTCTAAAGCTAGAGCATCCTATTGGGCAGGAAAAGCATTAGAAAAAATAGGAGATCCTAAAAATATGAAAATATGGTATGAAAGAGCTGCTGCCTTTCCTGCTACATTTTATGGACAATTAGCATTAAAAGAATTAGATAAACAATTATATTTACCCTTACAAAGACTTGAAATAAATAATGACCTATTCAAAGATTTTAAAAAAAATGAATTAGTTAGAGCATTAATACTTCTTCTACAAATGAATGAAAAAAAATTAGCGAGAGTTTTTGCAATGCATTTAGTTAATCAATCTAATACTACCTCTGATATTTTAATGCTTTCAAAAATACTTAATGATTTTGATAAAATATCATTATCTATATTTGCCGGTAAAAAAGCTATCTATAAAAATATCTATATTCCTACTTTAAATTTTCCATTACCTAAAGAAAAATTAATGAATTTAATCTTAAAAAATACAGTAATACCTGTACCCGTCACATTAGCAATTGCTAGACAAGAAAGTGCTTTTGATACTAATGCTAAAAGTAGAGTAGGTGCGAGAGGGCTAATGCAATTAATGCCAAGGACTGCAAGAATAACAGCAAAAAAGAATAATTATAGATATAAAAGAATTTATTTAACGTCTAGACCTTCTTATAATGTAAAATTAGGCTCTTTTTATTTTAAAGAGATGCTAGATAAATTTAATGGATCCTATGTATTAGCCTTAGTTGCCTATAATGCAGGACCGAGTAGAGTTAATAGGTGGTTAAAGACCTATGGTGATCCTAGAAAAAATGAAATTGATCCTGTGACTTGGATGGAATTAATACCTATTAGCGAAACAAGAAATTATGTTCAAAGAGTAATAGAAG
>NHDP01000026.1 GCA_002170595.1 Alphaproteobacteria bacterium TMED62
ATAATAATATTATTAAAATAAAAAGTATTGGGGAAGATGAAATTTTGCAAGGTACATTTTTTGGTAAAATTCAAAGTTTGGAAGATAAAAATTTTAATAATGCAAAATTAGAATGTGATTTTATGGGTAGATCTTACAAGGGAAGAGGTTTTAGTTGTGGTTTTGCTGTAATTGAAGATTTGCAGGGCTATTGTTATGTAAAAAACAATAATAATGAAGATATCCTGATTACTAACTGGAATTGTAATACCACCGCAGGTATCAATGGAGATGCATATTGTTCAGGAAAATTAAAAATTATTCAAGGATTTGGTAAATTTGCTGGAGTGGATGGGTTTGGAAAAATAAATATGCCAATTGCAAAGACTATGACTTCTAAAATAAATAGTCCTACGAAAATTTTATTAAGCATCAAATATCCTTTATCTTTAAAAAAATAGAATTAAAGTAAATTAATTAAATTAATTTTTAGTGAAAAAATATAGTAAAAAATAGCTGTGTATTCATATATTGCATCGTTGAACAATCTGAAACCGTACAAGCTAGGTTTCAAATCTTTCCAATAATAATTATAGTTGTAATTAAAAATAATAGTATTACAGCCTTGACTTTTAAAAGATAAAAAACTTCTCAAAGCGTGAAGTGGGTCTGTTATTATTACTAAGCTATCACTAAAATTTTGGCAGTATTTTTTTAAATTTATTGCACTCTGATAGGTATTTTTACTTACTGTTTCAACTTTAGCGAAAGTTAGATTATAATAATTTTTAGCTAATTCAGCTTCACTAGGGGCATTGACTTTAGTGACACCACCCGATATTAGTAATGGAATATTACTTTTATTTAATAATTTCTTTGCTCTCATTATTCTATCATCAGTACTTTTACTTGGTTTCCAATCACCCATTAAATCTTTATATATGCCACCTGTAAGAACTACAGCTAGTTTAGCATCATTTAAATTATTGGTTTTAATGACTTTTGGTATGTGGAGTAAAGGCAAGCTAAATATCTTTCCAAAAATTGGTATACTAACAATAAACATCATTAATAAACATATCGAATAGTATTTTAATTTTTTTTTATATCTTTGGGATACTAATCCTAAAATATATATAAGAATTAACAAACCTGGAAAAGTTATTAATGAAAGTAATAAATCTTTCATAACAATAACTTACATTATAATTAAAATATTACAAACATTGATAAGATAAAACGTAATTGATAATTATTTAATTCAAATTTATAGTGTTTACAAATTTTTTATTATAATATAATTTAGCTCTTGTGGTGTAACTGGATAGCATACAGGTCTTCGAAACCTGTGGTTAGAGTTCAAATCTCTACAAGAGCAAAAAATTACTAAAAGTTTATTTTACTTCCATTCTTCCTAGTCTATGAAACAATAAACTTGCTTTTGCCTCTTGGTTAGCATCTAGTAAGTCAGAGTTTTTAATATAAAACTCTAATGACTTTCTTAACAACTCAATATCAGATTGCGCAAAAACTCCACCTTTTGCCTGTTGCATACCTTTATTGTTGGTTTCCTCTGTCATATTAGAACTGTTCACTTTCAGTCGAATTTTGCATTGCCGTTGTAGAGCTTTGTCCTGAAGAAATAATTTCTGAAACTTTATCAAAATAGCTTACACCTACTTCTCTTTGATGCTTTATTGCACTATAGCCCTCTGCTTGCTTAGTAAACTCCTCTTCTTGAAGATTTGCGTAAGCGGACATGCCGGTGACAGCATAATTCTTCGCTAAATTAAAAGTTGATAAATTTAAATTATGAAAACCAGCTAATGTAATAAATTGAAATTTATAATCCATTGCACCTAATTCTTTTTGAAAATTAGCTATTTGCGAATCGTCGAGGTGTTTCTTCCAATTAAAAGATGGAGAGCAATTATAAGCTAACATTTTTTCTGGATAAACTTTCTTAATAGCATCTGCAAACTTTTTAGCTTCCTCTAAATCAGGCTTATCTGTTTCACACCAAATTAGGTCAGCGTATTTAGCGTAAGCAATTCCTCTCGCTATAGCACAATCCAAACCTCCTGTAATTCTAAAAAATCCTTCAGAGGTTCTTTCTCCAGTCAAGAATGGCTTATCTCGTTCATCTATATCACTAGTTAGTAATTTTGCGGCATTTGCATCTGTTCTAGCCATAATTATTGTTGGAACATTAAGTATGTCACTTGCCAATCTAGCAGTATTTATAATTTTTTCAAAATTTGATGTGGGAATTAATACTTTACCGCCTAAGTGGCCACACTTTTTTTCAGAGGATAATTGATCTTCAAAGTGTACTCCAGAAGCTCCTGCTTCAATCATGCTTTTCATAAGTTCAAAAACATTTAATGGTCCACCAAAACCTGCTTCTGCATCGGCTATAATAGGAAGAAAATAATCAATATTATCCGAGCTAATTCCGTCAAAGTGTTCCATAGTTTGTATTGAGTCTGCTCTTAGAAAACCTTTATTAATTCTCGTAACAATGTCAGGTACACTATTGACAGGATATAAACTTTGATCAGGATAAATATTACCTGATAAATTTGCGTCTGCCGCTACTTGCCAACCAGAAACGTATATAGCCTTTAAACCTGCTTTTGCTTGTTGTACAGCCATGTTACCTGTATAAGTGCCTAGTGTATTAATGTAGTCTTCTGAATTTAGCAAATTCCATAACTTTTTTGCACCCTTATCAGCAATAGTATGCTCTATTTTAAGAGAGCCACTAAGCTTTTTAACATCTTCAGCTGTATAATTTCTAGATATATTCTTCCACCTATTACTTTGCCAATTTTTAGTTTCGCATAACTTGTCTTCTTTATTTTTTTTAACCACATTTTTATCTATTAACATAAATTCCTCAAATTGAATTACCGTTTTAATGAAGATTCTATAAATGTCAACTATTGTATTGAAAATTATCTATTGAATGTTTAATTGATTAAAAATTACAATACAAATTATAATAAAAATTATGAAACAATATATACTAATAAAAATTTTCAAATTTAACCTTTTGATTTAATATATAATAATGAAATACTTTTATTTACAATACCAGTTTTATTTTAAAAATATTAGCAAAGCTTATGAAAAAAAAATTAAAATAAACAAAATTTTTATTTTTTCTTTTATAGCTTTTTTTATAATTAATCCTTTATTAAGTAAACAAGAGCAAAGGTCAGTATTGTTATTTGCACCAGTAAGCTTGAGTGAAGTAATTAATGAAGTTTTATTTTCTTACAAAAAGAAAAGAAAAGAAATTATTGTTAAACCAGTATTTATGGGAACATCACAACTGGTTATGCAGATAAAGAATGGAGCAAACCCTGATTTATTTATTTCAGCTAATGAAGATTGGATGAATTATTTAGGAGAAAAAAATTTTATAATCAAAAAGTCTAAAAAAGCTTTTGTATATAATTCATTAGTTGTAATTACTAATAAAAAAAATAAAATTGAAAAAATAAACAATATTTATGAACTTAAAAAGTTATTTATAAATAGTAAGTCAAAAATATCAATAGCGATGACTAACTCTATTCCAGCAGGAATATATGCTAAAAACTATTTAGAAAATATAGGAGCATGGAATAATATTAGTAATAAATATGTTGAAAGCATAAATGTAAGAGCAGCATTAAATTTTGTTGCCAGAAATGATTTAGATTATGGAATAGTATATGTTACGGATGCAATAGCTAATCAAAAAGTAAAAATTTTATATCATATAGAAAAAGATAAACATGAAAAAATTATTTACCCAATAGCTTTTCTGAATAACAAACCTGAAACTTTAGACTTATATGATTTTCTTCTTAGCAAGGAAAGTCTTTTAAAAATTTCCAAATTAGGATTTAAATTGCCAAATGATTGACTTATCTCAAGATGAAATATCAGCTATATATTTATCACTTAAAATAGCGTTTGCTGCATCTTTAATTAGTCTTCCATTTGCAATTATGATAGGGTACTTATTTGCTAGAAAAAATTTCTATTTTAAAAGGTTTTTTATTAGTCTTTTAAATTTACCCCTAGTTTTACCTCCAGTAGTTACAGGATATTTATTACTTATTGCTTTTGGAACCAACGGAATAATAGGAAAGTTACTGTTGGAATATTTTAATTTCACTTTTGCATTTAAATGGACTGGAGCAGCCTTAGCTTGTTCAGTAATGGGCTTTCCTCTTATGATTAGAGCAATCAAGGTGTCAATAGAAATGATAGATATAAAATATGAAGAAGCTGCAAGGACATTAGGAGCTAATAAATTTATTGTTTTTATTTCTATTACCCTACCTTTATCTTTACCAGGAATAATTGCGGGTTTTACTCTCTGTTTTGCAAGAGCATTAGGAGAGTTTGGGGCTACAGTTACTTTTGTTTCTAATATTCCAGGAGAGACGCAAACATTATCTACTGCAATTTATAATTTTTTACAGATCCCAAATGGAGAGTTAATGGCAATGAGATTAACTTTAATATCTATATTTATTTCTATATCTGCTTTAATTTTATCTGAAATAATCTTTGATAAATTTATAAAGTATAAAAGNNAAAATAATGAATNATNTTATNTTTATAAAAAAAAAAATAAATGATTTTAAGNTTGATGTNAAAATTAATCTCANAAANGGAATAAATTGCNTCTTTGGACCTTCAGGTGCNGGAAAAACNTCNATAATAAANTGNGTAGCNGGAATAAATAAATCNATAAATGGTAAAATNATTATAAATAATAAAATTTTAGAAGANACAAAAAAAAATATTTTNGTTCCTATTCATAAGAGGANTATAGGGTATNTTTTTCAAGACTCTAGGNTATTNCCTCATTTGANNATTAAAANTAATTTAACNTATGGNTTAAAGTTAAATAAAAATAATAATAATAATTTTTCTTATAANGAAATNATTAAATTATTAAGTNTAAAACANCTTCTTCATAGATATCCTTACAATTTATCAGGAGGAGAAAAACAAAGAGTAGCNATAGGTAGAGCTTTNTTNAGNCAACCAGATTTNNTATTAATGGATGAACCATTAGCATCTCTAGATCAAGAAAAGAAAGATGAATTAATAAGATATATAATTAAAATAAGTAATATTTTTAAAATTCCAGCAATTTATGTTTCTCACTCTATTTCAGAAACTTTTATGATAGGTGATAGGGTTCATTTTATTAAAAATGGAACATTAATTTATTCAGGCAACAGAGATAGAGCTCTTCATTACTACAATAAAAATAATAATTCTATTTTTAAGGATTCATATATAAAGGGAAAAGTTATTGATGTAGATTTACTAGAGGGCCTTACTAAAATTAGGCTAGGAAGCAAGAATATAACAGTTTTTTCAAGTACATTACATTTAGGCCAAAACGTCATAGTTAAGATTAAATCTACAGATATAATTATATCTCAAGTTATTCCTGATAAAATTAGTTCTTTAAATTATATTTACACAAAAATTGATGATGTTATTAAGCAAAAAGGACTAGTTTGTTTAATTTTAAGTTTTGAAAAAAATATTATTAAAGCGCATTTAACAAAAAAATCATTTACCAGGCTAAAGATTAAAAAAGGAGGAAAATGCTATGCAGTTATAAAGGCCTTAAACATAAATGATGTAATTAATATTACGATAGTCTAGTTGGATCTAGTGAAAACAAACTTAGTTAATTCTACTAATGCTTCATTATAAATATTTTTAGGAAACTCTTTTAATATATTTTCAGCTTTTTTAGCATATTTTTTTGCAATATTTTTTGTTTCAACTATACAATTATATTTTATAAGTAAAGATTGAGCATGCTTAAAATCCTTGTTTTTCTGATCTAAATCTTCTATAACTTTTTTCCAAAATAACTTTTCAGAAGGATTGGACTTTTTTAAAGCAAGTAATACAGGTAAAGTTACCTTTCCTTCTTTAAAGTCATCTCCCGTATTTTTACCAATATTATTTTCAGAATATTCATAGTCGAGAGCATCATCTAGTAATTGAAAGGCAATACCAATATTTTTGCCAAATGCATCAAGCTTGTAAATAATTTTTTCAGTGCATTTTGAAATTATACCGCCAACCACGGCAGAGGAAGAAAAAAGTCTAGCTGTTTTATCTTCTATAACTTTAAAATACTTTTCTGTCTCAATATCTAAATTATTTTTAAGGCTTAATTGCATTACTTCGCCTTGTGCAAGAAACTTTGAAGCACTAGATAAATTTTCTAAAACTTTTAAATCTTGATCAGCAACCATTATTTGAAATGCTTTGGTAAATATATAATCTCCTACAAGAACACTAGCTTTGTTACCCCATATTTTATTTGCGGTTTTAGCCCCCCTTCTCATATCACTTTCATCAACAACATCATCATGTAATAGCGAAGCCATATGTATCAATTCTATACAAGCTGATAAATGAATGTGTCTAGAACCATATTTATACCCAAATAGTTTTGAAAACAAGATAGTTAAAGCAGGCCTTATTCTTTTTCCCCCAGAATTTATTAAATATTCTGATAAAAGAGGGATTAAAGGAACTTCAGACTTTATATTAGCAGTCATAAAGTTATTAACTAGCTTAAGATCGTCTTTAATAAGGTTAGCCATTATACTTTTTGAAGCTTTGTCTAAAGGTTTAGTATTTATGCCATAGCTCTTTTTATTTTTTAATAATAAATTTTGCAATTCTATTCCTACTGACTTCTTTATAAAGTAGATATTATATCTTATAAAGTAATTAACATATATTTTTTATTTCAATTGTCACTAAAATAGTTTAAAAAAACTCTTTAAAGAGTTAGAGTTAAATTAAAAATATTTAATTAAAACCGAGGTTCAAAGTGTTCATTTCAAAAAAGTCTATTATAGGAATAGTAAAATTATCAGGAATTATATCAACTGAAACTAGATTAGGTAGCAGAGGAGGGCTAAATTTAAACGATTTATCTGATTCTCTTACTAAAGCTTTTTGTTTTAAAAATATTAAAGCTATAGTGCTTTTAGTTAATTCTCCGGGAGGGTCTCCTGTACAGTCTGCACTTATTGCTAACAGAGTTAGAGATTTAGCTAAAGAAAAAGAAATTCCTGTTTATTGTTTTATTGAAGACTTAGCCGCATCAGGTGGATATTGGCTCAGCTGTGCTGCAGACAAAATTTATGCTATGGAAAGCTCTATAATCGGTAGTATAGGGGTTATTACTTCTGGCTTTGGAGCCGTTGAGGCTTTGAAAAAAATTGGTATAGAAAGAAGAGTCTATTCACAAGGAAAAAACAAAGGCCTTTTAGATCCTTTTTTACCAGAAAAAAAAGATGATGTTAAACAAATTTTGAATATACAAAAAGATTTACACGCACAATTTATAAATTGGATAAAAAAAAGAAGAGGAAAAAGATTAAAAGCAAAGGATGAAGTTTTATTTAACGCAGGGATTTGGAGTGGTGTTAAGGCTAAAGATTTGGGTTTAATAGATGGCATCGGAGATTATTATAATGTTATGAAAAATATTTTTGGAGAAGATGTAAAATTTAAAGATTTTTCTAAAAAAACTTCATGGTTCAAACAAAAATTTTTCTCTAGTAAAAATTCTTTAAATTCTGACATAATTATAGATAATCTAATAAATAAAATAGAGGAAAGAATTATATGGTCTAAATACGGCCTATAATATTTTATTATGTTAGGTTTTAGCTTTCCGAAACTGCTACTTTTATTAATTATTTTAATTTTGATTTGGTATTTTTTTAATTATTTAGAAAAAAAAAGTAAAGACCCAATTAAAGAAAAAGAACAAAAAGATAATAATGAGGAAGAACTTACTGAATGTTATAAATGCGGCGGTTTTTATTATAAATTAATTAATAACAGGTGTCCTATGTGTGACAAAATAAATAAAAAATGAACAATCTTATTACTTTTGAAGATATTATTTTTCACTTACAAAAATTCTGGCAGAATCAAGGTTGTACTATAGTGCAACCAACTGATTTAGAAGTTGGAGCAGGAACTTTTCATCCGGAAACATTATTAAAAAGTTTAGGTAAAAAAGAATGGAATTGTGCATATATTCAGCAATGCAGGAGACCTACTGATGGAAGGTATGGTGAAAATCCAAATAGAATGCAACAGTATTTTCAGTTTCAGGTATTACTTAAGCCATCTCCTAATGAAATACAAAATATGTACCTGAAAAGTTTAGAGAGCCTAGGAGTAAGTTTAAAAGATAATGACATTAGATTTGTAGAAGATGACTGGGAAAGTCCAACTTTAGGTGCATGGGGGTTAGGCTGGGAAGTATGGTGCAATGGTATGGAAGTTACTCAATTTACTTATTTTCAACAAGTTGGGGGTATTGATTGTAATCCTGTAAGTGGAGAAATTACTTACGGATTAGAAAGAATAGCTATGATGGTTCAAGATAAAAAAAATATTTTTGATATAATTTGGAGCAAAAATGGCAACACTTATAAAGATATTTTTTTTGAGAATGAAGTTCAACAGTCATATTATAATTTTGATTACGCGAATACTGACTTTATCAAATCTAATTTTGAGTTTTGCGAAAAGGAATCAAAGTTTCTAATTGAAAAAAAATTAGAAATACCTGCGTATGAAAAATGTATTAAAGCTAGCCATTTATTTAATTTATTAGATGCTAGAGGCGTATTAAGTGTTTCAGAAAGAGCTTCATATATTAAAAGAGTAAGAGAAATTTCTAAAAGCTGTTGTGAGCTGTATATTAAAAAACAGGAATATTTTTAATGTCTGATTTATTATTAGAGTTATTATCCGAAGAAATGCCAGCAAGTTTAATTGAAGAATCAGCTATTAGTATTGAGCGAATATTATTTAATAATTTTAAGAAAAATAGCTTAATATCAAACCGGCATAATTTTTACTATGGACCCAAAAGGTTGACTTTTATATTTTATAATTTGAGAAGTGAGAAAGAAGAAATTTTTATAAAAGGTCCAAATATAAAAGCTTCGGAAACTGCCGTAAATGGCTTTGCTAAATCTCAAAATACTAGTATAGAAAAACTAGATGTTCAAAAAACTAATAAAGGTGATTATTATATTTATAAGAAAAAAGTTTCCACTTTAGATACAGTAGATTCTCTTAAAAAAATACTAGAATTAAATTTGATTAAAATTCCATGGAAAAAATCAATGAGGTGGGGGAAGAGCTCTCTTAAATGGATAAGGCCTTTAAAAAATATACTCTGTCTTTATGGAACAAATAAAATTGATATAAATATTTCTAGTTTGTTGTCTCACAATTATACTATAGTTGGCAACTTATTAAATGAAAAAAATTTTTTAATTAAATCTTTTAAAGAATATGAAGAGATTCTTAAAAAAAATAATGTTATTTTTGACCAAAATGAGAGAAAGAAAATTATCTTAAAAGAAATTGAAAGAATTATTCATAATGTTGATTTGATTTTTACTTCAAATCAAAAGCTTTTAAATGAAGTAGTAAATTTAGTAGAAAATCCAAATGTATTTATAGCTCAATTTGATAAAAAGTATTTGAAGCTTCCAAAAGAAGTATTAACTACATCTATGATTAAGAATCAAAAATACTTTCCGCTACATAACAAAAATAATTCTTTATCAAATTATTTTTTAATAGTCTCAAATTTAAAACCTAGTGATAAAGGCAAAAAAATTATACATGGCAATCAGCGTGTAATTGAAGCAAGACTTGAAGATGCAAGTTTTTTTTGGACAAAAGATAATAATTCTAATTTTAGAAATAAAAGCTCAGAGCTAGAAAGAGTCATATTCCACAACAAGTTAGGAAGTATGCAAGACAAGATATTAAGATTAAAAAAAATTGCTAAATTTTTTGAGAACAGCTTTAAATTAGATGATATTGAAAGCAAAAATTTAGAGACCGCTATAAATATAAGTAAGAACGATTTGGTTTCTGAACTAGTCAGAGAGTTTCCTTCCTTACAAGGTACAATGGGATTTTATTATGCACTAAACTCAGGGTTTAATGATGTTGTGTGTAATGCTGTAAAAGATCACTACAAACCCTATGGACCTATGGACTTTTGTCCAGCGACTAAAATCTCTAAAATTTTAGCTCTTATAGATAAGTTAGATACTTTGGTAGGGTTTTTTTTAATAGATTTAAATCCGACTAGTTCAAAAGATCCTTATGCATTAAGAAGAGCAGGACTTGGTATTATAAGAATTTTAATAGAAGGAGAATTTTCGATTAACTTTAATAAATTTATTGAACAGTCTTGTCAAGAATACGAAAAAAGTAGTATTTCATATGATAAAAACCTTGAAACCTATAATAAAAAAATTCTAAATTTTATATCAGAAAGATTTGAAAATTTATTAAAATATCAGAATTTAGAAAAGTTTATTATTTATAATTCACTAATATTAAATAAAAATAACTTTGATATATTTAATATTTATCAAAAATGTAACATTATTTTTGATTTTATTAATACAGTGAATGGGGAATTATTTTTAAAATCCTTCAAGAGAGTTTTGAATATTCTGGAAAATGAAAATAATTTAGAAGATAAAATAGACGAAAAAAACTTTAAAAATGATTTATTGCAATCTGAATTTGAATTAGAATTATTTGAGACTTTCAATAATAATTTTATACAAAAAAATTTAAACTTTAATGCACTAATATCTTCATTAGTTTCGTTAAGTGAGCCTATAAATATTTTTTTTGAAAAAGTACAAATTAATGATAAAAATATACTTTTAAAAATAAATAGATTATGTCTATTATCTTATATTAAAAAATATGTAGTTCAAGAAATTGATTTTACAAAAATAATCAAGGGGAAGGAATTATGAGTAAATGGGTTTATGACTTTGGCTTTGGTAAGGCAGATGGCAATGCCTCAATGAGAGATATCTTGGGAGGTAAAGGAGCTAATTTAGCGGAAATGAATAAACTAGGAATTTCTGTCCCCCCAGGTTTTACTATTTCCACAAAAGTTTGTGATTATTACTATGAGCATAAAAAAACATATCCTGAGGAATTAAAAAATCAGGTTAATAATGCTATTAAAGAAATAGAAAGTAGACTTGAATTTAATTTTGGTGGAGGTAAAAATCCTCTTTTAGTATCAGTCAGGTCTGGAAGTAGAGCTTCAATGCCAGGCATGATGGACACGGTTCTTAATCTAGGATTGAACGACAATACTGTAAAAGATTTAACTATTGCAAGTAATGATAAGAGGTTTGCCTTAGATAGCTATAGAAGGTTTATTCAAATGTATTCCGATATTGTATTAGGAGTACCACATTCTGATTTTGAAGAAATTTTAGAAGAGGAAAAAATTTCTAATAACCTTATGTTAGATACTGAGCTTACTGAAGAAAATTTAGAGCAGTTAGTAAAAAGATATAAAGATCATGTAAAAGAAACAATAAAAAATGACTTTCCTCAAAATCCACATGAACAACTTTGGGGAGCAATATCTGCTGTATTTGATAGCTGGAAGAATCAAAGAGCTATAACATATAGAAAATTAAATGATATTCCTGAAGAATGGGGTACAGCAGTAAATATACAGGCAATGGTTTTTGGTAATATGGGAGAAGACTGTTGTACAGGAGTAGCTTTTACTAGAAACCCGTCTACTGGAGATAAAGAAGTTTATGGTGAGTATTTAGTAAATGCTCAAGGAGAAGATGTAGTAGCAGGAATTAGAACACCTCAGCCATTGAGAAAAGATAATAATAATAAAAATAATGGAAAATCTTTACAGGAGGTTATGCCTAAAAAATATGATGAGTTAATATCTGTTTTTAATAAATTAGAAGAACATTACTTGGACATGCAGGATATTGAATTTACAATACAAAAAAATAAACTTTGGGTTCTTCAAACTAGAAATGGTAAAAGAACTACAAGTGCAGCAATAAAAATAGCTGTAGATTTAGTAAATGAAGGTGTAATATCAAAAGATGAAGCTTTAGTTAGAATAAACCCTGAAAGTTTGGAACAGTTATTACATCCTACTCTAGACCCAAATTCAAGAAAACAAGTGTTAACTAAAGGTTTGCCCGCATCACCTGGAGCAGCCTCAGGAAAAGTAGTTTTTACAGCTGATGATGCAGAAAAATTAGCTTCTGAAGGGGAAAATGTAATATTAGTAAGGGCAGAGACTAGTCCAGAAGATATACATGGAATGCACGCAGCTAAAGGTATCTTAACCGCTAGAGGAGGGATGACTAGCCACGCTGCTGTCGTTGCTAGAGGTATGGGCAGACCTTGTGTATCCGGCGCCTCTCAAATAAGCATAGATGAATTTGAAAGAAAACTAACTATTAAAAATACTGATATAAAAAGTGAAGAAATAATAACTATAAATGGATCTAACGGAGAAGTAATATTAGGTAAAATACCTACTGTAGAACCAGAATTATCAGAATACTTCAATATAATTATGAATTGGTCAGATGATATTAGAAAGTTAGCCATAAGAACTAATGCAGAAACTCCTGAAGATGTTAAGATTGCTAAAAAATTTGGTGCTGAGGGTATTGGGTTATGTAGAACTGAACATATGTTTTTTGATACAAATAGAATATTATTTATGAGGCAAATGATACTTGCCAAAGATTTAGTGGAGCGAAAAGAAGCTTTAAAAAAACTTGAACCCTTTCAAAAAGATGATTTTAAAAATATTTTTAAAATTATGGAATATAGACCTGTTACTATTCGACTTTTAGACCCACCCCTTCATGAATTTTTACCAAATTCTAATGAAGAAAATCTAGAGTTATTAAAAAAATTAAATATTAGTAAAGAGGATTTAGCAAATAGAATAGAACAGTTAAATGAATTAAACCCTATGTTAGGTCATAGAGGTTCCAGGTTGGGGATTACCTTTCCTGAAATCTATAGAATGCAAACTAAGGCTATTATTGAAGCAGGTATTGAGGTAAATAATGAAATAGGTAAATGTCCTATAATAGAAATTATGATTCCTTTAATATTTTCCGACAAGGAATTGAGTTTCATAAAAAACTCAATTTATGAAGAATTGCAATCGATAGAAGTAGCTAACGAAGAAATGCCTCAAATATTAATTGGTACAATGATAGAGCTTCCAAGAGCTGCATTATTAGCAGATAAAATTGCTGAGTATGCTGATTTTTTCAGTTTTGGAACTAATGACTTAACTCAAACAACTTACGGTATTAGTAGAGATGACTCAGGCAGATTTTTAGATACATATATAGAAAAAAATATTTTAGAAGTTGATCCTTTTGTAAGTTTAGACACTAGTGGAGTAGGTAAGTTAATTGAAATAGCTAAGGAAAAAGCAATCAAGGTAAATAAAAATATAAAGCTTGGTATCTGTGGCGAGCATGGAGGTGATCCTAAATCAATAGCATTTTGTAATCTTCTAAATTTAAATTATGTTTCTTGTTCACCATTTAGAATTCCTATTGCAAGATTAGCAGCTGCTCAGTCAGTTATTAGACAGAAGTCATAATATTTCGAATGTAAAGTTATTGTCTGTAGTTATTGTTTTGGTATTATTATTTATAGTATCATTTCTAATTAGACATAAACATACTTTAGCGCAGCTAGATTTCATAGTACCAATTTTAAAGCCATTAAAAAAAATATCTTCGTTTAATTTGGGTGCTACACCATCTGTAATTTTGATTTTTTGTAATGAGTACTTTTGAGTACCTCTAAATTTTTGTTTAGCTGTGTTTTCTTGTCCTATATAGCATCCTTTATTAAAGGATAGAGATTTTATGTTTTCAAAATTGTAATTTAATATGAAGCTTTTATTATAAACTAAATCTATTTCAGAATTAGGTATTTTTAGATATATTCTTTTCTCCTCTACTTCGCTTTCGTCAGAAAAAATAAACTCTGCTAGTTCGTTAAGTTTTTCATTTATCCAGAATCTATATAAAAAATTTTCTGACCTTGGGTCTATTAAACATAGAAATTTTTTATCTCTATATATTTTTTTATCTCCTATTTTTTTTAAAAATTTTCTATTTAAATTTTCTTTTATAATTACCTTAGTATAAATATCATTCTGCACTTCTATAAAAATATCGTTTCTAATATCATATTTTTTTATTTCTTTTACTAAGAGTTCTATATTACTTTGATTAGCCTCTAAAAGATAAAAACCTTCATCTTTCAACATTATGAAATCATGAAGATATTTACCTTGAGGTGAAAGCATGGCAGTATATAATGGGGTTTTTTTATTTAAACTATTTATATCGTTAGTAATAATATTTTGAAAAAAATTTTCTATATTTTTGCCACTAACTTTTATAATTTTAGTATTTGTATTATTCATTTTATAAGGTATCAATATTGCATTACATATTTCTAGAAAATTCTATTAATTTTACTTCATCTTCCTTGAATTTAAAAGCTATAGATTCTTTTCAAAGAACTTTAATACATTTTTCTAAAGAGTTAGTAAGGAAAAATCATAAAGTTACTATCTATAATAATACAGCAGTTAATAAAAATGAGGATGGGATTAATTGGAGAAACATTTCAGAGTCATTAAGCAATTTAGTGGAATCTGATGTATGTATTATTTGTAATGATGTAGGTTTTTTGGATGTAAAAATTAAAGCAAAGTTAAAGCTCTTTTGGATTAATTCTGATATAGATCTCAGTAATTATAAGAAAATAATTATTGATTTATTAAAAAATAAATTTGTTATTTTATATAATTCTGATACTTTAATTTCCAAGCTGCCTCATAATTTTAAATATATACCTAAAATACAATTTAATATTGGTATTAATAATGATTTTTTGCAAAATGAAAATTTTAATATTAATAATTGTAATGCTTTAGTTACTATTCATCCCTTAAGAGGACTTGATTGGCTTTTAGATGTATGGGTAAATATAATTAGTTTAAAATTACCATGGGCAGAGATGCATGTTTACTCTCATACTTTATATAAGAAAAATTTTGTAAATAATGTTAAAATTAACAATTTAAAACTTAAATTATTTAAATATAAAAATAGTGGTATATTTATAAAAAAGCCTGAAGTAGAAAGTGATTTTATAAATACTTTGTCAAATTATAGAGTTCATCTTAATCCTAATAATGATATTATGGCTATACCATCAAGTATAATGGAAAGCCAAGCTAGAGGTATTCCTATTGTTTCTAGAGAAAATAATGATATTTATAATTATATTTATCACAATGAAACAGGATATATTACTAATGATGAAAATATTTTTTCTAAAAAAACTATAGATTTGTTAACTGATAATAGTTTATTTTTGAGAATGAAGAGTAATTCAAAATTAAATAATAAAATTAAAAACTGGAAAGTTGTTGTAGAAAGTTTTGAAAAAAAGATTTATGAAAATATTATTCATAGGTAATACTAGATTAGGTGATGCAATTTTATCTACATGCATATTAAATTATTATGTGGATAAAAGTATAAATATTACTGTAGTTTGCAGTCCTTTATCTGAAAATATTTATAAAAATTTCCCTTCAGTTATCAATATTATTGCAGTAGATAAAAAAAAAAGAGGTAAACATTGGTTAGAAGTATATTTTGCTTTAGATAGAATTTATTGGGATCTAGTTATAGATTTAAGAAATTCTATTGTTTCAAGGTTAGTAAGAAAAAAAAAAATATTAAGAATAGGAAAAATTAATCCTAATCAACATAGGGTTGAAAGCTTATGTAAATTAATTAAAGTAAAAAATATTATTGCTCCTAGCATACCTGTTTCAAGTACATTAATGAATAAAGCCTTAAAAATAATATCAGATCATAAAATTGCTTTGCCTATATTAGCAATAGCTCCAGTTACTAATTGGCAAAGAAAAAATTGGCCAATTGAAAACTTCGCATTACTAATCAACAAACTAATGAAACAATCTAGTGTGAAAAAAAAATTCAAATGTATTGTTATAATTGGTAGTAAAAATGAAAAGGTTCAGTGTAATTATTTAGTAAAAAAAATTAAAAATATATCTGTTATAAATTTATGTGGTTCTTATGATATTAGTGTTTTTTATGCTTTATTGAAATACTGTAAATTATTTATAGGAAATGATTCTGGGCTAATGCATTTATCAGCTGCCGCGAAAATAAATACACTAGGCCTCTTTGGTCCAAGCAAAGACATAAATTACAGGCCATGGGGTAAAAAATCTTTTTTTTTAAGGACTGATATTGATTATGATAACTTAGTAAATATTAAGGGATATAGCAGACATGATAGTAGTTCTTTGATGAGTAGTTTAACAGTAGAAAAAGTTTTTCAAAAATGTTTGGATATTATCAATTAATGAATTACTTTATGTTTCAGTAATATTTATTATTTCTTTTTTAAATTCTTTTGGTGGTATTTTTATTAAATTTATATCTAATAAACCGTTTTTTAAAGATGCTCCATTTATTTTTATGTTATCGGCTAATTGATATTTTCTTTCAAAAGCTCTAAAGGCAATTCCTTTAAAAAGGAAGTTTTCATTTGTATTATTTTTCCCTTGGCTTTTAATAGTTAAAACATCTTTTTCTAAAATGATACTAATATCTTTTGCTTCAAAGCCTGCTAAGGCAATGGACACCTTGTAGGTGTCATTATTAATTTTAGAAATATTGTAAGGAGGATAAGTGTTTGATTGCTCTGTATTAGCAAAATTATTTAAAATTTTACCAAATTCATCAAAGCCAATTGTTGCGTGAAATAATGTACTTAAGTCTAGTGTCATAAAATTACTAAATAATAAATGATAACATTTAATAGCTATATTTTTTAGATGGAAAATTTAACTTTCTCACATCTCTTGAAAATTTTTCTACTGATTTATCTACTATACTATTTAATTTTGCATATTTTTTTACAAACTTTGGAGTAAAATCATTATAGAGACCTAATAAATCATCTATTACTAAAATTTGGCCATCACAATGAAGACCAGCACCTATACCTAAACTTATTGTTGAAAAATCTTTAGTGATTTTTTTGCTCAAGGTACTTTTCATTGCCTCTAAAACATAAGCGAAAGCTCCAGAGTCTGTTAATGCCTTAGCATCTTCAAGTATCTTATCTTCTTCATTTTTATTTTTTCCAACAGATAAAAATTTACCTACTAAATTTATTTTCTGAGGCATCAAACCTATATGTCCCATCACAGGAATTCCTCTACTAACAATAAAACTTATAGTTTCAGAGATTTCTTTACCACCTTCTAGTTTAACTGCTGTAGCATTAGTCTTAGAAATTATTTCAGCTGCTGTGTCAAAAGCTTTTATCTTATCTGTTTCATATGATCCAAATGGTAAATCTACAACCACTAAAGCTTTTTTACTATTTGCAACTACACATTTACCATGATCTATCATCATTCTTTTAGTTACTGACAAAGTATTATTATGACCGTAGATAGTCATGCCTAATGAATCGCCTACTAATAACATATCTACATGGTTATCTAAAATTTTTGCCATAGGTGCTGTATAGCAAGTAAGCATAACAATTTTTGAATTATTTCTCTTTTTATATAAATCTGTAATCGTTATTCTTTGATTTAACATATTTTCCTTTGAACAATATTTTAAGTATATAAAAAAAAATAAAAATTTAAACTAAAAGCTGAATATTTGTTTGAGATTGACTATCAATATCATTGACATTCATTTGCAAATAGGATAATTTTATTTTGGATATAATTATGTATATTTGTTTATGTAACAATCTAAATAGTAAAAAAGTAGATTATGCTTTACAAAAAGGTGTATCATCTACGAAAAAAGTATATAAATTCTATAATTGTAAGCCAAAATGTGGTAAATGTATTGATTTAATGAATGGTATCGTTGAGAAAGAGAGTAATAAAGCTAAGGCACTTTAATGTTTAGATAAGTTAATTAGCATTAATTAAAGGTTTAGCTCTACTTTCATCAAGATAAAAAGCATTATCAATTGAAAAATCAGATAGTAGATTTATGATCATTGGGTTGCCAGTAGGAATTTCTAAATCGCTTATGGATTCATTTGATATTTCAAAAAGATATTTACATAAAGCTCTCAACGAATTTCCATGAGCGGCTATTATTATTGTTTTATCATCTGCTAAATAATCAATTATTGTTGTAGAATAATATTTTATTACCCTTTCATATGTATCTTTTAATGATTCGGTTTTTGGTATCTTATCTGACGAAATGCTTTCATTTAGATGTCCATAAGAAATTTTATTATTTTTTTTATTAATTATTGGAGGGGGAGATATATTCCAAGATCTTCTGTATTGCAAAAAAAGACTATCTCCAATTTTCTTTTTAGTTTCTGTCTTATTAAGACCAGTTAATACACCATAGTGTCTTTCATTTAAATACCATGATTTATATACTTTAAAATTATTATCTTTAATTTTTTCCATTAGTATGTTGAGAGTACTTATGGCTCTGGAGAGATAAGATGTGAAAGCCATATCAACATTTACATTAAGTTGTTTTATAAGATCACCGGCTTTTTTTGCTTCTCTTATACCTTGTTCTGAAAGAGGTGAGTCTACCCAGCCTGTAAATTTATTTTCGGCATTCCAAATACTTTGCCCATGCCTAATTAAAATTAAACGTTTCATAATGTTTCAAATTAATAAAATTAAACTTTACTAGCTATTTTGACGTATATCAATTATAAATTAAGTACGGGAAAGAGAGTTTTTATGAAAGGCAATGAGATTGTTATAAAACATCTTAATCAGGTGTTAAAAAATGAACTTACAGCAATAAATCAATATTTTTTACATTCTAAAATGTTTAAAGATTGGGGGTATTCAAAATTAGGAGATTACGAATATAAAGAATCAATAGATGAAATGAAGCATGCGGATCAAATTATTGCTAGAATCCTTTTTTTAGAAGGATTGCCCAACGTTCAGGATATGCACAAGGTTATGATAGGAGAAGAGCCTGTTGAATGCTTAAAATGTGATTTATCTCTTGAAGAAAAAGCATTAGTTGATTTGAAAAATGCTATAGTTGATTCTGATAAATTAAATGATTTTGTATCAAGAGAACTCTTTAGAACAATATTAGATAGTGAAGAAGAGCATGTTGATGTTATTGAAACACATTTAAATTTAGTTAATAAGGTAGGTAAAGAAAATTGGTTGCAAAGCCAAATTTAATGAAGTAATTATTATGTATGGTGCAATTTTCTAGTACAAAACAGTATGTAGCTACAAGAGATTTAATAGAGGCTGTTAATGCAAGTATTACACTTGAAAAACCTTTGTTAATAAAAGGTGAACCAGGAACAGGAAAAACTAAATTAGCTCAAGAAATTGCACTAAAATTTGAAACCAAACTTATTAAATGGAATATAAAATCAACTACTAAAGCTCATCAAGGCTTATATGAATATGATGCAGTATCAAGATTAAGAGATTCACAACTTGGTGATAAAAAAGTTAAAGATATAGCAAACTATATTAAAAAAGGGGTTCTTTGGAATGCCTTTGAGTATAAAAATAAGCCTGTTTTGCTTATAGATGAAATAGACAAAGCTGATATAGAATTCCCAAATGATTTACTTCAAGAATTAGATGCTATGGAATTCTTCGTTTATGAAACAAGTAGTTTTATTAAAGCAAAGCAAAGGCCAATTGTTATTATTACCTCTAATAACGAAAAAGATTTACCTGACGCTTTCTTGAGAAGATGTTTTTTCCACTATATTAGTTTTCCAGATATAGCGACATTAGAAAAAATCATTCATGTTCATTATCCAAATATAAAAAAAAACTTAATTAATGCGTCTATTAAATCTTTTTTAACTATTAGAGATACTGCAGGAATAAAAAAAAAGCCATCTACATCTGAATTGCTTGATTGGTTAAAATTAATATTAGCTGATGATATTGATGCTCAAGATCTAATGAAAAATAACAATAAGAATATATTGCCTCCTTTATACGGAGCTTTGTTAAAGAATGAGGCTGATGTAGAGCTTTTTCAGAAAATAGCTTTTATGAGTAGAAGCGAAAGCTAATGTTTTTAAAGTTATTTGGCTCGATTAGAAACAACGGAGTCCCAGTAACACTGAAGGAGTATCTTGATTTACTAGAAGGTTTAAGCTTAGGACTTTGTAATTCAAATAAAATAGAAGATTTCTATAATTTTGCAAAACTATGTCTGATAAAAGATGAAAAAAATTATGATAAATTTGATAGAGCCTTTAACAGTTTTTATAAAGAAAACATTGATATAATAAATCAAATACAAAAAAATGTTCCAGAGGATTGGGTATTAAATGAGTTGAAAAAAATACTTTCTAAAAAAGATAAAAAAAAAATTTCCAATGATAAAGATTGGGATGACATTTTAAAAGAGTTTGAGGAAAGGTTAAACGAACAAAAAAAAAGACATGAGGGAGGAAATAAGTGGATAGGAACAGGAGGAACATCAATGTTTGGAAATTCAGGTTACAATCCCAAAGGAGTTAGAGTAGGCGGCAAACCTAGTAATAGAAGAGCTATTAAAGTTTGGGAAAAAAGAGTCTATCAAAATTTAGATGATCAAGTAACTATAAACACAAGAAATATTAAAATGGCACTTAGAAGACTTCGAAAACTTACTAGAGAAGGTATTCAAGATGAGTTTGATTTAGAAGATACTATAAAAGCAACAGCAAAAAATGCAGGGCTGTTAAATATAAAGTATAGATCAGAGAAAAAAAATAGTGTTAGAGTATTATTATTGATAGATATAGGAGGTTCAATGGATGATCACGCTAAAAGCAGTGAGCAAGTATTTTCTGCGGCTAATTCAGAGTTCAAAAGTTTAGATTATTTCTACTTTCATAATTGTGTGTATGAAAATATTTGGAAAAATAATTACCGTAGAAACTCAGAATATTTGGAGACAGAAAATTTACTTAGGTCATATTCAAAGAATACAAAATTAATTTTTATAGGAGATGCTTTAATGTCTCCTTATGAAATAACTTATCCTGGAGGGAGTGTTGAACATTGGAATGAAAAGCCAGGAGTTTTTTACATTAAGAAGTTAACTAATTACTTCGATAAGTTTGTTTGGTTAAATCCTGAGGAAAAAAAAAAATTGGCAATATTCTCAATCTACAATGATTTTGAGAGATCTAATGAAAAAAAATATGTATCAAATGAATTTAAAAGGTATAGAGTCAGCAATGAAAAAGTTAATTTAATTAATTCTACGAAATATTTATGCGTTTAAAAAATAAAATTGCAATTGTTACTGGTGGAGCTTCAGGCTTTGGTAAGGGTATCGTAGAAAGGTTTGTAAAAGAGGGAGCTAAAGTTGTTATTGCGGATGTAAACTATGAAGCTGCAAAAGCTCTCCAATGTATTACAGGAGAAAGTACAATCGCTGTAAATGTAGATGTTTCAAAGAAAAACGAAGTTGATAAAATGATTGAAGTAACTTTAAAGCATTTTTCTGAGATAAATATACTGGTACAAAATGCTGCAATAGGAATGAAACCTCAATCTTTATTAGATACATCTGAAGAGCTATTTGATAGATTATTTGCTGTCAATGTAAAATCAGTATATTTAGGAGCTAAAGCTTTAATTCCGATTCTCAAGAAACAAGGGAAAGGGGGAGTAATATTAAACACGGTTTCTACGGCAGCTTTGAGGCCTAGGCCAGGCTTAACTATATATAATTCAACTAAAGGTGCTTTAATCCCAATGACCAAAGCTTTAGCTCTAGAAGTAGCTGAATATAGAATCAGAGTTAATGGCATATGTCCTGTAGCTGGAGAAACACCAATGCTAAAAGATTTTCTAGGTTCTGTTAATCCAGAAGAGAATCATAAAAAATTTATATCTACTATACCACTTGGCCGTTTAGCTGAACCAGAAGATGTGGCTAATGCGGCTCTCTATTTATGCTCAGAAGAGGCTAATTTCATTACTGGTGTAATGTTAGAAATAGATGGAGGAAGAGTTATTTAAAAAAAAGGGTTGCCGAATGGTAATAAGTGCATTATTTTAGTAATATAATTTTAACACTCACATTGGGAGGAAATATGAATCTATCAGTTAACGGTAGTAACCAGGTTGTTGATGCACCGGGTGATACCAAACTACTATGGGTTATCCGTGAGCACTTAAGACTAACTGGAACTAAATTTGGTTGTGGCTTAGGATTATGTGGCGCATGCACTGTTCATATGAACGGAGAAGCAGTTCGTTCTTGTCAGATAGAACTTACAGATGCGGAAGGAACTCAAATTACTACAATAGAAGGACTTGGTGCAAATGGTCATCATCCTGTGCAAAAGGCATGGGCTGAAATTGAAGTACCACAGTGTGGATATTGCCAGTCAGGTCAAATGATGAATGCTGCAGCTTTCTTGAATTCTAATTCAGCACCGTCTGAAAATGAAATTATAGATGCACAGCAGGGAAACATTTGTAGATGTATTACTTATAACAGAATTAAGACTGCTATTAAAAGAGCGTCTGAAATCATGCAAGGAGCTTAAAACTATGACAAAACATATAAAAAAAGTTTCAGGTCTCTCTAGAAGAGAAGTGTTGGTTGGCTCAGCCGCTGGTGCAGGACTTGTAATAGGTTATTCAGTTTTACCGAATGCTGTTGATAGTGCTTCTAAAGCAATTGCAGCAGGTAATTGGGATCATCAACAGTTTTTGTCAATGGATGCTGATGGTAAGGCTACAGTGCATGTAACTAAGTGTGAAATAGGTCAACATGTAGGTACTGCCCTAGCTCAAGCTGTTGCAGAAGAATTAGAAATTGATTGGAATGACGTTAGAGTAAATTATCCTGAGTCTCACGCTAAGTGGGGATTGCACATTACTGGAGGATCATGGTCAGTTAACTGGACTTTTGATAGAAACTCTAGAATTGGTGCATCAGCAAGAATTGCCTTAATCGAAGCTGGTTCTAAAATGATGAAAGCTATGCCTGCGAATTGTTATGCGAAAAATAGTAGAGTTTACAGCGCAGATGGTAGCAAATCAGTTTCTTATAAAGAAATTTTAAGCGCCAATACTATCGATAGAACTTTTAGCGAAGAAGAAATGAAATCAATTAAGCTTAAAAGTTTCGGTGAATACTCTATAGTGGGTCAATCTAAACAGCCTTTAGATCTTCCTGCTAAGCTTGATGGTTCTGCGAAATACGGAATTGATGTATTTGTTCCTAATATGGTTTATGCTATACCTATTCAAAATCCAACTAGATATGGTGCAATTCCAAAAGCAGTTGACGAGAGTGCTGCGAAGAAAATTGATGGATATGTGGGAGCCTATGTAAACAAAGAAGGTTTTACAAGAGTGAATACTGGATATGTTGTAGCAATAGGTGAAACATATTGGGCAGCTGAAAAAGCAGCTAAAGCATTGAAGATTGATTGGGATCTAGGAGAAAATAAAAATATTTCTTCTGATGATATTAGAGACGAATCTATTAGACTTCAAAATGATCCTGATGCTGGCTTTTTGTGGGTGCTTGAAGGAGATACCGATAAGGGTATGAAAAATGCTGCTAATAAGCATACCGCTGTTTATGAAACAGCAATAGCTTACCATGGGTGTTTAGAGCCAATGAATGGTGTTGCTTATGAAAAAGATGGCATTATGCACATTCATTCTGGACATCAATCATTTACATTTGCTGTAGGTAATACTGCTGCTGCATTGGGTGTTGAGCAAGATAAAGTTGTTTGTCATCAATATTATGCTGGTGGTGGATTTGGTAGAAGAACAGAGCCTGATCTACATGTACTAGTTGCACAAACTTGTAAACATGTTGGTAAGCCAGTGAAACTTATATTTAGCAGAGAACAGGATATGATGTTTGACTTCCATAGATCACCTACTTATCAAGTAATTGAAGGTGGAGAGGAATTCGGTAGAATGACAGCTATGAATCATGACGTTGTGGCTGGTTGGTCAACCAAAAGAGCGGCGCCTGGTTTTATGCCTGACTCAGTGGATAAAAAAGGTAAAGTGGATCAATTTTCTACAAATGGATCAGACCACTGGTACGACATTCCTAACCATAAAGTTAGATCTATTAACAATGAGTTATCAGACAGAGCTCTACCAGTAGGTTTCTTGAGAGCGGTTGCGCCTTCTTGGACATTCTGGGCTGTAGAGAGTTATTTAGATGAGATGGCTAAAAAAGCAGGCAGAGACCCTCTTGCTTTTAGACTTGATCATTTAACTGCTGCTGGTAAAAATGCGGGTACACCTCCTAATTCAGTAGGTGGTGCTCATAGATTAAGAAACGCATTACTAGTTGCAGCTGGAAGAGCAGGATATGGTGTGAAGCCTTTAGGTAAAAATGAAGGAATGGGAATGGCATGTGTGTCATCTCAGGAAAGAGGCTCACCAACATGGACTGCTTGTGTAGCTGAAGTTAAGGTAGATCCAAATTCAGGAGAAGTTGAAGTTAAAAAAATAACTGTTTCCATGGATGTAGGAACTGCTGTTAACCCAGATGGTGTTAGAAAGCAAATAGAGG
>NHDP01000027.1 GCA_002170595.1 Alphaproteobacteria bacterium TMED62
AATGAAAAGGTTGAAGCCAAAGAAGAGGAAAAAGTTGAAGTAAAAGAAAATGAAAAGGTTGAAGCCAAAGAAGAGGAAAAAGTTGAAGTAAAAGAAAATGAAAAGGTTGAAGCCGAAGAAGAGAAAAAAGTTGAGGTAAAAGAAAACGAAAAGGTTGAAGCCGAAGAAGAGAAAAAAGTTGAGGTAAAAGAAAACGAAAAGGTTGAAGCCAAAGAAGAGGAAAAAGTTGAAGTAAAAGAAAATGAAAAGGTTGAAGCCAAAGAAGAGGAAAAAGTTGAAGTAAAAGAGAAAGAAAAAAAGGCAAAAAAAATAGATTTTAATGAAAATGATAAAGAAAATTCTAATTCTATAAATCAAAAAGATAGTGTTGCAGAAGGTCTAGATAAAAAGATTATTAAAACCAAATCAACTAAGATAACTCAGGAAACTATTGAACTTACGGACCCTAAGGCAGTTGCAGAGGCTTTAGGGTTAAATAAAAAAAAACAAGAAGAAGATGCGCCTAAAGAAATAGAAGAAGAAATTGATATCGAAGCTATAGAAACAGGAAGGAAAAAGTGAGAAGTATTTTTCTTTTTTTTACCTTTGCCTCTCTCATGTCCATTATAAGTGGTTGTAACTTTAAAAGATTTGAACAAAAAAAATACTTCTGTGAGTCAAATAAACTTGATATAGAGCTAATAGATATATTAGAAACTAGGTCGATTAAAAAAAGTTATCTTACTATTAAGGGAAAAGAATACCTAGCAAATATTGATACAATTAATAATAAAGAAATTAACTTAACTTTTAATGAAATTAATATCAAAATTAACTTAGAAAGTGATGAAATTTCTGCTACTAATAATAAAAATATATTTTTTTTAAATTGTGAAAAAAGTAACTTTAATATATGAAGACACAGAATAAAATTAAAGAATTTTTAAATATTATAAAAGAAAGAGGATTTGTACACCAGACTACAGACCTGAATAACTTAGAAAAAAGTTACAAGAAAATAATAGGTTATACAGGTTTTGACTGTACATCTAATACATTACATGTGGGAAGCTTACTACAATTAATGTTATTAAGATGGTTACAAAAAACTGATAATAAGCCAATCATACTTATAGGTGGAGGTACTACTAAAATAGGCGACCCTTCTGGTAAAGATGCTACGAGAAAAATTTTATCAAGTGAGGAAATAAAAATTAATAGTGAGGGCATCAAAAATGTTATAAATAAATTTATTGATTTTAATGATAGTGATAACGGAGCTAAATTAGTAAATAATGAAAGCTGGCTAGATAATCTCAATTATATTGATTTTTTAAGAAATTTTGGCAAATATTTTTCTGTTAATAGAATGCTTACATTTGACTCAGTTAAAACAAGATTAGAAAGAGAACAAAATTTAAGTTTTCTCGAGTTTAATTATATGATTACCCAAGCTTATGATTATTATTTTTTAAATAAAGAATTTAATTGTAATGTACAATTTGGTGGTTCAGACCAATGGGGAAATATTATTAATGGTATAGACCTTATAAAAAAAGCAGAAACGAAAAATAAAAATTATGTACACGCCATAACTTCACCATTAATAACTACTTCTAATGGAAAGAAAATGGGGAAGACTGATAAAGGGGCAATTTGGTTATCAGAAAAAGATTTGTCAGTATTTGATTTTTGGCAGTTTTGGCGAAATACCATGGATCAAGATGTTATAAAATTTCTTAAACTATTTACTGAAATAAAACTAAGTGAAATTACTAAATTTGAAAAATTGCAAGGAGAAGAAATTAATGAAGCTAAAATTTTATTAGCTAATAGTATTACTGAACTTGCACATGGCAAAGAAAAATGTGAAAAAGTATTTAATTCTGCTAAGGAAATAATGAATAATAAACTTGGAAACTCAAATCTACCTAGTGTTAATCTCAAACTTTCTAATATAGAAAATGGCATTCAAATTTATAAGATATTTACAGTTGATAATATACTATGTAAATCAAACAGCGATGCAAGAAGATTAATTGAGCAAGGAGCCGCAAAAATGAATGGAAAAAAAATTTTAGACTTTAACTACATTGTCACTAAAGAAGATATTTTAGAAAAAAACGTAATTCATTTATCAGTTGGTAAAAAGAAACATGTACTGATAAAAATTATTCAATAACCTTTAATCTCGTCATTAGTTTCGAAAAAACTATCAAATATACTTCTTATAATTCCCGGAGTAAGTATTGATAAAGGGTTTACATTATAATTTGGTTTTTCATATGTGCCTGCAACCTTGAAATTTACACCTATTAATCCATCTCCTTCAATACCAGTAATAACTTGTCCAATTAAGGGTATTTTATTTAATAGGGAGTTTATTGCATAGGCAGGAATTATAATACCTTCTAAATTAATTTTTTGTGTATCTAATTCACAAATACCTTTAAACTTCCCCCCTAAAGAGAAACCTTGTAATTTTGCCTCCTCTATTTTTATTACATTATTCTGTTTAGAAAAATTAACTATTATATTATCAAAAGGTATCCCTTCATTAGTTAGTATTTCAAGTAAGCCTGTAAAAGACGCTAATTGTAATAACCTAGCTAAAAAAGAAGAATTTTTAATGCTACTATTTTTGACTTCAAACCTTCCACTTTCTAAACTTAATTTTTTAAAGTAAAGTGTTGCATTTCCTTGACCATCTATAAAAGAATCAGATAAAGAAGAGTTATTTAGAAAAAATCCAAAATCATCAAATTCTATATTAATGATATTATAATTAGATTGTTTATTAAAAGTACTTTGAAACCTTATGTATATATTTTCTTTTTTTGATATATTACCTTTTAAACTTTTCAACTCACTATTTTCAACTTTACTATCAATAAATGTATTTCCAAAATATACATTATTATAGTAAAAATTATTGATATTAAGAGTAAAAATAAAATTTTGTTTTTTTTCATTTTTAAAATTTATGAAATCTTTAATATCAATGCTGGCTCCATTAATACTTATTAGACTGTTATTTTTATTTAAAAAATTTATATCAGCTGAAAAATTATTTTTTTCTTTTATAAATCTTTTAATAATAATATTTTTTAAATTATTATTTTTATCAAATTTTAAGTCAGCGTTAATTAATAATTCTTCTGTTAAAAAGTCAAGCTTATCTATTTTTAATAATTCTTGCTTATCAAAGTATAAAACACCTGAGATACTTCCTCTTCTATTTTTAGATTTATGAAAATTAAAAAAATCAATTTTTACTTCATTTGAAAACAAATTAGCACTTATATTTGCTTCCCATTTACTACTATTAATTTTTTTATTAATTAAAACTTTTAATTTAGTATTCCCTTGCTCTATAAAGTTATAATTACCTAAAAAAGTAAATGATGAAGGTTTTGCTTGTACATCAATTTCAGCGCTTAAAGTCTTATCTTCACTTATAGTAGCTTTAATTTCTGATATTGAGCCATTCAGCTTTCCCATACCTTGAATTTTTATATTATTATTTGATAAAGCTATTGTTCCATCAAAATCATTTAGTGAAATTGGAATTTTTTGATTTTTCTCTGCCATATAACTAAAGTTCTCTAATACTCCATTAAAAACATAATTTAATGAACTATCTTTATTGTTATTAGAAAACCTAAAGAAGCCTGCTATATCTCCTTCTAAATTATTATAAAAACTATTTTTATAATCAATTTCCGTTAATACATAATTTAAAAATTTATAATTTGTTTTAATGTTAGCCTTGATTTCAATATTATTAGCTATTTCCTCAAAATTTTTAGAAAAAATTCTTAAATTAGGAATATAGGAATTACCTAATACGCTGTTAATATTGATTTTTGAACTATAAACCTTAATAACTTTCTTTTTTTTTATAACTTTTGCTGAAGAAACATTTAATGTTATATTATTAGGTGTAACCAACGTTATATTTTCAAAATCACTATTTAAAATATTAAAATCTATTTTATTATTGTTTTTAACAACATTAAGTTTTAAGTTTTTAACGACACCTAAATCAATACTATTTTTTTTATTAAGATATTTTAAGTTTGAATCTAAAGTATTATTTAAAAATCTATTAACCTTATTGTACTCAATTTTTTTTGTTTCTATATTCAGAAAATAGTTTTTAAGACTATTATAAAACTTTCCTGACATTTTTAAATTTTGCTTTTCTTTATTTACCAACAAATTATTTATTTCATAAATATTATTTTTTAGTGTTGCTTCAAGTTTTATGTCCTCTACAGCTATTTGTGATTTATTTTTTAAATTGATTAACGAAACACTATCTGTTTTAAATTTAGAAAAGACCTTAATAAATACATTTTCAAATAAACTATTTTTTATTTCTGCTATAAAAGAACCATTGAATAATACTGAAGAAGCATTATTAATTTTAATTTTTTTTTCTTCAAAAAAATTATTTTGTAATAAAGTTAATAAAGGTATTTTATCCAAGTCAAAAGATAAATCACCATTAACATTAAATTTTTCATTAAATGCCCCTTCAAACAGAAAATTACTTTCATAGTTTTCAAATTGCATTAAACCTTTTGCATTTGTTAGAAAATTATTTAAATTGAAATTTAAAATTATTTCTTTTAAATAAACTTTATTAATATTTTTAATAAACATATTCTTTTTGAGAATTGAATTTTTGTTTTCTAACTCTACTTCTTTAATTCGAAATATATGATTAGATTGATTTTTTTTAATCAGTTCTACACTATTAATAGTAATATTATTATTATTATTAAAATTTTTAAAAATCATATTATCAATTACAAGGTTGTTTAAATAATAACCCTTTTTATTTTTATTCAAACCTAAGTTAGAATTTGAAAATATGGCTACTTTTTTATTATGTTCATAAATATTAATATTTATATTTTTAAGCAAAATACTATTCAATTGATATTTTTCATTAATATTATTAAATGCATTAAGATTAGAGATCTTTTCTATATTATTTATATCTAGTCCACCTTGTATAATAGTTATCTTATCAACTATGATATTATTTTTAATTAAATCAGTTAGTTTGAAGCTAATTATTGCTTCTTTTGCTTTTATATTAGAAATATCAGGTGTATAATTTGGAATAAAAATTTTATTTATTTTTAAACTAACTTGATTTTTATGTAAATCTAAATCTAAAAGTACTTTATCAGATTTAATACTGTATGTTTCAGAAATTTTTTTATTTAATAATGGAAAATACTTACTCAGATATGAAATATCTAATGGTTTATAATTTAATCTTATAGCAGCAAGAAATACTATAAAAGTAAGAATAATGGTAAAAATAAGAAAATATTTAATGATTTTATATTTGATCAATGTAATTAATTAGTTATTATAGTTATGAGGTAATATATTACAAATGTCTATTAAAGTTAATAAAAAAGCTCCTAATTTTATATTATTTGATCAAAATAATAAGAAAATTGAATTAAATAAGCTAAAATTCAATCTCGTACTATTTTTTTATCCGAAAGATAATACACCTGGTTGTACAAAAGAAGCCATAAGCTTTTCTAAATACAAGCAAAAAATTAATTCTCTTGGTTATCATATATTTGGAATTTCTAAAGATTCTATCAAAAAACATCAAGGGTTTATTCAAAAACAAGACCTGTCTATTGATTTATTGTCAGATGAAAATGAAAAAACATGCGAAGATTATGGTGTTTGGGTTGAAAAAAGTATGTATGGAAAAAAGTATCTTGGCATTGAGAGAACTACATTTCTTATTAATAAAAAAAAAATTATAACAAAAATTTGGAATAAAGTTAAAGTTACTAATCATATTGAAGAAGTTATTCAGTATATTGAAGAAAACTAAAATACTTATCTATTACTAGAAGATAAATAAGAAAAAATAAAATCGTCCAAGTCTCCGTCTAAGACCTTATCTATATCTGATTTCTCCTGACCTGTTCTTAAATCCTTAACTAATCTATAAGGTTGCATAACATATGACCTTATCTGATGTCCCCAGCCTATTTCTTTTTTTTCTTTAGTAGTTTTATTTCTTTTTTCTTCAATTTTTCGTAATTCTAACTCATATAACCTTGATTCTAACATCTTTATAGCAGAAGCTTTATTTTGATGTTGTGATCTTTGGTTTTGGCACTGCACAACTATGCCCGTAGGAATATGAGAAATTCTTATAGCACTATCTGTTTTATTAACATGTTGACCTCCAGCACCTGAAGCCCTGTATGTGTCAATTCTTAAATCTTTACTTTCAATTTCAATTTCTATATTGTTACTAACAATCGGATATACCCAAACACTTGAAAAACTTGTATGTCTTCTTTTCTGAGCATCAAAAGGTGATATTCTAACCAACCTATGTACTCCACTCTCTGATTTTAATAAACCAAAAGCATTTTCTCCTTCAACCTTAACCGTCACAGATTTTATACCAGCTTCATCTCCGTTGTTAATATTCATTATGCTTTTTTTTAAATTTTTAGCCTCTATCCATCTTAAATACATCCTTAATAACATTTGAGCCCAGTCTTGACTTTCTGTACCGCCTGCTCCCGCATTAATCTCTATATAACAATTATTACCATCAGCTTCATTAGAAAGTAGTGTGCTAATTTTAAGTTCTTTAGATAATTTTATAGTATTTTTCAGTAAATTTGATAACTCCTGTTTTAGACTTTCATCATTTTCTGATTTAAAAAGTTCATAAAAATTTACTAGATCATCATATTCTGTTTTTAAATTATTAAAGCTATTTAAAAGATTTTCTAACTTTCTTTTCTTTTTAAATACTTCTTGAGCTTTTTCTTTATCATTCCATAAATTATCTTGCTCGGATATAAGTTTCAACTCATCAATATCTTTAAGCAAAGTATCAACATCAAAGAAACCTCCTTATTGAATCTATATTTTTTTTTATATTTTCAATTTCTAAATCTATTTCTAATTTCATTATATCTCCTAATATAAATTACTTTCAAAGTCGTTGATAATAGTATTTTCTTGTAATACATCTTTAATTCTCTCCTTGTATGAATTTTTTACAAAAGCTTCAAAAATAACATCTTTAGTCTTATTAATAGCTTTTTTTCCTGATAGATAATCTATTTTAATCATTTCTATACCTTCAGGAACTAGAAAAGGTCTATTTTCCTTTTTATCTAAAGCTTTTTTCATAAACGCAGCAAAAATAGGTGCAGCTACTTTTCCACCAGTCTCTTTATTTCCTAATGTTTTAGGGGTGTCATGCCCAACAAAGACTCCTACTACAAACTCTGGCGAAAACCCTAAAAACCAGGCATCCATATTATCATTAGTTGTTCCTGTTTTACCCGCAATAGATAGATCTAACTTATTTAAAGAACTTGCTGTTCCTCTAGAGGTTACTCCCTTTAACATCCATGTTAATTGAAAAGCATGGTTGCTATCTATTATCTTGTCTCCCTCTGGAAATAATATTGGCCTGACAAAATTTTTAATTGCACTATCATTACATTTCTTACATATTCTACTATCTCTTCGAAAAATTACTTTACCTTTTCTATTTTGTATTTTTTCTATCAAGGCAGGTTTATTGTACCTTCCTCCATTTACAAAAGTTGCATATGCTGCTGCTAAATTAATTAAGGTAGTTTCCTCGGAACCTAATGATGATGCCAACAATGGTGGAAACTCTCCTAGTCTAAACCTTTTAGAAACCTCAACAATTTTTTTCATACCAATTTCATTAGCTAACCTAACTGTCATTACATTTCTTGATTTTTCAAGCCCTACTCTTAAAGTTGATGGTCCATAAAACATTCCTGAATAATTTTTAGGTTTCCATTTTTCTAGACCTGGCCCTTGATCTATTACTAAAGGGGCATCTAATATTTTAGTATTTGGTAAATAACCATTTTCTAAAGCCGCTAAATAAACAAAAGGCTTAAAAGCTGACCCAGGTTGTCTTTTTGCCTGTGTAGCTCTATTGAATTCACTTCCGTCAAAATCATAGCCTCCCGATAATGCTAATACTCTTCCATTTCTAGGATCCATAACTACAATAGCTCCATTAACTTCAGGTATTTGGTCTAATTTATATTCTTCTACATTATTATTTTTATATTTTTTTAATATAATAAGATCATTTTTTTTTAAAAAAATGTTAGTATTATTAATATCAAAATTTTTTTCACCATTATTTATCCATTTACCATCAAATATATTGTTAATCTTTAAAGTTATCCTTTTTTTATTTTTTAAATTAATTACTTCAATTTCTTCTTTACTAATTTCAGCAATAATTACCACCATTTTATCATGTAAACCAGGATACTTTCTATACTTAACACTTAAATTTTCAAGTTTATTTTTTAAATCAATATCACCTAAACTTGCTAAAGGACCTCTCCAACCAAGTCGTTTATCATAATTCTCTAGTCCATTTCTTAACTCTTTAATAGCTATCTGCTGAAGTTTAGGATCTATTGTCGTAATGACATTCAAGCCTTCTCTGTATAAAGAAGTTTCTCCATATTTTTCAATAATATTTCTTCTTACCTCTTCAATAAAATATGGTGCGTACGGTTTTTTAAGTTTCTTAATTTTACTACTAACCATAGGCTGCAAAGAAGCCTTAGATGCTTCAGAACTAGATATTACTCCATCTTCAAACATTCTATTTAATACATAGTTTCTTCTTATAATTGCAGCTTTTTTATTTTTAATTGGATCATAGTTATTTGGTCCTTTTGGTAAACCTGCTAAATAGGCTATTTCATGTAGTTCTAATTCATCCAAAGACTTATTGAAATAATTAAGTGCGGCAGCTGCGATACCATAAGATCTTTTTCCCAAAAAGATCTCATTTAAATATAACTCTAATATTTCATCTTTAGTTAAAATCCTTTCTATTCTTAATGATAACAGTGCCTCTCTAATTTTTCTATTTAAGGATACTTCGTTACTTAATAAAAAATTTTTTGCTAACTGTTGAGTGATTGTAGAAGCACCTATTAACCTTTTACCCTCATATATATTTTTAATATTTATTAATACAGCCTTACTTATACTTTTAAAATCAACTCCTTTATGTATAAAGAAATTTTTATCTTCTGCTGACACAAAAGCTTTTTTAATAATTTCTGGCATGGAGGCAACCGGAATAAAAATTCTCTTTTCTGCAGAAAACTCTGCTAACAAAGTGCCTTTTCCTGTATATAATCTGCTTATAATGGAAGGCGTATATTCTTTTAACTGTTTATAATCAGGTAAGTCTTTAGTATACTTTATAATTCCAAATATACTTATTGATAAAAATAAGAATAATCCTAGAAGAAAAGTCAAAAAAATATAAAATAATGTTTTAATCAATAAATTCTATCCGCAATATAAATTAAAATTCTTTAGTATTCAAATTAATATAATTTATAATATCAGAAAAACAATTTTTAAGTTTATTAAAATTTCTATTTTTTACAGTAAAACTTTTTTCAGATAGATACACTTTTTTATTAATTTCTATTTGTATTGCATGAATATTATTAATTGGTTTACCATAATGCTGAGTAATGAAACCGCCTATAAAAGGTATATTTATTTTTACTTTATAACCGTATGAATGAAAAAAACTTTTTAGTTTATCTATAATTATAAAGTCAGCACTTTTTCCTAAATTATTACTCAGAACTATATCAATATTTGCATCAACTATTTCAGAAGACATAGAATGACAATCTAATACTAATACTTTATTATGCAAAACTTTAATTTCTTGAATGATAGTTTTTATTTTTTTATGATAAGGAAAATAATAATTAAGAAGTCTTTTTCTGGCTTCCTTAAAAAAAAATAAATCTTTATAAATATTTTTTCCACTAAAACAAACTTTTGGTATTACACCTATTCCAGACTCAACCTTTAAGGTTCTGTTAAAAAAAGTTTTATTAAATTTTCCCTTCCACATACTAACGTCTAACTCAAGCGGTGACCTATTAAGGTCAACAAAAATTCGTGGAAAATTTGCTGTAAGTGAATTGTATTTTAAAAAGTTATAATCTAATAGTAAATCTATGTAAGCATCCTCTGACTTTCTTAATTCATTCATAGATAAGCAAGTACTATTTTTAAACAAATTTAAATAATCTCTTCCGCTATGCGGTATATTAAGAAATAAAAATGATTGTTTATTTTTTCTATAATTAAATAAACATGTATTTTTCATGCATTATTATAAACATATCTAATACCAGCCAGCAACATCCATGAGCATTATTGCTTTTTTATTTAGTTTTGCTATATCAGTAAGATTAAGATTATCTTTAATAAAGTTATTATATTTATTCATGAAACTATTTAATTCAATATTTTGTCTTATTGGATATTCAAAGTTCACTTCAGCATAAACCTTCTGTGCCTCATTACTGACTAAAAACTCTAAAAACTTAATTGCATTTTCTTTATTTTTACAATTTTTAACAACTCCAGCTCCACTTATATTAATATGAGTTTTCATAAGTTTATCATTCGGAAAATATTCTATGACATTATTTAGTTTGTTTTCATTATCTTGACTTTTCATTTTAAGAAAATAATAACTATTTACTAATGCTATATCACCTTGTCCTGAAATAATTGCTCTTATTTGATCTCCATCTCCACCTGAAGGCTTTCTTGCTAAATTTTGAGTAAAACTATCTAAAAATTTTTTCACTTCTTTTTCACCATAATTCAAAATCATAGCTGATATTAAAGATTGATTATATACATTATTTGATGATCTAACTAAAATTTTACCATTCCATCTATCATTAGCTAAATCAATATAACCAACTAATTTAGATATATTAACTTTTTCTTTATTATAAACTAAAAACCTTGCCCTTAAACTCATGCCAAACCAATAGTTTTCTTTATCCTTATAATTNCTTGGAATTAGGTTATTTAAATTAGTATTATTTACTTTTTGAAAAATATTTTTTTCTTTTGCTATATGTAATCTGCCTACATCTGTAGTTAAAAGTATATCTGCCTTTGTGAAGTCACCTTCTTGTAATATTCTATTAATTAATTGGTTAGCTTTTGCTGATATAATATTAACTTTAATATTAGTTTTATTTTCAAATACTTCTACAAGAGGTCTCATTAAAACTTCTTGCCTAGCAGAATATATATTAACTTCTTCTTTAGCATTGGAGTAAATTGATACGAAAATAATATTGAGTATTAAAAGTATTATATTCATATTCTTACTCTAGTAAAAAATTTTCAAATGTAAATAATAATTATTATTATTGATTTTGATAATCATTCTCATTATATATAAGTTAATAAGGATATAAATATGAAAAACATTATGGTTTTTTTAATAATGATTTCAGCTTTTTTAATACAAAGTTTAAAAGCTGACGCAGATTTAGAAAATAAATTAAAAGAAATGCAATCTGAGATTGATTCTTTAGCTGAATTAATTGAAGAAGGATCTGGTTCAGGAGATGGATGGTATACTAGAACTTCATTAGGTGGTTACGGTGAAATTCACTGGTCAACAGCATCAACTCCAGATGATGAAACAACAACCTGGGCCACTAGTGATACTCCAAATGTTGAAGTTGACATTCATAGGTACGTTTTATTTATTGGACACGAATTTAACGAATACTTATCAATGAATAGTGAAGTAGAAATTGAACATGCTTTTGTTCAAGAGGGCGAAGGAGAACTAGAGATGGAACAACTTTATCTAGAGCAAAACNTAGCATACNNTGGNNTTAGANGATACTTNTATNAAATATGGNACNGTNNTNATGCCNNTAGGTATNACNAANGANANNCATGAACCTCCTACCTTTTATGGTGTTGATAGAAATGTAGTTGAAAAGGAATTAAATGCTAATACATGGTGGGAAACCGGAATTATGCTTAATAAAGGCCTTGGTGGAGGTCTTGAGTTAACTGCTTTTGGTCACACTGGCTTAGAAACTGATGGCGACGGTGATATTAGAGATGGTAGAGGAAAAGTTTATAAACAGGATGGCTCAAATGTAGCATATACCTTTAGACTTAAATATACTGGGATACCGGGAGTGGAATTCGGACTTTGGCATAACCATCAGACTGACATTAATAATAACCCAGCAGGTGGTAATGTGCCAGCAGATTTATGGGGTGCTCATATAAATATGTCTCCCTCAGAAGGATTTGGATTTAGATCACTAGTTGGAAGCTGGCAACTAGACTGTCCATCAAGCCATGTATGTGCTACTAATGGTAGAGAAAAAATCTGGGGTGCAATGATGGAACCATCATATAGATGGAGTTTAGGTGGACCACTAGATAGTTCTATAGGAATTGCTGCTAGAGCTGGAGCATGGAATGATAAAGCTGATGAACTTCAAAATTCAAGTAATAAAATAAGACAATTTGATTTAATGATGAATTATTGGCTTTCACCAAATGCTGTTCTGAAAGTTGACTATGAAAATCAGAAGTATTATACAAACGGAAAAGGTACTGCTGGTTGGAATTTCGGAATAGGTTACCAATTTTAAATAATAATCTCTTCCCGTTATGACTGTTTAAAATTGGATAGACAAGAGTATTCTTCTGTGAGTGGAGAATACTCTTTTTTTAGATAAAAAAACAATTAAATTAATATACATGATTAAATTTTTCATAATACTTTTTTCTACTCTCACATTAAGTACTACTGCGATTACTAAGCAAACTGATGCAGAAGTAAATTTTTTAAATAAAATTTTTAAAAACCAGATACCAAAAAAAGAAAGATTAATAGTAAAAGGAGAATATAAGCAAAAGATTAAAGCTATAATGGGCAGCAAATACAAAAAAAGAATGTTTTCCTATTGGCAAAATAATACTGAACAGGTTTGGATTTTAAACTCAATAGGTAAATACAAACCTATTACTGCAGCATTTATAACTGATAAATGTAAAGTTAAGAGTTCACATGTACTAGTGTATAGAGAACAACATGGTTATGAAATTAAATATCCAGCCTTCCTACTTCAATTTAAGGAAACTGAAATGGATAAAACATTGAAACTTAATACAAAAATTGATAACATATCAGGTGCGACATTATCTGTAAATTCTATGAAAAGAATGGCTAGAACAGCTTTGTTATTAAGTAAACTATCAAATGAAAATTCATGTACTTAAGCTTAAATTAAGAAAATTACACAAATATATAGGGTTTACCTTTAGTCTATTTATTTTACACCTTACCCTTACTGGCATTTTATTAACATATCCAGAAACTTTTAAAATAAATGAAGCCTATATAAGTAATTATTTTATTTTAAAAAAATATAACATGGATACACATAAAGAAGTTTTTGGACTAAAAAATATAAAAGATGAAGTAATTACCATTAAAAATAATGTTTATATTAATGGTAAATTTATTGACAAGTTTAATGAAAAAATTTTAAGTCTCCTATATTATAAAAGTGAAAATAAAATTTTTATTATTTCAGAAAACTTAATAGGAATATATATTCTTGAAAGTTTTGATCAAGAAACAGAAATTAAAGATATTATCACTATACAAAATATAAATAATTTAAATAATATAGGCTTAGATTTATCTTCTGATAATATATTATTTAAAAACGATACTAAATATTTTAAAATAAAACAAAATGAATTATTAGAGTTTTCTTACAATAATAGTGAATTAAATATTAGATGGTCTAATATTTCAACTGTTAATAAAGAATTAGCAAGATATTACCTAAAAATTCATCAAGGTACAGGTGTTTCTCTTACCAGAGTCCTTACAGAACTTCACAATGGAAAGTTTTTTGGTTCACTTTTTACACTAATATTATTTTTTTCATCCTTAAGCTTACTTTTTTTAACTTTAAGTTCATTTATTTTTGCAACTAATCTATTCAAANGNAAAAAAAAATAATATAATTNATATATGAAAATANTACTTATTNNNNTNNCNTATTTATTAGCANNTANTTANTNACNNAGTANTGATGNNAATATATCANTAAGTNATTTAAAAGTAATGAAGAGNAANAANCCTACNTGTGNTAGATTNGGAAATGTTTATGATGCTTGCCAATGGATGTTAAAGTTTAAAATAAATAATAATACTANAAATNATTTAANNTCTTTTTGCNCANTNATTNAAATNAATAAAGGAAANTATAANCTNTGNGGNAATAAAGCTAAAAANNAGTTTCATACAGCAGCNAATGAAAGTACTATNGTNTTAACNAATTTATCAAAATTNATAGGNTATGATAATAATNANCCTAAACCANANGTAAANGTATTNTCCTTAAANGGNAAATTTTCTAAATTTTAATTTANTATTCTTATAATNANAAANTTATAGTATTCTATATTANGTAANAANAGGGCGGTTAGCTCAGCGGGAGAGCACCACGTTGACATCGTGGGGGTCACTGGTTCGATCCCAGTACCGCCCACCATTTAGAGCTATGAAACTTTAGTAATGTTATAATTTATAAAAAATATGTAAGGACTTATATGGAATATTTTTCTAACTTTAACTTTTATCTAGCAACAGTAGCATTGATAGCTATTTTATTGCCTTTTTTATTCTTAAAATTTATTCATCCTCTATTAAAAAAGATCATAGAAAANAAAAATAAAAAGTTATTTAAAAATTTAGTTCAACTTAAGTTTTTTTATACACTTAGTTATATTCTATCTCCATTAATTATTTTATTGGCTATTAATAATTATTCATTATTAGATAATAAGTTAGCTGAGATAATATTTTTGGTAAAGAAAGTGTCTAGTATTTGGATAATAATATCATTTTCTATATTATTAAATAAATTTCTTACTGCTTTAAATACTACCTATAAGCAACAAGAATTTTTTATCAAATATCCAATAAATAGTTACTTGCAGCTATTGAAATTAATTATAATAATTATTACTTCAATATTAACAATTTGCCTTGCTTTAAATTTGTCTCCTTGGGGAATATTATCAGGTGTTGGAGCTCTAGGTGCTATTTTACTATTGGTTTTTAAAGATACTATTTTAGGCTTAATAGCTAGTATACAAGTATATGGTGGCAAATTATTACAAGAGGGTGATTGGATAGAACTTAAAGACTTAAATATTGATGGAGAAGTCATGGAAGTTGGGTTACACAGAGTTAAAGTAAAAGCGTGGGATAACACTATTACAACATTTCCAACTGCAAAGTTTCTTGAACTTACATTTAAAAATTGGAGAGGTATGCAAGATAGTGGAGGAAGAAGAATTAAAAGAAAAATAATAATTGCTTTACCTACTGTTCAATTTGTTAATGATACTTTATTAAAAAAACTAAGTAATTTAGAATTACTGGTAGATTATTTGAATCAAAAAAAATTAGAGTTGAACCAAGCAAATATATCTAAGAAAGAGGGCGATATAAATAAAAGAACTTTGACTAATATTGGATGCTTCAGAATGTATATAAGAAACTACTTAGAAAAGCATCCTCACCTAAGAAAAGATATGACTATGTTGGTAAGGCAGCTTCCAATAAATCAGTATGGACTACCTATAGAGATTTATGCTTTTACAAATACAACAAAATGGAGTGAATACGAAGATATTCAGTCAGATATCTTCGATCATATATTAGCTAGCATTCATTATTTCCAATTAGAAGCATATCAAGAACCATCCAGTAATGATTTAAAAGCTTTGACATCTAATTCATAGTAAAGGGTTAAAACTAATTATGTCTAAAGAAGTAGTAGCTGCTATAATATTTTGTGAAGATAAAGTTTTAGTTACTCAAAGAAAGTTTAATGAAAACAAAGACTTCTCTTACAAGTTTGAATTTCCTGGAGGAAAAGTTGAAAAAGGAGAAAAAAAAATAATTGCGCTTAAAAGAGAGTTACGTGAAGAATTGAACTTAGAATTAAAATATTTTAAGCATTTTGAAAGTTATAAATATAAATATTCTAATACTGAAATAATCCTTCATTTTTATTTAAGTAAAGTGAAAGATTTAAGGTTATCACTTAAGGTTCACGAATGTTACAAACTTTTAAAAATTAGCCAATTATCAAATTTAGATTGGTTAGATGCAGACTACAAAGTAATTAAAAAACTAGAAAAAGTATATTTATAATCTACGTGTAAGTTCTATTAAATTTTTTTTTAAACTGAAAAAAACCTTTATCACAATAATTCCATACGTCTTGATAAAAACTATCTAAAAAATCAGTATAGTTAATTTTACTACCGTTAAGTTTCAATATTAATTTCATCATAAGGTCTCTCTCATAACCAATAGGTATATATTCAGAATAAGTATAGTAAATATGTTCATTTAATAGATAATTTACTAGCTCTACAAAAGATTTAGAAATATCAAATGTCTTGTAAACAATTTTATATTTTTTACATAAATCTAAAAAGCTTAGATTGCAATGATCTTGAAATTTTCTACTAACTATATTTTTTTTTATACTTAAACAGTCTGTTCTTAGCAATATTACAATAAGCTCTTTATTTAAATTATTTTTGACAAAATTGAAATTTAAATTATTTTCTAAAACAAATAATGCATTTTTTTTACTTTTATTAATAACTGCTTTTTTATTATAATTTATTTTGTTCACCTCATATGTTTTATAATCAAGATTAATATCCTTCAATTTTGGTAGTATAAAATCTTTATACTTAGTTAATGAATACTTCATAATATTTTCCTTAGTAGCTATATATTTTTTTCCTAAAGTTTGTATGCCAGCAACCCATTTCCATGAAAGAGTATTCGAAGCAGCATCAGCATCTAAAAGATTTTCATAAAAAAAATTAGCTCCTAGCTCCCATGGTAATCCAAAGTAGTATATCCAAATGCTAGCAAACCACATTCTAGAATGATTATGAAGATATCCAGTTTTTTTTAATTGTATTATCCATTTATCGAATGGCTCTAAATCTGTTTGCCCTTTTAAAGCATTATTATATATTTCATATAAATCACTTTTATAAATTTTCATAATTTGATAATCAACATTAGATTTATAGTCTAGCCAAACTTTATTATGCATCTCTAGCCATCCTTTCCAATAAGATCTCCATAACACTTCCTGAATAAATTTATCTGAAGTATTTTTATTTTCTTTAACTTTTTTCAGAATATACTGTTCCTTAATTATGCCTCTACTGATGTATGGAGATAAACCTGAAACAGCTTTGTAAGGATCGGAAAGTCCAAAATCAAAATTTCTATATTGACTGTAGCTTGTTATTTTATTTAGCAAAAATTTATTTAATATTTTTTCTGCATCGTTATATACATTTATGTTAGCCACTATATTTTTTACGAAAATTATCATTGAAAAGTTTAGAAAAAATATTATTTTTTTATTATGTATATATTCAAAAATTCATTTTTCACATTAATTCTGGTTTATTTTTTAAATCTACAATTTGCTGCAACCACAAATATCAAGAAAGAATTTGCTTATGGTCTTAATGTATATAAAAAAGGCAATTGCATGGGATGCCACTCATGGCATGGAAAAGGTGGTGGAGGGTATGGTGCTGGCGTTTCTTTAAGAACTATGGAATTATCTTTAGAAGATATAGTATATGTTATTAAATGTGGCAGACCAGGAACAGGCATGCCCTATTTTTATAAAAAATCATATAAAGATGAAAGATGTTACGATACTAAATTTGAAGATTATAATAATTCTAACAGGCCCCTTTCTTCGAAGAAATTTTTAAGTATAAAACAAATTGAAGCTGTATCTTTCTTGATTAAAGAATTGTTCCAAGGAAAAGAGCTCACTAAAGAATATTGTGAATTTTTTTTTAATGAAGGATCTAAAGTATGTTTAAATATTAAAAACTAATAACTATATTCAGTTAATATCATATATAGATTCTAAATATTGATAATAATTTTTTACTCTTATCTAGCAGTCAAACTATGTGATTATTTAAACTTAAATATAGTAATAAATATTCTAAGAACTATTAGTTAGAACTCATAAAATTATTCAAAATAATATTATTAATTTCTAAATCGTATATTGTTTCGTGTTAAATCAGTAATTTTTTTACAGCCCATTAATTTCATGTCTCTGATGATTTCTGAGTGCATATTATTCAACGCCTTTTCAACGCCTTTTTGTCCAGCTGCAGCTAAAGCATATAAATAAAATCTTCCACCTGAACAAGCTTTTGCACCTAAAGAAAGGGCTTTCAACACATGAGTACCTCTCCTGATACCACCATCGCAAATTATTTCTATTTTATCACCAACAGCATCTACTATTTCTTTTAATTGATCAAAAGGTGCTCTAGAGCCATCTAGCTGTCTTCCACCATGATTAGAAATCATAATAGCAGTCGCACCTATATCAACAGCTTTTTTTGCATCATCAACACTCATAATTCCTTTTAAACAAAAATGACCTCCCCACTGACTTCTTAATTTTTCTGCATCATTCCAATTCATATTTTGATCAAGCATAGAGCTAAAATAATCTCCTACTGAAATAGCTAAATTACTACCTTCTTTTATATAATCTTTAAGTTGAGATAACTCAAACTTTTCATGTGTGAAATAATTCAAAGCCCACATAGGATGGGTAGCAAAGCTAATCAAACTAGCTAGTGTTAGCCTAGGAGGAGAAGTAAAACCTGTTTTTAAATCTCTTTCTCTGTTTCCTCCTGTTATAGTATCAACGGTTAAAGCAATAGCATCGAATTTGGCTGCTTTACACTGTTCCACCATACTATTATTTAAACCTCTATCCTTATGAAAATAAAACTGAAATACTTTCGGAGTTGAAACATTTTCAGCTATTTTTTTCAAACTATATGTTCCCAGTGATGAAACTCCAAAAAAGGTATTGAATTTTTGAGCAGCCTTACCGACTGCTAATTCTCCATCATGATGAAATAATCTTTGTAAAGCCGTAGGAGAGCAAAAAATTGGCATATCAATCTTTTTTCCCATTATTTCTACAGAAATATCAATATTCTCTACACCTGAAAGAACATTAGGTACTAAGTCACAGTTTTCATAAGATTTTGTATTCTGTCTAATGGTAACTTCATCGTCAGCTGCACCATCAATATAATGGAAAATTGGAGAAGGCAATCTAGATTTTGCTAATAATCTAAAATCCTCTGTATTATTACACTTTGATAGACTTTTAAACATATTATAATATTATGTTTTTTATCATAAAAAACAATCGCTTTTATTTTTTTTTTATGATATAAAAAAAATATGAAGAGTAATTTAAGCATATCAAGTATAGCTCATGAAACAAAGCTTCATGTAGAAAAAGGAAGTGTTCTTAAAGCATCCTGTGTTTTAGATGTTCATGGATATATTAAAGGAAATATTAAAGGAACTTCAGTAAAAATTGGTCCAAAAGGAAAAATAGATGGTAATTTAAACTGTAATTCTTTAGAAATCTATGGAGAATTTACTGGTAATGGCGAAGTTGTAGAGCTAAAAGTTTTTAAAGGTGGAAAAGTTAAGGGATCATTATCTTATAATACTATAGTTGTAGAAGTGGGAGCTACTATTTCTGGACCAATGAAACCTATTGAAAAAGACCAGGTACTTTTAATTGAAAATAAATAGCTTACCTAAAGAAGTTTTTGAAGCTGCCTGTAACTTTAAACTTCTAAAAGAATTTCAAAAATATAATTGTGTAAAAATTACAGATGGTGTGTCTTCTGATATTTGGTATGTTAAAACTGAAAAACAAGAAGAATTTTGTATAAAAAGAGCATTAGCTAAGCTGACTGTTAAAGAAGATTGGTACGCCCCTGTAAATAGGTCTAATTTTGAAGCAATTTATTTTAAATACTGTAAGAAAATTGCACCAGAAAATTTTCCTAAAATTCTTGGCCATGATAATAAAAAATTTATTCTAGCAATGGAATGGTATAACCCTAATGAATTTGAAGTATGGAAAAAAAAACTCTTAAAAAAAAATATTGAATTAAAAGATGCTAAAAACGTTTCAAATTTATTATTAAAAAAACATAAAAAGTTTTTTAACAAAAAAATTTATCAAAAAAAATTTAGTAATGATGATACATTTTATTCAATTAGGATAGAACCTTATATTTTATTCACATCAAAAAAATACCCTGAGTTTAAAGCACAATTTGATAAAGTGGCTAAGAGTTTAACAAGTAATAAAAAAACTTTGATTCATGGTGACTTTAGTCCTAAAAACATCCTTATTAAAGCAAACAAACCTGTTATCTTAGATGCAGAGACTGCCTGTTGGGGAGATCCTATATTTGATTTAGCGTTCTGTAATAATCATCTTCTACTCAAAAGCTTACTACAAAACGGTCTAGGAAGTAAATTTTTACACTTGAGCTTTCATTTTATAAATAATTACATTAAAAAAATTACCTGGGAAGAAAAAAAATACTTTACTAATAGATTATTTGACATAATTCCATTATTACTTTTAGCAAGAATTGATGGAAAATCTCCAGTAGAGTATTTTAATTTAAAACAAAAAAATCATACTAGAGCTTTAGCTAAAGAAATTTTAAATAGTAAAATTAAAAATTTAGAACAATTATATTTTATTTGTGATAATTATGTCTAAAAATAAAATAACTAATGTCATAGGCAGGATGGTATTTGATAGTAGAGGTAACCCTGCGGTTGAAGCAGAAATTGAAATCAATAAAAATTATTACGCAAAGGCAATTTCTCCATCAGGAGCATCTAAGGGTAAAAATGAAGCTTTAGAGAAAAGAGACAATGATAATACTAGGTTCTGTGGCATGAGTGTTGATCAAAATATTTCTATTATTAATAAAGAAATTAAAGAAACTTTAATGGGTCTAGATATAGAAGATCAAATGATGATAGATAAAAATTTAATTGCATTAGATGGCACTCTAAATAAATCTAATATAGGAGGAAATACTACTATTGCAGTTTCTATGGCAACTTTAAGAGGAGCTGCTGTGTCAAATAAAAAGCCATTGTGGGAATATTTAAATAATTCCTCAGATAAAAAACTACCTATGCCTGAAATTCAAATAATAGGCGGTGGTAAACATGCTAAAGGATCAATTCCCATACAAGATTTCATGATAATACCTAATGGAGCTCCTAATTTTTATACTGCACTTGATTGGGTATTTAAAATTTATAAGTTAGCTGGTGAAGAGTTATTAAATAATAACAATCTATATGGAGTAGCTGACGAAGGTGGATATTGGCCTAACTTTGATGATATTCCGTCAGTTTTAGATTTTCTTTTAAGAGTAATTAAAGAAGCTGGCTTCATCCCCTTTAAAGAAGTTTCAATCTCTCTTGATATAGCTGCTAATAATTTTAAAATTGATAATAGATATAAAATTTCTAATAAAAAAGAAATTATTTTCAGTGCCGATGAACTTTATGATTTCTTAATAAAGATTATAAAAAATTATCCCATCATTTCAATTGAGGATCCCTTTGCAGAAGAAGATTTAGAGTACTTTAATAAACTAAAAAGTAACACTCCTTCTTATCTACAAATAGTCGGAGATGATCTAGTAGTTACTAATACTAAATTAATTAAAAAAGCTTATGAACATAATGCTGTAAATTCAGTTTTAATTAAGCCCAATCAAATTGGAACTATATCTGAAGCAGCTAATGCTTTAAAGTTATCAAATGAATTAAATTTAATGAGTATATTGTCAGCAAGGTCAGGAGAATCTGAAGATAGTTTCATATCAGATTTAAGTGTTGGATGGAATATCAAACAATTAAAAGTAGGATCTTTTTCAAGATCTGAAAGACTTAGTAAATGGAACCAGTGTTTAAGAATAGGAGAAAAGTTTATAAACAAATATGCAATGCACAAAATATGGAATTTTTAAATTTTACTTTTTTTAATTTGCCATTCTTTCAAAACCTTCAAGTTTTCTAAATGAGATGAATTTTTTATATTTTTATTTGGATAAGTTAGTTCTACTACGTAGCCATTAGGGTCTCTAAAATAAATAGATTGAATAAAGCCATGATCAATAATACCTCTTGTTTCTATTTTAGCATTTATACCTTTTTTATACATTCTAAATAAATCTGACTCAGAAACCTCTAATGCTATATGTAAATCAAAATCTCTCTGCTTTTTAAAATTAAAACTTGTTAAGGGATCTTCAAAAAAAGCAATGCACGATCCGTCTTTTAATTGGTAAAAGGTATGTAATACTTGAGTATTCCTATTTGTTTTAGTAATTTTTATTTCAATTACTTTTACTAACTCTAAGCCTAAAAAGTCTTCATAGAACTTTCTAGTTTCTTCACTATCTTTGCACCTGTAAGCGCTATGATGAAGTTTTAATATTTTACTCATAGTTTTTTTTGACAAATTGTACATTTATATATATATATATAATTTGGAGTTATCAAATGAAAGTTTTAGCATCACTAAAAAGTGCAAAAAAGAGAGATAAGGATTGTAGGTTAATTAGAAGAAAAGGTAAACTTATTGTAATAAACAAAAAAAATCCTAGATTAAAGGCTAGACAAGGATAAAACTTGCCTAGCGATATAAATAAAGAAAAAATAGAGGCTGCAGTTCTAAGAAAACTTTTAGATCACTTACGCAAAAATACAGATGTTCAAAACATAGACCTTATGAATCTAGCAGGCTTTTGTAGGAATTGTTTATCAAAATGGTACCTTGAAGCTTCAAGGGATACTGGTCAAGAAATATCTTATGATGAAGCTAAAGAAATAGTTTATTCTATGCCTTATGAGGAATGGAAAGAAAAATATCAAAAATGACTTTATTTTTTGTGGTATTCTTTATACCAATTGACAAAACTAAATAGCCCTTGCCTTAAATTTACCTTAGGTTCAAACTTCAAGTCTCTTTTACTCTTTTTTATATCAGCAAAAGTTTTTTTTACATCACCTAATTGCATTGGTAATAATTTCTTTTTAGCTTTTTTTCCTATTACACTTTCTAAAATATTTATCATCTCAATCAAAGCAACTGGAGAGTTATTACCTAAATTATATAATTCATGTTTTTTAAATTTATTTTTCTTTGATAATAGAATTGCTTTTTCTATCCCATTAACAATATCATCTATGTAAGTAAAATCTCTACTTAGTTTGCCATTATTAAATACTTCAATGGGTCTATTATCTATAATGGCTTCAGTAAATTTCCAAATAGCCATATCAGGTCTTCCCATCGGCCCATAAACTGTAAAAAATCTTAATCCTATTGAATTTAAACCATATAAATTAAAATAACTCTCTGCCATCAACTCATTTGATCTTTTAGTGACAGCATACAAAGAAACTGGATTAGATACATCATCTTGTGTAGAAAATGGGACTTTTTTATTTGCACCATAAACAGAACTGGATGACGCATAAACTAAATTAGTTCTCTTATTCTTTCTACAATACTCTAATATATTTAAAAAGCCTTCTATATTGTATTTCAAATAAATATTTGGATTAGAAATAGAGTACCTTACTCCAGCTTGTGCAGCTAAATGGCATATGACACTTAATTTCTTTTTTTTTAAAATTTTTTCTAAATCTAAAGTTTTAGCTAAATCAGTTTTAATAAAAGTAAAATTTTTAAATTTTTTTAATTTTTTTAGTCTATACTTTTTCAAGCTAACGCTATAATAGTCATTAAGATTATCTATTCCTATAACATTATAATTTTGTGAAAGCATTTTAAGTACAATATGACTGCCAATAAAACCTGCTGCTCCTGTTATTAATATTGTCATCTATCTTTATTAATTGTTAAAATTTACTATAATTGTATAAAATAATTACTATGTTATAATATACTATGCTTAATGTAAGTTTAGAAGATAAATATTTGATAAACAAAGGTAGGGTTTTTGTTAATGGAACTCAAGTTCTTGTAAAACTACCTATGATACAAAAAATATTGGATGAGAAAAAAAAATTAAAAACCTCCGGTTTTATTTCAGGATACAGAGGATCTCCTTTAGGAAATTATGATAGAGCATTATGGCAAGCTAATAAATTTTTAGAAGATAGTTATATAAAATTTTCACCAGGGTTAAATGAAGATTTAGCTGCTACTGCTGTGTGGGGAAGTCAGCAACCAAATTTAATATCTGATGCAATAAACGATGGTGTATTTTCTATATGGTATGGCAAAGGACCTGGAGTAGATAGGAGTGGTGATGCCTTCAAACATGGTAACTCAGCTGGTACAGCAAAAAATGGTGGAGTGTTGGTTCTACTTGGAGATGATCATACTGCTAAATCTTCTACATTAGCTCATCAAAGTGAATTTGCTATGTTAGATGCCCAAATTCCAGTATTAAATCCTTCTAATATTAGCGACTTATTAGAATTTGGAATATTTGGATGGCACTTATCCAGATTTTCTGGCTTATGGGTATCGATGAAATGTATAACTAGTATAATAGACAGTACTGCCTCAATAGAAGTTGATAGTAATAAATTTGACTTTGTTAAACCAATACTAAGTAAACATGAGTTAGATGTTCATATCAGATTACATGACAATATGCTCGAACAAGAAAAAAGAATTTCCTTATTAAAATTACCTGCTGCTGTAAAGTTTGCTGAAGAAAATAATATAAACAAAGTTATTTGGAATAAAGGTTTTAAAAACATTGGAATTGTAGCAACGGGAAAAGCTTATGCTGATACTTTAGAATGCCTTGCCTCTTTGAATATTTCAGAGAAACAAGCTAAAGAGTTTGGAATACACCTTCTTAAAGTCGGAATGACTTGGCCAATAGAAAATAATAAATTTCAGAGCTTTGCTCATGGTATGCAAGAAATATTGGTTGTGGAAGAAAAAAGAAGTTTTTTAGAGGCAAATATTAAAAATGTTTTATATAATATACCAAATGGTCCAAAAACTATTGTAGGAAAATTTGATGAGCTTAATAATATATTGATTAAAGATGATTATGAAATTAAGAAATCTGACCTAAAAAAAGTTTTAATCTCTAGAATTCAAAAAAACTGTAATGTAACTATTGATGATTCTTATGCTAATCAAGTAAGTAATATAAAAACTAGTAAAGAAAAAAATAATATTGAAAGAACACCCTATTTTTGTTCAGGTTGTCCTCATAATACATCTACTAAAGTGCCTGATAACAGTAAAGCTATGGCTGGTATTGGTTGTCATTTTATGGCCGCTTGGATGAATAGAAATACATCCTTATTCACACACATGGGTGCTGAAGGAACAAATTGGATAGGTATGGCCCCTTTTGTAAAAGATAATCATATTTTTCAAAATATAGGAGACGGTACTTTTAATCACTCCGGTACATTAGCAATAAGAGCATCTGTAGCAGCCAATGTTAATATAACCTATAAAATTTTATATAATGATGCAGTCGCTATGACAGGAGGTCAGCCAGTTGATGGAGTACCAACAACATCTCAAATGTCTCACCAATTATATGGAGAAGGTGTAAAAAAAATAGCAATTGTTACAGATGAAATAGAGAAGTATAAAACCATTAATAATTTTGCAGAAGGTACTACTATTCATCATAGAAAAGAACTAGAACTAATCCAAAATGAGTTTAAGAATATTACAGGAGTAACCATCATAATTTATGATCAAACTTGTGCTACAGAAAAAAGAAGAAGGAGAAAAAGAGGGCAGTTAATAGATCCAAACAAAAGAATATTTATTAACCATCTTGTTTGTGAAGGTTGTGGTGATTGTTCTGTAGAGTCAAACTGTATTTCTGTTGAACCTCTTAAAACAGAATATGGAACTAAAAGAGTTATTAATCAGTCAACTTGTAATAAAGATTATAGTTGTGCCAATGGCTTCTGTCCTTCATTTTTATCAATAGAAGGAGGAAATATAAAAAAACAATCTATAAATACAATAGATAGTCGTATTTCTAGAATTAAAAACCTCCAATCACCCAAACCTATTTCATTAAATTCTACTTCTTATAATATTCTAGTAACTGGTATAGGCGGAACTGGTGTAGTAACAATCGGTGCCTTAATTGGAATGGCTGCACATCTAGAAAAAAAAGGAGTATCTATTTTAGATCAAGTTGGAATTGCACAAAAAGGTGGAGCAGTTTTAAGTCATATTAAAATAGCTGATAACCCTAATAATATATACTCAACACAAATATCAGAAAATTCAACTAATCTTTTACTAGGTTGTGATGTAGTTGTTTCTGCAAGTAAAGAGGTAAGAAGCTTACTAGATAGACAAAAAACTAATGCTATTATTAATAACCATGAAACACCTTTGTCGCAATTTGTTTTAAATTCAGATTTTTCTTATAGCACTTCACTTACTTCTAGTTTAATAAAGAATAATACGAAAAAGATACATCAAATTAATGCTTCGGAAATTTCAAAATCTTTATTTGGAAATACAATATTATCTAACATATTCTTAGTAGGTTATGCAATTCAAAAAGGAGTTATTCCTGTGTCATTAAAATCATTAGAAAAAGCTATTAAAATAAATGGTGTTAGCATTGAACAAAATTTAGATGCTTTAAATTGGGGAAGATTAGCTGCAGAAGATTTTAACTATGTATTAAATAAATGTAAATTTTCCAAGCCTATATTTAATAAAAACCTTTCATTAGATGAATTGTTTACAAAAAGATACAATGATCTTATAGGATATCATAATAAAAAATACGCGGATAAATTTAAAACTATTATAAATAAAGTAATAAATGTAGATAAAAATTTTAAAAATAGAAAATGCAAGTTATCTAAAGTTGCACTCAACATCTTATATAAAACTATGGCTTATAAAGATGAATTTGAAGTTGCTAGGCTATATACTGATGGTAGGTTTGAAAATTATTTGAATAATAATTTTGAAGGTGATTTTAAATTAGGTATATATCTATCTCCACCTTTATTGAATTTAAAAGACTCCGTTACTAAGAAACCAAAAAAAATATTATTTACTAAGAAAATTTTTTATTTTTTTAAATTTTTAAAAAGACTTAAGTTTCTAAGGCATACTCCTTTCAATATTTTTGGATATAGTGTAGAAAGAAAAAAAGAAAAACAATTAATTAATAATTTAGAAAATTGCTTGAACTTTGTCATTAAGAAACTTGATACAAATAACTACAAATATGGTATAGAATTAATAGAAATTTTCTCCAATATAAAAGGTTTTGGCCATATTAAAATAAGAAACTTTAATTCTTTTGAAGCTCATTATAAACAAAAAATGTATGAATTTAAGAAGGCATCAAAAAAAAGAGATCTAGCAGCAGAGTAATTTAGCAAGAAATGATCAAAAAAAATAATACCAATTATGGTAAAGAGACAAAAAGGATTATAAAGGTTGGCACTAATGTTGGAGGATTTGTAGCAAAACTTGCCACTAAAAACTTATTAGGCATAAACGATAAAGAAAAAAATGCTGAAGAGCTAACCCAGCTATTGGGCAATTTAAAAGGGCCAATAATGAAAGTTGCTCAAATTCTATCTACCATTCCTGATGCTTTACCAAAAGAGTATGCAAACAAATTATCTATGTTGCAAGCTGAGGCACCTTCAATGGGATGGTTATTTGTAAAAAGAAGAATGCGAGCAGAATTAGGTGATAGTTGGCAAGATAAATTTAAGAAATTTAGTAAGAATGCAATTAAAGCTGCCTCTTTAGCCCAAGTTCATCAGGCTTTAGATAAAAAAAATAATTCTTTGGCATGTAAATTACAATATCCTGATATGCTATCTTCAATCAATGCCGACCTAAAACAACTTAAGCTTATTCTTAAAATATACAAACAAATAGAAAGTACCATTAATACTGAAGATATTTATCAAGAATTAAAAGATAGACTTATTGAAGAAGCAGATTATCTAAATGAATTTAAAAATATTTTAATATATAAAAACATTTTTAAAAAAAATAAAAATATAATTGTTCCCTCGCCCAATAAAAATCTATCCACAGATAAATTACTTACAATGGAATGGCTAGAAGGAAAGGCTTTAAATAAATTTTATTCTTCTAATAAAGTTATTAGAAATAGAATAGCTGAAAACCTTTTTAATGCATGGTATTATCCTTTTTATAAATTTGGGATCATACATGGAGACCCTCATCCAGGAAATTATACCATATCTAATGATGGTAAAATTCTTAACCTTTTAGATTTTGGTTGCGTTAGAGTTTTTAATCCTACTTTTGTAGGAGGTGTTATTAGGTTATATAAAGCTTTATCAAATGATAATAAAGAAGAGGCTGCAAAAGCATATCAAAGTTGGGGGTTTAAAAACCTAAATACAGATTTAGTAAATGCTTTAAATGTTTGGGCCTTATATTTATATGGCCCTTTATTAGAAGATAAAATAAGAAAAATTCAAGATCATGAGGGTGCTGCTTATGCTAAAGAGTTATTAGGAAAAGTAAGAAATGACTTAAAAAAGTTTGGTGGTGTAAAACCACCTAGAGAATTTGTATTAGTTGATAGAGCTGCTATAGGACTTGGTTCGGTCTTTATGCATTTAAAATCAGAGCTTAACTGGCATGAAAAATTTGAAGAATTAATTAAAAATTTTAATGAAAAAAAAGTTCTATCATTGCAAAAAAAAATACTAACGTAAAATAGGATGGATTTCCTATTTATTATTGTTACTGCATTAATAGCTTGGCACGGATTAACATTTAAAGATAACGAAGGAAAAAAAGATTTTGTAAAATTATTATTTGGAGCAATTGCTTTATTATTCTGCTTGAGAGTTCTTTTTTTTGACATTTTAGGCGGTTTTTAATTACAACTGGTAATCAGGTTGTAACTCATCTATTTCTTTATTTTTCAGCCTTCTTTCATTACTATCCAAATTTAATTGTTTTTCTAAATATGTTAACCTTTCCAAAATTGTAGAAGGTTTAAAATGTATATTTTTTATGAACCTTTTAAACCAACTCATTCTATTGGCTAATCTATTATCTTGTTGAACAGCTTTTTTATAAAAAATTAATGCTTTATCATATTCACCATTCGTATCGTATAAAATTCCAATATTTGTAAGTGCTGGCAAGAAATTTTCTTCTTTTTGTAATATTAACTTAAAAATTCTTTCAGAATCCTTATATTTTTTCATTTTAAGAAGACATCTTGCTTGCCCTTCTAAGGCATATAAATTTTTTGGTTCTTTCTCATAGACTTTCTCATATAATTTATATGCTTTTTGATAATCTTTTTTTAAAAAACTATAATTAGCTTCAACATATTCTTTATTAATTTTTTCATAGTTGATACAAAAATCATATAACAACCATAATGATATTATGCTTCCTAAAAAAATTGCAACTATTTTAAATATTTTATAGTTAGAAAGCATTACCAAATTACTTTTAATGAATAAATGTAAACAAAGAAAAAACTTATAATTGTAGCTAACAACATTGATCTATTCTTTATATATTTTTTTTTATCTTTATATTCTTTTTGATTTAGCTTTCGTAAAGATAAAGAAAATATAAATTTAAAAACAGGATATATTAAACACAAAAACATTAAACTGCTTAAAATTATCTTATAAATAAATAAATCTATTTCAAAACCTTATAAGTCTTTCTTTGAAGGAGTAGATAGTTCCATTTTATAAGCTAACATCCACATCATATATACCCCTATTATCCAAAATAATAATTGCCAAGCCCAGATTGAAGGAATACCAAAAATCCAAGTATCTGGATTTGTTGGGTCACCAAAAACCCAATTGCCCACTACAGCTCCCGGTCCTATTCCAAAAAAGAACCATAATAATGTTATTATCCAAGCTATTGGTATTAAACTTCTTTTTTCATCTGGTAAACCTGCATATTCCTTAAGAAAATTATGAAATTTCATTTTATGATACAATTCTTCTTTATTTTGAGTGAAAAATGATACTAGAATTGCAGTTCCTAAATTAAAAAAGATACCCCATCCCGCTGAGTGTATTGTTAAAGGCCATCTTCCCCATGCTGAAATTCCAAGTGCTGCTCCTATGCTTTCAGTACAAGTTACTGCTATTAATCCAGCTATTAGACCAAGAGTTATTCCTATTCTAGTTAACCACGGCCAAAAACATATAGCAATTAAAGCTGGCCACATTTGAAAGCCATAAGCAACTGCCAAACCACCTAAAAGAACTAACGCATCGGTTGCTGTAGCAGCAACTAATAGTGCCATAACTACTATTAAGACCACAAAAACTCTTCCTAGCAAAACTTGTTGAGAATCAGTTGCATTTGGCATTAAATATCTTTTTACTAAATCTCTGGTAATCATAGCGCCTGCAGTAGACATATATGCTGCCCCTGTTGATTGCATAGCTGCTAAAGCGCATACAGATAATAATCCTACTAGCCATGGTGCGGTATTAGACATTAAGTTTATTAATTGAGGTACTAAGTTTCCTTGTTTACTTGCAGTATCCATTAAGTCTTGATTTCCAATATTTGGCCCAATTACATTATTTACTACTTGTGGATTATTAGTAACCATGTCTAAGTTTGCTCCTAAAAAATGAGACCCTATACCTTGAATTGCAGTGAAAAAAAATAATATAGCACCAATTCCAAAAGCAGATGCCCATACTTGTTGTGGAGCAAAAGGCTTTGGACTTTGGTTAGAGAAAGCCCACATTGTAAAAGCAGGAGCAGACTGTATTCCCATTAAGGCAAACATATATGTAAGGATCATAATTCCTGTCCAAGGACCGCCTACAGCTTTAGATCCGGCATCAACAAATTGTATCATTCCTGGAATTGCTACATAATGGCTATACCCTTCTTTAGTTAATTTAGTATCCGCTTGCGTTAGAGCTGCAATTCCATCAATTAAGTTATTAAAACCACCTATATAACTTAAAGATATTATTCCTAATACTATAATACCACCTGCTAGAAGAATGCATTGCATAGTATCTACATATGCGACTGCTCTCAATCCTCCTGAAGCTACATATAATATAACAACTAAAGATAATAAAATCATTCCAGTAGTAACATCAAACATTTGATCTGTTAAAACATTAAATAAAAAGCCTGATGCTCTAAGTTGAATACCTAAATATGGCACAGAAAAGACTAAAGCAACTAAAACTACTAAAATTCTGATAGTATCTGATCTAAAATAGTTAGAAAACATTTCGCCTGGTGTTAAAAAACCAAATTTTTTACCAATCATCCATTGCCTTTTTAAAAACATAACTCCTGTAAAAGGTATGGTAATGGCATAGAAAGAAGCATATGCGTATGGAAATCCATCTCTATATATCAATCCAGGATGTCCCATGAAAGTCCAACCCGAAAAAGATGTTGCAGTGGCAGCCAAAACAAAAACCCAAATTGAAATTGATCGTCCAGCAATAAAATAATCTCCTGCTGTTTTTGCCTTTCTTGCACCTTTAACACCCCAATATATGCAGTATGACCAGTAAAGAGCAACAAAAACAAATAACCACAATACTTTGGCTTCTAATCCAAACATATAATTTCTCCCTAAAAAGATATTGTAGCATAACTAAAATTAATTAGTTAACAATTTTTGTTTAAATGATTTAAAAAATGGTGGGCCCGGTAGGACTCGAACCTACGACCAAACCGTTATGAGCGGTTTGCTCTAACCAACTGAGCTACAGGCCCTTATTAGTTATCAAGAAAACTCTTCAACTTTTTTGATCTCGAAGGATGCTTTAGTTTTCTTAATGCTTTAGCTTCTATTTGTCTTATTCTTTCTCTAGTTACCGAAAATTGTTGTCCTACCTCTTCAAGTGTGTGATCACTATTCATACCTATACCAAATCTCATTCTTAAAACCCTTTCTTCTCTAGCAGTTAACGAAGATAAAATTTTAGTAGTAGCTTCTCTCAAGTTTGTATTTATTGCAGCATCTAAAGGAATTATTGCATTTACATCCTGAATAAAGTCGCCCAAATTAGTGTCATCTTCATCTCCAATAGGCGTTTCTAGGCTAACAGGCTCTTTGGCAATCTTCATTACTTTTCTAACTTTATCTAAGGGCATATCTAAAAACTTACCTAATTCTTCAGGAGAAGGCTCTCTTCCTGTTTCGTGCAGCATTTGCCTCGATGTTCTTACTAATTTATTTATTGTTTCAATCATATGAACTGGTATTCTAATTGTTCTAGCTTGATCAGCTATAGACCTTGTAATAGCTTGCCTAATCCACCAAGTAGCATAAGTTGAAAATTTATATCCTCTTCTATATTCAAACTTATCTACTGCTTTCATTAAGCCAATATTACCTTCTTGAATTAAATCTAAAAATTGCAAACCTCTGTTAGTATACTTTTTAGCAATAGAAATAACTAAACGAAGGTTGGCTTCTATCATCTCTTGTTTAGCTCTATTACATTCTCTTTCGCCTCTTTGAATTCTATCTGCAATGATTTTAATTTCAGATACAGGAATACCCATTTCTATAGATACATCATTCAATTCTTTCACTATATCTTTTATAGTCTCCTTATCAGAAGATAAAAAGTTTTTCCATTTTTTATCTTTAATATATGATACTTTTCGAAACCAATTCTTTTCTATTTCTCTTCCCAAAAAAAGTTTTTTAAACAAAGCATCATCTACATTTTTTTTCCTTGATAACTTTAAAAAGCTTGTTTCTATATTTAATACTTTTTTATTTTTTCCATAAACAACATCTACTAAAAATTCTATAGCATTGCTGTTAAGTATAATATCGTCAAAGATTTCAGTAAGTTCTTTAATTAAATCAACTTCTTTTTTTTTAATACTTTCTTTAATTTCCTTTCCAGAAACTGCAAAATCAAACTTAGCACCATTAATTCTTAAAAAACTTTTTTTAATCTGTTTTATTCTTTTAAAAGCTTTATCAACAGCTGGTTTAATAAGGTCCTCTATAGAAGTTAATGATAAAAACTCTTCATCCTCTTCACTATCATCTGTGTCAGTATCTTTTTTTTCGTCAAGTATATTTTCATTAGTTTTTTCAGATACTTTATTTTTTTTATTTAAATCTTGGTTTTCTTTTTGGTTATCTTCAATACTTTCATCAAAATTAGAATTAATTAAATTTTTACTATAAAGCAGTTTGCCAGAAGTAGCATCTAAGGCATTATCTGCAGTTTTAACATTTGCCTTACCTTCAGGAGTTTTATTGTATGTACTTTCACAATCTATAATTTCTCTTAAAAGCATATCTCCTTTAGAAAGCTTTTTTTGCCAATCAGCAATTATTTCTAACGAGGTCGGACTACCGAAAATCCCTACCATCATAGTAGACCTACTTGCTTCTATTCTTTTAGCTATTGCTATTTCACCTTCTCTTGATAATAATTCAACACCTCCCATCTCTCTTAAATACATTCTAACTGGGTCATCAGTTTTTCCTAATATATCATCACCATCTTCTAACTCTTCTGTGCTACCATCTAAATTTTTATTTGATTTTTTGTTTGTGGATCCTTTTTTTCTGCCTCGCTTCTTTTTAACAACAGGCATTAAAGCGGCCTGAGCCTCATCCATAACCTTAATGTCTTCTTCCTTAAATACTTCTAAAATTTCTTCTACTTTTTCCCTTGGAATATCTTTATTTTTGATTGTTTTTTCAATATACTCAGGAGAAACATATCCTTTTCTTTTTCCACGATTATATATTCGTCTTATTGTTTTATTTACTAGTTCTTCTTGGGTCATTTGTACAGATTTTTTTTTCATTTAATACCTTATAACTTCTGTGTAATTTTTGACAAGTTTTTATTTTTTCTATTATACCATTCTTGTTGTAAAAATATTACATCCTTTAAAGCTTTATTTGCATAAAAAATATCAGTATTTTCATTGGCATAATTTTCTATCAAAGCAAATTGTAAGCAATCAATCGTATTAAAGTGTTTTTTTATAATTTGAGATAGATTTTTTTTTATAAGCTGTTCTTTTAATTCTAAGGAGTTTTTTATATTTATACTTGAAATAATTTCAATAATATTATCTCTTAATTTAGACAACTCATCATTGCTAATATAAATTTCTGCTAGTATTTCATCATTCTCTTTTAATAAATTAAAGTTATTTATCATAGCTCCTAATATAGATCTTTCTCTTCTTAAAACAAACTGTTCTTCCTTTCTATCTTTATATTTTTTAATAAACTGTATATCTTTATTTGTTTTAAAAGAGTTATAATTACTTTTTTTTATGCTTTCTCTTAAACTTCCTTGAAGTTTTTCATTAGCTATATATTTATACAAGTTTTTAATTTCTGTATTATTTATTTTATTTATTTTAGAAAATAAGTTTCTTTTAAATAATAAAATTCTCTCAGGAGAGTTAATATTTTCATTTAATTCTGATCTTATTAGAGCCTCTATATAACTAAACTTATTTTCTAATAAATAGTGCATTATATTAGCTCCTTCTACCTTATTTAGAATTGTGTCTGGGTCATCTTTATTTTCTAAAAATATAAAACTTAAAGACTTTTCTACCTCTAGATGAGATAAGGCTATATCTAGAATTCTATGAGAAGCATTTTTACCAGCTTCATCACCGTCAAAAAAAATAATTGGTTCATTATTGTATTGCCATGCTAAATTTAACTGTTCTTGAGAAACAGCTGTACCTAAAGGAGCCACTGCATTATATCCTTTTTTATCCATAGCAATGACATCTGTATATCCTTCAACTAAAAATAATTTATCAAGTTTAGATTTTATATTTTTTAAATTATTCATATTATATAAAAGTAGTCTTTTTTTAAAAAAATTATTTTCTGAACTATTAATGTATTTAGGACCATTTCCTTGTAAAATTCTACCCCCAAAGCCTATAATATTATTTAATTTATCTTTAATAGGAAAAATTATTCTTTTAGAAAAAACATCATATATTTTGCCTTTAGTGTTTTCTTTAAAAATACCTAAACTCAATAATATTTGAGTATCTATTTTACTTTCTAGCAAAAACTCTATCACACCATTAAAATTTTCAGAGTAACCTAAATAAAATTTTTCAATGGTTTCAATATCAATATTTTTTGATTTCAAAAAAGAAGCTATGTAATGATTAGTAGTATAGTTTTTTTTTAAGTTTTCATGATAAAATTTAGCTATTAAATTCATAATAAGAAAATATTTATTTTTGTTTTCTGTGTCCTTTTTAAAACTCTGATAGTCGATTTTTTTTATATCTATTCCAATCTCATTTGCTAAAACTTGAAGAGATTCTTTAAAATCAATTTTATATTTTTCCATTACATACGTAAAAATATCTCCAGATTTTCCACATCCAAAACAGTTAAATGTATTTTTTTCTTGATTTATTGTAAATGAAGGAGTTTTTTCGTTATGAAAAGGACATAACGCCTTATAATTATTTCCTGATTTGATAAGCCTTAAGTCTTTTCCTAAAAAATCAAGTAAACTGACTTTTGATTTGATGATCTTTGCATAATCTAAATTATCTTTCATTTGTTGTAATAATTATCCAGATAACTTAGTTTTTACAAGATTACTAGCTAGTTGCATATCACACTTGCCACTCAAGTCCTCTTTTATTGCTTTCATTACTTTCCCCATATCTCTTAAAGATTCTGCTTTAACTTTCTTAATAATGTCCTCAACTTTCAATACCAACTGATCCTCAGATAATTGAGATGGCAGATAATGACTTAAAAGCTTAGCTTCTTCAATTTCTTTTTCTGCAAGATCAGTTCTACTAACTTCCTCATAAGTTTTAGCAGCTAATTTCCTTTGCTTAATCATTTTATTTATAATTTCCATTACAACATTATCGTCTATTAATTCATCAAAGTCTTGATTGTTTCTTAAAGAAATTTCTTTATCCTTTAAAGCAGCCAGTAACAATCTAGTGATTGATATTTTTATTTTATCCCCAGACTTTATATGATTAACGAGATCTTTTTTAATTTTTTCTAATAACATGGTATTCTCTATAAAATATTACTATAATAGATAAAAAAATAGCTAAATTTAAATTTAACTATTGCATTATAAACCTTGTTGTTTAATAGTCTAGAAAATGTTTTTTAAAAGTAATATTTCCAATTTCTCAAAAGCAACTTTAGTATTGGAGAATGGAGACGTTTTTCCTTGTCTAGGCATAGGAGCAAAAGGTCAAATTACTGGAGAATTGTGTTTTAATACTGCTATGACAGGATATCAAGAAGCAATTTCTGATCCATCGTATGCATCGCAAATTTTAATGTTTACTTTTCCTCATATAGGAATCACCGGAATTAATAACGAAGATATTGAAAATAAAAAAATTTTCTTAAATGGTGTAATCTTTAAAGAATTATCTACTTATTATTCAAGCTGGAGGGCTTTAGATTCACTTAATAATTGGTTACTTAATAATAATGTGATAGGTGTAACAAACTTAAATACAAGAAATTTAACTATAAAAATTAGGGAAAATGGTGCCTTAAAAGCTACAATATGCAGTGGCGTAAAAAATATAAATGTAAAATCTATTATAAAAAAAACAACTAACTGGTCTGGTATTTCTAAAACTGATCTAGCCAAAGTTGTTTCTTGTAAAAAGCCTTACGTTTATAAAAACATTCCTTATTCAAAAAGTAAAATTAATATTGTAGCATTAGACTTTGGCTGCAAAAAAAATATATTAGATTTATTTATAAAAAACAACTTTAGGGTTACTGTAGTTCCTTACACACATAATTATGAACAAATTATGAAGCTAAAACCATCAGGTGTATTTCTTTCTAATGGGCCAGGTGATCCTTTTGCAACCTCTAAAGTGGTATTAATGACTATAAAAAAATTAATAGAAAATAATATGCCATTATTTGGAATTTGCCTTGGACACCAAATTCTTGGGTTAGCATTAGGAGCTAATACTATAAAAATGCATCATGGACATCATGGAGTAAATCAACCAGTAAAAAATATTAAAAATCATAATATTGAAATTACTAGTCAGAATCACGGTTTCATGATTGACCCTAAATCATTACCAAAAGAAATTAAAGTAAGCCATATTTCCTTATTTGATAAAACTATTCAAGGAATAGAGCATATTTCAAAACCTTTCTTTAGTATTCAATACCATCCAGAGTCTTCTCCTGGACCACATGACTCAAGGTATTTATTTAATAAATTTAAAACCAGTATCTCATTGTAAAAAATGCCAAAGCGAACTGATATAAAATCCATTTTAGTTATAGGGGCAGGCCCTATAGTAATAGGACAAGCTTGTGAGTTTGACTATTCAGGATCACAAGCATGCAAAGTTTTAAGAGAGGAAGGTTATAAAGTAATTTTAGTTAATTCTAACCCAGCTACAATTATGACAGATCCTGAATTTGCAGACTCCACTTATATTGAGCCTCTTACAAAAGATAGCTTAGAAAAAATAATAGCCAAAGAAAAGCCAAACGCCGTTTTGCCTACTATGGGAGGACAAACTGCTTTAAACTTAGCTATAGATTTATTTAACTCAAAAATTTTAAAAAAATATAAAGTAGAATTAATAGGTGCATCTGTAAAGGCAATAATAAAAGCAGAAGATAGAGAGTTATTTCGTAAAGCTATGCGTAAAATTGGTCTGAATACTCCAAAAAGCTTTCAAGTTGACTCTCTAAGTGAAGGATTTAAAGTTTTAAAAAAACTATCATTACCAGTAATAATTAGACCGTCTTTTACTTTAGGAGGAACTGGAGGAGGTATTGCTTATAATATTGAAGAATTTAAAGATATAGTTTCTNCNGGAATTGANGCTTCNCCNGAAANNACAGTANTNATAGAGNAATCNGTTTTAGGATGGAAAGAATATGAAATGGAAGTTGTCAGAGATAAAAAAGATAATGCTATTATAGTATGTTCAATAGAAAACATAGATCCTATGGGTGTACATACCGGAGACTCTCTTACAGTTGCACCAGCCCTTACTCTAACAGATAAAGAATATCAAAAAATGAGAAATGCATCTATTTCTGTTTTGAGAGAAATAGGAGTAGAAACAGGAGGATCTAATGTTCAGTTTGCAATAAATCCAAAAAATGGTGAAATGGTTGTAATTGAAATGAACCCAAGAGTATCTAGGTCATCTGCGTTAGCATCCAAAGCAACAGGATTTCCAATTGCAAAAGTAGCTGCACGGTTAGCAATTGGTTACACTTTAGATGAAATATCTAATGAAATTACTTCGGTAACACCTGCCTCATTTGAACCTAGTATAGATTATGTGGTTACTAAAATTCCTAGATTTGCATTTGAAAAATTTACCGGTGCAAGTGATACACTTACTTCAGCTATGAAATCAGTAGGTGAAGTAATGTCAATTGCTAGAACATTCGAGCAGAGCTTTCAAAAGGCTTTAAGATCACTAGAAACTGGATTAAATGGCTTAGATGAAGTTCATATAGATCAAGAAGATAAAAAAAACTTCATACTATCAAAACTATCTACACCTTCCCCAACAAGAATCCTATATGTTGCTCAAGCATTTAGAGAAAAAATAAACATAAATCAGATATATGAAAGTTGTAAAATTGATACTTGGTTTTTAAAAAAAATTCAAGAAATAGTTAGTTTTGAAAATGTTATTAAAAAAAATAAAAAAAATATTACTAAAGATTTACTTTACCAAAGCAAATTACTAGGTTTTTCTGATAACAAAATTGCTGAACTAATTAGATCGAACGAAACTGCGATTTATAATATGAGAAATAAATATAAAATTTTTCCTAATTTTTTTAAAGTTGATACTTGTGCAGGAGAATTTAAAACAAAAACCTCATACTTATATTCATCTTATGAAATACCTTATGAAAGTTTGACTTATGAAGAAGAAAATATAATATCTCAAAGAAAAAAAGTTATTATTTTAGGTGGAGGACCAAATAGAATAGGACAAGGTATAGAGTTTGATTATTGTTGTGTACATGCGGCCTATGCACTGTCTAGTGAAAAAATAGAAACTATAATGATTAATTGTAATCCTGAAACAGTCTCAACTGATTACGATACATCAGACAAATTATATTTTGAGCCTTTAACATTAGAAGATATATTAGAAATAGTCAAATTAGAACAATCTAATGGTAGATTATTAGGTTTAATCATACAATTTGGTGGTCAAACCCCACTTAGATTATCAAAAAGTTTAGAAAAATATAATATACCAATCATAGGTACTAGCCCCGACTCAATAGATTTAGCAGAGGACAGAGAAAGATTTAAAAAATTTCTATTACGTAATAAATTAAAACAACCAGACAATGGAATTGCTAAAACAGCTAATAAAGTAAAAATGATTGCGAGAAAAATTTCATACCCTGTAATTTTAAGACCTTCCTATGTACTAGGAGGTAGAGCTATGCAAATTATTTACAGTGAAAATGAATTAGAAAAATTTGTTAATTATATTATTGATACTTTCGGAGACAAACCTATTCTAATTGATAAATTCTTAAATGATGCTGTAGAAGTAGATGTTGACGCTCTATCTGATGGACAAAATGTCTTTATTGCAGGTATTATGGAACATATTGAAGAAGCAGGAATTCATTCTGGTGATTCTGCATGCTCTTTACCTCCTTATTCATTAAGCAATAATATAGTTAAAAAAATTGTTAAACAAACACAATTAATTGCCAGAAAACTTAAAGTAATTGGACTCTTAAATATACAATTTGCTGTGAAATATGAGAATAAAGAAGAATTACTATACATACTAGAAGTAAACCCAAGAGCTAGTAGAACTGTTCCGTTTGTGGCAAAAGCTACTGGAAATCAAATAGCAAAATTAGCAGCAAAATGTATGATAGGTAAAAAAATTAATAGTAAAAATCTGTTACCTTGGTACACAAATAAAAAGTTTGCTGTTAAAGAAGCAGTGTTCCCTTTTAAAAAATTTAAAGGCGTTGATGTTCTTTTAGGACCTGAAATGAAATCTACAGGTGAAGTTATGGGTTTAGATGTTAATTTTGGAAGAGCATTTGCTAAATCACAAATAGCTACTGGAATTTATTTACCCTCTAAAGGAAATATTTTTATTTCAGTTAAAAATAAAGATAAACCTTTTATAAAAAAAATATGTAAAAGGCTTATTAAATTAGGTTTTAAACTAGTTTGCACTAAAGGTACTGGTGAGTTTTTAAAAGCTAAAAAAATTGATGTTAACTTTGTCAATAAAGTAATTGAAGGAAGGCCTCATATTGTGGACATGATTAAAAATAAAGATATATCCTTAATTTTCAACACTACTGAGGGAAACCAATCCATATCTGATAGTTTTTCTCTAAGGCAAGCTGCTCTGCATACAAATGTACCCTATTACACTACTATATCAGGATGTAATGCCGTACTATTAGCTTTAGAAAATATGAATAAAAATAAATTAAGTATAAAATCATTGCAATCCTATTAATATTTTCATATAAAAGTGAATTGTTTAATTAAATTTTATTATTAGAGAAAAATATGGATAAAATACCTATTACTAATATTGGATTTGAAAAATTAGAAGAAGAGTTAAAAAACCTCAAATCAATAGAAAGACCTAAGGTTATAAAATCTATTGCTGAGGCAAGAGAACATGGAGACCTTTCTGAAAATGCTGAATACCATGCGGCAAAAGAAAAACAAAGTTTTATAGAAGGAAGAATAGCTGATTTAGAAAATAAAATCACTCGTGCAGAGGTAATCAATACTAAAAAGTTGAAAAGCAGTAAAATTATTTTTGGTGCAACCGTTACTCTTGGAGAAGTAGGCAATAATAAGCAAATTGTTTATCAGATTGTTGGTACTGAAGAGGCTGATGTAGAAAATGGTAAAATTTCAATTTCTTCTCCCTTAGCAAGAGCTCTTCTTGGTAAAAGTATTAATGCCAATGTTGAGGTATATTCTCCTGGTGGCTCTAAAGAGTATGAAGTAGAAAATATTGAATTTGTTTAAAACCAAAAATAAAAATTATGTTTTAGCAATTATAGATGATCGAACTGGTAATAGAAATCAAGTTTTTGCAATCTTAAAAGAATTAAAATTGCCATACAAAATATTAGATGTAAAGTATAATTGGTTGGCAAAATTTCCAAATTGTATACTGCAAGTTTTTGGTGGGTTGATGCATATAAAGGATCTAAAAATTGAAAAAATTAAAGCTAACCCTACACTAATATTGTCTTGTGGAAGAAGAACTTTTCCTTTAGCAAGTAAATTAAAATACTTATTTACTGGTTACCCTTATTTTGTTCACTTGATGTATCCGAGGTTTTCCTTAAATCTTAACAAATGTAATTTAATTTTTACCCCATGTCATGATAATATAAAAAAAAAAGATAATATAATTAATACACTTGGAAGTCCAGCTCCGTTAAATATTCTTAAAAATATTAATAATCCTTATAACTCTAAACCGATTACACTGCTATTAATTGGAGGGAATCATGGTAAATATATATTGAAATCAGACACTATCAGGTTTTTAATTAATGAAATTTTAAAAAAAAATTATAAGGGATCAGTTTTAATATCTACTAGCAGACGAACACCTAATAAAGTAATTAAAGCAATAGATTCTCTAGCAAAAAATAACCCAAAAATTAAAAATATTTTTCACCCTAAAAAGGATTATAAAAAAAACCCTTTAAAGGAACTAATACATTTTGCAAATGAATTAGTAGTAACTGGTGACTCCATATCAATGATTAGTGAATTATGTCAATACAAAAAACCTGTTAGAATATTTTTTAATGAAAAATTTTGCTCTCCTAAACATATAAATTTTTGCAAAAAATTAATTCATGAAGGATATGCTTATCCATTTGAAACTTTTCTAAAAAAATGTAATAAAATAAAAACTATAAATACAACAAAAAAAATAAGTAGAAAAATTTTAGGTAAAATAAATAATGAAAAAAATAAGCTCTAAATTAATAATACTAGGCTCTGGTCCTGCAGGTTGTACTGCTGCTATTTATGCCGCCAGATCCGGACTTGAACCTATCATGATTAATGGAAATCAGCCAGGAGGACAATTAACCATAACAACTGATGTTGAAAATTATCCTGGTTTTGCAGACCCTGTTTTAGGTCCAGATTTAATGCAAAATATGATAAAACAATCGGAAAATGTAGGGTGCAAAGTATACAATGAGCAAATTTCTGAAATTGATTTTAATACCTATCCATATACTTTAAAGAGTAATAATTATACCTTTGTAACTCAATCTATTATTATAGCGACCGGTGCTAGTGCTAAATGGTTAGGTGTAAAAAATGAAGAAAAATATAGAGGTCATGGCATTTCAGCGTGTGCAACATGCGATGCTTTTTTTTTTAAAAATAAAAAAGTAGCCGTAATTGGAGGAGGTAATACAGCAGTTGAAGAAGCATTATTTTTAACAAAATTTGCTAAGGAAGTAATTTTAATTCATAGAAGAGATAAACTCAGAGCTGAAAAAATCCTTCAGAAAAGAGCTTTCTGTAATGAAAAAATTTCTTTCTTATGGAACTCCATAATATTAAATATAAATGGTAACGAAAACCCTAAATTGGTAAAAAGTATCACTCTAAAGTCTTTGCTAGATAACTCAGTATCCATAATAGAAATAGATGGAGTTTTTGTTGCGATTGGACATAAACCTAATACTGATTTGTTTTCTAATAAATTAGATTTAGATAATGAAGGTTATTTAAAAGTACATAATCAAGTCTTTACTAATAAAAAAGGTGTATTTGCAGCAGGTGATGTACATGACAAATCATTTAGACAAGCTGTAACAGCCGCTGGTTTTGGTTGTATGGCTGCATTAGAAGCAGAAAAGTTTATAGAATTAAAAGAATAATGTATTAACTTCCATATCTTTATATAAATCGCTTACCCATTCTTCGTAACCATTAAAAATTAGCGTACGATACTTTTTTCCGGTTCCTATATCTCTTTCATACTCTTGGCTCCATCTTTTATGTGGAATATTAGGATTTACATTTGCCCAAAAGCCATATTCTTTTGGTGCTATACTCTGCCAAAACGATTTTTTCTTTTCTTTTAAAAATTCAATTTGCGTAATTGACTTTATAGATTTGAACCCATACTTCCAAGGAAGCACTAACCTTATAGGTGCTCCATTTTGATTTGGTAATTTTTTCCCATATAGTCCAGTTGCCATAAAAGCTAGTTGATTGTTGGCTTCTTCTAAGGTTATTATTTCCTGATAAGGCCATGGATACCAAGATTGTTTTTGATTAAATGCTACTTCCGGATCAAAAAAAGTTTTAAAGCAAATATACTTCATATCAGTTTCTGGTTCTAAAAATTTTATAAGCTCAGATAATTGAAAGCCATACCAAGGAACAATCATGGACCATGCTTCAACACACCTAAACTTATATATCCTATCTTCTATGTTAAAATTTTTAATTAAGTTCTCTAATAAAATTTTCTTTCCATCAAACTTTCCACCCTTAATATTGATTGTCCAATCATCAGTCACAAGTTTTTGAGAGGCCTTCCAAATTTCTTTACTTGTTCCAAATTCAAAAAAATTATTATACTTAGTTATAACTTCGTATTTTGAAGGCTCCCTTTTATTAATATTATAAATTTTATTATTACTATAAATTGGAAAAGTAACCGAAGGATAAATTAAGGCACTACTTAAACCTTTTATTAAATTTCTTCTATTTAAGTAAGTTTTTTCGTTAGTGACTGAATTTTCATTTAGGTTGTAATTTTTCTGTTTTTTTATGATCATATTTAAAATATATAGTATAGTTGAGTTTTTTTCACTAATTTCTACAGTTTTTTTATTTTGTTGTACGGCTGTTTTAATAAAAGACAAAAATAACTATTTTTCGGGAGGTAATATTATCTAATCTTAGGTGTTTAAAGCTTATACCAACTTTAAAAGTAAGATAATATTAATTGACAAGGGTAAAAAATTATATCAAAGCGATAAAGTTATCAATAAACTAAAAGTTGTATACAAAATTTATATGGAATAAATAAGGGAAAAATTCGTCTTAAATTTTTATTTTAAGCAATATTAATTGATAAAAGAAATGTCAAAAATGCTTATATTTTCTAGAAGTAAAATTGATCATTTATTCAGGAATTTTAGAAACAGCAAAAAATGAAGTGTATCTTACTGAATTGATAGGGCATGAAGTTGCTAATACATTAGCTATGTATATTTCAAAAAAATACTCAATTTTAAATATTAGATATAAGCACAATGGCTGTTGGGGTACTTCTAATTGGAAGACACTTATCAGGTAACAATAAAAAACTTTATGATTGTTTTACTACCTTTGTAGTTATTTTGTCTTTTAGAAGAAGCCATGACTCAGAAGCTGACTATTTAGGTTTAGTGTTTATAAATTTTGAAGGTTTTTAATTATTTGAAGCTTACAAGATATGAGGCAGGATAGACAAAATAAGTTCTAAAAATAGAAGGCCAAATTTTTAAACACCGACCATTCTATAAAAACAGGAATTGAAAATTTGAAAAAATGAATAGTTTAGTATTAGAAAAGTATTAAAAAATAAAAAAAGTTAAGTAAGAAGTTTACATGCATTAAATATTCTATTACCAGCTTCTTCTAAAATTTTATTAGAAGTTGCATAGGAAATTCTAAAAAAATTTTCTAACCCAAATGCAATACCGGGAACTACAGCAACTCCTGCCTCCTCTAATAAATATTTAGAAAAATCAGAAGAATTATTTATGATATTTCCTTTTGATGTTTTACATCCTATTAAGCCTTCACATGACGGAAAAATATAAAATGCTCCACTCGGGACATTGCACTCTAACCCCTTTGAACTATTTACTAAGTCTAAGATCAAGTTTCTTCTTTTTAAAAAAATAGTATTATTTTCTTTTAAAAAACTACTAGGGCTAGTAAGAGCTTTTAATGCAGCGTATTGACTAATTGTTGTAGGATTAGAAGTTGATTGTGATTGTATTTTTGCCATTGACTTAATTAAACTCTCGGGACCACCTGCATAGCCTATTCGCCACCCTGTCATTGAAAATGCTTTTGATACTCCATTTACTGTTAATGTTCTTGACTTTAAACTAGGAACTGCTTCTGCTATAGTTGAAAAAACAAAGTTTTCGTATATTATTTTCTCATATATATCGTCTGTTAAAATTAAAATATTTTCATATTTTTTTAATAACTTTCCAATTTCTATTAATTCTTTTTTTGAGTAACATGCTCCCGTGGGATTTGAAGGTGAGTTTAGTACTATCCATTTAGTTCTTTCATTTATTACTTTATTCAACATATCTGATGTTATTTTAAAATTATTTTCTTTTTTGGTTTCTATAAAAACAGGAGTACCTTCAGCCAAAATTACCATATCAGGATAAGATACCCAATAAGGAGCTGGGATTATAACTTCATCGCCTTTGTTCAGCGTAGCTTGAAATGCATTAAATAAAATTTGCTTTCCGCCCGTAGCAACTGATACTTGATTTGTATTATATAATAAATTGTTTTCTCTAGAAAACTTATCTATTATCGCTTCTTTTAATTCAAGTATACCATCTACTGCTGTGTACTTAGTTTTACCTTGATTAATAGCTTCTATTGCTGCTTCTTTTATGTGAGTAGGTGTATCAAAGTCTGGTTCACCTGCTCCGAGACCTATAATGTCATGACCTGCTTCTTTCAATTCTCTAGCTTTAGAAGTTACCTCCATAGTAGGAGATGGTTTGATATTTTGAACTCTTTCAGATATAAAATTATTTTTCATTATAATTTATGTTATAAACTATTTTGAAAGATATTGTTAAATTTTTTAAAATAAAATTAGGAGAAATATTATTAATCCCAATCTGTTAAATTTAGGAACTGAAAGTGCTTTTATAATTCTAGGAAAAGCTGAAAAACTTAAACAAGAAGGTAAAAAAATAATTAATTTAGGTATTGGTCAACCTGACTTTAAAACGCCTCAACATATAGTTCAGGCAGCAACAAAAGCTCTTAAGGATGGCCATCACGGATATACACCGGCAAATGGCTTATTAGAATTAAGAGAAGCTGTTTCCGAAGATTTACTTGTAAGAAGACATGCTGAAGTGAACCCTGATAATATTTTAATTGTGCCAGGAGGAAAAGTCACAATGTGGCACACAATATTAATGTTTGGCGGAAAAAATAGCGAAATTATTTATCCTAATCCAGGTTTTCCAATTTATGAAAGTGTAATAAATTATACAGGAGCAAAAGCTGTACCAATTAAACTTGATAATAAAACAGATTTCAACATAAACGTAAAAGCATTAAATGATCTGATTACTAAAAAAACTAGTTTAATTATACTTAATTCTCCATCTAATCCAACTGGTGGTTTAATTAGTAAAAAGGACATGGATGCAATTGTAAATATTTTAGACCAACACCCTCATGTTCATATACTTTCTGATGAAATATATAGTAGAATTGTTTACAAAGGTAACCAATTTACTTCCTTACTTTCTTATCCAAATATCAGAGATAGATTAATAATACTAGATGGATGGTCAAAGACTTATGCCATGACTGGATGGAGAATAGGATACAGTGTTTGGCCAAATAAATATGTCAAAATGTCCGAGCGATTGAATATTAATTCATTCTCATGTACCAATGCTGCCACACAATATGCAGCAATATCTGCCTTAAAAGGCCCTCAAGATTGTGTAGAAAATATGACTAATATTTTTGAAAAAAGAGGAAAGATGGTTTTTAAGGAATTAAATTCTATAGAAGGTTTCACTTGCAACTCTAGTAAAGGTGCATTTTACGTATTACCTTCTATAAAAAAAACTGGTCTAACATCTGATCAATTACAAGATTTTTTACTATATAAACTCGGAATAACTACAGTTTCTGGTAAAAGCTTCGGTATTTTTGGAGAAGGATATATAAGAATATCCTATGCTAATTCTGAAGAAAATATTAAAGAAGCTATTTTTAGAATTAAAAACTATTTAAAAAAGAAAAGTTGGGCAGATGCTAAAAATTAATAAAAATTCTATTAATGAGCTTTTTCCAACTGAAAAAAAAGGTTGTTTTGAACTTATATCAAACTTTAAACCTGCAGGAGATCAAAAACATGCAATATCTGAATTAATATCAGGATTAAATAAAAAAGAAAGAGATCAAGTCTTATTAGGTGTTACCGGATCAGGAAAAACATTTACAATGGCAAATGTAATTCAATCAGTTCAAAGACCAGCGTTAATTATGGCACCTAATAAAACATTAGCAGCACAACTTTATGGAGAAATGAAAACTCTCTTTCCAAAAAATGCAGTAGAATATTTCGTATCCTATTATGACTATTATCAACCAGAAGCTTATGTGCCTAGAACGGATACATTTATAGAGAAAGACTCTTCAATAAATGAACACATTGATCGTCTGAGACACTCTGCAACAAGATCAATGTTTGAAAGAAAAGATGTTATAATTGTTGCCTCAGTATCATGTATTTATGGATTAGGACCTGTAGAGACTTATTCAAAAATGATTATTGATGTCAAAGTTAATGATCAAGTTTCAAGAGATAATTTGGTTAAAAACTTAATTAATATGCAATATAAAAGAAATAATTTATCTTTTAATAGAGGGAATATTAGAGTGCAAGGAGATATATTAGAAATTTTTCCTGCTCATTTAGAAGATAAATCTTGGAAAATAGAATTTTTTGGAGATACTATAGAAAATATTTATGAAGTGGACCCTTTAACCGGAAGGAAAATTTCAAATCTAACTACAATAAGAGTTTATGCTAACAGTCATTATATTACAGCAAAACCTACTTTAAAAACAGCAATAACACAAATTAAAAAAGACTTAGAGATTAGACTATCCGAACTTGAAAGAGAAAAAAAACTAATTGAAGCACAAAGGTTAGAACAACGAACCAAGTATGATTTAGAGATGCTTGTTACTACTGGTTCTTGTCAAGGAATAGAAAATTATTCTAGATATTTATCAGGAAGAAATCCTGGCGAACCTCCTCCTACACTATTTGAATATATTCCTGATAATAGTTTGTTATTTATAGATGAAAGTCATGTAACAGTTCCACAAATAGGGGGTATGTATAAAGGAGATTTTAGCAGAAAAACCACTCTTTCTGAACATGGATTTAGGCTACCCTCATGTAAAGATAATAGACCTTTGAAATTCGAAGAGTGGGAATTTATGCGTCCTAAAACAATTTTTATTTCAGCTACTCCTGGAGATTGGGAATTAAATAAAACTGAAGGAATTTTTACAGAACAGGTTATTAGACCCACCGGTTTAGTTGATCCTACCTGTAAGGTTAAACCTGCAAAAAACCAAATAGATGACCTTTTAAATGAAATACAAAAAGTAATACTGAAAAATGAAAGAGTTTTAGTTACTACCTTGACAAAAAAAATGGCTGAGAATATCAGTGATTTTTTGAAAGAAAATGCAATAAAAGTTAAATATTTGCATTCTGATATTGATACTGTTCAAAGGATGGAAATTATTAGAGATTTAAGATTAGGAGAATTTGATGTATTAGTAGGTATAAATTTACTTAGAGAAGGTTTAGATATACCTGAATGTTCTCTAGTAGCTATCTTAGACGCAGATAGAGAAGGATTTCTTAGATCAAAAACTTCTCTTATTCAGACTATAGGTAGAGCCGCAAGAAATATCAACGGAACAGTATTAATATATGCTGATACAATAACTAAATCTATTAAAGAAGCACTATCAGAAACTGATAGAAGAAGAAAAAAGCAAATTGAATGGAATAAGGAAAATAATATTACCCCTAAATCAGTAACTAAAAGCATAGAAAACCTTGTTGATGACATTACCCAAAAAGACAAAAATATCAGAGAAGATGACAAAGAAATTAAAAATGGTCATAATCTAAAAAAATATATTAAACAATTAAAAATAGAAATGTATAAAGAAGCTGAAGATTTAAACTTTGAAAAAGCTGCTGATATTAGAGATGAGATATCAAAAATAGAAAAAAACGAGCTTAATATTTAAATACGAATATAAAAAGAAATGTTTTTATTACTGGAGGAGCTAGGAGAATTGGTGCTAAAATTAGTGAAATACTAGCTTCTATGGGTTGTAATGTAGTAATACACTATAATAAATCTTCAACTCCTGCTCAGAACCTTTGTAAAAAAATTAATAAAATTAAAAAATCAGCTATTTGCGTACAAGCCAACCTTTGTAAAGAAAAAGAAATAAAAGAAGCCTTTAAAAAAGCTGAAAATAAATTTGGCTTTATAGATTGCCTTGTTAATAATGCTTCGCTGTTTGAATATGATAATTTAAAAACAGTAAACAAGAAAAGCTGGAACAATCATATATCCGCAAATTTAAATGGACCTCTAATTTTATCTAAATTATTTTATAACAATTTACCAAAAAAAAGATATGGGGATATTATAAATATTATTGATCAAAGGGTTTTAAACCTAACTCCACATTTTTTGAGTTATACTATTTCTAAATCTGCATTATGGACTCTTACAAGAACTCTAGCTTTAGAACTTGCACCTCAAATAAAAGTAAATGCTATTGGGCCTGGCCCAGTAATTAAAAGTAAGTTTCAAACAGAAAAAGAATTTCTAAAACAATGCAAAAAAATGCCTTTACAAATTGGTAGTAATCCCAATGAAATTGCACAAACAGTAGTTTTTTTACTAACCATTCCATCTATTACTGGTCAATTAATTACTTTAGATGGAGGCCAGCATCTAGGTTGGGGACAAGTAAGTAATAATAAAAAATTAAAAGATTAATATGGAAAAAAATATCATTTTTGTAAAAAATTTTATATCTGATTGTTTTATTGGCGTATATCCAGAAGAAACTAAAAAGAAGCAAAAAATAAAAATTTCAGTTAAATTAACAATAATTAGAAAAAAACACGAGGATAATTTGTCAACTACAGTATGTTACCAAAATATTCTTAAAGCTTTAGAAAATATTAATAATTATGGTCATATTAAACTAGTAGAAACACTGGCTAATAAACTTGCAGGTGAATTCAAAAAAATCAAGAATGTTACTAAAATTTTAGTAAAGATAAATAAGTGTGAAATTTCTAAAAAAGAAACAGATGTAGGTTTTATATTAAAAAGGAATATAAAAAAATCATGAGCTTATTAAATTTAGAACGAGGTATAAAAAATATAAAAAAAATTGCATCTAATTTACCATTTAATAGTGGTGTTTATAAAATGATTTCGTCCAAAAATGAAGTATTATATGTAGGAAAAGCAAAAAACCTAAATAAGCGTGTAAAATCTTATTCAAACCCAATGAAATTAAATTATAGATTACAAAAAATGGTATCCTTAATAGAAAAAGTAGATTTTATAATTACAAAAAATGAAGCATATGCTCTTCTTTTAGAAGCAAGCTTAATAAAAGAGTTAAAACCTAAGTTTAATATCTTATTAAAAGATGATAAAACTTATCCTTATATAACCTTGCGAAAAAGTCATAAATGGTGTCAGATAAAAAAACATAGAGGAAAAAAGATTGTCGGTGACAGATATTACGGGCCTTTCGCGTCTGTATACCATGTAAACAACACTCTGGATACATTACAAAAAATTTTTCCCATTAGAACCTGCACTGATCATGAGATTGAGAATAGAAAAAGACCATGTGTTCAGTATGAAATAAAAAGGTGTACCGCACCATGCACTAAATTAATAAATATAACTGATTATAATAAAATAGTAGAAAATCTTGAGAGTTTTCTTTTAGGAAAGGAAAATAAAGTATTAAAAAACCTTATGGTAGAAATGCATAGTTTATCAGAAAGTTTACATTATGAAAAAGCTGCGACGTTTAGAGATAAAATTAGATCATTAGAGAAAATAAATCAGTCAAATAATAAAGAATCAAATAATTTAATCTCCGCCGATTTTTTTTGTATTACAAATATTAAAAACATGTTTGCAATAGAAATTATTTTTTTTCGGAATGGAAAGAATTTTGGTTCTAATACACATTATCCTTATGTCTATAGAGAAGTAGACAGTAAATCACTTTTAAGTAAATTCATAGCACAGTTTTATAACAAAAATGAAAATATTCCTAGAAAGATTTTTATATCATGTGATATAAAAGAAAAAAAATTATTACAAGAAGCATTGCAAATAAAAAATAATAATAAAGTAGAAATTAAGCTTGCTACGACGAGTAGTAATATAAAAATTATAACTGAAGGAATGAAAACAGCAAAAATAAATTTAGCTAATAAAATATCTAATCAATCAAATATTAAGGAATTTCATAACCAAATACAATATAGATTTAAACTATCCAAAAATATTAGAAAAATTGAAGTTTATGACAATTCTCATTTTTCAGGCAAAGAGGCTATAGGAAGCTTTATAGTTGCTAATGAAAATGGTTTTTTAAGAGAAGAATATAGAAAATTTAATATAAAAGAAGCTTCTTCTAATGATGACTATGGTATGATGAAAGAAGTTTTAACAAGGAGGTTTAATATACAAAAATTTAAATCTTTTCCTGATCTTGTAATTGTAGATGGAGGACTTGGACAACTATCAGTAGCAAAATCAGTTTTTAAAGAATTAAAAATAGAAACAGTTTGCATCATAGCTATAAGTAAAGGTAAAATAAGAAATGCAAGTAATGAAATATTTTATAATATATCAGGAGAAAAAGTATATTTAAAAAGTAGCGAACCATTATTTTATTATATGCTAAGACTTCGTGATGAAGCACATCGTTTTGCAATTACTACACATAGAAATAAAAGAAATAAAAACATTTTTAAATCAGAGATAGATAACATTGAAAATATTGGGCCTAAAAGGAAAAAAAATTTAATTCTATATTTTGGCTCCTTGGAGGGAATAAAAAAAGCAGAAATAAATCAATTACTAAAAGTACCAGGAATTAATAAAAATGTAGCAGTATCAATTTACAATTACTTTAAAGCAACTTAAATGAATATTCCTAATTTTTTAACTGTACTAAGGCTTTTTTTTCCGTTATTCCTTTGCTTAATATGTTCTTTAAAATTAAACTTCTCTTCTGAAAAATTATTAATATTATTTCTTTTTATTTTTCTTAGTTTAACTGATTACTTTGATGGTTTTTTGGCAAGAAAACTAAAACAAGAAACAATATTTGGGAAAATTTTTGACCCTATTTCTGATAAAGTTTTATCTTCAGGTACTTTAATTTATATATTAACATTTGAAGATATGATATTAGTTCCGGCATTATTAATAATTACAAGAGAATTTATTGTATCTGGTATTAGAGAATATATGCTTGAAACCAAAGGAAAAAATATTGGAGTTTTCTTTTTATCAAAGATAAAAACAACAATGCAATTTGTGTCTATTATTCTATTTCTTTCACAAGATTATCTAATTAAATATGTAAATATTTTTTATATTGCCTATATTAGTTTATGGATAGCCACCATATTGACAATTTATACAGGTTTAAAATACTCTTATATAACTTATATATCTAATCATAAAAGGAAATAATATGAAAATTTTATATTTCTCATGGATAAAAGATAAAATTGGAAAAACCCATGAAGACATACACATACCAGATAATATAAATACAATAGAAGATCTTATAATACTATTAAAAGATAGCGGTGAAAGTTATAATGAAGTTTTTAAAGATATTTCATCAATTAAAGTTTCAATTAATATGGAGACAGCTGATTTTAAAGATCAAATAAACAATAATGATGAAATAGCTTTTTTTCCACCAATGACAGGAGGGTAAATGATTAAAGTTCAAGAAAATGATTTTTCTCTTACAGATGAAATAGTTCTTCTTAGAAAGAGATGTGAAAATATTGGTGCTTTAAGTAGTTTTATTGGAATAGTCAGAGATAAAAGAGAAAATAAAGATCTCATTTCTATGACCTTGGAACATTATCCAGGAATGACTGAAAAAATACTAAATAAAATAAATATTGAAGCTCATAGTAGATGGAATCTTATTGGCACAACTATTATACATAGATATGGTGAGTTATTACCTGGTGATCAGATTGTTTTAGTCATAACTGCTTCTAAACATAGAAAAGAATCAATAGACTCCTGTCACTTTATAATTGACTGGCTTAAAACAAAGGGTCCTTTTTGGAAATACGAAAAAACTTTTGATAAAGGATATTGGGTGGAAGCTCGAAATAAAGATCTAGAAGAAGAACTGAAATGGAACAATTAACTTTTAGTAAGATTAGTATACTTTTCAATTAGTAATTTACAAACTTTTCCAGGATGAAAAATTATTTTGTTTATAGATTTTACTGGTGTTACTTCTGCAGCTGTTCCAGTTACAAAGCATTCATTGTACTTAGATAAATCTTCAATTTTTAACCTGGTTTCTTTTACTTTAAAGTTTTCACTTTCAGCTAATCGAATAACAGTCTGTCTAGTGATACCATTTAAAAAGCAATCTGCTATAGGAGTATGAATTTCATTATCTTTAACAAAAAAAATATTTGCTCCTGTGGCTTCCGCTATATAATCTCTATAGTCCAACATTAAGCTATCATCATAACCTAAATTCTCTGCTTCATGTTTTGATAGCGTACATATCATATAAAGCCCTGCAGCTTTAGTATTTACTGGTGCTGTAGAGGGATCTGGTCTTTTCCATTTAGAAACATTTAATTTAATTCCCTTTAATTTGGCCTCTGGTGAAAAATAAGAAGGCCATTTCCAAGCAGCAACAGCAAAGTGTATAGTGTTTTTTTGAGCAGATATTCCCATCATTTCGCTTCCCCTCCATGCTACAGGCCTGATATATCCATCAATAATATTATTTGCTCTCAATACATCTTCTCTTATTTCAAATATTTCCTCAATGCTGTAAGGGATAGTAAAACCAAGTGTTTTAGCTGATCTAATTAATCTTTCAGTATGCTCTAATTCTTTAAAAACCTTACCTCCATAAGCTCTTTCCCCTTCAAAAACAGAACTTGCATAATGAAGACCATGACTAAGGACGTGTAATTTAGCGTCAGTCCACTTTAATAATTTTCCGTCTAAAAAAATAAAACCTTCTAAGTTACTATAATTCAAAATCTCCTCCAATCATTAGTAATAAGCTATATTTATAATTAAGAAAAGAAAATAATTATTATTAATATAAATAATTTTTGTTATTCTGAAGTGTGCATAAACAAAGACATATTTTAGTTATAGATGATGATAAAAAACTTGGTAGTCTATTAAAAAGTTTTTTAACTGAAAAGGGATATTTAGTTGATTTTGTAGAAAATACTTTGTCAGCAAGAAAAAAAATGCTAAATATTATTTATGATTTACTTATATTAGATGTAATGTTACCAAAAGAAAGTGGTTTAACATTTGCTTCCAAACTTAAAATCAGTAATGGTACTCCTATATTAATGCTGTCAGCCATGAGCACTCCAAACGATAGAATAAAGGGTCTTAAAACCGGAGTTGACGAATATCTATCAAAGCCATTCGAGCCTGAAGAGTTATTGCTCAGAATAGAAAATATAATGAAGCGTAATCAATCTATTGATCAAGAAATTAACTCTATAAAGATAGGTATTTTTAGTTTTGATGTAATAAAAAACTTTCTTAGTAAAAAGAATAAGTCTGTCAAACTGACTGTAAAAGAAACTAAAGTACTGCTATGCTTATATGAAAATCTAGGAAATGATGTGAAAAGAGAAAAACTTGCTAATGAAATAAATGTTTCTGTTAGAACAATTGATGTTTTAGTCAAACGACTTAGAGCTAAAATTACCTCTTTGCCAACGTCTAAAAATATTTTATTAACTTCAAGAGGAATAGGGTACAAATTAGAACCCTAAAAAAATATGAATACTAGAAAAATTTTTCCAAAAACATTTTTTGGCAGATCACTAGTTATTATTTTAATACCAGTACTTCTTCTCCAATTAGTTTTAATTTATTTTTTTTATGAAAGACATTGGGATGATGTAGGAAGAAGGTTAGCATTAGCATTAGGAGGACAAATTTCGTTTATAATTAAAACATTAGAAGAAAAAAAATTTTCGGAAAATGATATTCAAATTCAGTTTAAAAAAGCAGAAGGTAATTTTTTATTTAATTCTAATTGGTATCCTAATGAAAAGTTAGAAAAATTTGGCCAAAAAAAAATAAATTCTCTATTAGATAAGACTTTGGAAAAATCTCTTGCAGAAAGAATAAAATATCCATATAAGTTTGACACTAAAAAAATTAAAAATAAAGTTATAATATATGTAGCAGTAAATAATGGTGTATTAAGGTTTTCTGTAGCAAGAAAGAATTTATATAGTTCTACTATAGAAGTTTTTATAATATGGATGTTATTAACAGCCGTTTTTTTAGTAACATTGGCCTTATACTTTATGAAACAACAAATAAAACCTTTAAGAAATATAATATTTGCAGCAGAAGAGTTTGGTAAAGGAAATAATAATTATGACCTTAAACCTCGTGGAGCATATGAACTTAGACAACTATCTAGGGTCTTTATTAAAATGAGAGCAAGAATTAATAACCAAATAAATAATAGAACTTTAATGTTAGCAGGTATTAGTCATGACCTTAGGACACCTTTAACTAGAATGAACTTACAGATTGCTCTTTTAAAAGATAAAAATGCTATAAAAAATTTAAGTGGTGATGTATTAGAAATGAGAGAAATGATTGATACCTATTTAGCTTTTGCAAGAGGAGAAAAAGAAGAGAAAGTAAAAAATACTAACATCTTTAGATTAATAAAAAAATTATGTGAAAAAGATATTATGGATAGCAAAAAAGTAATAAAAAATAGAATAAATAAAGATTTATATGTTAACATTAAACAATTTGCTATGAAAAGAGCTCTATTAAATATAATACTAAATGCAATATATTATTCAAAAAAAATAATAGAAATATCATCAAAAGAACGTAATGGTTACTTCAGTATCTTTATTGAAGATGATGGTAAAGGAATACCTAAAAATAAAAGAGAAGCAGTTTTTAAAGCCTTTTATAGAATAGATGAAGCACGTCTTTCAAAATCTGCAAATACTGGACTAGGGTTGACTATTGCTAAGGATATCATACAAGGTCATGGTGGTAGAATAATTTTGAGTTCATCACTTCTTGGTGGCCTTAAGGTAGAATTAAACTTACCAAATTAATTTTATTAGATTTCTTATTATTTTTTTTTATATGTTAAATCTTCAAAGAAAGTGGTTGAAGTCTTTATTCTTTTTATACCTTTATCTATTAATGCAAAAGCGCCACTATTTGTGCTATCCTCATAAAGCCACTTCTTAAAAGCTAGAAGAAATAATGCTAAAATAACTTTTTCAAATAACTTTTTCCTAATTTTGTTATTTGAAAAATTAAATTGATTTAAATAAATTTGAGTAGTTGATTTAGTGCTTTTTAAACTAACTAAATAAAATTTTGGGTTATTAAAATAAAAATTAATGATATTAGATATTCCTAATTTATAATCATTCATAAAATCTAATTTATTCATAATATACTCTTGAATTATGTCTTCTGAGTTATTAGAAGAAATATCTTCGTATGATACAGATTTAATAACTTTTTCATCAATATATCTATCAAAATGTGCTAAGAAGTATATCTTATCCTTAAATAACTTGTCTAAAGTATTTTTTTTTTAATCCTAATCTTTTTTCTGCTTCCAATAACTGTATTTCTTCCCAATTACCAATTTCAGCTTGTTTAAAAAAGTAGTTTATTATTTTCAAGTTCAACATTACTTCACTTCAGATAGATTATTAGCTTTTTTTTTCGCTGCATTTATAGCATCCTTCATTAATTTATATAAACCTGTATTTTTTTTTTCAAGAATTGTCATTGCTGCTTCAGTTGTGCCTTTTTTGCTTGAAACCGAACTAATTAATTTTCTTATATTTTTTTCTTTTTTAGCTAATTCAAAAGCACCCTCAATTGTATCAAAGACTAAATTTCTAGAGTATTTTTTTGAGAAGCCCAAGTCATTTGCTATACTTTCAAAAACATGTAAAAATAAAAAAAAGTATGCTGGACCACTTCCAGAGATAGCTGTTACTGTATTTAATAATTTCTCGTTTTTAATTTGATAATTATTTCCTAATAAATTAAACAAATAATTTATATTGGACCTCGTTAAAGCTTTCGTATTACTCGAATGAAATATACAGTTTACACCTAAATTTATCTCCACAGCTAAATTAGGCATTACCCTAGTTATACCTGCTTNNGTNTTNAGNTCAGAACGTATTTTNNTNATTGTGANNCCTGCCATAATNGAAATNACATTNTTGTANTNNATATTTTTNCTNNNAATTTCTTGATTTANCNTNTTAAAATCTTGAGGTTTAACAGCAAAAAANANTATATCTCCNTTCCAGTTATCNGGTATTTGCTTAAAANTTTTTACTTTAATATTATNTTTTTTTATTGAATTAATATTNGCTCTANTTTTTTCAACAATNTNTATNTCTATANATTTNTGCTTTTTACTTTTTNCCCANGAAGATATTATNGGAAANCCCATTTTNCCTACTCCTATAAATAATATTTTCATAATATTATTCTATACTTCTCCTTGGGTTTCTAACATTAAATGTTGAAGTGTACTATTTACATCTTTGTTATCCCATGCAAATAACTGAAAAGCTGGATAAAATTTCTCACATTCTTTTAAAGCTAATAGAGTAGCTTGTTCCAGTTGATTTCTACATAAACTATGATTATTTGGCATCGGAAACGACTGTTTAAGTACTGGCCAACTTTCATCTGTCCAAATTTCAAAATGTCCGATTAAGAGTTTCTCATTTAAACTAGCTATGAAAGAATACATTTCCTTAAATCTATAATCTGGTATATTCATATCTAAAACACAAGAAATATACAAAAGATTATATTCATCATTAATTCCAAAGGAAAGTTGATAATCACACCACTCACCGCCTACTTCTACATGAATATTTTCATTGCTATCTCTTTCATATTCCCAATTATTGCAAATTACTATATCTTCAATTACATCTAGAGGGTTGTAATGGGTATTAACAGTTTGTAATTTAGAAGTTTTCATAATTTATACCTTATATTGTATGTTTTATTAAAATTAACCCAATATAAGGTATTTTACTAGCATTTTATTAAAGTTTTTTTATTTTATTCTCTAATTTCCTTATTTTTTCTTCTAAAATTATATTATGCTCTCTGGCTTTTATAATAATAGCTTTTAGCTCTTCAAACTCCTCTCTATTAACTAAATCAAACCCCTTTAATTTAGCTTCTATCTTAGATCTAAAAATTTGCTTAGATTGATTCTTAACTCCCTCCAAGCTATGAAAAAATCCACTAGTAATATTAGCTATATTTTTAAATTTTATATTTTTATTCATTTTATTCTCCTTTAAATAAAATACTATATTAGAATTTCAATATATAGTAATTATATTTAAGAGGTAATTATGATTTTAGTAACAGGCGGAGCAGGCTTTATCGGCAGNAATTTAATTAATGAACTTTTAAAAAAAAACTTACCCACAGTTCTATGCGATTATAACAATAAAATTAATAAGCATTACTTTGAAAATATCCAAGATATACTGTATTTTGTAGAACCTTCGAACCTAGAAAAGTTTATTNACCAATATGAAATAAAAGTTATATTTCACTTAGGTGCTATATCTTCAACTACTTTTCCAGATGGAAATAAAATTTGGTATAACAATATTTTTACAAGCAAAAGAATATGGGAGTTATGTTATAAAAAAAAAATTAGATTAATTTATGCATCATCTGCAGCAACTTATGGAAATGGTGATAAAGGGTTTATCGATACACAAGACCTAACATATTTACAATCTCTTAAACCTCTTAATGTTTATGCATGGACTAAGAATGAGGTAGATAAAAGAAATATTTATTATAAAAATATGTTAAAATTACATCCGCCACAATGGGTTTCTTTAAAGTTTTTTAATGTTTACGGTCCAAATGAAAACCATAAAGAAAATATGATATCTATTGTACTAAAAACTTTTCAGCAAATTAAAAAAAATGAAAGAACTGAATTATTTAAATCTCATAATAATGACTTTAAAGACGGTGAACAAAAAAGAGATTTTATATATGTAAAAGATTGTGTAAAAGTACTGATGTGGTTTTTAGAAAAAAAAGAAGCTTCAGGAATTTTTAACGTTGGTACGGGCATAGCTAGGACATTTAATGACCTTGTTATTAATGTTTATAAAAATATGAATAAAAACATTAATTTACAGTATATAGACATGCCCAAAGAGATTAAGAATCAATATCAATATATTACTAAAGCCAATATGAAAAGTTTGTTACAATCAGGTTATAAAGGTAATTTTTATACTTTAGAAGAGGGTATAAAAGATTATGTAAATAATTATTTAAATAAAAAATATTATGAAATTTCCTAATATTGATCCTACAGCATTTGAATTGTTCGGCTTTCAAATAAAATGGTATGGCATATCCTATGCTTGTAGTCTCTTATTAGCATTAACTTTGTGTAAATTTTTATCAAAAAAATATAAAACTTTAGAACAAAAAGTTTTCGATGATATTTTAATTTGGGCTGCATTAGGTATTATTCTTGGTGGAAGGCTAGGATATGTAATATTCTATAATTTTAATTTTTATTTTAATAATCCAAAGTTGATATTATTAGGTATCAGAGATGGTGGAATGTCTTTTCACGGTGGGATTATTGGAATTGTAATAGCATGTCTACTGTTTTCTAAAATAAAAAATATTTCTTTCTTAAAAATTATGGATATAATTGCATGTGCAGCACCAATTGGGCTTTTTTTAGGTAGAATTGCTAATTTTATTAATTCAGAATTATGGGGTAAAGAAACCAATTTTTTTTTAGGTATAATTTTTCCTAATGCAGGCCCTAATCCCAGACATCCAAGTCAACTTTATGAAGCTTTTTTAGAAGGAATACTTCTTTTTGTTATAGTTAATCTTTTGTATAAATATAAAAATAGTTTTCCAGGCTTTTCTAGTGGAATATTTTTGATATTTTATGGTCTATTTAGAATTTTTATAGAATTTTTTAGAGAACCAGACAGTCACATAGGCTATATGATAGATCCATATTTAACTACTGGTATGATATTGTGTTTTCCTATGGTTGCTTTAGGTATCTTATTAATATTTTTAAATGACAGCAATAGAAAAAATAATAATTAAAAATATAAAATCTAACGGCTCTTTATCCCTAGAAGAATATCTGACTATAGTATTATACCATCAAAAATATGGTTATTATTCAAAAAAAAATATTATTGGAAAGTCTGGAGATTTCATTACCTCTCCAGAAATCAGTCAAGTGTTTGGAGAATTAATAGCTAGTTGGATAATTTTTAACTCTTCTAACTTCTTTAAAAATAAATTTAATTTTTTAGAACTAGGACCTGGAAGAGCAGTATTAATTCAAGATATATTAAGAACAATAAAATCCTTAAATAATAAGCTATATAATAATATAGAAAATATTTATTTTTTAGAAAAATCAATAGAATTTAAAAATTATCAAAAAAATATAAAAAAATCGAAAATTATTTCAGATATTGAAGAAGTTGAACATAAAGAATTTTTTGCATTAGCAAATGAATTTTTTGATGCAATACCTGTTAATCAGTATGTTAAAATGGGAAAATTTTGGTATGAAAAAAGAGTATGTTTAAATAAAAAAAATAGACTAAGCTTTAATTTATCAAATTATCCAACTAAAAAAAATTTACCATTCCCTCTTACTGATAAAGAAGGTTTTGTATTTGAATATTCTACTTATACTCATTTATTGCTATCTGATATATTTAAAAGAATAAGTAGTCATGGAGGAGTATTTTTAATAATCGATTATGCTAAAAATAAAAACTTTAATAATAGTACTTTGTCTTGTATATATAAACACACTCATGTGAGCCCTTTTTTTGCCCCGGGGCTTACTGATATTAGTATAAAACCTGATTTTAACTTTATTAAATCTTTGGCATTACAATATAACTGTAAAGTTATTGGACCATTAACTCAGAGTTCTTTTTTAACTAAATTAGGTATTGAATTAAGATTTGAGCAATTAATAAAATCAAATCCTACCCTTTCATTCTCGTTGCAATCAAGTAAGAAAAGATTGATAAATAAAGAATATATGGGAGAAATTTTTAAAGTACTTATAATTACTAATAAAAAATACAAAGACCTAATATTTGATAATGATTATGATTAACTACTCTACAGCACCAAATATGAAAAACTTTACTCATGGGTTTTTTAATAGAAAAGGAGGTGTATCCAAAGATATATATAACTCATTAAATTGTGGTAAATCATCAAATGATAGTAAAGAAAATATTATTAAAAATAGAAAGATCGTATCAGAATCATTAAATTTTAATTATGAAAAACTATTAATTGCTAATCAGTTTCACAGTAATAAAGTTGAAATTGTTAGAGAATTTAAATCAAGTCTTAAATGCGATGCCATAATTTCTCTTTCAAATAAAATAATTTTAGGTGTATTAACTGCTGATTGTTGTCCTATTTTAGTAGCACATAAAAATAGATATATTTCAGCTGTTATTCACTTAGGCTGGAAAGGACTATTTAATGGAATATTAGAAAATTTTTGTTATCAAATAAATACTCTAGCTATAAATATTGATGATTTAATTTTTGCTTTAGGGCCTTGTATTGGTTTAGAGAGTTATGAAGTAGATACTTGCTTTAAGAAAAACTTTATTAAAAAAGATGAAAAATCCAATAAATTTTTTATTAATATTGAGAATAAAATCTTTTTTGATTTGCGAAACTATACTAAATTAAAGCTAATTAACCTAGGTTTTACTGATATATGGTGTTCTTCTGAAGATACTTATAAAAATAATAATGATTTTTTTAGTTATAGATTTTCAGTCCATAATAAGTTTAAAGACTATGGTAGAATGTTATCTATTATAAAAAGTTAAATTATCTATTTACAGTAGATTTTTTGATTGTTAAATATATAGACTTAAAATAAATAAAATAAAATGAAATTATTAGCATGTAACAGTAACCTAGTCTTATCTGAAGAAATAGCAGCTACCTTAAATATTCCATTAACTAAAGCTAGTATTAAAAAATTTTCAGATGAAGAAATTTTTGTTGAAGTCAATGAAAATGTAAGGGGACAAGATGTATATGTAATTCAATCTACCTCTAAACCAGCTAACGATAATTTAGTCGAGCTACTTGTATGTATAGATGCACTTAAAAGAGCTTCTGCTAAACAAATAACAGCAGTAATTCCTTATTTTGGTTATGCTAGACAAGATAGAAAACCCGGTCCTAGAACTCCTATAAGTGCTAAGTTAGTTGCAAATTTAATTACAAAATCAGGAGCTGATAGAGTTCTAACCATAGATTTACATGCAGGTCAAATACAAGGATTTTTTGATATACCTGTAGATAACCTTTATGCTGCTCCTATCCTATTAGATGATATAAAAAAAAACTATAATTTAGACAACACAGTAATTATTTCTCCTGATGTTGGAGGAGTTGTAAGAGCAAGATATATTGCTAATAGACTAAATATAAGTTTAGCAATAGTTGATAAAAGAAGAGAAGCTACAAATATATCAGAGGTATTAAATATTATAGGTGACGTAAAAGAAAAAGATTGTATATTAATTGATGATATAGTAGATACTGCTGGTACGTTAACTAATGCGGGAGAAGCATTATTAAAAGTTGGTGCAAAAACTGTTTCTGCTTATGTTAGTCATGGTGTTTTATCTGGGCTAGCTCTTGAGAGAATAAAAAAATCAGCTCTTAAAGAATTAGTTACTACTAATACTATTTATAGTTTGATTAATGATAGCAATAACAAAATAAGAAGATTATCAGTTGCACCACTAATTGCAGAAGCTTTAAAAAGAATAGACAACCATAGCTCTGTATCAAGTTTGTTTAATTAAGGAGATAGAAATGAGTAGTATAGATATATTAAATGCGTCTTTGAGAGAAAAAGTTGGAACTAATAGCGCAAAAAAAGTTAGATTTTCTAAAAAAATACCAGCAATTGTATACGGTGATGGTAAAAACCCAGAACCAATTTCTTTAGATGTCAAAGATCTGAGAATAGAAGTGAATAAATCTTCATTTTTAAATAAAATTTATGATCTATCAATAAATAACAATAAAACTAGAGTAATTGTTCAAGGAGTGTCTCAAAATCCAGTTACAGATCAACTAGAACACGTTGATTTTCTCAGAGTTAATGATAAAACTAAAGTTACTATTGAAGTTCCAGTTAAATTTATAAATGAAATTCTCAGTCCTGGTATAAAGAGAGGAGGAGTATTAAATGTTGTTAGGTACACTATTGAAGTGATATGTCCCGTAAACAAAATTCCTGAAAGCTTTGAGTTTAATCTTGAAGGACTAGAAATAGGAGATAGTATTCATATTAGTCATACTAAAATTGATGAAGGAGTAGAACCAACTATAAAAGACAGAGACTTTACTGTCGCTAGCATTTTAGCTCCATCTGCATTAGTATCAGCTGAAACCTCAGAAGATAAAACTGAAGAAGAGGGAGAAGATAAGGATAAAGAAAAAGAAAATGCTGAAGAAAGTAAATCAGAAGAAGTAAATAAAAAATAATATATATGTTTTTATTTGTAGGTTTAGGAAATAAAGGAACTAAATACAAGTATAACAGGCATAATGTAGGATTTTTACTCATTGACTATTTAGTAAAAGAATATGGTTTTTTAAAAATTAATAATAAGTTCAAGAGTGTTTTGTATAAAGGTAACATTCTAGATTATAATGTAATTTTATCTAAACCTGAAACTATGATGAATTTATCTGGTGAAGCAATAATACTAATTAAAAAATTTTATAAAGTTGAACAAAATAACATTTTTGTTTTTCATGATGAACTTGATTTAAATTTAGGTAAAATAAAATTTAAATTTGGAGGAAGTTCTGCTGGACATAATGGTATTAAAAATATTGATAAGAATGTAGGAAATGAATATTATAGGATTAGAATAGGAATAAACAAAGAAGATAATAAATACAAATCTGATAAATTTGTTCTGTCAGATTTTAAAAGTATGGAAAAAGTTTTATTGAATAGTAAAATTGAATTAATTAATGATAATATAAAATACATATTTAAAAAAAATATTAGTAAATTTATGAATGAAATTAATAAGTAATAATGGGTTTTAAATGCGGTATTATAGGTTTACCAAATGTCGGTAAATCATCTTTATTCAATGCTTTAGTTGGTTTGCAAAAAGCTGCTTCTGAAAACTATCCTTTTTGCACAATAGAGCCTAACGTAGGAAAAGTACCAATTCCAGACAATAGACTTTTAAAACTTAGTCAAGTAAATAATTCAAAAATAACTATTAATGCACAAATGGAGTTTGTAGATATAGCAGGATTAGTAAAAGGGGCAAGTAAGGGTGAAGGACTGGGCAATAAATTTTTATCTAATATTAGGGAAGTGGATGCGATTGCTCATGTAGTAAGATGTTTTGAAGATAAAAATGTATCGCATATTCATAATAAGATTGATCCTGAATATGATGTAGAAATTATTGAAAGCGAGTTACTACTATCAGATATTGAAAAAGCAGAAAATATAATAGGTAAAATTAATAAACTAATTAAATCAGGAAAAAATGAATTTATAGAAGAAAAAAATTTATTTGATAGAGTTTTAAACGATTTAAAGTCTTCAGATACTCACAATCTTTATAATTATAGTAAAGAAGAGATTAATACTATTAATAAGAATGGTCTTTTATCTTTTAAACCTGTAATGTATGTTGCTAACTTAGATGAAAATTCTATAAAATCTGGTAACATTTACAATGAGAAATTAGTTTTACTATCTAAAGAAAAAAAAATACCTATAGTTAATATTTCTGCGAAAATAGAGGAAGAATTATCTGGTATTAAAAATATAGAGGAAAAAAAAGAGCTTATGAAAAGCATGGATATTAGTCAAAGTAGTTTAGATCAATTTATTTCATCTGGATTTAAATTGTTAAATTTAGTTACTTTTTTTACATCAGGAGAAAAAGAGACTAAAGCTTGGACAATAAAAAAAGAATCATTTGCTCCTGATGCTGCAGGTAAAATACATACCGACTTTAAAAAAGGCTTTATTGCAGCAGATGTAATTAGTACGCATAAGCTTATAGAACTTGGCGGAGAAAAAAAAGCTAAGCTATCTGGAAGTATAAGAACAGAAGGTAAAGATTATATAGTTCAAGATGGAGATGTTATACTATTTAAATTTAATGTTTAGTATTATGATAAAAATAACAAATAAAAAAATAAAATCTGCGGATGATCATATATTACCATATGTCCAATACGAACCAGAAAAAAACTCAATTATTAAAAGCATTATATTAGTTTACGAAATTTTTGGACTTACCTCTCATATAAAAAATGTAGCTTTAGCATATGCTAAGAATGGCTTCTTAGTCACCATACCTGATATATTTTCAAGATTAGAAAATAATGTCAACCTCCCTTATGATAAAAATGGTTTAACTAAAGGTTTAAATTTAAAAGAAAAACTTGGTTGGGATTTACCTGTTATGGACATTGTAGCTTTAGCAGCTTCTTTAAAAATTGATAATAATCTAGCAGTTTTAGGTTATTGCTATGGAGGTTCATTAGCGTGGTTAACAATTCAAAAATCATTTATTTTTGATAAAGGAGTATGTTATTATGGTAGTAGCATACCTGATTTTTTACAGTCAAATTTAAATTGTCAAGCAATGTTGCATTTCGGAAAGAAAGATAAAGGAATACCGAGTTCTGCTATAAAAAAAGTAAAAGAATTTATAAATCATGACAAAAATAAGACTGAATTATATGAATATGAGAATGCAGATCACGGTTTTAATTGTAGTGATAGAAAGTCTTATAATAAAATAGCTGCAGAAAATGCTTTTGAAAAAACTTTAAATTTTTTAAAAAATTGAAATGAAAATTGTACAAAAATTTTTGCTAATAATTTATATTAATTTTTTAACACTTAATACTTACGCTATTGAGCCTCCAGAAGATTTGATTATTAATGTACTAATATCTAGTGATAAAATAGAAGGCTATAAAACAAAAAGTTTAGACCTAATTGATGTTAAATATTCTGGGTGGATTTTTAATAGTGACATTTTAACTACCAATCATTGTAATGCTAAAGGAGAAATGTTTGATAGTAATATAGAAGAAAAGTTTAATCATACAGAACCATTTCAATTTGTATTAGGAAAAGGCATAGTTATAGAGGGATGGGACATAGGTCTTCAAAATATGAAAGTTAATGAAATAAGGTGTCTTGTTATTCCACCTCACCTTGCTTACGACAATCGCAGGATAGGAAATATAATAAAACCTAATTCAACTTTAATATTTGAAGTTAAATTAGTAAAAATTTTAAAAATACAAGAACAATAGGAATTATAAAAATGAAACCAATTTTAGGATTTATAGGAGGTAGTGGATTATATGCTTTGGATGGATTAAAAAATACAAAGTTGATAAATATAAGCACTCCTTTTGGACCTACTTCTTCTAAACTTCATGTTTCTAAATATAAAAAATTAAAAATAGTATTTTTACCAAGACATGGTTTAAATCATACTATTCCCCCTCATAAAATAAATTATAAGGCCAATATTTATGCACTTAAAAAATATGGCGTTACTGATATTGTATCTGTTTCCGCAGTGGGTAGTCTTAAAAAACTTCATAAACCAGGAGATTTTATACTACCTGATCAATTTATAGATAGAACCTTTAATAGAGCTACCACTTTCTTTGATGAAGGTTGTGTAGCACATGTGTCTCTTGCAAAACCAACTTCAGTAAAGTTATCTAAGTTAATTTTGAAATCAAAGCCAAAAAATATGAAAATTAAAGTTAAGGGTACTTATGTAGCTATTGAGGGACCTCAATTTTCTACTTATGCCGAGTCTATGCTATATAAAAATTGGAATTGTGATATAATTGGAATGACTAATATGCCAGAAGTGAGGCTAGCTAGGGAAGCTGAAATGGGTTATATAAGTATAGCTATGGTTACTGATTATGACTGCTGGCACAAGAATCACGATGCTGTAACCGTTGATCAAGTATTAAGCATAATGCATAAAAATACGAATAATGTTAAAAAACTAATAGTATCGCTATTAGAAAATGTAGAAAAAGTTAAAAAATGGAACTGGGATGACAAAATATATACTAGTTTAGATGAGGCAATTTTAACTCAAAGAAAAGCTATTAATAAAAAAACATTAAAAATGTTAGAACCTATTTTAAAAAGAAGATTTTCTCTTTAGGTTTTCAACTCACTCCATATTTTTCTATAAGATATATAAAATAAAATAGTCATTACAAGTAAGAAAAAAATTACTTTTATTCCTGCTGCCCTTCTATTTTCAAGATCTGGCATAGATGTCCAAGTTAAAAAGGTAACTAAATCATTTACCTCCTGCTCTAGGGTAGCTTTTGTACCATCTGAAAACTCAACATCATCTCCATACAAAGGCTGTGGCATAGCTATTACATTTCCTGCCATATATTTATTGTAATACCCTTCTCCCACATCGAAACCGCTTGGTGGCTCATTATAACCTAGAAGAAGAGATCTTACATAATTAGCACCATCTTTTCTAGCTTTTACCATTAAACTTAAGTCAGGAGGATATGCTCCATTATTAGCAGTTTTAGCTTCATTTAAATTCTTGTAAGGTTCTACGAAATAATCAGAATAGATGGCTTTTCTTTTTAATATTTCTCCTTCTTCATTAGGTAAATCATCAATTTGAAACTGTGCTGCTATACTATTAACTTGATCCTTGTTATAGCCTAATTCTTCTAAACTTCTGTACGCTACATGTTTTAAGCCATGACAGCTTGCACAAACTTCTATAAATACCTGCAGTCCTCTTTGCGCACTATTTTTATTAATTTTACCTAAAGGCTTACTAAAACTAAAATTATACTGTTCTGGTTTTAATGCTTCTTCTGCACTAAAAAGATTTAATGTATAAGAAAATAATAAAAAAATTATTATAAAATTTTTCATATATTTATTCTGCTAAAACTGGCTTTCCAATACTTTCAGGTAAAGGCCTATTTTTTTCAAATTTACCAAGCAATGGTAATAGTATTAAGAAATGAACGAAATAATACAATGTTGCAAGCCTACTGATAATTATATAAATACCTTCTGCTGGTTTACTACCTACCCACCCTAAAATTAAAGCGTCTAATACAAAAATCCAAAATAATTTTTTATAAATTGGTCTAAAAGTAGCAGATCTTACTTTACTAGTATCCAACCAAGGCAGCAAGAAAAGCACAAATATAGCACTGAACATAGCTATTACTCCACCTAACTTGTCTGGTATGGCTCTCAAAATGGCATAAAAAGGCAAAAAATACCATTCAGGAACTATATGTGCAGGTGTTTTAAGTGGATCAGCTGGAACATAATTATCAGGATGACCTAAATAATCAGGTGCGAAGAAAACTACTGTAAAAAATATAGTAAGAACAAAACTTAAACCAAAAAGATCTTTAATTGTATAAAAAGGGTGAAAAGGAATGGTATCTTGAGGTCCTTTTTTATCAATACCTAAAGGGTTATTTGAACCATGCGTATGCAAAGCAACAATATGTAAAATTACTACACCCACAATTAAAAATGGTAATAAGAAATGTAAAGTATAAAACCTACTAAGTGTTGGGTTATCAACTGAATAACCTCCCCACAACCATTGAGTAATACTCTCACCTATAAAAGGAATAGCAGAAAATAAATTTGTTATAACTGTTGCTCCCCAAAAAGACATTTGTCCCCATGGCAAAACATACCCCATAAAAGCAGTTGCCATCATCAATAATAAAATTAAAATACCCAACCACCATAAAAGTTCTCTGGGTGCTTTGTAAGAACCATAATAAAGGCCTCTAAAAATATGTATGTAGACTACAATAAAAAAAAATGACGCTCCGTTCATATGAATATATCTTATTAACCATCCATGATTAACATTTCTCATAATATGTTCAATTGAATCAAATGCATGATCTACGTGAGCTGTATAATGCATTGATAATATTATACCAGTAATAATTTGAACTAAAAGAAAAAAACCAGCAAGTGAACCAAAGTTCCACCAATAATTTAAGTTTTTAGGAGTGGGATAATCAACAGCAGAGTGTTTTAAAAAAGAGACAATTGGTAGTCTATAATCTATCCAATCAATAACTCCTTTATTCTTTTTGTTTAAATTTGCCATTCAATTATCCTATAAGTATTGTTCTTTCATCTTTAAAAGTATAAGGGGGTATTTCTAAGTTTTTAGGTGCTGGTCCTTTTCTAATTCTTCCTGAAGTATCATAATGAGAACCATGACAAGGACAAAACCAACCTTTATATTCTCCTTTGTCCGATGCTGGCACACATCCTAAATGAGTACACACTCCTACTAAAACAAGATATTTTGGGTTTTTTACTCTTTCTTCATCATTCTCGGGATCAGGTAAGTCTTTTACATTTACATTGTTAGCATCATCTATTTCTTCTTGACTTCTATGCTTTATAAATAATGGCTTTCCTCTCCATAGAACTGTTTTACTTTCTCCTTCACCTAAAGATGATATATCAACTTCTATAGTAGCTAGTGCTTCAACATCTTTGGACGGATTCATTTGATCAACTAAAGGCCATCCTGCAGCGGAAACTGCCACTATGCCCATAGCTCCTGAAGCCTGATGTATAAATGATCTTCTAGATTTCTTTTTACTTTTACTCTTTTTAGACATATGTTTAATTACTTTAATAATACATATATATTAATATTGTTAGATATGTAAAGAGCTGATTGTTATTAAGACATAATTTATGAAAAAATATAAATTTAAAATTATACCTGATCAGATGTTAGAGGAAAAATTTCTTATAAAAGTAAATAAAATTGAAACTAATTTCTTAGAAATAAGAAACCTAATCTGTTCGACTTTTCAGTCACTTGAAAATGAATTTAATTTAAACAGAAATCTTGAGAAAAAAAATTTTTCAAAAAAAAAATGGCGTAGAGATAATAATAAAAATGAGTATGGTGGTGGTGTAAGTTCAATTTTAAAAGGAAATTTATTTGAAAAAGTAGGCGTCAATATTTCTACTGTTAGTGGAATATTGCCAGATGACTTCAAAAATAAAATTAAAGGCGCCTCTAATGACCCACGATTTTTTGCTACAGGAATTTCAGTAGTAGCTCATATGTTTTCACCATTTATACCGGCTGCACATTACAATTCAAGGTTTATAGTTACTCAAGATGCTTGGTTTGGAGGAGGTTGTGACCTAACTCCTGTTTATAATGAAAAAATAATTAAACATAAATTTCATAGTCTATTAAAAAACTTCTGTGACCAATATGATAAAAATTTTTATAATAAATATAGTAAATTATGTTCTGAATACTTTTTTTTAAAACACAGAAATGAAGAAAGAGGAGTTGGAGGTATCTTTTTTGATTATTTAGATGCAAATGCAATCAAAAATTTTAATTTCACTGCGGAGACTGGAAGTTTTTTTTGTTCTATTTTTAAGGATATTATTAAAAAATATCAGAATAAAACTTGGAATTTAAAACATAGAGAAAAATTATTAAAAAAAAGGAGTAGATATGTGGAATTTAATTTATTATATGACAAAGGTACAACTTTTGGTTTAAAAACAAATGGTAACGTTGATGCTATTTTAATGTCTATGCCACCCATAGCTTCATGGGATTAGATATTTTTCATCTTTTCTAAACATTCTTTTCTTCCAGGAACAAAACTACTTCTGACCCACCATTTTTCAATATTTTTTAAAATAATTCCTACATCTTTACCAGTTATATTTTTATATTTTATTATATCATTTCCATTTATAGGAAATTGAGGAGGAGACCAATGCTCCAAGATATTTAATATTTTTTTGCTAATATTTTTTTCTTTTATAAATTGATTTAATAAGTAATTAGCAATAGATATTTCATCTCCATAGTAATATTTATGAACTTTAGCATCAATTTCATTAAGGATTAACGTCTTAACAGATATTATTTTTTTCAACTTTAATACATCACTATTAGAAATTTTTAAACTCTCCTGCACATCTATTACTTTCATTTCTGTTTTAGTTATTAAATATGCAATTCTAATAATTACTTGTTTAGGAAGTTTATTAAATAATTTTATACTTTTTTTATTAATTTTTTGTAATCCTTTTATTAAAAAATTTAATAAATTGTTTTTCTGTAATATTAACAATACTAAACTAACATTATCAGCAACTACTAACTTAAAAAATTCAAGTTGAACTCGCTCCTTAGACAAAAACTGAATTTTTGAAAAATTATCAATGCTCGCATTTAAAGATTTTATGTGTAATTGATCCTCTTTATCACAATAAACTCCAACAAATCTGAAGTATCTTAGTAATCTTAAATTGTCTTCTTCAATTCGCTTTAAAGGATTACCTATAAATTTTATTATATTTTTATTTAAATCACTTATGCCATCATAAGGATCATAAAGGTTACCTTCTAAATCAGAATATATTGAGTTTATTGTGAAGTCTCTTCTTTTAGAGTCTTCTTCAAAACTATTTGCAAATTCTACCTTTGCCTTTCTACCAAATGTTTTAATATCTTTTCTTATGCTAGTAATTTCTATTACACTATCTTTTGAAAAAATACTTACTGTGCCATGGCCTTTTGAATTATCTATAAATTTAATATTTCCTTTTGCTAATTTCTTTTTCACTAAATTAGGTTTAAGCTTAACAGCAAAATCTAAATCATTAGTTTGATTACCTTTTAGAGCTACTCTAACTGCTCCACCCACTATTTTAATATTTTCTTTACCAAAAATATTAAACAATTTCAGCACTAACTTATTATTTTTCCAAAAAGGTTTTAAGTCTATTTTTTTATTTTCCAAACTCTACCTTACCTGGAATTAATTGATTACCGTCAAATTTAGCAGGTACATAAGTACCATTGCCTCCTATATCAGTAAAAAATCTTAATAATAATAAAAATAATAATGTAATTAAAAATAATATAATAACTGAATATAGTTTAGACATTCGATTAAAAGGCTTAATACTATTAATTTTAATAATTACTAAGCTTATCAAAGTAATTAGAATAATTAATAATATTATAATCTTGATCATCTATTAACTTTTAATAAATTTACTAAATCTAATAATATTTTGGCTGTTGCACCCCATATTCTATTATTTTTCCAAGTGAATGAAATATAAAATTTATTTTTGTCCTTGTTATTATAAAAAACTTTACTCATGACATTATCTGATAATAGGAAATTAATAGGCAAATGTAAAATTGAAGTTACCTCATGCTTATTTAAAATAAAATTTTGATTTCCTTTTGCTATAGCTACAATTGGCTGAATGAGAAAACCTGAACCTGTTATATATTTATTAAGTTTTCCATAATAGTTAGCATTTTTTGATTCAAATCCTATTTCTTCCCTAGCTTCTCTAAAAGCACAATTTATAAAATCACCTTTATCTTTAATATCTAACTTTCCGCCTGGCAAACTAATCTGTCCAGCATGATGTTTTAAATCTTTTGACCTTTTTGTCAAAATTATATTTGATGACGTATTCATATTATTATACATTAGAAGACATAATACTGAAGATTTAGTGTAATTTTTATAGTTATCTACAACATCTATTTTATTCTTATATAGATTATAACATTGTTTTTCATTAAAATTATTAATTAGATTTTTTTTAATATTTATTTTGTTAATAATCATGTAAACGTTATATTATTATTTTAAATATCTTACATTAAATTAATCAGTGAGGACAAATGATACAATCATCTTTAAAAGGTATAGAAAAAGTTAAAAAAGATTTTGATATAGCTAAAGATAAACTATATTCTGTTAAAAATGAAATAAATAATTTAGTTTATGGTCAGGATCAGGTAATAGATCAAATTTTAATAAGTATTTTGTCTGAAGGTCATGCTTTAATTATTGGTCTTCCTGGCTTGGCTAAGACTAGAATCGTTAATTTTCTGTCAATTATATTAGGCTTTGAAACTAAAAGGGTTCAGTTTACTCCTGATTTGATGCCCTCTGATATTTTAGGCTCTGAAATATTAGATGAAAACACTAACACTGGAAGGGAGTTTAGATTTATTGAAGGTCCAATTTTCAGTCAATTATTATTAGCTGATGAAATAAATAGAGCGAGTCCTAGAACACAATCTGCATTACTACAAGCTATGCAGGAAAAAAAAGTTACAGTTACAGGAAATACTCATGATCTGCCTAAACCTTTTCATGTTCTTGCTACACAAAATCCTATAGATCAAGAAGGAACTTACCCTTTACCCGAAGCACAGTTAGATAGATTTCTTATGAATATAAAAATATCATACCCAGACCATGCGGCAGAACGAAAAATTCTCAACTTATCAAATGACAAAGCCGATACAGAACCTAAAAGCATATTATCTTCAAAAGAATTATTAAAGATACAATCTTTGATAAAAGAAATACCAATAGGAGAAAGTGTTGTTCAATATATTTTAAATATTATAAAAAATAGTAGACCTGAAACTAGTGAAGTTAAAGCCGTAAAAGAAAATATTTTATGGGGGCCAAGCCCCAGAGCCGGTTTAGCGTTAATGAGATCATGCAGAGCTAAAGCATTTTTAGATAATAGATATTCTCCATCAATTTTTGATGTGCAGTCTTTAGTTAAACCTATTTTAAGCCATAGGCTAAAACTAAATATATATGCAAAGTCTGAGAATATTAATATTGATGATATTTTAGATAACATTATAAATCATGTAAAAAATTAATATGCTAAAGATCTCAGACTTATTTAAAGAATCTGATGAATTAGCTAGCTTATTACCTAATATTTTATTTGACTCAGAAATTCTTTCTAGAAATGTAATTGAAGGTATACATGCTTCAAGATTTTCTGGAAAAGGAGATGATTTTTGGCAATTTAAAGAATATAGACAAGGTGATAATATATCATCTATCGATTGGAGAAAGTCTGCTTCATTAAATAAAATTTTAGTAAAACAAAAAGAAAACGAAACAGCTAAAACAATATATTTTTATTTTGACAGAACTAAATCTATGTATTTTAAAAGTGAAAGAAGTTTAGAAAGTAAATATTATATTTCCATATTATTAACTCTTACTTTATCTAGAATATTTTTAAAAAATAGAGAAAATGTTTTTCACTTTAAAAACAATAAAAATTTAATTAAATGTTCTCATGATTTGTCTAATTTTACTAAAAGCTTTATATACGAAGATACTAATAATAATTACCCTGATATATCTTTAATATCAAATAATTCTATATGTTTTATTTTCAGTGACTTCTTTTATAACTTTAATTTAGTGAATGATTTTTTAGTTAAATTAAAAAAAAAAAATATTAGAGGCTTTTTAATTCAGGTATTAGATCCAATGGAAATAAACTTCTCTATAAGAGAAAATTTAATTTTAAGTGACATGGAAACTAAAGCAAAATTGAAAATTGATGAGTCAAAAAGTTTTAAAATATTATATGAAACTAGATTAAAAAATTTACAAAAAAAACTTTTTAATTTATGTAAAAATACTAATTGGAGTTTTTTATTGCATAATACTAATGATAGTATAAAACCTTTTCTACTTAAAATTTTTGACAACATAACTATAAAAAAAAAATGAATTGTTTTATCTCATGAATATCATAGGCTTTTCTAATATTTATGCCCTATTTGGTTTAATGATAGCCCCTCTTATTTGGATAATAGTAAAATCATTTCCACCTATTCCAAAAAATTATAATTTTTCAAGTTTATATTTGTTGCAAAATATTAACTATAATTCTTCTAAAAATGATAAAACTCCTCTATGGTTGCTTATTTTTAGGTTATTTTTTTTTATACTAATAGTATTATTTTTTAGCAAACCTCATATTAAAAACAGCGAGAGCCTAAATACTAAAAAATTTGATAAATATGTTATCATTGCAGATATCGGTTGGTCCATGGCGAATGACTGGATAAAATTTAAAAAAATAGTTTCTAACATAAGCAAAGAAGCAGAAAGAAATAATAAAAATATTATCTTCTATCACTCATCTTTAAAAAATTATAAAAATGCAGTAACATTTAAATCAAGTGAAAGTATAACTGCTTATTTAAAAAATTTATCCCCTCTACCAATCAAATTTAAAGAAAGCTATTTAAAATATCTATTAGAAAATGAAAGTGTTTTTAAAAATAGTAAACTTTTTTTAATTTCTTCTATCTATGATTTTGAAAACTTCTCAGATCATCTAAAAAATTATAATTTTATAAAAAAAAATAGTAGTCAACATTTTTTTATTAATCCAGTAGAGACCTTATTAGCTATAAATAAATTAGAAATTAATCAAAATAAAATAATTTGTAAGATCACTAGAATAGGAAAAAGTGATTTCGAACAAAATTTCTACTTAAACGTGTACACTATAAATGATGAACTTATCTATAAGGACAGTCATACAATTAACGCAGAAGATAGATTAAATGTAGTTAATTTAAGTTTTCCAATAGAGTTAATTAACCAAATTAAATATATAGAAATAGTAGGCCAAAATCATGCAGGTGCAAAATATTATTTTGATGACTTTTCAAAAAAAAAAAATATAGCAATTTTATCAGATAATGAATTCTATAAAGAAAGTCCCTTATTATCTCCAATTTACTATCTAAATAAATCCTTGGACACAAAACATTTTTTGACAATTAGTACAATTGATAAAATTATAAATCAAAACTATTCAACAATTATAGTTCCTGAAACAATAAAAATTTCAAATGAGCTAGAAAATAATCTAAATAGTTGGCTTTTAAATGGCGGTACTTTAATTAGGTTTGCAGGCCAAAGTTTAGTTGGACAAAAATCAGACTTTTTACCATTTCAAGACTCTTTGGGCACAATTAGATCTATAGATGGTCAACTTACTATTAATAAAAATTTATATATTTCTGAGTTTCAAAAAAATAGTATATTTTTTGGTTTAAAAATTCCGTCTGATATTACAATTATGAGACAACTAATTTTTAATGAAATCTCTGATAAAGTAAACATATTAGCAAAACTCAATGATGACACACCCCTAGTAAGTATGAGAAACATAGGACAAGGAAAAATAATACTATTTCATATTGGAGCAAATAATAATTGGTCAGATTTACCGATAAGTTCATTATTTCCAGAAATGCTAAATAGAGTTCTATTATTTTCTAAATATAAAAGCTCGACTAATTTAGAAGGTTTAAATTTAACAAAAGAGTTAGATGGTTTTGGAAATCTTATACAAACAAAAAAAATTATTAATGTTAATACATTTAATGAAATAAAAAACTCTCAACCTTCTATGATAATTCCTCCGGGAAAATATGAAAATGATCAAATATCAGTTGCATTAAATTTATCTACTAATATTATTAACCCATATTCAGAAAAAGCTTCAAAATACAATTCTATTACAGATTATTCCTTCAATGATATAAAAGACTTGTCACCTGTAATATTGAAAATATTATTAACTATGTTTATTTTAGATATTTTAATAACAATTATGATAAAAAATAATATTAGTTTCTATGCATATTTAAACAGAGGTAGTAATCTAATATTTTTACTATTATTTCCTTTAGTTTTTTTTCATTTTGAATCTTCAAATGCTAACGATACATATCTTGCTTACATTAAAATAAAGAACAAAGAAATTAATGAAATATCAGAAAACGGCTTAAATAATTTAAAAAATTTGTTAAGTGCTAGAACTGCTATAAGTCCAAAAGGAGTAATCGGATTAGATTTGATATATGATGATATTTTTTCTTATCCATTGATTTATTGGCCCTTAACAAAAAATTTATTAAAAATTAAAAAAGTAGAATTAAAAAAAATAAATAACTATATCAATAATGGTGGCATTATATTATTTGATGTAATAGGGTTTTCTAGAAGTAGTTTAAATTTAAAAGACAACGAATTTAAAGCAATTAGAAACTTTTTATCTAGTATTGAAGTTAAAACCTTAACTGTTTTACCAAAAAATCATACTCTTACAAAAAGTTTTTACTTATTAAAAAAATTTCCAGGTAAATGGGATAACAGAGTTTTATTAATTGAAAATAATAATTTGGAATACAAAGATGGGGTAAGTTCAATAATTTTAGGTTTTAATGATTGGGCGAAGGCATGGTCATTAGATAAAAATAATATACCTCTATTTCCTTTAGTGCCTGGTGGAGAAAGACAAAGAGAATTATCATATAGGTTTGGCATAAATATAGTAATGTATTCTTTAACTGGAAATTATAAATCAGATCAAATACATTCAAAGTCAATTTTAAATAGGTTAAGTAAAACTAATTAAAGGATAATTATGTTTTTAAACCCTATTATATCAATTCACTACATAATATATTTTTCTATAGCTTTTTTGATAGTTTTAGCAGTTTGCCAATACATGAAAATAAAAAACCTCATTTTAAGAGTATTTACTTTCTTAATATTTCTTATCTTTATGTTAAATCCACAGATTGAAAAAAAAAATACAGAATTTTATAAAGATATAGTACTAGTAGTCTCTGATTTAACAGAAAGTATTCTAGAAACTAAAAAAGATAAAGAAGTTCTATCAGTTCAAAAGTCGGTAAATGAACAACTAAATAGTTTAAATAATGTAACTACAATTAATATTACTTTATCTAATGATAAGGAAGACAGAGGTACCGATGAAAAGGAAATAGAAACCTTGCTTTTCAAAAAGATTAATAAAACAATAAATAATTTAAATATAAATCGTTTGTCAGGTCTTATAGTTATAACAGACGGCCAAATACATGACTTTAATAATTTTAATAAATTATTATCGAAAATACCGATACACTACGTTTTAGTGGGGGAAGAAAATGAAAAGGATAGAATACTAACTACTAAAAATGTACCTGAATATGCTATTTTAGGTAAGAAAAATCATATAGGGATTAATATTAAAGATAATATTAATAACAAAAAATTAAAAACAGAGATTTACTTAGACGAAAAATTAGTAGATACAAAATTTTTCTCTCCTAATACAGACCATAAATATACTCTACCTGTCTTACATCTCGGTAAAAATATTTTAGAAATTAAAACAGAAGAGTCATTGTCTGAAATATCTACTTTTAATAATAGTAAAATTTTTGAAATTAATGGAATTCAAGATAAGTTAAAAGTTATGTTAATTTCAGGTGAACCTAATATGGGATTGAGAAATTTAAGAAATATTTTAAACTCAGATCCAAATATTGAATTATTACACTTCACAATACTTCGTCCTCCTACTAAAAGAGACTTAACTCCTGTTAAAGAATTATCACTAATTCCATTTCCCACTCAAGAGTTATTTGCTGCAGACATATCTAAATTTAATTTAATCGTTTTTGACCAATATGGTTTACAAGGTATCTTGCCATCTAAATATTTAGATAATATCTCTAAATTTGTTATATCTGGAGGTGCTTTACTTGATATTACTGGAAAAAAATATTTAACTAAAGATAGTTTAATTAATTCTCCTATTAAACAGATATTGCCTACTACTCCAATAGAAAATTTTACTAAGAAAAAATTTAGACCTAAATTAACGGAGTTAGGAAAGCGTCACCCTATAACAAACAAATTAAATGAAAGTTATTTTGATAATCCTTGGGGACGCTGGGACAGTTTTACCAAAAGTAATTTAATTTCTGGTAAAGCATTATTACATCATAATGATGCCCCTTTACTTGTTGTTGATAATGTAGGAGAAGGAAGAGTTGCTCAGATTCTTTCTAACCAAACATGGGTATGGCAAAAATCGCTAAATGATAAAGGACCCTTGGTTGAATTACTTAGAAATACTATACAATGGCTTTTAAAAAACCCTAAAATGGAGGAGAATTTTATAAATTTTTATAAAAAAAATGATTTAATTAAAATTAAATTAAACTCATTATCTTCTGAAGACATTATTACAACAATTACAACTCCTAGCCAAAAATCCTTCAGCCTAACTCTTAAAGACAATGGCAATGGTACTTTTGAAGGAGCGTTTAAATCTGAAGAAACCGGAAAGTTTAAAATAATTTTAAATAATGAAATCAAAAAATTTATTATAAACAATATTAATAATAAAGAAACTAAAGAAATAATATCGACTGATGAAGTAATAAAAAAATATATGAAAATAAATAATAGGGATACTAAAAACTTTAATATAATCTGGAATATTGGTTATTCTCCTAAAGTTATTAAAATTTATAGTAATAAAGTATTAGGGGGGAAAAACTGGATAGGGGTATTAGAAAAAAATATTGCTAAAATAGATCAAAAATCTAGACAAAATTTATTTAATTGGTACATAATTTTTATAAGTTTAATTATATTTATATTTTTAAGTTGGTATAAAGAAGGTAAAAATTAAACTATGCTTTTAAAAAAAACTGCTTGCGGCTTTGATGAAGTAGGTAAAGGAGCTATTGCAGGCCCTGTAGTCGTAGCTTCAGTTTCTTTTTATGATTATACCAAAATACCAAATGGTATAAAAGACTCAAAAAAAATCAGCCCCAATAAAAGGCTAATTCTTGATAGTAAAATTAAAGAATTGGCAGATGTGGGTATAGGCATAGTTATGCCGGATGAAATAGATAAAATTGGTATTACTGAAGCTACTAATTTAGCTGCTCAAAAAAGCATACTTGAAAACCTATATTTTAAAAAATATCTTTTTGATGGCTATATTAAGATTAAAGCTAAGAATGTTGTAGAAAATATAATTAAGGGTGATGAAAATTATGTTTCAATTGCTGCCGCATCAATAATTGCAAAAGTAACAAGAGACAATATAATGATAAATAAGAGCATCCTAAATAAACAATATATGTGGGATAAAAATAAAGGCTATGGTACTAAAGAACATTTACTTGCTATTAAAAACTATGGTATAAGTGATTTTCATAGAAAAACGTTTAAATTAAAAGTATTTGATGACATATAATAAACAAAATTTACCTATTTTAAGCTCTAAATATATTTTAGGAGACTCACTGGAAGAACTAAAAAAAATTAAAGATCAATCTGTTGATATGGTCTTTAGTGATCCTCCGTATAATTTACAATTATCTAAAACATTATGTAGACCTGATTTAACAGTTGTCTCAGGAGTAAATGATGATTGGGATAAATTTAATGATTTTAATGACTATGATACCTTTACAGAAAAATGGTTATCAGAAGTGAAAAGATCTCTTAAACCTAATGGATGTTTATGGGTAATAGGAAGCTATCATAATATTTTTAGAATTGGATATGTTCTTCAAAATCTAAAATTCTGGATATTAAATGACGTAATTTGGAGAAAAACAAATCCCATGCCTAACTTTAAAGGAACAAGATTTACAAATGCTCATGAAACCTTAATTTGGGCTGCTAACTCTAAATCTTCTAAATATACGTTCAATTACCAAACCATGAAAAAATTAAACAATAACAAACAGATGAGATCAGATGACTGGTTAATAAATATATGTAGTGGTAAAGAAAGACTAAAAGATATTAATAAAAAAAAAATTCATAACACCCAAAAACCAGAAGAACTTTTACTGAGAATAATATTATCTAATACTAAACCGGGTGATATAGTTTTAGATCCTTTTTTTGGCACAGGAACAACAGGGGCAGTATGTAAAAAACTTGGAAGAAAGTTTATTGGTATAGAAAAAAATGCAACATATTTAAAAAAAGCTAAAGAAAGAATACTCAAAGTAAAGAAAATTAAAGCTGAGAATATAAAAATTATTAATAAAAAATTATCTAATAAAATTAGCATTAACAAAATGATTTAAAATTAAACTTTTCTAGCTATTAAGGCTGTAATTAATAATTCTTCTTGTTAAAACTGATAATGGAAATTTTTTTAAGTCTTTACTTTCTATCCATATACCTTGTTCATTAAAAACCTTTTTTTTATTTATGTGTAGCTTATATATTTTAGTTTCTAAGTTGATATTAGAAAACTTATATTTAATAGTTCTTGGTAAAGCATTAATAGAGTTTATTTCTTCTGGGATTTTTGGCCACTTTTTATCAATCCAATCTGTTCCTGGCACTTCATACATACCTCCTAAAGTAACCTTCAAAGGTCTTTTTCTAAGAAAAAAAAATTTCTTTTTTAAAATATAAAAAAAAACTAAAGAATATTTTTTTTTAATTTTTTTCTTTTTACTTTTTTCCTCTAAGGTCTCATCAAATTCACAATATAATTTTAAAAAACATTTAGAACAAGAAGGTTTTATTTTTGTACAAATATCTGAAGAAAAGTCCATTATAGCCTGAGCAAATTTACCACTATTTTCTTTTGGAAACAATTTTACTCCCAGTTTATTAAATTCATTTTTATTTATATTAATAATTTTTTCTAAACCATTAACTCTTCCAATAAACCTTTTAACATTAGTATCTATTACTACTGAAAATTTTCCAAAAGCAAAACTAATTATAGCTGATGCTGTATACTCACCAATTCCTGGTAAACTTATTAAGTCTTCATATTTGTTTGGGATTATACCATCATACTTAACAGTAATAATCTTTGCAGCTTTTAAAAGGTTTTTTGCTCTACTATAATAGCCTAATCCGGCCCATAATGTTAATATATCTTCATCATTAGCTTTTGCTAAGCTACATACAGTAGGCCATTTTTTAATAAATTTTTTATAGTAACCTAAAGCTGTATTTACTTGAGTCTGTTGCAGCATAACTTCTGAAACTAAAGTAAAATAAGGGTTTTGATTATTATCTTGCTTAGTTCTCCAAGGAAGATTTCTTTTATTATTTTCATAATATGATAAAATCTTTTTTCTGATTATACTATATTTTTTTTTAGACACTTTACTTTTGATATGAAAAACTTTAAAAAAATTAATGAATTATTCTTTGATATTACTAAACAAATTTATAAACGTCATGATAATAATTTTTTATTCATAATGGAGAATTGGAAAGAAATTGTAGGTACTAATTTTAACAAAAAATCTTTTCCAAAGAAATTAAATAAAAATAATATATTAGTTGTAATTGTAGATTATGATTGCTTTTTAGATTTTCAATATAAAACAGAAGTTTTTAAAAAAAAAATAAATGTTTTGCTTGAAAGCGAGACTGTATGTAAAATTAAATTATTACTTAAAAAATAATTTGGGTTTATAAAAAAGGAATAACATGAAAGGTTTTAACTATTTAAAAAAGGCTCTATTCAGTTTATTTGTACTGTTTTCATTTAATTTAAATGCTGTAGAAGAAAATATAGCTGAAAAAGTAAATATTCTAGGTGAGCCTGACGCTCCTAATATACTGGTAGAATATGCATCTTTATCTTGTGTCCATTGCGCTAATTTTCACAACGAAAAACTACCAGAAATTAAGGATAAATTGATAACAACAGGGAAGCTGAAATATATTTACAAAGATTTTCCTTTAGATTTGCCTTCCATGTTAGCTTCAATGGTAGCTCGTTGTTACGAAGGAGAGCAGTTTTACTCAATATTAAATAGTTTTTTTATAAATCAAAAAAAATGGGTTACAGCTTCAAATAACAGAGAAAATCTTTTTAAATCATTCCATCAAATTTTAAAACAGCATGGAGTAACTGAAGAAAGAATAAAAGTCTGTGCTGCGGAAAATGAGCTAAACAAAAAAAAATGGAATTCTATTCTTGCTTCTAGATTAGAAGGACAAAAACTAGGCGTTAATTCAACTCCTTCTTTTATCTTAAATGGAAAAAAACTTGAGGGGCCTGTAGACCTTCAAATGCTTTTAAAGCATATTTATTAATAGCCTTTCTTAGAGACACTATATATAGTATAATATATTTAATTTGAGGATTATTTTTTGTTTATTAGTAAATTAAGAATTTCTGGCTTTAAGTCATTCTGTGAAGATACTACCATAACTATAAGTAGTGGATTAAATGGTATAATTGGGCCAAATGGTTCAGGTAAATCAAATATAGTAGAGGCCATAAAATGGGTAATGGGTGAAAACTCTTCTAAAAGCTTAAGAGGATCTGGCATGAATGACCTAATTTTTAGTGGTAGTGCTTCCAAGGCTTCTAAAAATATTGCTTTAGTGTCTATTACTATAGAAGTAACAAAGAATTTATTAGAAGATAATTATAAAAAATTCCTCAAAGATAATATTATACAAGTCGAACGCCAAGCCGTAAGAGATTCAGGTTCAACTTATAGGATTAATGGTAAAGAAGTTAAAGCAAAGGATATACAGTTCTTATTTGCTGATTTTTCTTCAGGTTCAAGGTCTTCAAATATAATTGATCAAGGTAGTGTAGGTAACTTAGTACTTCAAAAACCAATTGAAAGAAGGAAAGTTTTAGATGAAGCAGCGGGTATATCAGGAATTAGTGCTAGAAAAAATGAGACTAATAATAAATTAGATTCTACTAGAAGAAATTTGCTTAGGCTAAATGATATATTATTATCAAAGAAAAAAAATCTTCAAGAACTGCAAAAACAAGCAAAAAAAGCTATATCATTTAAAGAAGCGCAAAAAAAAACTGATGATCTTAAAGAAATTTTATTAATAGCTAAGTGGAGAAAAACTAGAGTACAATTAAAGGCATTCAAATCTCAACTTGAATCAATTAACTTAGAATTAAACAATAAAAAGGAGCAACTAATAAAGATTAAAGCAACTGAGTCAGAAAAAGAAAATATATTAAATAATTTAACAAATGAACAGAAACAAATTAAAGAAAAAAGTCTATTATTGAATTTAGATGTAGAAAAAATTAACTTCGAATTAAATAGTAAAAAAAACGATTTAATTTCTTTGAAAAACTTAAAAATTCAGATAAATAAAAACATTAATTTTCAAAAAGAAATATTAGAAAATTCAAAAAATAGAATTACTGAATTAAATAAAGAAATGCAATTACTATCCACTAAAGATGAAAAAAAATATCAAGAAAGAAATGCAAAAAAAATATTAGATGAATTAAAAAGCAGTATATTTTCAAAAGAAAATAAAATAAAGGATTTAAATTTAAAGTTTAATGAAGAGAAACATTTGGTAAGTCATCACGAATTTGAAAGGTCAGTTGTAAAAAAAGACATTGAGGAACTTTCAAATTTAATTGAGTCTACAAAAAAATATATTAATGAAAAAATAGCTTATAAAAAAAATGATTCTGAATTTATGAATTTCAATAAACTTATCATTGAAAAGAAAAAAACCTTAACTGATATAGATAATAAAAAAAAGAAAAATTTACAAATTTCTAAAAAACTTAATATAAACATTAATTCGTTAAAACTATTAGCTGAAAAAGAAGAAAAAAATATAGATAAACAAAAAAATATAATTTACGATATTGAAAAAAAAATATCTAATTACTTATCCTTAGGTTATAAAGCTTCTAAAACTAACATTCTTAATGAAATTAAAATAAAAAAGGATTACATGTTAGCTCTTTGCTTAGCTATAGGAGATGGTATAGAAGCAGATAGTAATGAAAAATCACCTGTGAAATGGTCATATTTAAATAATATAGAAGAATTACAATTACCTAAAGGCTTAAAGTCACTAAATACCTATATCAAAGGTCCTAAAAAACTTAAAAAATTTCTTTCCCAAGTAGCTATAGTTGAAAACAATGAGGAAGGTAACAAGTATCAAAAACAATTGAAAAATGGACAAATTATAGTTACTAAACAAGGATCTTTATGGAGATGGGATGGGCTTATTATAATTGATGGAAAACAAACTTTTACCTTTAAAAGAATAGATAGTACGACTAAAATTTTACAATTAGAAAAAAAATTAGTATTAGAAAATAAAATTTTATTAGATATAAAAAATAAAAAAATTAAGTTGGAAGAAGAGTTAAAAAAATATGTTAAAAAATTTAAAATTTATGAATTTAATTTAAATGATTTAAATAATCAAAATTTAAAAGTTCTAAATTTCTTAAATGATGCAGATAAAAAAGTATTTGTTATGAACAATATTAGATTGACCTTAGATGAAGAAATTACAAATTTGAAAAATAAACTATTATCTTCAGAAAAAAATTTAAATATTAAAAGAATTAAACTTAAAAGCTTAGCTAATGAAATAACAAATAAAAGCAGTAAAATTTTAAATATTAATAAACTAATAATAGACAATAAAAGTAAGCTTGAAGTCATCAAACAAAAAGCTGATAGATGGCAAATAAGTTTTGCCTTAGAAAAGCAAAAAAATGATACTTTATTATTAAAAAATCATAAAAACTTGCAAGAAATTAAAGAAACAGAAAAAAAATCACTTATAATTCAAGAAGCTATAGATGCTTTAGAAAATGATCTTAAGGAAGCAGAACAAAAAATAATATTAATAGAGCTAAATCCCTCACATTCAAATAATAAGATTAATATACTAAATGAAAGAATTAAAGAAAATAATCAAAGATTAGACAATTCAAATAGTCAATTAATAATTATTGAAAAAGAATATAAAGAAATTAAATCAAATATAACGAGTAAAAAAATTGCCTTAGAAAGCTTGAAAGAAAAATCAATAAGAAAGGATACTCAAATAAAAGAATTAACTAACTTTTTAGAGGTTGAAGAAAATAATATAAAAAATAATTTGAATATAAGTTTTGATGATCGAGGTTTTATAGAGAATAAGAAATATGATGTTGATATCAAAAATACTGAAAGTGAACTTAAAAAATTTAAATTTAAAATAGATGAGTATAATGATATTAATTTTTCAGCAGAAAAAGATGCAAATCAATTAGAAGAAGAAGTTAACAATTTAGATTTAGAAGAAAAAGATCTTACAAAAGCTGCAAAAAAATTAGAAAAAGCAATTGAAGAATTAAATAAAGAATCTAGAAGTAGAGTTTTAAATGCTTTTAATGAAATTAATAATACTTTTTCTTTTTTATTCAAAAAGCTTTTTAGTGGTGGTAAAGCCTACCTAGAGCTGGTTGACTCTTCAGATCCACTGCAAGCTGGACTAGAGCTTATGGTGTCTCCACCTGGTAAAAAGTTACAGAGACTATCTCTGCTTTCAGGTGGTGAAAAAGCTTTAGCTTCATTAGCATTAATTTTTTCAACATTTATTAATAAAACATCTCCAATTTGTATTCTTGATGAGGTTGATGCTCCCTTAGATGAAGGAAATGTTGAAAAATTTTGCGAATTACTCAAAGAAGTTACAAATGTATCAAATAATAGATTTTTAGTAGTCACTCATAATAAAATTACTATGGGTTTTATGAATAAATTATACGGCATTACCATGCTAGAGCCAGGAAGCTCAAAAGTGGTGTCTGTGAATTTAGACGAAGCCGAATCAGTATCTGCGGCAGAATAATGAATAAATTAAAAGAATTAGAAAAAAAAATAAATAATGTTAAAAGATCAAAAATAAACTCTATTAAATCAACTGAAAAACCTGCAGTAAACTACAGTATAGCTATAAATATTTCTATAGAATTAATTACTGGTATAGGATTAGGAGTATTTTTAGGTTTATTGATTGATAATTATTTACAAACAAAACCTTTAATGCTTATAATATGTTTTATTTTAGGAACTATAACTGGCTTTTATAATATGTATAAAGCGCTAAAACGATATAAATTTTTTAATTAAAGGAATTATAAATTGGCAGCGAATCAAGGACCCCTACATCAATTTGAAATAAGTAGTATTTATGATATTAAACTCTTCAATACTGATATATCTTTTACTAATTCGGCTTTATCAATGGTTATAGCAATCACCATAGCTAGCTTGATATTTTATTTAGGTTCAAAAAAAAATGGCTCAGCCCCTAATAGACTCCAAGTTTTAGTAGAAATGTCCTATGATTTTATTGCAAATATGGTTAAAGATAATGTAGGTAATGGAGGTAAGCCATACTTTCCATTTATATTTACACTATTTTTATTTATTCTTTTTGGAAATGTTTTAGGTATGGTGCCATACAATTTTACATACACTAGTCATATTATTGTTACATTTGGACTAGCTGGTTTTGTTTTCATTGGTGTAACTATTATAGCTATTTTGAAACATGGGATAAATTTTTTAAAATTTTTTGTACCTAATGGTGTACCAATAACCTTGTTACCTATTTTAATTCCTATAGAGATAATCTCTTATTTAGTACGTCCTGTTAGCTTAAGTTTAAGGTTATTTGCTAATATGATGGCTGGACATACTATGTTAAAAGTGTTTGCTTCCTTTATAGTTCTTTTAGGTATTTTAGGTGGCTGGGCACCTCTAGCATTAGTTGTAGTATTGACAGGATTTGAAATTATGATAGCAGTATTACAAGCATACGTTTTTACAATTTTGTGTTGTTTATATTTAAATGATGCATTAAATTTACATCATTAACAATTAAGAAAGGATATGAAATGGAAGTTGAAGCAGCAAAATTAATAGGGGCAGGATTAGCAACTATTGCACTAGCCGGTGCGGGAATAGGAATAGGAAACATTTTTGCAAGTTATGTATCTGCAGCAATCAGAAACCCATCTGCCGCTCCGAAGGTTTTTGGTAATGTATTATTAGGTTTTGCACTCACAGAGGCTATAGCATTGTTTGCTTTGCTAATTGCATTCTTAATATTATTTGCCTTCTAACAAAATATATTACTAATGAGGTTAGCTAAACTCAAAAAAAAGGCTTTAATCTGTATTATTACCTTCTTTTTAGTCAGTACTTGTTATGCAGCTGAAGGAATGCCGCAATTTAATGTCAAGAGTTTTAACACTCAATTATTTTGGTTGGTGATTTCATTTGCCACATTATACATAATCACAACTTATGTAATATTGCCTAGAATTAGAGAAAATATAAGGTTAAGAAAAAATAAAATTTCAAATAACCTAGAAAGAGCAGAAACTATTAAAGTTGAAATTGAAAAAATGATAAATCAATTTGATTTTAAAATTGAAGAAGCAAAAAATCAAGCGCAAAAAATTATTAAGGAATCTTTATTGAGGGCAGATAAAGAATATAATAATCAAATAAAAACTATAAAAAAACAAATTGTTAACAAACACTTAGAAGCGGAGAAAAGAATAGATGTTTATAAAAAGAATGTGGAGAAAGATTTATCAAAATCAGCTATTTCTTTAAGTGCTACAATACTTAGTAAGTTAAATTATAAAACTTCATCTCCTAAGGAAATAGAAGAAATTTTAATAAAACTTAGTATGGATGAAAATGTTTAATTTATTTGACTTAAATGACCCTCAGATATGGGTTGCTGTATCATTCATTCTCTTTTTTTTGCTTTTTGGCAAATTTATTTGGAGAAAATTTTCATTCTTTTTGGACAGTAAAATTGATACTATTAATGAAGAAATTAATTTAGCTAATGAATTACATCAGGAGGCCAAAGAGTTACTTTCAGAAGAAATAAAAAAATATCAAAGTTTAGAAAATCAAATAGATAGTATTATTGCAGAAGGAAAAATTAAAGCGCAAAAACTTTATAATGAAAGTAAAGATAAGATAAATAATGAAATAGAAAAACTCGAAAAATCATCTTTGGAAAAAATTAAATATCTTGAACAGCAAACTATTGATAAAATTCAGGAAAAAGTCAGTAAAGAAGCACTGGTTATAACAAAGAAATTTCTTTTAGAAAGTCTAGATAAAGAAAATCATTTAAAACTACTTAATAACTCTATTCAAGAAGTTGAAAATACATTATCTACTAAAGATAAATTTATTCAGTAATAAGACTATCTACTAAATGTTTTGCAGTAAAAGCACTTAATGTCCAGCCCAAGTGACCGTGCCCAGTATTGTACCATACCCTATCTTCTTTACTTTTTCTAAATATAGGCAGCATATTGGGGGTCATAGGCCTTAATCCTGCCCAAGGTTTGATGTCTTTAGTATCTATATCTGGGAACATAGTATTACACCAGGCTATTAAAGGTCTTATCCTACTTTGGATAATATCTAAATTATATCCATTTAATTCAGCCAAACCAGCAACCCTTAATCTCTTTTCCCCTAAACGTGAACAAACTATTTTTTTTGAATCATCTAATAAACTGACTCTTGGAGCATTTTCTCCTGGATTATTTACAGTTATAGAATATCCTTTTATTGGATATATATTTAGAAAATCCCCAATAGTTCTAGCTAGCTTTTTTGAACCTACTCCTGCACATAATATTAATTTATCGTATATTTTTAATTCTTTTTTTAAATCTGTTACTTCCTTATTTATTAATTTGACTTTATTTTCACTTATTAATTGTTTTACTAAACTATTACAAAATTTATGAATATCGCCTGATTTATCTGATTCGGTGTAAAATATACTATCAAACTGTCTGCCTGTTAAAGAACCTTCAATAGAATATAATTCATCATGAGTTAACCTCGTTCTTCTTAAACCTGCTAAGTCATATAGTTTATTAACTTCTAGTGCATGTTCAGTTTGTTTTTTATTAAAATAGAAATGTAGAATTCCTTTATTATACAGATCAAAATTAATTTTTTCCTTATTAGCAATTTGTTCATAAAGTTTAATACTTTCTATAGCCATTCTACAAATTTGTTGAGTTATTTTGTTTTTATTTTTTATTGCAGCAATAAAACTCGTTAACCACATTATCTTATTTACACTTGGTTTAGGATTTATAATTACAGATGAATTTGAATAAAATAAGCTTTTAATGCCATAAATAGCATTACTCCAACTATTCCAGGCTTCTGAATTACTGGCTGATAACTGTCCACCGTTAGCATAACTAGTAGCCATGGCAGGATATCTTCTAGATTCAATTAAATCTACTTTGTATCCTCTTTTTGTAAGAAAATACGTGGTTGTTACACCAGTAATGCCTGCTCCTATAACTGCTATATTCATATAAAAATATTATTGAATTCCAAAATATATGACCAAATCTTGATAATTTTTATGTTTAAATTTAAATTTATTTATATTTACTATCGTTTTATTTTTTTTATTTTTTATGTCTATATCAGAAAACATTTTTACTAAAATATTTTCTTTTTTAGTATCTACTATTGCTATATAAACATGAGGTAAATTTAGATTATTTTGATTAATTTTCTTATTAAATTTAAACTCTAATTTAGCCTTATATTCAATAATTACCTCTAATTGTCCAGACATGTCATCTACACTATTCTTACAAATCATTTCTACCTTATTAATTTTTAATAAAAACTTTTTATTAGATATATATTTAGCTGTTTCATAAGGGATTTTCGCTTGAGGACATTTAATTTTCTTTAAACTGTTTTGACTAGATTTTATATTATTTACACTTTCATTCTCTAATAAAGAGCATGATACTAGGATAGAAGACAAAGCTAGAGAGAAAAAAAACTTTTTAAATTTTATATATAGATTTTTAATGTTTATGATATACATAACTTATCATAATAAATTATGATATGTAGTAAAGATTAAAAATTAAGTTTGTATGGAAAATAAAATAATTATATATACAGATGGTGCGTGTAAAGGCAATCCTGGCCCCGGAGGCTGGGGAGCCGTTATAATTGAGAGTAATAATGAAATTGAACTATTTGGTAAAAAAGATAATACGACAAATAATATAATGGAAATGACTGCAGCTGTTAAAGCTTTAGAATATTATAGTGAAAAAAAAAATATTACTTTATATACTGATAGCAATTACCTAAAATTAGGTATTACCAATTGGATTTATAGTTGGAAAAAAAATAATTGGTTAAATAGCAAAAAAGAATCTATAAAAAATAAGTCCATTTGGGTGGTTTTAGATAAACTTAATACCCTTCATAACGTTGAGTGGAGATGGGTCAAGGCTCATAATGGAGATAAATACAACGAAAGAGCCGATGAACTTGCCACATCTGCTATTTAGGACTCATATAAATATTAATTGCATTTTTAACTTGATTTTTAGTTAATATTTCACTGAAAATAAATCCTTTTGGATTATCTGGAGTATAGAATATATTAAAAGGAATTCCATATTTATTATGTGTTTTTAAAAATTTTAAAATAGCATCATCTCTATTAGTCCAGTCTGCTCTAAGTGTTTTTATTTCTCTTTTTGTAAATAATTCTTGAATATCTCTTTGATCTAATACCAATTTTTTATTTACAGCACATGACAAACACCATTCTGCAGTAATATCAACAAAAACACTATTTCCATTGCTCAAATATTCATTAATCTTTGTAGATTCAAATTTTTCCCAATTCTCATTAAGATTATTTTCTTTACTTAATAAAATATTCACCAACCATAAAATAGTTAACATTAACAAAAAAGCGAAAAAATATTTTAAATAAACGAACCATTTTCCAGGCTTTGGGAAAAAATTAATTATTTGAGGATACACTATAAATATAAGATAAGGCATAGATTTACCAATTGCCATAAAAAGAAAAATTAATATAGAAAATAAAAAATTTTGAGTAAGCGCTACAGAAACAGCAGTACCTACGAAAGGAGCTGTACATGGTGTTGCTAACAAAGTACTTAGTATTCCAGTAAAATAATTTTTCAAGTACATGTTTACATTTTTATCATCTTTTTTAGTCTGGTTAAAAAAAGTAAATATTCTTGGTAATTTAATTTCAAAGAAGCCTAATAAATTCAATATAAATAAAATTAATATTAATATCAGAAACATAATAAAATTTGAACTTTGAAACTGCATCCCCCAACCAACACTTTTCCCTAAATATCTAAGCATTGATGCTGCTATTCCAAAAAACAAGAATGTGCTTATAATTCCTAATACTATAGAAAAACTACCTAACTTAATACTCCTGTTATTTTTTAGGTTTAACTCTTTAACAAAACTATTTATTTTTATTCCTAATACAGGAAGTACACATGGCATAAAGTTTAAGATAAACCCACCTATGAATGCAAATAAGATAATTATTAAAATATTAAAATTTATTGTATTTTTGAAAATAATATCATTTGATGTTAACCAGTAGTAATACTTTTGATTTATTTTTAAAAAAATTTCAGATTTATTTTTTAAAGGCTCAGTACTATTATCAAATGATAAAAAGTAGTATATTTTACTATTATCTTCTTCCTCTTTTAGAAATCTTGTAGTTCCAATATTATTATTTAAAAAGATTAAGTTATTTTTTGAATCTTTTAATTTTTCACCTTGGTTTTTTTTTTCAAAGTCTACAATTAAAATATTATTATCAATTATTATATTTCCAGTTTTTATATTTTTTGATGATTTTATGTCTTTTGGAACTTTGGCTTCAAATAGTTTAAGTTTCTCTATATTTTGATGATTTACATAATCCTCTGTTGGTAAATCTATAAAAAAAGTCTCACTAACTGGTATACATATTTCTTTACATATTTGAAAATCTAATAAAAATTCTAATTTTTTTATACTAGAATCTAATAATTCTTTAAAAACTATACTAGTAGGTAGAACTACATAGTTATAATAAACTCTAGAAGTTAAATTTATTTCTTCTTCATAAAGCTGCTCTGGAAATGGCCATTTTATATTTATGTTATAATTATTATTTTCTCCTTTCATTTTTAGATTTGGAGGAAGGCCTGTATCTCCAGGATATTTCCAGTAAATTTTCCAATTTTCATCTAAAAAAAACTCCAAACCTAGCTTTAATTCATTACTATTTTTTTCAGCTAAAAAAACATTAATCTTATTGTTCTCATAGTCATAGACATAATTATCAATTGAGAAACAATTAAAAGTTAAAAAAAACAACAGTAATAAATACAATTTTTTCATTAAATATATTATAATATATATTTAATAATAATGAAAAATCTAAAAAAAAAATATACCTCTTTACAAGGCAAGTTTTTAATATCTTCGCCAAATATTAATGACACTATGTTCAAAAAAGCACTTATTTATATAATCTCTGATAATGAAAATGGTACTATGGGAATAATCATTAATAAACCAGCAATTAAAATTAATATATCTTCGATTTTAGGAGATAGTGTAAAAGCAATAGGTGAACAACCTCGAGTTTTTTATGGTGGGCCTGTAGAATTAGATAGAGGTTTTGTATTACATACTGATGATTATAAAAAATCAGAAAATTTTATTAAATTAGATAATAATCTTGCCCTTTCTAGTGATATTTCTATTATTAAAGATATATTGTTAGGAATTGGACCTTCAAAGTCTATTTTTGCCATAGGTTATACTGGATGGGATAGTCATCAATTACAAATGGAAATGAAAAATAATGATTGGTTTGAAGTTGATTTAGATAACGAAATGATTTTCTCAGATAATTACAAAAGTAAATGGAAAAAAGCTATATCTAAATTAGGAATTGATAGTAAACTACTACATANTGCAATTTTTTCNCCATATACNGGNTCNNCTTANNNANATTANTTNAAATCATNTTCTAGTAANCCNTATAAAANATGNTCNCTCCAAGTTCCATTAATNTTTAAATATTTTCTTAATACNCCNTCNTTTTTNAAACCNATTTTTTTNAATAANTTTCTACTNGCNNTATTNTCNTCTANTGTAGCAGCNTCTAATCTATTAAGNCTTAAATCNATAAATAAGGTTGGAATTAATATTTGTAATGCTTCNTTCATATANCCATTNCTTGCATGATTTNNACCAACCCAATANCCTAAAGANGCACTTTGTGCTACTCCNCTTCTTACATTTCCAACATTNATNCCTCCTAAAAGNGTNTTNTCGTCTATTTTAAATATTAAAAAAGAATANGNTCTATCCATATTTGCTANATAATTTGAATTTTTAAANTATCTNAAAAAAGCTCTTCTTGAACAAGAAGAAGCATCCCAANNAGGTTCCCANGGNACNAAAAANNTTTTTGAAGACATTCTTAATTTTTGCCANTTTAGTGCATCNCTTCTNTTTGGNGGTCTTAAAAAAATTCTTTGCCCNGTAAANTTTTTTTTNGAAAGCAAAGACTGAATTGCTATAACGAGTCTTTTCATAACTAAATTCTAATTATTTAGTTACTTTCTTCAATATATAATTTTTTATTGAATTATATGAAGGATCAATAACTTGATATTTTTCTTCTAAATCAAAGATATTTTTATAACCAAGTGGTAGGTCTGGATCAAATCCTAAAATGTTTCTAACAGATTTTGAAAATTTAGAAGGATGTGCAGTAGCTAAAGTAACTACTATACCCTCTTGCTGTTCTTTTAAGTATTTACTTGATGCTTCAAGTCCTACTGCTGTATGAGGATCTATTACTAAATTAAAATCGTTATAAGTATCTTTTATGCGTTGTTTAGTTTCTTTTTCATTTATACTAAAAGATGTAAAACTATTTTTTGTAACACCAAAATATTCTTTATTAACTTTAATTTTGCCTTTATCATTAAAACTATACATTAATTCAGAAACATTATTACCATCACAATTATTAACATCATATAATAATCTTTCAAAATTGCTTGCTATTTGTATGTCCATAGAAGGAGAAATTGTACTATGTACTTTATCAATTTTATAAGTTCCAGTTCTAAAAAATCTATCTAATATATTATTCTTATTTGTAGCAACTATTAACTTATTAATTGGAATTTTAAACTTTTTTTTTGCTATGTAACCGGCATAAGCATCGCCAAAATTCCCTGTAGGCACACTGAAACTAATATTATTATTACCTGTTAATTTCATAACTTTATTATAAGCATATATATAATAGGTAATTTGAGCCATTATTCTTGTCCAGTTAATAGAATTTATAGAGCCTAAATTTAAAGTTTTATTCAATTCATTATCTCTAAATAGTTTTTTAATAATGTTTTGACAATCATCAAATGTGCCCTTTAAACCTATGTTAAAAACATTACTAGAATTAACAGTTGTCATTTGCTTTCTTTGAAAATCAGAAACTCTGCCATATGGATGTAATATGAATATATCTGCAAATTTATTATTTTTAACTGCATCTATAGCTGCTGATCCAGTATCTCCAGATGTAGCTCCAATTATAGTTAATTTTTTTTTATTACTTTTTAAAAACATTTCAAATGTATTACCTAAAAATTGCAATGCTATATCTTTAAATGCTAACGTCGGACCATTAAACAACTCCAAAAGAAAGTTTTTATTATCTAAACTTTTTAATGTTGTTATTTCTTTGTCTCTAAAAGTACTATAACTTTTTTTTATTATTTTTTTTAATACATTCTTTTCTATATCTTTACCTATAAAGCATCTGATAGTTTCATAAGCAGTTTTTTCAAAAGAATAATCTTTACCAATTAAGTTTAAATTAATTTCCTTCCAAGTGTTCGGGACATAAAGCCCACCATCAGAAGCTAATCCTTTTAAGGTTACTTCTTTAAAACCAAGTAATTTTTTATCTGTTCTAGTACTAATATATTTCATTTTTTTAAACTGGTATCATCAAATTCTTTTTAATTTAGTATGTGCATATAATAATACTATAAAGGTAAATAAAAAAATTCCTATTGACTGATGAAAAATTCCCATCCAGATTGGAACTTTTAAATATATTAATAATGCTCCTATCACTATTTGAAAAAATATTATAATAAACATAAATAACAGTATAAGTTTAATACTATTAGAAATGTTTTTAAAATATTTACTTAACATTATAAATAAGCTTATTAAGACTAAAACTAAAAGCATGGCAATTATCCTGTGGCTAAAGTGTATTACCTGAAAAATATCAGTAAAGTTCGGAAAGAATTTTTCACTACATCCTGGCCAAGAATTACATGATAAAGAAGCACCATATTTTGAAGTGAATGCACCTAAAGCTGCTGCACACATTGTAAGAAGCCCTGATAAAAAGATAAAAAACTTTGTAGGTTTGTTTACTATAAAAGTATTATTACTTAAGTCATACGTTTTTATAATTATTAAAAGAGTAGTTAAATAAAGTAAAAAAGCAAA
>NHDP01000028.1 GCA_002170595.1 Alphaproteobacteria bacterium TMED62
TTGAAATTCCATTTACTTTAAGTTCAATTTCACCATGCTGTAACTCTTTAGATGAATACAAACAAAGCTTTTTCATTTCATTTTTTATACTTTTATTACTCTCAATTACTTTATGATCTTCTTCATTGATAAAAATATCTATATTACCATCTATATTTTCTAACTGTGCTAAAAGAGATTTAATTTTTTTTATAAACTCTGATGGTAAATCTTTTATTATTTTTCCTGTTAAATCAAAAGTAATCTCTGTTACTTTTTCTTGAATTACTTTTTCAAAATTCTGTAAATCTAATTCTTCTACTTTTGAAATATTTTCAATTACCTTTTTTAATTGAGCAATAGCTGCATCAGAACCTTCTTTAATTTCGTTAAAAGCATCACTTTTTCCTTTTTCATATGCTATTTTTTTTTCTTCTTCTAAGACCTTAAAGTGTTCATCCTCTTCAATACTTTTTTTTTGTTTTTCTTGATTATTTATATTTAAATTAATTTCATTTTCTTCATCTTGATCAATATTTTCATTTTCTTTTAAATCTTCATTCTGATTTTGATCTTGCTCATTGTATTTATTTTCATCATGATCATTTTTTTTATTTTCATTAATTTCTTGTTCATCTTTATTATGTTCTTTATTTTCCTTAATATTTTTATTTTCATTTAAACTATTAATTTGTTTGGCAATGTCATGCAAAGCTACTTTTCTAAAACTCTCACTTTCTCTTTTTTTTACTTTTAATTCTACTTCATTAAATTTACTTACATTGCTTGCCTTTATCAAACTTGATAATTCTTCATCTGATAAAGGCTTTTTTGTAACTTCTTCTAATTGTTCGGGTTTATCTAGTGGTTTTTCACTCTTTATCATATTACTAATCAACTTTCCTCTTCACTTTTAGCATTTTGTTTCATCATATTTCTAAAAACACTTGATACCCTTCCTGCTTCGTCTCCTACTATCATTCGTATTATAGCCACTTTATCATCATAAGTGTTAGCAGTATCAAGCATATCTGCTGATATTGCCGATTTCTTAGGCTTAAGCTTAGCCTTAATATCTTCTAATGACTCACCTTCTGCAACTTCTATTTTACTTTCTTCTTCTTCCTCTTCTTCCTCAGCAATTGCCATTCCTGGACCATGTCCAACAGCTGCAGTAGGTACTAAAATTCTACTCAATAATGGTCTTAAAGCTCCAAATGTAACTATTGCTAAAACTAATATAGTAAATAATTTTCCTAATAACTCTCTAATTGCAGAGTTTTCATACCAAGGTACTTCAATTACTTGAATGTCTTCTATAAACTCTCCTGAAGAAATGGTAATTGAGTCACCTCTATTTTCTCTAAAGCCTATAGCGTCTCTTACTAGAGCTTCATAGTTTGCTTTTTCATCATCACTAATTTTTTGTAATACCTTTTCTCCTAGTTCATTAGTTACTAATTTATCTCTTACTAATATAGCAGCTACTATTCTTTTAATAGTACCAGTTGGATTAGTAGTAGTACTTACTCTTTTACTAACTTCATAGTTTTTTATACTACTAGAGCTTTGTGATTTTATATTAGGCTGAGCTTGAGTTGGAACAGGATTTTCTGTAGCCAATTCAGCAGCTAAAGGTGGAGTATTTGCAACTGCTCCAGGTATTCCTTGAGCTTGAGGTTCACTAGTAATATCTTGAGTCGCTTGTTCGCTTCTTAATGCTGAAGCTTCAGGATCTACCACCTCTTCTGTAATATTTTGAGTAGTAAAGTCCACATCAACATTAACTTGAGCTGTTATATTTCCTGCTCCTAGTATTGGTGTTAATAGTGATAAAACTCTTTGCCTATAAACTTGCTCTAATTTCATAGTATATTCTAATTGTCTATTTGACATAGCAGAGTTTATATCATCTGAGGGTTTTGATAACAAATTACCATGCTGATCTACCACTGTTACATTTTCTGAAGGTAAGTTTGGTACTGAAGATGATACTAAATGTACTATTGCTCTAATTTGATTTTCTCCTAAACTTCTACCTGCCCCAAGCTTAACAAATACTGATGCTGTTGGTTTTCCTCTTTCTCTCACAAATACTGATTTTTCTGGTATTGCCAGATGTACTCTAGCTCCCAATATACCTGATATTTCATTAACGGATCTTGCTAATTCATTTTCAAGACCATGTCTAATCTTTACAGCCTCTACCGATCTACTTGTTCCCATAGGCATATTATCTAATGAATCATAACCATTTGGTAAAGACTCTGGTAGGCCTTCTGCAGCAAGTAACATTTTAGATTGATAATAATCTGTACTTGGAACTAAAACTTCACCTGTAGCTGAATCCAAAGATACATTAATACCATTTTGTCTTAGGGACTCAACAACTTTAGATTTATCTGCTTCCGATAATGATGAAAAAAGTGTAGTCTTAGAAGGTTCTCTAAGAGAAATAAATAATATTATTCCAATGAACGTTACTATCAACGCTAATGCAGTTGGAAGTGCTCTTTTAGCTGCTGGTTCATTTAATATCCTTCTAATATCGGTAATAGCATTTGAAGTTTTTGTAATTAAATTACTTTTTCCCTCAGTTACATTTGAAACGGTAGTATCAGCCATGTTAATTCCTTTCCCTCAAAATTTTATACCGGCATATTCATGATATCTTTATAAGCACTTAAAACTTTATTTCTTACATTTAATGTTAATTGAAATGCTAACTTTGAAACTTGTTGATTAACTATAACTTTAGTTAAATCTTGTTCTTTTCCTAATTCATAGTTTTTGGTAATCTCTGCAGCGTTATTTTGCGCATTTGCTACATTATTTAATGCATCACTCACATCATTAATAAAATTGCCACTTAAAGACTTTGTATCCTTGATGATATCTTGTTGATTATTAATTATTTCTTTTTGTATAGATTTAGTTTGTTCTATGTTCTCTTTAACACTTTTTGAAACTAAATTTAAACCAGTAGATGATATTTTATTCATTTTTAAATCCTTAATTTCCCATTGCAACTATTTTATCTTCTAATTTCTGATAATATTCATTATTTGAAGTTGTAGTATCGTCAACTAATATATGACTATCACTAATATTCTCATTATTTGATAAAACTAAAGCTCTAAGTATTACGTTTTCTAACTCTCTTACATTACCAGACCAAGCATAATTAATTAAAATTTCTTGAGCACTTTTTTGCAAGTAAGGAAATACTTCTTTTTCTTCACAATTCTTTTTAATCATAGCTACTGCTATTGGTATTATATCTTCACTTCGTTTTGATAAATCAATCGTTCTTATAGGAAAAACATTAAGTCTATAATATAAGTCTTGTCTAAATTTATTATTTTTAACTTCTTCTACCATGTCTCTATTAGTAGTTGCTACTATTCTAACATTTATTTCTATATCTCTTGTACCTCCTACAGGAGTAACTTTTCTTTCCTGAAGAACTCTTAAAAGCTTTGCTTGCAAACTAAGAGGCATCTCTGATATTTCGTCTAAAAGAAGTGTTCCTGTATCTGCTGCTCTAAATATACCCTTATTAGCATTTGAGGCTCCTGTAAAAGATCCTTTTTCGTGCCCGAATAAAATAGCTTCAAGCATATTTTCTGGAATAGCTGCGCAATTTACTGCTACAAAGGGTTTTTCAGCCCTTGACGAGTAATCATGAATGTAATTAGCTAAAACCTCTTTACCTGTTCCGGTAGGCCCATTTATAAATACTGTAACATCCGTGCTTGCAACTTTCTTTGCCAAATTTTTTAAAGTTAAAGATTCCTCGCTACCGGTAATAAACTTTTGTCCTTCAATACAAAAAGCTAAAAATACTTCCAATCCATAATTATCATTCTCAGGGTAATTTATATTTATTATAGACCCTCCTAACTCTTTCTTGATACTAAACTCTTTATTGTTATTTACTAAAATAACTTTTTTAATTTTTAAACTTCTAGCAAGATCAATAATTTTATTTTTATTCTCAATTTGATCTCCTGATGCTACAAAAACAGAAGTCTTTATTTCTTTCAAACTATCAAAGCTTTTAACTACAGACACATTAGCGTCTCTATCCTCTAGCTTTTTTTTAATTGTTTTTAAATTATGTATGCTATCTTCTAAAATACTAATTTGTATCATAATTTCCTCCAAATATAACTATAGACGCAAGAACGTTGCCAAAATTATATTTTTTAAAAAAAAAATTAAAAGTTTAGGAAAATAAGGATAAAAAAAAAAAATTTATATTTTATAATTATTATTGTCATAATATTGTCGCATCTATTATACTAATATTCAAACTTTTGACATAAAATGGATATAAATAAACTAATAATAGGAGAAAGTAAGTCTGTCTTGGAATTAAAGCTGCTTATAAATAAGGTAGCTATAAGTGAAAGCACTGTTTTAGTTTTAGGAGAAACAGGAACTGGAAAAGAATTAGTAGCAGAATCTATTCATAAATCTTCCAAAAGAAAAGGTCAGTTTGTACCTGTTAACTGTGCAGCCATCCCAAGTGAACTTTTAGAGAGTGAACTGTTTGGACATGAAAAAGGAGCTTTTACTGGAGCTGATAAAGCCAGAGCTGGACGATTTGAAATGTCTTCAGGAGGAACACTTTTCTTAGATGAAATAGGTGATATTCCTCTTCCCTTGCAAGCAAAATTACTAAGAGCACTTGAAAGTAAAAAAATTCAAAAAGTAGGAGGAGGTAAAGAGATACCTCTAAATTTAAGAATGGTATGTGCTACCCATCAAGATTTAGAAAAAAAAGTAAATGAAGGTACTTTTAGAGCCGACTTATATTACAGAATAAATGTTTTTCCTATAAATGTACCTACTTTGTCTGAGAGAATAGAAGATATTCCATTACTATTAAATTTTTTGCTTAAAAATCAAAAAAATAATAATAATTTACCTATTTTTTCAAATGATGCTGTAACAGCTTTAAAAAGACATTTATGGCCCGGTAATATTAGAGAATTAAAAAATGTTATTGAAAGAGCATTTATACTTTTTCCAGGAAAAGAAGTAACTAAAAACAATGTATTTGAAAACCTATTAAGACTAAAAGTTCCTACCTCAGAAGAAGAACAAAATGCTTTATGGGAAGCGACACAAAATCTTGATGTAAACTTAGACAATGACTCAGAAGAAAAAAGTAGTTCTCCATTACCTCACCCTAAACATTATGCAGACTGGTTTGATTTTTTTGATAATATTGATTTAAGAGTTTATTTACGCGATGTAGAAGTAGTACTAATTGAGTCTGCAATAAAAAGAGCTAATGGAACGGTTTCAAAAGCTGCCGACCTTCTAAAAATTAACAGAACAACTCTTATAGAAAAGATGAAGAAGCTACAAATAACAAATTGAAAAACTTTAATTAATTAACTTTTTAGCATTCAACATATATTTACGGTAAGAGTTTTTAGGTAAAACTTTTCTTTTTTCCAACTCTATTAAATAACAAACAGTCAAGTCAATACTTTTTAGACAATAGTTAGAAATAATTATACTCTTTAAAAGTTGCTCATTAGATAATTTTTCAAATTTTAAAGGATCTTTAATATAAACAATGTCAGCTTCCAAAAGTTGCTTGCCTGGAGTTCTTAAATCATTATTAAATATAGTAGGTGAAATAGACCATTTTTTTACATCCAAAAAACAGTGCGGAATGAAACCCTTATTTCGCATCCATATATCAATATGTCCAAAAGAAGGTTGGTTACAATAAAGATTAAAAAATGATACCTCTAATTGCAAGGCTAAGGTATTTTTTAATTTTTCTTGTCCACATTCTAGTATAGTTAACTCTGCTCCTTGCACATCTAATTTTACAAAATCAATTAAATCTAAATCTTTTATATCATCAAGTTTTAAAGTTTGAATTTCTTTTACTTTTTCAATTCTTCCAATATGAGAGAAGCCATTAAAAAAATTTAATGCTTTTTCATTGGGTTCATACAAAGATGTCATTCCTCCTAAAACTGTTCCCATGTGTACTTTTCTTTTTTTTCCGTCAAAAATAAACTTATCAAATACACTAACATTTTGATTTCCATATTCCTTTTTTATTTTATCAATTTGTCTAATATCACCATCAAATAAATTTAAGTGAGCTATCTTTTTTTTTAAAAGCTGTTTATAAATTGGTTCTTCAGAAATAACAGCACTTCCGATGTCTAATATTTTAATTTTCTTATTGAATTCAAATAAATCTAAAGCAAACATTTAAACCTTTTATCTATTTTAAATTAGCTATGTTTGTGATACGCACTTACTGTTTTTTTAACTAAATTAAATTTTTTTTTATTTTGATTATTTTTATTTTCTAAGGTCTTAATCATTTTATTATTATTTATCCAAACCAATCTTAATCTTTTTTTTCTATAATGATTAAAATTAGCAGCTTCAGCAGATATTTTGTGTATAATTTTTTTTCTTTCATAGTCCATTTTATTTATTTCATCAAATAAACCCATTGAAATGTTATCCGCAATTTTTGAAGAAAGAAACTCTAAATGATCTAAATATTGATCTATTTGTTTTTCTGTATTAAGCTGTTTTTGCATTTTTAACTCCAATTTGCCATGCTTCACTAATACTAACTATGGCTTCTACGGCCTTCTTAATTCCACTAACGACCTTTTTTGAATATCCTTTAATTAACTGTTGCCTACAATATTCATATAGTTGAAAAAGTTTTAAAGCAATATTTCCTCCTTCATCAAAATTTAATGAAACCTGCAAAGAATAAATTGCTGTTAATGCTTTGGTAAAATGTGTATTCTTTAATTTAATGTCTTCATCTGAAGGTTTCCATTCTTTTGTACTTTCAATTTTTTCTACTACGATATTCATTGATCTCTTTAATTCAATCAAAATTGCAGATATTACTGCTGATTTATCTTTAACAATAAATGAGGATTCTTCAGTTAATTTATATTTTTGTAAATTTTTTGATTTATTTGTATACATTTGTTATATTTAATTATGTTTGAAAATAATTTAGTAGTAACTCCTAATAATTCTTTTAATCCTTATTCTAAAGTTGATACTGCAAATGGTATGCCAATAAATAGTCCTAGAATTGTTTCGCCTGTAAATAATAACCTTAGATCAAAAGAGTTTGTAGAGAAAGAAGCCTTAAAAAATATCTATTCTAAAAATTTGGCTCCAAGCTCAACCTTTGATACAGAAAAGTTTTTAAAAGCAAAAACCTTGTTAAGTCCAATATTCAATCATAATGAGGCTATTACCAAATATGAAATGGTTTCTAGACTTGCTAATAAAAATAAAGACTATAAATCTGAATTAAATATTTTAGCCTAAAATGAAAGCTAAAGTTTTTGCCTTTGATATAGATGGAGTAATTTGTGAAACAGCTGGTAGTAACTATCAAAACTCTAAACCTAAAATAAAAGCAATTAAAAAGATTAATAGTTTGTTTGACCAAGGCAATAAAATAATTATTTTTACTGCTCGTTTTATGGGAAGAACAAATAATGACTATGAGAAAGCGTATGCATTAGGTTATGACTTTACACTAAAGCAATTACAAGATTGGAATTTAAAGTTTAACAAACTTGTTTTTGGAAAACCAAGTTTCGATGTAATAATTGATGATAAAGCTTATAATTATTCTAAAAATTGGATAAAAGATTACTAAACTAATCTTCTAATTCCTCATCCTTTCTTATCTTTTCAGCTGTCAATAATTGTTTAAATAGATCACTTTCAGTTATAACACCAATTATATTACCGTTTTTATTTGTTATAGGCACAGACTCTCCTACAAAGTTTTTTATTAACTGAATTGTTTCTAAAATATTTTTTTCACTTTTAATCTTTAAGAAATTACAATATATTGTAGGGTCCGGAGATTTATCTTTATTTTTATTTAAAATTAAGCTGGGTAATTCTACTTTACCTAGCAATTTTCCCTTAGGGTCAATAATATAACCTTCACTACTTCCAGCCTCAGCAAGTATTTTGATCATATCTTCCACTTTATGCTCTGGTACAAGTCTAATATAGTCAGTTCTCAAGATATTTTTTATTGAAATAGATTTTAAATGTAAATTATTTCTACCAAGCTTGATATCTATATTTCTATTCAGTAAAATTTGATCAAAAGCAGAATGCCCATATAATTTAGAAGAAACAAGATTAGCAAAACAAACACTTATTCCAGTTCCAAGTGCTACTTGATAATCTGAAGTTAGTTCAAAAACTATTAAAAGAGTTGATATAGGTCCTCCAATCACACTACTAACTACTGCGGCTAACCCGGCCACAGCGAAGAGTGAATAATTTAAATCAGGAAAAAAATATTGAGATATGGTTGCAAAAATACAACCAGTAGTAGCTCCTATAAATAAAGCTGGTGAAAATATACCACCAAATAGATTTAATCTAATACATATAACTGTTAAAAAAATTTTACCTATTAATAGAAATATTACATAGTTAAGTTTTACAGGATGTTCTATTAAATTTCTTATAAAATCAGTTCCTAACCCAAGAGTTTCAGGTAAAAATAGTCCTACTATTCCACAAATAATACCAGCTAAAACAGGAAGAAAGTAATTAGGTATTTTTTTGGAATAGGCAAATAACCTGTAAGCCCTCTCATATACAAACTTGCTACTAATGCAGCAATTATGCCCAAAATAGCTAAAAGAATTACTTCAGAAAAATTTACTATACCGCCTACATTAGATTGTAATATAGGTTCACTAGAATAAAATTCTGTACTAATTGTATGTGCTACAACGGAACTTATTAAAATTGGTGCAACAGCTTTTAAAGAGAAATGCCTAACTATTACTTCGTGTGCAAATACTAAACCTGCAAATGGAGCACCAAAGCCTGATGATATTGCTGCAGCTGCACCACTAGCTAATAAAATATGAGGAGAAGTTTGATCTTTAGTTAGCTTTGAGAAATAATCTCCAATTACTCCACCAAAGTGAACAAGAGGACCATATTGTCCTACCGAGGCTCCTCCCGCTAATGACACTGCCGATGCTAAAGTAGATAACAATCCTGCTTCTGTATTTGGTCTTTTAGATGGAACATGTGCAGCAAGAATACTTTCTGCAGGGCCATGCCATCGATCCAGATTAGCTAATTTATAAATAAAAGCTACAATTATTCCTGCTATAATTGGCCCACTAACTAATAAAATATTTTTTGGTAAACCAATTAAGATTTGATTATCTCCTCTTAAATAAGATTCAACAAAACCAACAAATGAAATAAATCCTTGGACAGCTATAGATACTATGACACCAATTATTACAGCCAAAACTACAGGAAGCAAAAACTTAAAATTTTTAGACATAATAACGACTCCCATACTCAAATTATCATAAAAATTAAAATAGTACTAATATTTAGCAAAAAAGATTTGTTAACTTAAAATTTTATTAAATTTTTTTCTATATAAAGTTATATGAGCTAGCTCAATGGCATACAGATTGCAAATTCATATTTAAGTAATATGACTGATAATTTTTTACAAAATAATTTGAATTTAGCATCTAATTTACTTAACAAAGGTAAAATAAATAGAGCTTTAGATATATTTAATCTTTTAAGCACTAAATATCCAAATAATGCACAAGTGTATCATTTAAAAGCCTATGCTCATATACAAACTAATAATATTAATTTATCAATTAATAACTTTGAAAAAGCCTTAAAAATATCTTCATTTGATTGCAATATAAATTTAGATTATTGTAATTTATTAAATTCTATCGGTAAAACAGAAATTGCCTTATCTAAGCTAAACATGTTTATCAAAAATTATAAAGCTGATTATAAAATTTTTTTTCTTAAAGGCTGTATTGAGATGAATTTTCAATATTATGAAAAGGCCATTGATAGTTTTAAAAAAGTACTAGAGTTAAAGTTTGATCATAAAGATGCCTCATATAATCTAGGAGCCATTTATTTTGAAATAAAAAATTACGAATTAGCTGAAAAAATCTTCAATACCTACATTAAAATATTTGGAGATGATATAGATATAGAAAAATATCTTTTTCAAATATATCTTATTTCTTATAAACTTGAAAAAGCTGAAAAAATATCAGATAATTTATGCATAAAATATCCTAATGATAGCTTAGTATGGTATGAAAGAGCGAGGCTAAGTTCCAAACAAAACAAAAGTTTTGATGCTATAGAAGCATATAAAAAATGTTTAAAAATAACTCCCGACTTCAATGACGCCTTTAAAAATTTATCTTTAATATTAAAAAAAGAGGGTTTACTAGAAAAGTATATAGAGGATTTAAAAAATAATAAAATATTCAAGATTAAAAATCACACTAAATATACAAATTTAGCACAAGCGTTATTTATTAATGAAAAATATGAGGAAGCCCTTGAAAATATAGAAATTGCATTGCAAATATATCCTAATAAAAATACTATTGATAAAGATTTTTTAAATGCCAAAATGATCAAAGGTACAATATTAGAAGCTTTACAGGATTATGCTAAAGCTATAAAAATTTATCATGAGATTTTAGAAATAGATAAAAATATTTTTCAAATTTATGTAAATATAGGTAATAGCTTAGTTAAATTAAAAAGGGAAAAAGAGGCTATCAATTTTTTTAAAAAAAGTTTAAGTATAAATCCAAATTATGCTATCGCTTTATTAAATTTAGGAGATGTTTATTTTAAATTAGGAGAGAAAGAGCAGGCATTAGAATATTTTAAAAAAGCAAACCAAATAGATCCCTATAATTCAAATATTTTGTCTTCTAAAGCAGCTGCACATATAGAATTAAATGAAGAATTAAAAGCTATTAATGATTTACAAAAAGCTATTGAAATAAATCCAAATAATGAAAATGCATATTTAAATTTAGGAATTATTTTTCAAAATCAAAATATTTTTAATCAATCTTTTGAAATGTTTGATGCTTGTATTTCTTTAGCCTCTTTATCAAATAATAAAAATAAACTTATTGCCAGCGCTTATGCCAATAAAGGACTTAGTTATTTGAGCCTTAATAGATTTGATAAAGTGAAAGATAATTTTTTAAAATCTATCGAATTTGACAAAGAACGTGAATTAGCAATTGGTTTTATATATTATTCAAAATTATATTGTGCAGATTGGAATAATTTAGAAAATTATAAAAAATTGTTTATTAAAAATATTAAAAGAGGCCACAGATCTTCTACTCCTTTTTGTTCTTTTTCAATGACAGACAATCCTAAAATACAATTGGAGGTAGCAATGTTACATTGTGGCTCTAAAAAACTAAATAATTTAAGTCATTATCATAAAGAAAAATACTATCATCATAAAAAACATTTAAAACCAAGAGTAGCATATATTTCATATGATTTTCATGACCATGCAACATATCATTTAATGGCAGGACTATTTAAAAATCAAGATCATACTAATTTTGACTATTATGCATTTTCTTACTCAGATAAAGGAACTCGTGAAACTGAATTTTATAATAAAGCAAAAAAATATTTTAAAAAATTCTTTTTAGTAAAAGATCATAGTGATAAAGAAATTTGTAAAATGCTAAAAGATAACGAAATAGACATAGCAGTAGACCTTAAAGGACATACCTATAAAACTAGAATAAATATTTTATCATCTAGGCCATGTCCTATACAAATAACTTTTTTAGGACATCCTGGCACAACAGGAGCAAACTATATTGATTACGTTATTGCAGATAACTTTGTTGTAACTTCTAAAAATGAAAAGTATTTTTCCGAAAAAGTTATCAAACTTCCAAATTGCTATCAGCCAAATGATAATGAAAGATATTTTCCTGAAAATAATATAACAAAAAAAGAACTTGGTTTTCCAGAAGATAGTTTTGTTTTTTGCTCATTTAATAGTCCATATAAAATACAACCAGAGGTATTTAAAGTCTGGATGGAAATACTAAATAAAAATAAAAATAGTATTCTCTGGCTTTTAAAAAATCAAAACTCGGAATCTACTAAAAATATTCTCAAATATGCTAGTAGCCAAGGAGTTGATGAAAAAAGAATATTCTTTCTTAAACGTTGTAATATGAAACAATATTTGCAAAAAATGAAATGTGCAGATTTATTTTTAGATACTTTTCCTATATCTGCACATACTACTGCAAGTGATGCATTATGGGTAGGAGTGCCTTTGATCACTTGTGTTGGAAAATCAATGGTAAGCAGAGTTGCAGGGAGTATTTTAAAAAATATTGATATGAAAGAACTAATTACCCGAAACTTGGAGGATTATAAAAAGCTTGCTATTAAACTTTCAAAAAATAAAAAATATTATAACGAAATAAAGGTTAAAATAGAGAAAAATAGATTAAAATGTAATTTATTTGATACTCAAAAATATACCAAATTTTTAGAAAAAGAATACTTTAAGTTATATGAAAATTTTAAAAAAAATCTTTAACAAGAATAAGCTTCTTATTTTTTATACATTATTTTATCTTTTTATTATATAGTTTAGATATAAGAAAAAAATAATATAGTAAGGTAAAAGATTTAAAAAGAATTATCCTGATGCTGAATGACTTATTAGTTCTTGCAAAATAAAATCTCCTTAATTAAATACACATCCAAATATATTTATATCATCTTGTTGATATTTACATTTTGGTTCTATTATAATTAAAAGCTATACAATACTTAACGATTATACATACACCCTAAAAAATTAATTCCTCCTAAAATTAATTATTAATTATTTTATGCTACTGCTGAATTCATACCTTTCCAACCTTCTAATATTTCATTTGATACAAAATGTGCACTAGATAGTAGGTCAGATTTTTCTTTTTCTATGTAACTTTGTGTAGCAAATCTAATATGTCTATATAAAAAATTTAAGTTTTCTGCAATCTCTCCACCATTTTTAACATCTAGACAGTTTTGCAGCGCAAATGCAATATTTTGAGCTTTCTTAGCATTTTCTTTTGCTTTATCAATACTTTGTTTTTCCATTAATATTAAACTTTTTTTAAGTCTGGAATTAAGTTCCCTTAATAGTTCGTTAATAACATCATATGAATCTTTTGTATTAGACTTTTGTCTAATATTACTTTTTTTATATTCGTTAATTTGTTTTCTCATATTAAATCTCCTATATAAAATTTAACGACTAAAAATATAAAAGTTTAATTTTTATTAATCACTATCAGTTTTAAGCATTTGATCTAAGTAATTTCCGGTTTCTTTAAGGCCAGCAATTGACTGCTCCATACCAGAAAATTGTGTTATATACCTATCAGTAAGAGCAGCCATTCTTTCATCAAGTGCTGTTTTCTGATCAGTGAAATCTGATAACCTATCACTTAAATTAGTAATTCTGGTGTTAATATCACTATTGAAAGATAAAAAATTAGTCAAACTATCGTCTATTGAAGACATAAGTGACTGTCCATAATAAACATTAGCACTAGTAACGTCAGAATTAGCTATATTAATTACCATTCCGGTTGAATTACCCGAACCAGAAGTATATTTAGTACCGCTTGCACTCATTGTAACTCCATCAATNAAATAGTTTCCTGATGAAGATGTAATTGAGTAAGATCCTGGCTTAGTATCTACTCCTAACGTAGTAACTTCTACATCAGCATTATCAGTAGTTAACTGATCCTTAAATACAGCATCCACTATAGTAGGATTTATTTCAAAAGAATTCTGTAAAATTTGCGGATTAAGAGCAATACTACCATCTCTATTAGTTTGTATTCCCAATAAAGACATAGAATAAGGTCCATTTTCATATCCAGTTATAGACTGTGTAGTAAAACTTCTCAATTCCCTTTGAATAGACCTTGCTAAAGAATCTCCCGCTAGAGGCCCTATTGAATCGTCACTTGATACAGTATTTAAAGTAAGAGTTGATATATTTGTATAAATAGTATTATAACTTTCAACAAATTCATTCAATAAACCTTCTATTGTTGTTAAATTTTGAGTACTACTAATATTAACTGCTGAGCTACTTGTTGATTCTAATTCTAAAGTATATCCAGTAAATAAATCAGTAACAGTGTTACTTGATCTTGTCATAGAAATTCCATCTACAGTAAATGAAGCATCTGTTCCATCCGTTGCTAGATTTAAGTTTTTTGTACTAGTTGTATATGAATAATTATTAGTAAGGTCACTTGATGATCCTCCAGAAGGTGTAACTCTTAGTTCATTGCTAGCTCCACTTAATCCTTTAATAACTAAAAGGTAACCTGATCCATTATACATAATAGTAGCTTCCGCATTATCTGTTGCATTATTAATAGAATCTCTAAGCTGACTCAAAGTAGTGCTAGCTGTAGTAGTAATTGTAACTGATGAATTCGAGTTAGCTGTAAAAGTGTCGTTAGTAGAACTAGTTGTACTCCAAGTTCCAAAGTCTATTGTCAGGGATCCAGAACCAACAGTTGCTCCTGTATTATTATATGTACCAGTAGCTAAAGTATGAGTTGAAGCTAAAGAGGAAACTACCAATGATGANTCAATATTTTCAGTTCCTGTAGTAGTTCCAGTAGTAGTAAAAGTTGCAACAGTAGTGTTGTTTGAAGAACCAATATGACTTGCAGCATTACTATTTTCAATACTTCTTACAGTGTCTCTAAAATCTTTTAAATCATTTTTTAAAAGACCATATGCTGAAATCCTATTTTCTGTTTGAGATTGATTTTTTTCTATAGTTGCTAGTTTAGGAATTCTTTCTGCATCAACTAATGATGTAACGATCTCAGATGTATTCATCCCAGATCCAATATTTAAATTCGATAGTATATCTGTTGGCGTACTTGCCATTTAAATCACACTAATTTATCCTTGAAGTAATGTTAGTACAGCTTGTTGGGCCTTTGAAGCCTGAGCAATCATTGCCATTGCACTTTGTTGTAAAATTTGTGTTTTAGTCAAATTACCTGCCTCTGCTGCCATATCTGCATCTACTATTCTAGATCTTGCTGAAGATGTATTTGCAGAAACGTTGGTAAGATTGTCTATTGCTTGATCCATTCTTGACATCACCGCCCCTAACTTTGCTCTTTCCATGTGAATTTTATCTAAAGCCTTATCTACCATCTTTAATGCATCTATTGCTTTTGATCTACTTCTTAAACTTANTTCAGAAACTTTATTTAAAGTAGCTACACCTGGAGATGATTCGAAAAGTCCATCTGTACCTCCTCCGTTGTCTGTTGTAACAGTAAATGANTGTGATGCATGCATATTTACTTGGCCTGAAACTATGACTGAGTCAGCATATCCAGCAGCCTGTGTATTACTATTATCAAATAATTTATCAAATAGATTAACTGCAGAACCTGATAANAGCTCAGTTGTTCCATCAGAGTCATAAATACGCGAGTCCATTCCAGTTACTTCTAATTTNTGTGTTTCAGCATCTCCTACGTCTGCAAAATCTAAATCTGTCAATATTATGTCATGGCCTTCATCTTGTGTTAGATAAACTGTTGCCTTATCTGCACTCAAGACTGCAACAACTCCAGTTTCTGCAGAATAAGCGTTGATTGAATTGCTAAAATTAGTTAAATCCGAGGAACCTACAGCAGTACCTAAAGTAACTCCAGCAGATATTGTCCTTACAGTAGAGTTTTTACCTTGTATACCAATAGAAAAAGTAGCTGATCCTGCTGTGGTTGCTAAACCTTGAATTTTCAAATTTGTTGAAGCAGTAGCACTGACACCTGTACTATCAAATGCTATATTAACTGACTCGGCAATATCTTTTGCACTAGTATTAGCAACTACATCTACTGTTTTGGAACCAAGTAAACCATGAATAGTGAAATCTTCATCAGCAATAGTATTTGTTGTACCTCTTAATGCAGCCGTAGCTAAATTAGTTTCTCCTGACTCTGCACTAGTTCTGACAATATGATTACCAATGTTCTCAGTTCTTAAATTACCTATAGAAACTGTAGCAGCTTCTCTTTCTTTCGACCCAATTTGAAATCTTCTATCAGCAAAAGTTCCATCTAACACAGCAATTTCATTAAAAGTCGTATCTCTAGCAACTCTATCCAATTCTGCAATTAATTGATTTGCTTCTGTTTGTAAATAAAGTCTTTCTTCTCCATTCATTAAATCACTAGCTGATTGAATTGCTAACTCTCGTATCCTTTGTAAAACTTTTGAAGATTCATCAAGTGCTCCTTCTGCTACTTGTGCCATAGATAATACATCCGATGCATTTCTAACTGACATATTTAATCCTTTAATCTGTGCGGTCATTCTATCAGCTATCGCTCCTCCTGCTGCATCATCTCCAGCATTATTTATTCTTTTTCCTGAGGAAAGTCTTTCAATGGATGTACCCATAGCTCTTTCAGTTTTGTGCAGATTGTGTAAAGCAAATAGTCCTGTTACACCTGGATTTTGTACCGGCATTTATACCTCCTTAATAACCTTTATTAGCAATCTTTGTGCCAAATNAATAGTATATTTCTTTTTTCTATTTGTAATCATAGAATAATTTTTGCAATTTATATGCCAACCAGAATACTACAANAAGTAGTTATTCTAAGTTATTATACTAAATACTGTAAGATAAGCTATAGAGCCTTTGTTATAATATCAAAGGCTCCATATCCAGAGAGATAATACTTTTTTACTGAAGAACAGCAAGTACAGCAGACTGGGCTTGGTTAGCCTGAGCTACCATTGCCATTGCTGACTGATTAAGTATTGAAAATTTAGCTAGATTTGCTGAAGAAGCTGCAAAATCAGTATCTTGTAATCTTGAAGCTGCTGCTAACATATTAGCTGAATTGGAATAAGCTACTGCTTGTCTAGATTTAAGAGAAGTTATTGCCGCAGCAATATTTCCTAAAGCCTCACCTACTTCACCTAATGCTGTATCAGCTTGAGTTTCTGCTCCTGCTGCTGCAGTAGTAGCAGAAGGATCAGCAATTCCCTTAGAAGTAATAGTAGTTANATCACCAGCATCAGTAACACCAATTGTAAAGTTTTGATCAGACGCAGATAATACTGCCACTCCGTTAAATTTTGTTTCAGTAGAAATAGCTTCTATAGTTTTTGTAATGGCTGCAGCTTCAGCATCTAATGCAGCTATGTCAGTTGTACTTTGAAAAGTAGCATTATCTGCTTGAATAGCTAATTCTCTAAGTCTTACTGCTAAATTAGCAATTTCCATTAATGCAGATTCTATTGTTTGAGCTACGGAAATACCGTCTTCTGCGTTTCTAGCCGCTACTCCATAAGACAAACCTTTAGATTTTATTTCATTAGCCATTGCTTGACCTGCAGCATCGCCACCATACATAGCTCTTTTACCAGTAGATAATCTAGCTATTGCTTCATTCATTCCGTGTCTAGCCATAGAAGCAGCTGCTCCTGCCATTCTTGCCCCTATTGCTACATTTGATACACTTGTCATAATTTTATCCTTTAATTTATTGGTTAATAATAGTTAAAAAAGCAGCGTTAGCCTTATTTGCTTGAGCTACCATTGCCATTGAAGATTGATTTAAAATAGACATCCTTGCTAAATTTGCTGACTCTTGCGCATAATCAGTATCCTGAATTCTAGAAGCTGCTGCAGCTAAATTAGCTGATGCAGAGTATGCTACTGCTTGTCTTGCTTTAAATGCAGACATTCCAGCTGCTACATTTCCTAAATCAGTTGCTACTTCTGATAATATTATATCTGCAGTTACTTCAGCACCTGCAGCTAAACTATTACCAGAAACTGATGTCAAACCATCACTAGACTTAAAATGCATTGTACTTCCACTATCAGCCACAGCAATCTGATGAACCTTTACAGAAGACCCTAGTAAGTCTACACCATTAAATTTTGTAGTTTCTACTATAGAATCTATTGTATCGTATATTGCTGCTGCTTCTGCATCTAAAGCCACCATATCAGAAGTTGATAAGAATGCAGCATTATCAGCACGAATGCCTAGTTCTCTCAAACGTTGAGCTAAAGATGCTATCTCCATTAAAGAAGATTCGACAATTTGTGCTGCCGACAATCCATCTTCTGCATTTCTTGCTGCTACATACCAACTTTTTGATTTAGCATTTAAAGAATCTGCCACTCCTTGTCCTGCAGGATCATCTCCATACATAGCCCTTTTACCAGTTGATAATTTAGCTATTGATTTTGAAAATTCTCGCTGCGCTTTAGCAGCACTATTAGATGCTAATAAAGCTCCGTTACTTAAGTTAGAAACAGATGGCATTTGACATTCCTTTCAGATTTCTATTAAAATAAATCATCATAAAAGATTAAACGACCTATCTAAAAAAAGTTTAGCAAATTTATTAATTATTATTTTGAAAGTTATTACATATAAATTTAATAAATAAATACTATGCATTAAATTAAATATCATTTAATTGATGTCTGAATTTAATTTATGTACCATTACTATTAAATATAAAAAAATTTACTGTTTATTAATAAAATTTAAAATATGAATGACCAATAAAAATACAATAATTGCATTTGATTTAGATGGAACATTATTAGATAGTGCAGATGACTTAATTGATACTCTTAATATTCTTCTGAAGGAAATGAATATTAATGAAATGAAAAAGTCAGATGTAAATTACTTAGTAGGCAATGGTGCATTAGCTATGATACAAAAAGCTTTTAAAATTAATAAAATTTATAATGATAATATTAATTGGGTACTATTAAAAAATAAATTTTTACATATTTATAAATACAACTGTTTAAAAAAATCAAAACTATTTCCTTATACAAAAGAAGTTCTTGAAGAACTGAAATTTAAAAAATATCATATTATTCTAGTTTCTAATAAACCTAAATATTTCGTAAAAAAAATTTTAAGATTCTTTGAACTAGAAAAATATTTCAATGCCGTTTCTGGAGGAGACACTTTTGAATTTAAAAAGCCTGACCCTAGACATCTTTATGAAACAATAAAATTAGCTAATATTGAAAGTTATAATTGCATCTTTATAGGAGATAGTATAAGCGATGCCCTATGTGCAAAAAAAAGTAATTCTAAATTAATATTATTGACTCACGGATATAGTGATTTAAATATAAAATCTATGGGTGCTGATTTTGTATTAGATAATTTAAAAGAAATTCCTAATTTAATAACAAACGAAAAGTTTTATTTAACAAAATAATTAAATAGTAGAAACGCTTTATTATGAAGTTATTTTTTTATTTGTTAAGAATCTTTTTTATTAAATTCATTTTTTTTTAAATTTAATAAAGAAATTTCTTTTTTTAAAATCTTTAGTTTAGTCTTTGATACTCCGTGTATCTCTGCTTGCTCTATAAAATGATTAGAGAGTTCTGCTAAGTTTTTTTTTATATTATTTAACTTTTCTTTCATATCAAATTAATAGCAAATCTAATGCCAAAATTAAATTGTAATAAAGAAATATAAAATTAAGAGATTAAATTTAATTTTGTGTTTTCATTTAAATTAGCTTGAGCAAGTAATGAAGTAGAAACCTTATTAAGCATCATTTGTTTAGTTAATTCAGCAGTTTCTGCTGCTATATTACTTTCTACTGTATTTATAGACGCTACACTCATAATTGCAGAAGCTGCATATGCTACATTTTCTCTTGCTTGAAGAGTAGTTAGCCCTCCTGATATCTCACCTAAATTTAAAGTAATTTCTGCAGTAAGTGCAGCTCCAGTAGTATCTGCATTGGACGCCTCTGTCGTAGAAGCAATAGAGCTTACTGTTCCTGCTGTTACAGTTTGAATATTTCCTAAATCGGTTGTTCCTACATTTAGACTTACTTTAGATGTTCCTAATAATGATTTTCCATTAAAAGTAGTTGCTGTTACCATACTATCTACTGCAGCAGTTATACTTTCGGTTTCTGCATTTAACGCAGCTATATCAGATGTTGTCAATAATGAATTATTATTATATAAAGCACCTAATTCCTCTAATCTAGTAGACAGTGTTGCCATTTCTAATAATGCAGTTTCTGCTGTTTGTAAAGCATCAATAGCATTTCTTATATTTTTTGCAGCTGCAGTCCAACTATCTGATCTAGCATTTAAATTATTAGCTAATGCGTTTAAGTAACCATCTCTTTCTTTACCAGTTGTAATGCTTTTAAGTGACTCTTGAATTTTAGGCAACGCTAATTTAGAGCCTAAATCTGCTAAATATGATAAATATGGTCTATCAGACATAATAATCCTTTATTTTCATAACGACTTAAAATATTTATTCTTTAATCGTTCTAAAAAATATAATAAGATTGCCGTTATTATGCTTATGAATAAAAGAATTTTGGTAACTGGCGCTAATGGCTTTTTAGGCTCTAATATTATTTATGAATTACTAGCTAATAATACTCCAGTAACTGCTTTAGTTAGAGAAAAGTCTAACATTGATTATCTCAAAAGTATAAAATGTTATAATATAATTCAAACTGATAATTATCTTGACCCAATAGTTATTAGAAAGTTAAGTATGAGTAAACCAGAATACGTAGTACATTGCGCTTATACTAATAATCAATTACAAGATACGAAAAATTTAATCAGTATATTAGAGTTAGCAAAAAATATAAATTGTAAAGGATTTATAACTATGGGTAGTTATCAAGAATATGGTATTCTAGAAAAAAAATTATCTGAAGATACTACTTGCATTCCTAAGAACAGTTTTGCCCGTTCTAAGCAAGCATTTTATATGTTAACTAAAGAAATTTGTTCAAGTTTAGGTATAAAACATATTCATTTAAGATTAGGAATTCCTTATTCTAGTAAAAAAGACAGTGATTTTTATTTTAATGATGTTATAAAACGTATTTATAAAGACGAATTTGTTGTATTAAAAAATATTTATGATGAGCAAGATTATATTCATACTTCAGATATTGCTAGAGGAATAACCTCTTTAATTAATAATAATTTAGAGGGTGTTTATAATTTAAGTTTTGGTCAAGGTGTAGAAATAAAATCTATACTCAAAATGATTCATGAGAAGCTAAATAAAAAATTTATTTTTGATGAGAGTAGCTCATCAGAAAAAAATGAATTTAGTTTAAATATTAATAAAATTTATAACAATAGCAATTGGAAACCTTCTATATCAATATGGGATGGTATTTCACTTCTAATACAAGAAGTAAAATTTCAGAATAACGCTACATTAGAACAATTTACAAATAGGATAAGAAGTTTGTATAAGTAGTTTAACAATTGTTTTTTTTTAGTATTTTAATTATAATTTTTACAGTTTTTTGATTATTGGAGGTTTATTTGGCAGGAAAATTTTGTCCATCATGGTTATTTAATCTTTGTGTTGCCAGAACAGCATATGATTTTATTACGTCTGACTTACCTATAAGAGCATATGCTACTAAATATGCGTCTGGATTATCTGAACATTTTGCAGAAATAAAAAAAGAAGAGGTTGAACAAGAAGCTGAAACGGTTTTAAGGTTTTTAGTTGATATTAATTCAGAAGAATCAGACCAATTATTAAATAACTTTNTTTATTTTAGTTTAAAGTATGTCCAACATGGNTCCAAAAGAAAATTAAAAGGNCTATTTGGTTCTGCTTTAGATCCAACTAAAGAAAAAGAATATCAAGAAAATATTACACTTAAAAACTTTAAAGCTTATGTNTTTGGTTTAAGNTCTGGTNTNTCTGANAAACCNTCACCGGGATGGAATATTATTGAAGAAGAAGGAATAGAATTNTTAGTNGAACTCATTAAAAANGNAGCTANTATTTCAGANGCTNTTTANTTANCTTAANTATTGAAATAAAGATAAATTAGATATTTTAACAAAAGCCTGCTGAGAAGCTTGNAANCCAGTTATTTGNCCTTGTAANTCNGTAACNANNGCTGCTAAATCAGCATCTGATATTTCTGACATNTCNTCAGAAACNTGAATNTTTCTCTGNGCTAATAATTCTTTTTGTCTTTCTAGAGAGTTAGTTCTTGCTCCTATAACAGCCTTTTGATTGGCAATATGCTCCTGCACACTTTTAATATCATCTAGCCTGTTTTGTATGGTTTGATTTTTATCATATAATATTTGAGGGTGCCCTAAAGAAGTACCTGCTCCATCAACAGCGTCAAAAGTTAAAAAAGATTTAGGTGTTTTTTCTGATCTATCTATTCCTTCTATTTGTAAATCCTTTATTGTTATTGGCCCATTATTATCGTCCACTAAAGTTATAGTAGACCCAGATAGTGTAGCTGTAATATTTAGTCCAGCTGCATTTATTGCTGTAACTAAACCTGAAAGATCACTACTCGGTAAATCAACAGAAATATCAACTGAAGAACTACTATCAGATAAGTTGAATGAATAATTACCAGGATTTTCGTTATTTATTTGTAATGTTGCTTTACCAATAGCAGAAGCCTCTACTACACTCTCAGAAGCTGTTCTAATAGAATTTATAATATCTTCTAAAATAGTAAACATAGGTGAAACTGCATTTCCAGATTTAACAGCCATAAAAACGCTGCCACCATCAAGCGTAGTTCCTATAGTTCTTGTTTCAGATACAGAGACAGCATTAGTTCCTCTATCTCCTTTATAAACTATATTTAAATCATTATCTTTTTGAAAAGGCTGCGTATTAGTATGATAACCTCCAAAAATGAATGCCCCTGAACTATCTGTTGAGTTAGCAACGCTAAATAGCTCATTTTTCATCTCTTCTAGTTCTAATGCTAATGCTTCTCTATCTTGAGCTCCAAATGTGTCATTTGCAGCTTGAATAGCTAATTCTTTTGCCCTTACCATTAAAGTAGTAACAGATTGTAAAGCAGTATCAGCTATTGTAAGTCTGTTAATAGCATTATCAGCATTTCTAGAATATTGACCAAATCTTTCTTTTACCTGCTGTAATCCAGATAAATTTACAGCACCAATTGGATCATCAGAGGCTTGGACTATATTTTTTCCGGTCGAAATTTTATTTTGCAGGCTTTGTATTTCTTCATTAAGTTTGCCAAACCTAGAAACTTGTTGTTGATTAAATAATTTTGTACTTATTTTCAATATTATATCCTATCAATTAATGTATCAAATAGTTCTCTAGCAGTTTGCAAGACTCGTGCCGAAGCTTGATAAGCTTGTTGATACTCTATTAATTGTGCTGCCTCATCATCCATGTTAACTCCACTAAGCTCTGATACAGCATTTTCAGCAGCGTCTCTTATCATCTCAGAAGAGTTTTTATTTAATTCTGAACTTTGAACAGATGATCCAACTGTTGCTACAATTTGTGCAAATAAATCTTGAAAATTTCCCTTTCCTTCGGATTCAAATTTATCTTCTTGAAGGTCTAACATTGCAGAAATATTTCTTCCATCTCCCACGCCTCCTAGGTTGTCAGTTATTGAAAAACTATCTTTTGCACTTGCAGTACCTGATAATTTTAAACTGTAACCTCCAACTTTAAATCTACCAGTATTATTTAATGTTCTTTCTGCAATATTATGTCCCGTATCTGCATCTAAAATATGGATCAATTTTTCATTAGTACTATCTATATTAAATAATAAATTCTGTCCTATTTCCTCACTAGGTATTTCTTGTGTTTCATAAGAAGCAGAAACTCTTCTTGCTGTTCCTGTTCCATTTAAAACTACAATAAGTTCTTCAGGTGGTAAGTTTTTTAATATTAAAAATTCTCCTACTGTTGTGTCATTGTCTGGAGTTCCAGCAAATGTTACATCAACTGGTTCGCCATTACCGCTTGTTATTACTATATTGGAACCGTCCATTACAACATTATGTGGATAATATTTAATGCAAAATTTTTCATTATTGGTAGCGTCCGATACAAATGATACTTCATGAAGTGGAGAAGTATCTAATTTTCTAGATATAGATAAGTTCTTATCAGTAGAATTCCACTGAAAGTTTATATCATTTAAAGATATAGATCTATCCGAACCTGATCCACTTCCATCATATAAATCAAAAGAGTAATCATTCTCTGCTCCGGAGTTAGCAGTTGTTAACTTTAAATTAGCTTCAATTGTGGAATCTACAGAAGTTACAGAAATATCTTGAGAGCTAGTTCCATTAGATATTATTTTATACGCTGTCCCAGTCCATTTTACTATTACACTTTTACTTGCTCCAGATATATTAGAGTCTGCATTAATAGCTGTTTGTAATGCAGTTGCTATATCTCCATTAGATGTATAAGTTGCAGCAGGTAATGTAACAGCACCAGAAGCTGTACCGTCAACAGCAAGTTGAAAAGTATTATCTCCAGAAGAAACAACTAGATTAGAACTCCCATTTACCCCTGTAGCTGTTCCTCCTAGCCAAGCAGCATCAGTGTACTTAAATCTATACTTAGCACTATCTGATAAAGCTCCGCCCAAAGAAGAAGAAAATTTTAAATGTGTATCAAGTGATGTAGTTATTGTACTTACATTTACTGAAGCAGTATCAATTGATGTTTTTGAAACTATCTGATAATTACTGCCATCCCATAAAACATTTACACTCTTTCCTCCAGAAACTAGAGTACTGTCATCGTTTATTGCCTCTTCCAATTCTTTCGCAACTGAAGCATTAGAAGAGTAAGTTCCTGTTGGCATTGTAATTGTTCCAGAAGTTACATCATCAACTACAACTACTAAAGTATTTGTTCCTGAAACTGTTAAAGTGGAACTAGAACTTAATGTAGATATATTATTTCCACTTTTGAAAGATCCTACTTTAACATTAATATCAAAGTAATCACCATTAGTTGGATTACTGCTGACTGCTTTACCTTCAATATTTTTAGTAGCAGTGTTTAAACCTAAACTAGTTTTTGAAACAGTATTTGTAGTATTACTTGGAAATGTAATCTGACTTGCAGAAATTGATCCCTCTCCAACTATTCCTAATTGATAGCCATTAATTGATGTATTTGCTCCATTAGATACACTTAATTTTAAATTATTTTCTATTGTTGAATCTATTGCTGTGATTTTAACGCTAGCTTCAGTTGTATCATTAATATCATAAGTTTGTCTTCCCGTATTAGATACTAATTCATAGTTTTGTCCTGTCCATTTTACACTTACCGATTTACTTGCAGCACTTAAAGTTGAGTCAGCATTTATTGCAGTTTGTAATGCTGATGCTATTGCAGTATTGGAAGAATAAGTGGTTGCAGCTAGAGTAATAGTGCCAGAGGCAGTACCATCAACTGAGATAG
>NHDP01000029.1 GCA_002170595.1 Alphaproteobacteria bacterium TMED62
CTATCAAGATACCCTTTTTAAAACTTCCTTTTTTTTTAATTTTACCAGCAATGTAGTATTTACATTCACCTTCTTTTAGTCCGTTTTTATAATGTCCTTCAAAATCAAGTATCCCTGCTTTATTATAATAAAAATACTCACCATCTAATTTATCATCTTTATAATGAGTTTTTATATGTAACTTTCCATCTGCATGATACTGCAACCATTGCCCATTCTTTTTTCCATCTTTATAAAATGTTTCTACTAATATTCTTTTCTCATTAAATGATTCAAGTTCAGGAAAAATAGTAAGAATTTCTTCTTCAGTATAATACTGTACCCATTTGCCTTCAAATTTACCTTCAATGACATTTGCTTGAAGTTCGCATGTAATCGCACCAGTAAATAACTCTTTTGTTCTTGTATATACCAGACCTTCTTGAATAATAACTACATATTCTTTCCCATCTCGCATAAAGACTACTGTATCAAATTGACCCTTAAAGGTTTTATTCATCTTCATCTAACTCTATCTCTCCAGCATCATTAATAGGCACTCCTAATGTGCTTTCAAATCCATCTGAAATACCTCTTCTCCATTTTTCTAATGGAACAGACCTTATAAACTCATCATACTCTTGCATTAATTCAAGTGTTCCCCAGTCAGCAACATATTTAATTTGCTCAAGACTTCTTAATCTTTTTGCTCTATTTGAATGAAATGACCCTCCTAATACAAAAGGTTCTGGTACTTTTAAATCTTCAGTCTCCTTACGAAGTTTCCAATATTCAATTTTATGTTTTGGTAATGCCTTATCAACTATATCCATTTGTTTATTAAGAAGTTCTGACCTGTCTATTAATATTTTTTCATCTTCACAAACATATTTGACTAAATCAAAAAATATTTTGTCTTTTTTCTTTGCTCTTTCTTTTTCGTATTGAATCCTTGCTTTTGCATATTCATATGATTTTATTTGTTCTTTACTTAAAACTTCTTCTTTTAGTCTTTTGTTAATTATTGCTTTAATTTGCGTATATTGTCTTAATTGTTTAGAACTTAAAATATCTTCTGCACTTACTACAGTACGATAGTGTTTTAAATCCTCAAAGAAATCTTCTTCTGCTTTTCTGTAAATTTCATTATAGTTATCATCTGGCATAATTAAATTATAAGATAAAATATATTATTTGTGATATTTTTTGTTAATGACAGATAGAGAACTCAAAAAATATAAAGAAGAATTAGAAAAGGAATGTAAAAAAAATGTTCCTAATTTTTGTAAGTATGCTTCTTCAAAAAATGCAAAAATATTAGCATTACTTCAAGACCCTGGAAACTCAGGTGCTGAAGATACAAGAACATGTACTGTATGGGAAAATAATGATGATACTTCAAAAAATCAATTAAAATATATAAAAAAATATAAACTTGATAAAAAAAAAGAAGAAATCTTATTCTGGAATTTTTATGGTTCTTTTGATTTACAAATGAAGAATATGAAGGAAAAAGAAAATATTTTTTGGTTAAAACAAACCGAAAAATTATTAGATTTATGCCCAAACGTAAAAGTAATTATTATTTTTGGTACAGATGCTTGGCATGGCATGTATTATTTTAAATTAAAAAAAAAAATATACATAATTCCATCTCCTCATCCTTCAAGGCGAGGTATGTTGCAGCGTGATGCGGATGCACGATTGGATAATGCCTGGAAAAGTGCTGCTAAATTAATTTTAGATTAGTATAAATCTCTGCTGTCCTTATATTTCGTCCTAATTTAAAAGGGGGAAACAGGGGGAAACAAAAATTCTCTATTTTTAATGAGGTAGTAATCCCTGGAAAGTCAATGTGAGTATGGGTTTGTGGTGGCGGTGGCAAGATTTGAACTTGCGACCTTGGGATTATGATTCCCCTGCTCTAAATTATAGAGCAAAATGTTATACTTATGAGAATCAATAGTGTCCATTCTATGAGTCAAACTTTGAATCTAAGGACTTTAAAATACCAGAAAACTAACTTTTTTGAATCTACTTTGAATGTTTGTTTTTTCCTGAAACCCTTACTCACAGTAGGTTTTAAAATTTGGGACTACTCCCACTCAATAGTAGCAGGAGGCTTAGAAGTAATATCATACAATACTCTATTGACGCCTTTTACTTGACCTACTATTTTACCTGCTAGAGATTTTATAAAATTTTCTTTAAAATAAAAAACTTCTGCAGTCATTCCATCTTTTGAAGTAATTGCTCTTACTGAAACTGTGAACTCATAAGAACGACTGTCTCCCATCACTCCAACGCTTCTTATAGGAAGTAATACACAAAATGCCTGCCATATTTTATTATATAAATTATATTTCTTTAACTCATTGATGTAAATATGATCTACATTTTTTAATATATTAATTTTTTTTGACGTAATTTCTCCTGGTATTCTTATTGCTAAACCAGGTCCAGGAAAAGGATGCCTTCTTATAATATTATCGGGTAACTTTAATTCTTTTCCTAAACTTCTTACTTCATCTTTAAAAAGCTCTCTTAAAGGCTCAATTAATTTTAGATTAAGTCTTTTTGGCAAACCTCCTACATTGTGGTGTGACTTAATTATTTGCTGTTTAGAGCCATCAATCTTTTTTGATTCAATAACATCAGGGTAGAGTGTTCCTTGTGCAAGAAACTTTACATTTTTAATTTTTTTTGCCTCTGTCTCAAAGACTTTTATAAACTCTCTACCTATTATTTTTCTCTTTCTTTCAGGGTTTTTTACACCTTTTAACTTTTTTATAAAAAGATTTTTTGCATTAACGTAAATTATTTTAGCATTAGTATAGTTTTTAAAATTCTGCATTACTTCTTTTTCTTCATCTTTTCTCAATAGTCCATGATCAACAAAAATACAAATTAACTGGCCTCCAACTGCTTTATTAATTAATGCAGCAACAACAGAAGAGTCTACACCTCCTGATAGGCCGCATATTACTCTATTTTTTCCTACTATGCTCTTTATTATAGTTGTTTGTTCTTCTAAGAAATTATTTATTTTCCAATCTTGCTTAATTTTGCAAATATTTAATATAAAGTTTCTTATAAGATGTTTACCTTTCAAAGTGTGATTTACTTCTGGGTGAAATTGCAATCCATAAATTTTTTTCTTAATATTAGAAATAGCAGCAATATTATCTTCAGATTTAGCTATTATTTCAAAACCTGATGGAATGTTTACTACCTCATCTCCATGACTCATCCATACTTGAGACTTACTTGAAACTTTTAAATTACCTTTGAATAATAGGTTTTTTTTTAAAACTTTTATGTGAGCTTTTCCAAATTCTCTTTTATTTGTCTTTTTTACCTTACCATTTAATTGTTCACAAATTATTTGCATACCATAACAAATCCCTAATATTGGGATATTAGCTTTAAAAACTTTTTTATCTACCTTAGGAGAAAACCTTTCAAATGCCGAAGAAGGGCCTCCTGAAAAAATAATAGCTTTAGGCTTAAATTCCTTTATTTTATTTATAATACTAAAATAAGAGACGACTTCACAATAAACACCTATCTCCCTGATTCTTCTTAAAATTAGTTGAGTAGTTTGGCTACCAAAATCTACAACTAAAACAGGCACATTTTTCTTATTTTTTTTAAGCATTGTCAATTATAACATTAAATAATTTTATAAAATATAAATAAAATTCTAAGCAAATTTTTTCAGTATGCTGATAAAATATCCATCTGTATTTAAAGTATCTGGTTTTAAAGTTAATCCGTATTTACTAAATTTAAATATATTATTTTTAAAATACTTACTTATATCTTCTTTAATATTTATTATAGTAAAATTTTTATTGTCTTTTAAAAATTTTTTTATTTGCAGATCGTTCTCATCAGATAGTAAAGAACATGTTATATAAACTAATCTCCCTCTTTTTTTACAAAGCTTTGCTGCCTTAATTAAGATATTTGTTTGATTCACTTTTAATTCAACTAACTCTTGATTTTCTAGCCATATTATATTTTCAGGTCTTCTTCTCCAAGTTCCTGTTCCGCTGCATGGAACGTCACATAAAACTAAATCAAAACTATCTTTATTTTGTAAATTAAAATTTATATTTTTTAGCTTAAGTTCCTTTACTCTTTTTTTTAATACTTCTAATCTTTGCATAAATTTATCATAAACAGTAATCATACCCTCATTTTTAAGTAAGTTACTTATTAAAATCGTTTTTGTTCCCTTGCCAGCACATAAGTCTAAAATTTTCATATTAGGCTTAACACCAATTAATAATGTCATTAATTGTGAGCCCTCATCTTGAACTTCAAACATATTTTTTTTTATTTTAAGAATTTCACTATTAGGTATTCTATCATTAATGGTAATACCTACTAAAGAACTTTTTGTATTATTACCTATTATATTATGTTTATTTAACTTCTTTTTTACATCCTCTCTAGAATATTTCTTTGTATTTATAGCAATATCAAACCTTGGCTCTGATAACATAGACTTATATAAGCTTTTTTTTTCTGACTCGGACTGATTTATAATTTTTTTTTCAAGCCAATCTGGTAATTTAGGTTCTATTTCTTTTTTATAATTGATGGCCCTAGTATAAATATAAAGATCCTCATATTTTTTATTTAAAGAATATTTGCCTTTATATAAATCATCAAGCTTATAGTTTTTAAACTTATTAAAAAAATTTAATAAAACTAAATTTCTAGTTGAAATATCTACATTATTTCTTTTACAAACATCTATTAAACCATAATATTTTTTTAATGTATTGAAAGTAATTTCGTAAAGAAACTTTCTATCTTTAGACCCAATATATTTATTTTTTCTTACAAATTTATTTAAAGTAATTTTAGCTGATAATTTTTCTACAATTACCTTGTCAACTAATTCAATAGAAGTAACAAGAATTGCTCCTATTTTCATTTCTATCGTTCTGTTTTATAATTTGGTGCTTCCTTTGTTACAGCAATATCGTGAATATGGCTTTCTTTTACACCGGCAGTAGTAATTTTCTGAAATTTACAATTACTTTGCATTTTTTTTATATTTATATTTCCTGTATATCCCATAGCCGCTCTTAGCCCACCCACTAATTGAAAAATGACCTCTGAACTTGCTCCCTTGAATGGAACTCTTCCTTCTACTCCCTCCGGTACAAATTTTAGTTTGTCTTCAACATCTTGCTGGAAATATCTATCAGAGGACCCTTTCTCCATTGCTGCAAGTGAACCCATTCCTCTATACGATTTATAAGACCTTCCTTGATAAAGAAAAACTTCACCTGGTGACTCTTGAGTTCCTGCAAGAAGCGACCCAACCATCACACAATCTGCTCCTGCTCCTATAGCTTTAGCAAGATCACCTGAATACCTAATCCCTCCATCTGCTATAAGAGGAATTTTTGACTTTTTTGTAGCTTCATATATTTCTGTTATTGCACTAAACTGTGGAACCCCAACTCCAGCTATTATTCTTGTAGTGCATATTGAGCCTGGCCCTATTCCTATTTTTATAGCATCTACCTTTTGCTTTAATAATAGTTTTGCTGCTTCTTTAGTAGCTATATTTCCAGCAATAACTTGAATATTATTTTTAACAATTTTTCTAATATTACTTATTGTATCTATTACTCTTTTTGAGTGAGCATGAGCAGTATCTAAAACTATTGCATCTGCTCCAGCTTTATAAATACTTTCTGCTCTATTTATTCCATCTTTTCCAACTCCAACGGCAGCAGCAACTCTTAAGCTTCCTATGTGATCTTTAGTAGCTAAAGGATACTTTTTTGATTTTTTAATATCCGTTACTGTAATTAATCCTACGCACCTTTTTTCCTTATCAATAACTATTAACTTTTCTATTTTATTACTGTTAAGTATATCTAAAGCCTTCTTTCTACTAATACCCTCTTCTGCTGTAATTAAGTTTACTTTAGTCATCAACTCTCTAATAGGTTGTGACATATTCTGAGCAAACCTTACATCTCTATTAGTAATAATTCCTACTACCTTTTTATTTTTATTAACAACTGGAAAACCGGAGATATTGAATTTTTTTTTTTAAAGAAATTAATTTTTCAAGATTTGAGTCATCTCTTATAGTTATTGGATCTACAACCATTCCTGATTCGTATTTTTTAACCTTAATTATCTCTGCAACTTGTTGATCTACAGTATTATTTTTGTGAATAACTCCTATTCCGCCACCTTGAGCTATCGCAATAGCTAACTTTGCATCAGTGACAGTATCCATTGCTGCTGAAACAAGAGGAATATTAATTTTTATATCTCTAGAAAAATAAGTGGTAGTACTAACATCTCTTGGCAAAATTGAAGAATATCCTGGCCTAATCAAGACATCGTCAAAAGTTAAAGCTTCATCTAATTTCATCTACTCTCCTAAAACTATGTTAATAGTATTTAATCTTTATGTAAATTATTAAAACCAATAGCAATTAAATAAATTTCTTTAGAAGACTTTCTACTTGAATTTGGTTTATAAATTTTTACGATATTAAAACTCTTTTTAATTTCTTGCACTATAGTTTTCTCTAAAGAGTTTCTAAAGAATTTGCATATAAAATTACCTTTGGCAGCCAAATACTTCAAAGCAAACTTTTTAGCTAAATAATAAATTTTTTCTGCATTAATCTGATCGGTAAATCTATGCCCTGAAGAATTAGCTGCCATATCAGAGAGTACTACATCAAAATAATTTCTTTGTAATGTTTCGTCACATTTTAAAAAGTTTGAAATATCATTATATATAAATCTACAATTTTCTATTGGATCCATTGGTTTTTTATCTATAGCAATTATCTCATTTTTATTATTTTGTATTTCTGCTATAACCTGTGTCCAACCACCTGGACTTGCACCCAAATCAATGACTTTACTTTTTTTTTTAATAATTTTAAATTTTTTATTTATGTCTAATAATTTATAAGCCGCTCTTGATCTATAACCTTTTACTTTGGATAATTTGATGAAAATATCTTTTTTTTGTCTACTTAACCAAATATTTTGACTGTTAGTTTTTTTCACTATAATTTACTATAATATTTTTTCTTCTTTTAATACATGCTGTAATTTTTCTAATGGCAGTCCAATTGCTCCAGAGTAAGATCCAACTAAAAAGTTAATAAAAATAGCTCCATAACCTTGTATAGCATAAGAACCTGTTTTATTTTTCCACTCGTCTAAAGTTAAGTATTTGTTAATATCATTTTCATTTAAAACCTTAAATTTAATCTTAGTTTTTGTTAAATAAAAATATTTTTTATCTTGTTTGTCTATTATTGTTAAACCTGTAAAAATAATATGTCTTCTTCCTGAAAGTAATTTTAGATTATTATAAGCTTGAGCCCTATCTTCTGTTTTATGAAAAATTTTTTTTCTAGAATACAAAATAGTATCCGCAGCTATTATAAGATGTTTTTTATATTTTTTATATGCTTTTTCAGCCTTTAATAAAGATATTCTTTTGACTAAACTTTGCGGTTTTTCTTTTGGTAAAGGAGTTTCATCAATATTAGGTTTAAAAACTTTAAATGTTATTTTTAGCTTTTCAAGCATTTCTTTTCTAGCAGAGGAAGAAGAAGATAAAATTATATTATTGATTTTAAACTATCCTATTATTTATGCCTAAAAATAATTCTTCCTTTTGTCAAATCATAAGTTGACATCTCTACAGTTACTTTATCACCAGCTAATATTCTTATCCTATGTTTTCTCATTCTACCAGCTGTGTGGGCTAGTATTTCATGCTCATTATCTAATTTTACCTTAAACATAGCATTTGGTAGTATTTCTAATACTACCCCTTCGTATTCTAAAACATCTTCTTTTACCATTTCTATCCTTTTTTATTAAAATGCTAGTTTATAATGATTTGGTCAAGCATTTATATTTTTATAGATATGATGCTTATTAACGTAAATAACCTTCTAGCGGTATCCATATCTAGTTCAACTTTATCTTTAAAAAAATTTAATAAAGTTTCTGCACCTTCATCATGTATTGTTCTTCTTCCTATATCTATAGCTTCTATCTTTTTTAAAGGAGCTGTTTTAATTGCTTCTACATAATTATCACAAACTATTTGATAATCTCTTATGATTCTTCTAACACCGCTGATTGATAGTTTAATCTCAATATTGGACTCATCGCATAAATCATGAATATTTAAAATTAATTTCCATTCTAATAATTTTATATTTAATTTGTATGGTCCTGTTTCACCTTTATTAACAAGTTTAAATCTTCCATTATTTAATAAATCAAATACAGCTGACTTTCTTTCCTGTTCAATTTCTTGGTTCCAAGTTATTATATTATTATTATCTACATCAGCTTCAACTATATAAAACTTTTTTTCTGTCAACTTTTATTCCTTAGAGAATCTTATCTTAGCTGATTGTACATGTGCATCTAAACCCTCACTATTGCCCAATACCTCAATTGCGTTAAGAGTATTTTTTAGCCCTACCTTATTTGCTTCAATATAAGAAGTTCTTTTTAAAAAGTCTAAAACTGATAACCCTGACTCAAATCTTGCATTTCCTGAAGTTGGCAAAACATGACTTGGGCCTGCTACATAATCTCCAAAAGACTCAGGAGTATATTTTCCCATAAATATTGCACCAGCATTTGTTATTTTTTTTGCTAAAACCTTTCTATTTTTTGTCATAATCTCCAAATGTTCAGGTGCTATATAATTTGCTAATAAATGTGCGTCATTTATATCTTGTATAAAGATAGCCAATCCATTATTTTTAATACTCTTAGTTGCAATTTTTTTTCTATTAATAGATTTTAAAAATACTAGTAAACTTTTATTAACTTCATTTATAAATTCTTTATTATCAGATATAAGAATAGACCTTGCTTCTTCATCGTGTTCAGCTTGTGAAAGCAAATCCATAGCTACCCATTTAGGGTTATTATACTTATCTGCAATAACTAAAATTTCGGATGGGCCTGCGATTGAATCTATTCCTACATATCCATATAGTTGTTTTTTTGCCTCTGTAACAAATGAATTACCTGGTCCTACTATTTTATCTACCTTTTTTATATTTTCTGTTCCAAAAGCAAGAGCGGCTATAGCCTGTGCTCCTCCAATCTTATAAATTTCATTAACTCCTACTGCCTTAGCAGCAACTAATATTTCAGGTCTTAGTTGGTTATTACTTGCTGGAGTAGTTATTACAATTCTTTTTACTCCAGCTATTTTTGCTGGTATACCATTCATTAATACTGATGATGGGTAAAGCGCTTTACCTCCCGGAACATATAAACCGCAAGAAGCTAATGGTGACCAAATACTACCTAGCTTCGTACCTGTCTGGTCTTTATAATACATATTTTTTGGCATTAATTTTCTTTGATAGTTAGTAATTCTCTTTATCGCTAATTTTACAGAATTGTGAAACTCCTTAGAACACAAACTAAAAGCATTGGCTATCTCTTCATCAGATACTTTTAAGCTATTAAAGTCTGTAAAAACATTATTTTCAAATTTATTTGAATAATTTAATAGAGCCTTATTTTTATTTTTTCTAATTTGATCAATAATATTTCTTACTACTTTACTTCTTTTTTTATTATCTATGCCTCCTTTAGCTACATACGAAGAAAGCTTTTTTTCATAATTACTTTTACTACATGAAATCTTTTTAAGCATTAACGACCTTTCTAAAATTAGCAATAATCTTTTTAATTTTATTTGGATAGGTTTTAGCCATATTTCTATTAACTATTAAATAAGAGGTAATATCCATGATTTTTTCTACCTCTATCAGGCCATTTTCTTTCAAAGTTTTTCCAGTTGATACTAAATCTACAATTCTACTACTTAAATCTAATTTCGGTGCTATTTCTAAAGCTCCATTCAACTTTAAACACTCAGCTTGAACTCCTCTTAAAGCAAAATGTTTTTTTGTTATTTTAGGGTATTTTGTAGCAATTTTTAAATGACTCCAAGTCTTCGGGTCGTCTTTTAAAGCCATTTTTAATGGCTCCGCTACAGAAAGCCTACAAATTCCTATTCTTAAATTTACTGGTGCATATATTTCTTCATGACTAAACTCTTCTATAACATCTAAGCCTACTATTCCTAGATGAGCTCCACCATAAGCTACAAAATTAACAACATCAAAGCTTCTCACTTTAATAAAATCTACAAGTTTATTATTACTTGAAAACATAATTTTTCTAGAATTTAGATTAAAGAAATCCTTCTCTGGCAAAATGTTTACTTTTGTAAGAATAGGAGTTAACTCTTTTAATATTCTACCCTTTGGTATTGCAATAATTATTTTTTTTTCATTTTTCCTATAATTCATTTTTAGAATATGCAGGTATGGTTGCTGGTAAAAATGGTTTTCCTATATCTTCTAATAAACAAGAACATTTTTTTACTTTTAAGTTTATTATTTCTCCCTCATTAAGCATTATAAGAATATTATTGTCAACATTACTAATAGATAAAATACTTTTTATTTTATGTTCATTAAATATTTTCTTCATATCTATTTTTTCTACATTATTTACTACTAATATCGATAAAACTTGCATTAACAAATGGCTTTTTTCTCCAGCATGCTCCCAAGTGAACCTTTCAATAGCCATAGCAAATTGTTTAGCAATATGGTCGTAATTTATTTCAGAAGAAACTACAATTGCCTCATATAAACATTGACTAAAAACTTGTAAATCTTGATCGTCAACTGCTTTCAATTTTATTGGTTTCCAATCTTTTTTATTATCCACTATTTCCTCTTATTATTTTTGCACCACAATTAGATAATTTGAGATCAATGTTTTCATATCCTCTATCAAGATGATAGATTCTGTTTATTTTTGTTTTACCTTTGGCTACAAGTGCCGCTAATATTAAAGATACAGAAGCTCTTAGATCAGTTGCCATAACTTCAGCTCCAATAAAATTACAATTACCGTTTATGATCGCCTCATTCCCTTTAATATTAATATTGGCACCAAGTCTATTTAATTCTGGAATATGCATAAACCTATTTTCAAATATATTTTCTTCAATCCTAGATACACCTTTTGAAATACAAGCAAGAGTCATTAGTTGAGCTTGCAAATCCGTTGGAAAACCAGGGTATTCCATAGTTTTTACAGAAACTGGTAATAGTTTTTTACTTTTCTCGATTAAAATACAATTATTACTGGCTTTAAAACTTAATCCCATTTTTTCAATAATCTCCAAAAATATTTTTATATGTTCTAAGTCAATTTTTTTTATACGTAAACTACTATTTGTTATTGCTGCCGCTATTATAAAAGTACATGCCTCTATGCGATCGCTTATTACCTCGTGAGAGCAACTCAAGAAACCATTAATACCTTCTATAATAATATTAGAAGTACCAGCACCACTAATTTTGGCTCCCATAGAAGTTAGACAATTACATAAGTCTACTATTTCTGGCTCTTGAGCAGCATTATTTATGAGAGTCTCTCCCTTAGCTAAAACTGAAGCCATAATAGCATTTTCCGTAGCTCCTACGGAAATCTTTGGAAAATCTATTTTATTACCCATTAAGCCTTTTCTATTAGTTTTTGCTATTACATAACCATCAAAAAAATCAATTGTAGCTCCCAGTTTTTTCATCGCATACAAATGCAAATCAACTGGTCTAGAACCAATAGCACATCCACCAGGAAGAGAAATTTTTGCAAAGCCATCTCTTGTTAATAGTGGACCTAAAGCTAAGAAGGATGCTCTCATTTTTCTTACTAAATTATAGTTAGCTTCATGAGATAATATTTTATTTGTTACCAAAATATACTCATGATTTTTTTTTTTTACCTTAACTCCTAAATTTTCGATAAGACTTATCATTGACTTTACATCGTCTAAACTAGGGACATTGGATAAAGTTATACATTTATCTGATAAAAGACTACTTGCTAAGATTGGTAGTGCTGAATTTTTAGAGCCTGATACTTCTATCTCCCCAGAAAGCTCTTTTCCTCCATTAATTTCAATATATTCCATAACTAAATTTTAGGTAAAGTTACGCCTTGTTGTTTCATATACTTCCCATTTTTATCAGCATATGAAAACCTAGGGGGTTCTTTTCCCTTTAAAAATAGAAATTGGCATGCACCTTCGTTAGCATAAATTTTAGCTGGAAGAGGGCTTGTATTAGAAAACTCTAAAGTAACATGCCCTTCCCACTCTGGTTCTAAAGGAGTGACATTAACAATTATACCACAACGAGCATAAGTTGATTTTCCCAAACATATAACAAGAATATCCCTTGGTATTTTAAAATACTCGACTGTACGCGCTAATACAAAACTATTGGGTGGTATAATGCAAGTATCAGATTTTTTTTCAACAAAACCTTCCAAGCTAAAGTTTTTAGGATCTACAATAGTATTATTAACATTTGTAAATATCTTAAATTCATCAGATACTCTTGCATCATAGCCATAACTTGATAAACCATATGATATTTTGCCTTTTCTTACTTGTGTCTTTTCAAAGGGACTAATAATATTATGTTCTTCCACTTGCTGTTGAATCCATTGATCAGACATCAAAGTCATATTTTTTCCTTTCTTATTTTTTTACCTTTATTTCTAATTTGATTTTTTCTTCTTAATAAATTTTTTTTCATTTCCTCTTCTAAAAATTTTTTTCTATCATAACTTTTTTTATTACTATTCATTTTAAAAATATATCATTTAATTATATCTTTCTAAATATTAAAAATTTTAGTGATATTTTTAAATTATAGTCTATAAAATAAGTATGTGGAATAGAGGAAATACTTCAGGAGTGTTAAATAAAGCTATGTCATACGTAGACTCAACTTTTTCAGACCATGGTATTTTTAGAATATTTTGGAGATCTTGGGGTCAACTGCCTGGTAAAATGTATAGAAGCAACCAGCCTTACCCATATCAAATTAAAAAAGCTGTAAAAAATTATAATATTAAAAGTATTATAAACTTACGCGGTGAACGTCACTGCTCTTCTTATTATCTTGAAAAAAATCAATGCCTATCTATAAATCTAAAAATATATAATTTTCCTATTTCTTCTAGGGATATTCCCGATAAAAATAAACTATTGGGTTTTAAAAAATTATTAGATCAGGTAGAGTACCCTTGTTTAATGCATTGCAAATCTGGCGCAGATAGGGCCGGATTAGGAGCTGCTTTATATTTGATCTATAAAAAAGATTACTCTTTGATTGAAGCTAGTCGTCAGTTAAATTTTAAACACTTACATTTAAAATTTACTAAAACTGGAATTTTAGACCACTTTTTTTCTGAACTTATAAGTAAAGGCATTAATAACAAATCAGATCTTTTAAACTGGGTGAGCAATAACTATGACAAAGACAGTCTTAAAAATAATTTTAAAAATTATACTTTACTAGATGCTTTTTTTAATTTTTTTTTAAGAAGAGAATAATTTATTTATTATAGACACTTAAAAAGTGCTTTTTATAGTATAAATTATTTTGTAGTAAATTCTTATGATTACCATCACCCACAAGAGTTCCATTATCAAAATAAATTATTCTTTTAGCTTCTAGAATAGTATTCAATTTATGAGCTACTACAATAATTGTGGTTTTTTTATCAAAAGTACCTAATATCTTATTTACTCTAGACTCAGATTTATTATCTAAAGCACTCGTAGCTTCATCTAACAATAAAACTTTTGGTCTTTTTATAAGTGCTCTGGCTATAGAAATTTTTTGTCTTTCCCCTCCTGATAAATTTAAACCCCTATCTCCGGTAATTGTATTATAAGATTTTTTAAGTTTAATAATAAAGTTATGTGCATCAGCTTTTTTACATGCCTCAATAACATCTGACTTAGTAGCTTTTGGATTAGCTATAGAAATATTTTTCATAATAGATGTGTCAAATAAAATTACATCTTGAGAAACTAATGCAATATTCTCTCTTAAATTTTTTATATCAAGCTTTTTTATATTTTGATTATCAAGGTATAAATTACCTTTTATAGGATCCATAAGTCTTGGAATTAAATTTATAAATGTAGACTTTCCCGAACCATTAGCTCCAACAACTACTACTCTTTCTCCAGGGGTAATAATACAATTTATTTTTTTTAAAATATATTCTTTATAATTATAGTAATAATAAACGTTACTAAATCTAACCTCGCCTCTTACATTACTTAATTTTTTTTTGCTGTAAGAAGTATCTATTAAACTTTTTTTATTTAATAATTCCTCTAACCTTAACAAGGAAGCTGCCCCTTCTTGAAGGATTGTATTCAAAGTACCCAAAGCCCTTGCAGGCTGAACAGCAATAAGCAGAGCACTTATAAAGCCTGTAAAAGAACCTAAGTCAGAACTTTCATTTAAAATTCTTATCCCCGCTATAACTAGTACAAGTGAGATAGCTAAGCCTCCAATTATTTCAAGAGTAGGTTCTATTTTTGCTCTTGCTTTAATAATTTTTATATTCCCTTTAAAAATATCTTCAAACTTATTTATAGCTTTCTTTTTTTGTAATTTTTCTAGGTTGAAAGTTTTTATTACTCTTATAGCTGAAAAACTCTCGCTTAAAAACGCACTTGCTTCAGATATTTTTTTTTGCAACTTTAAAGATATTGTTCTTGTATTTTTACCTATTTTTATTATTGGATTAATGCATATTGGATAAACTAATAAAACACACAAAGTTAAAACCCAATCTAAATAAAACATACTAATTATAAGTCCAATTAAAATCAAAACATCTCTAATTAAATTATTCAATGTCCTAATTATAGATTCTTTTAAAATATTTAAATCATTTATAAACCTTGACTGCAATGATCCTGCATTCTGTTTATTGAAAATAGAAACATCAAAATCTAAAATTTTATTAAATAAACTAAATTGAATATCTTTAATAATACTATTAGCAATTATTCCTACATATAATGTTTGCAAATAATGAGCTAGCCCTTTTATAATTGTTATACTTAGTATCAAAATTGGCAGAAAAAAAATATATTTATTTTTTTTTTCAGATATTACATCAAAAGCAAAATCTATTATAAGAGGGTACATAGAGGTAGAAATAGCAACTATCAGCATAAAGATATTCGCTATTATAAAAAATTTTTTCTGTTTAACTCCCCATTTTCTTAGAAGTTTCACATATAAAAAAAATGTAGATAATCTATTTTGCTTTTTTAACATTATTATAATATATTATATTCTTTTAAAAATATAAAAACATGAAAAATTATTGGACTAAATCAAAGGTTGAAAAACTTTCTAAACTATGGGGGCAAGGCGTATCTGCCAGAGATATAGCTAATAAACTAGGAGAAGTTAGTAGAAATGCCGTCATAGGCAAAGCCAATAGACTAGGCCTCTCTAAAAAACTATCCTCTGAAGAGATAACAGTAAATAAAGAAATTAATGCTTCTTTATTAGTTCCTGATATGAGTGGATGCAAGTGGCCTATAGGTCACCCTGGCGATAACGACTTTTATTTTTGTGGTAAACCTACGATCCCTGGGAAACCTTATTGCGGCGAACATTGTATGATAGCATATAGAAGAAAAGATAGTCATCAAAAAGTAAAAAAGTTTTTTAAATTAAATTCTGATTCTTAGTCTAATTTCTAGCATTTTTTGATAATTTATCTAACGCTTCATTGATAACTTCTTTTGCAATAGCAGCTAGATTTTGATCTAGCCATTCTCTTACCATTTCTCGTGTTGCCTTAGTAACAGATTTATAAATAATTTCCTTAGTATCATCTGTGTCAAAAACATCTGAAAATCTCATTAATTCAGCTCTTACAGCTAAAGCAACATCATCACTAATTAATCCAGTTAAATCTAAATCTAAATTGTCTTCTTTAGATACATTATTTTTCTTAATTAAAGTTTTTTTATATTTATTCTCTAATTCTAAGGACACACTATCAAGCTCAGATTCATTTTTTTTCTCAATATTAGAATTCTTATCATTTTCAACTGAAACATTCTCAGCTTCTTCGACTAATGATTTTATTGATTTTCTAATATCTTCTGGGCTTCTTTTATCCATACTTAAATATAACATAAATGTTTAATATAAAAAAATTTTTTTTTAATATTATTTAATTTCTAATCCTAATCCAAGTTCTAGTTAAGTTACCATAGAATACTGAATGATAACTATAATCATCAGCATCATCTATAAATTGCAAATAGTTATCCTCATCTTTATTTTTTTCTTGGTCGAAAGTAGATTTGAGTTTTTTTATTTTCCTCTTACTTTCATTATTTATATTATTTATTATATTTAAGTACATAATAAAATTAACGACTTAAAAATAAAAACTTTAATATAAAGGATTAATTATGAACAATTTTATAAATAAAATTAAACATTTAAAAAAAAATAGAGACAAGCAAATTAAAAAACTAAACAAGATTTTAGATCTTTTAGTATCGCAAGAATGGGATATGGTCTCAACAGCATACGATAAAAATGATAGGACTTGCTTTTTGGCAGCTAAATCGTTAGCTGAAGCAGCTAAAAACATTCAAGCCTCTATTTCTCAATTAATATCAGCTGATTTCTCAGAAATTGCAAAAAAACATAAAAGCAATGAAAATGATTTAAATATACAACCTTTAAAAAAAGTTGTTTTAGGTAAAAATAAATAATGCATTATACTAATAAAAATGTAGCAATAGTTTTTGGAGTATCTGGGAGTATTGGAAGTAATATTTACCATCAATTACAAAATAAAAACTTTAAAGTTTATGGATATAGTAGGAGTAATAGCGCCGAATCAAATATATTAACAGAGAAATATATAAAAAAAATAGCAGATTTTTTTATAAAAAAAAATATGAAAATAAAGTTATTTATCAACACAATAGGCTTTTTACATGATGACAAACATTTACCAGAAAAAAAATTTCAGGATATTAATTTTGAATATATGAAAAAATCTTTTGAAATTAATACCATACCTACTGCACTCATGATAAAATACTTTTCTCCCTTAATGGCAAAAGATGAAAAATCAATTTTTGCGACAATATCAGCCAAAGTTGGAAGTATCTCTGATAATTTCCTAGGCGGCTGGTATAGCTATAGAGCTTCTAAAGCTGCATTAAATCAAATAATTAAAACTGCTTCAATCGAACAAAAAAGAATTAACAATAAATTAATAATTGTATCTGTACATCCAGGAACAGTGAGTTCCAAACTTTCAAAACCCTTTATTGGTAAAAAAGAAGTTCAAACTCCAGAAGAATCAGCAAAAAAAATAATAATTTTATTAGAAAAATTAACTAATCAGCACAGTGGTCTTTTGTTAGATTATAAAAATGATATAATTCCATTTTAATATGACAAATAACTACAACCTTAAATCTAAAATCTTAAATAACATAAATGGTTTAAACATTCACATATTAGAAAATAATGCTGAAATAAAAAAAGATAATATTATACTTTTATTGCATGGCTTTCCTGAAATATCATTTAGTTATAGGTACTTAATGGTACTCTTTGAAAAAGCTGGATATTATTGTATAGCTCCAGACCAAAGAGGTTATGGTTTTACTAAATCACTAACTAATGAGAAATTAAACTCTTTTAGCGTATTAAACTTGACCAAAGATATTTTTTTATTGACAGATAAATTAAATATAAAAAGCTATCATCTGGTTGGACATGATTTTGGAGCTTACATTAGCTCTTATATGTGTCTCCTGTATCCGAAAAAAATATCTAGTTTAACTTTAATGAGTATGCCTTTTTCCGGACCACCTTTATTAAAAAATATTGATAAATTATTTAAAATTAATAAAAAACTTTCTTTACTAAAACCGAAAAAGAAACATTATCAGTATTATTTCTCATCTCATAGTGCTTCTAATAATATAATGAAAAGTAAACAGGAATTGAAAAATTTTTTTAGAAATTATTTTCACTTTAAAAGCTATGCATACAAAAATAATAAGCCATTTAGGCTTAAAAATTTTAATGCAAAAGATTTTTCTAAAATGCCAGAGTATTATATTATGCCTTTTAACCTTGGCATAACGCAAACTGTAAAAAAATATGCTCCTTCATTAAGTGAAATTACTTATTGTAATTGGTTAAATAACGAAGATTTAAACTTTTATATAAAAAACTTTTTAAAATCAGGAATAAAAAAACCTCTATATTGGTATAGAGTTATGTTAAGCAAAAAAGAAAAGTTAAGAATAATAAAATTAAATTTACCTAGATGTATATCAATTCCATCAATATTTATCTCAGGAAGTGCAGATTGGGGTATGTATCAAAAACCTGGCGATTTAGAAAGTATGGAATCTTCGTTCTTAAAAAATTATTTTGGTAGATTTATAATAGATAAAGCAGGCCATTGGGTTCAACAAGAACAACCAAATAAAACATTTAAAGCGATTATTAATTTCTTAAAAAAAATTAAATAATTTATGTCAGTACTACAAATATTAAAGATGGGACACCCCTTACTAAGGCAAAAGGCGAAAAAAGTTTATAATTTTGATAAAATTATTGATTTAATATTAGATATGCAAGATACACTCAAATATATAGGAGCAAGTGGTCTAGCTGCACCTCAAGTTATGATTAGCAAAAGAGTAATTGTTTATAGAGTCAATAAAAATCGTATTCCTGTTGATGCTCATTTTAAAGTCAAACCTTGGACCTTTATGATAAACCCTGAAATTATACCTTTATCTAATGAAAAAGAGTTGTTTTGGGAACGCTGCTTATCATTACCTGGACTTCATGCAAAAGTACCTAGATATAACAAAATTTTAGTTAAATATTATACTCCTGAAAAAAAGCTCATTAAACACGAAGCTCACTCCACATGGGCTGCTTTGATTCAACATGAATATGATCATTTAGATGGTATATTATACCCTATGCGTATGAAAGATTTTACTTATTTTGGATTTAATGACACACCAGGAGATATAGCTCGGGATGCAAAAAAAAATAAAAAATCTATAGATCCATTATTTTTAGACTTAGTTAAAAAATGGCCTCATTAAAGATAGTTTAATATTTTATTAAAAAGTCCGTTTATACTATAATGAAAATTTTAAAGTATTTAATATGGTAACATTATCTGATGCAATTCTTGCAATAAACCCAAATGCTGAATTTGAGTATGAAGACATTGACAATATATTTTGGAGAAAAAAAACTAAAGCAATTTCTAAAGATGAAATATTAAAAAAATATAGAGAATTAAAAGATTTAGAGTTAGAAAAGGTAGCTTTCGAAAAAGCTAATCAACTAACTACATTTGGTAAAATACTTAATATAACTAATGAAAATAAGATATACTTTTATAAGTATAGACAAGCTTTGGCTACAAGCAGTATAATCATTTCATTAATATTCGTTCTCACCAACAACTTTCACAAAGTAAGATATACAATTGTTACAGACCCATATGGCACCGAATTTGTATACGATAGATTCACAGGAAAATTAAAAAAAAAAATAACTTACTAAATTAGACTGTCATTTTCTCTAATTTAGGAGAAAGAAATGATAAATCTAAAAAAATTAAACTTTTTTTCAAATAATTTAATAAAGAAAAGAAATTTTTTTGTTAATTTACTTATATTAACTTCATTATCTTTTGTTTTTTTCAAAAATATAAATAATATTCGTTATACTAATGTCTTATCAGATGATGGTAAAAGTTATATTTATGATAGATTTTCCTCTACTCTGAGGCTTAATAAATAATGGCAGAAGTAATTTTTTTGGTAATAGTTGCTATCTGTATTATTGCATTATTTGCAATTGAAGGTAACCGAGCTAAACAATTAGAAAAATTGGAAAATAGGATTGAGTTTTTGCAAGATAGACTGCTTGAATTAGCTACCAGAACAGATATACAAGATGCTTTATTAAAATTAAAAGCTAATGACCCTGAAAGAAAACTTCTTAAAGTAACNAATNAAGANACTGGNAANGTNAANNTAAGAGTAGTNACNAAAGATGGAAAAGAAATACAAGANGTNAAATTATCTANTTAANATTTAANCTATTGCCTATTTTTTATACAANAATAANNAAATTATTATATTGTATTTAACNTTNCTTTTGNTATTTTTATTCTTTTAACTTTAAAGGAGCAGAAATTGCTAAAATTAATAACACTTTTATTAGGCTACATCCTGACTACAGGGTTAGCTATTGCAGATGGNCANGAGGCTGCTGANGCAGTCATGGCTGATTCTGCAGAAATGTCTTTTGTATTTAACACCTTACTTTTTTGTATAGGAGGATTTCTTGTTATGTGGATGGCAGCAGGATTTACTATGCTAGAAGCAGGACTTGTTAGAGGAAAAAACACAGTAGTAATTTGTATCAAAAACTTAGGCCTTTTTTCAATTGCTGGGTTAGCATACTATTTAATAGGTTATAACTTGATGTATGCTGGAGTTGATGGAGGCTATATTGGCTCAATTAGTATTTGGTCTAGTGGAGTAGGTAGTGCAGATGATTTGGTAGGACAAAGTTATTCACCAGCCTCAGACTGGTTTTTTCAGATGGTTTTTGTCGCTACTACGGCTTCCATAGTATCTGGTGCATTGGCAGAAAGAATACTGATATATCCTTTTTTTGCATTTATTCTAGTACTCACTGCAATTCTTTATCCTATTTCAGGCTCTTGGCAGTGGGGAGGCGGATGGCTCAGTGAAATGGGCTTTTCTGACTTTGCTGGATCTACTATAGTTCATTCTGTTGGAGGCTGGGCTGCTCTTGTAGGAGCTTTAGTATTAGGAGCAAGAAAAGGTAAATTTAATGACGATGGCACTTCTAATGTAATGCCAGGATCTTCAATTCCTATGGCTACCCTAGGAGTTTGGATATTATGGTTAGGTTGGTTTGGATTCAATGGAGCATCTCAACTTGCTTTAGGTACATACGCTGATGCTGATGCGGTTGCAACTATCTTCGCTAACACTTCAATGGCTGCAGCAGGTGGTGTGCTTGCTCCAATGATTATAAGTAGATTAATGTATGGAAAAACTGATATTGGAGCGACTTTAAACGGTGCTATTGCAGGTCTGGTTAGCATAACAGCAGAACCATTAACACCTTCAATTGGCCAAGCAATAATTATTGGTGGAATTGGTGGCATAATATGTATGTTTGGTATGAAATTATTAGACAAACTTAAAATAGATGATGTTGTAGGAGCAATACCGGCCCACCTTTTCGCTGGTATTTGGGGAACACTTATAGTTCCTTTTACAAATGGTGATACTTCTTACGGTACTCAGATTATTGGAATATTAGCATTTGGAATATTTACTGTTATTGGTTCTACTATTGTTTGGTTCATACTTAAATCTACTGTCGGGATTAGAGCTTCAGAAGATGATGAAGAATATGGATTGGACTATACTGAATCAGGTCAGGTAGGGTTAGAATACGTCTCAAAGAAAAAATAGCCTTGCTTAAATAATGTAGCAAAGGAAAAATTCCTTTGCTACATTTTCTATTTTATATATCATAAAATCATGAATTCTTTAGTTATATTAGTTAGTCAAATTGTAGAACTATTTATTTGGTTATTAATAATTCAAGCAATTTTAAGTTGGTTGATAGCCTTTGGAATAATAAATACACAAAGTAGCTTTATAAATATGATTGGTAATTTCCTATACCGTATTACTGAACCTCTACTAAAACCAATTAGAAAAATATTACCTGACTTTGGAGGTGTTGATATTTCCCCAGTAATTTTAATAATTTTACTTATATTCTTTAGAAACTTATTATTTGAATATACTGGACTTATAAATTTTAGTTAAACTTTAATTCCTAAACCTTAATGATTTTAACTTTATAAAGCCTTCTGCATCCTTTTGATTATAAATTGTATCTTCTTCAAAAGTTGATAAATCCTTATTATATAAACTATATTTTGACCTTCTGCCCATAACATTTAATACACCCTGCCTTAAAAAGAGTTTCACGTCTCCTTCTACCTTGTCTTGGCTTTTATCAATTAAAGACTGAAGCATTTCTCTTTCTGGACTAAACCATAACCCGTCATAAATTAACTTTGCATATTTTGGCATAATTTCATCCTTCAATGTAGTAGATGGGCCATCTAGGGTTAAACTTTCTATAGCTCTATGAGCTTCTAGTAAAATTGTGCCTCCAGGAGTCTCATATACTCCCCTAGATTTCATTCCAACGGTTCTATTTTCAACTAGATCTTTTCTTCCTATACCGTTTCTTCCTCCAATTAAGTTTAATCTTTTCATAGCCAAATAAGCTGAAAGTTTTTTATTATTTACTTTCAATAAGTTTCCTCTTTTAAAACTTAAAGTTATGTTTTCTCCTTTATTACTTGCCTTGATAGGATTTTTTGTCATTCTAAACATTTTTTCATCCGGACTTTGCCAAGGATCTTCTAAAATTTTGCCTTCATAAGAAATATGTAATAAATTTGCGTCCATAGAGTATGGAGGTTCTTTTTTCTTACTTCCTGGTACTGGTATCTTATTTGTATAGGCATAATTAATAAGTTTTTCTCTTGAATTTAAATCCCATTCTCTCCATGGTGCAATTACTTTAATATTAGGGTTATGTGCATAATAGCCTAATTCAAAACGAATTTGATCATTTCCTTTACCTGTGGCTCCATGAGACACATAATCTGCTTTGTATTTTTTTGCTAATTCTATTTGTTTCTTTGCAATTAGAGGTCTAGCTATTGCTGTTCCTAGTAAATAATTCCCTTCATATAAGGTATTAGCACGAAACATAGGGTAAATATAATCTTTAGCAAATGTATTTTTAAGATCTTCTACTATAACTTTTATTGCTCCCATTTTAATTGCATTTTTTTTTGCTTCTATTAATTCGTCTTGCTGCCCTATATCTGCTATAAAGGCAATAACATCTAAGTTTTTTTCTATTTGTAACCATTTCAAAATAACTGAAGTATCCAAACCTCCTGAATAAGCCAAAACAACTTTTTTTCTCATATTTAATCCTTTCAAAAAGACTTAAGTTGGCCACAAGCAGCTAAAACATCATCTCCTCTTGGCAACCTAACTGTAGCAACCAATTTACCTTTTTCCAAAATAAATTTTTTAAATATTTGTATTTGATGCATAGAAGAAGCCTTGTAATTTGACCCTGGCCATGAATTAAATGGAATTAAATTAATTTTGGCCCTAAATGGCTTAATTAATTTTATTAATTCTTGTGCATCTTTAATACTATCATTGATACCATCTAACATTATATATTCAAAAGTAATTCTTTTATTACTTCTTTTTTTACTATATTCTTTTAGTGCTTTTAAAAGAACTTGAATAGGCCATTTTCTATTTAAAGGAACTAAAATATCTCTTACTTCATCAAAGGCGGCATGTAAAGAAATAGCTAAATTAACATCACTATCCTCTTTGAAATCTAAAATTTTAGGTACTACACCTGAAGTAGACAATGTAATTTTTCTTTTTGAGAAAGCTAAACCTTTTTCATCTGTGAGAATATTTATAGCTTTTATTACATTATCATAATTAAAAAAAGGTTCGCCCATTCCCATAAAAACTATATTTGTTAACTTCTTCTTTTCAACTTTATAGTTCCAATCTTTTAATTCATTTTTCACAAATATAACTTGCCCTAAAATTTCTGACATATTTAAATTTCTTATATAATTCATAGTACCAGTATGACAAAAAGAACAAGACAAAGTGCAACCAACCTGAGAAGAAACACAAATTGTACCTCTATTACTGTCAGGTATATAAACTGTTTCTATCTCTTTTCCATCTTCAAGTTTTAATAACCACTTTCTAGTTCCGTCTTTAGATATAACTCTTTTATTTACATTTAAATGAGAAATATGATATTTACTGGCTACTTTCTTTATAACTGTTGTAGAAATGTTATTTATTAATTCTAATTCATTTACACCTTTTACATAAAGCCAATTCCAAAGCTGCTCTGCTCTAAATGCTTTTTCATTTAAATCAATAAAAAAAGATTTAAGCTCTTCAAATGATGAATTATAAATACTTTCTTTCAATGATTATCAGCTACAATAATTTTGAATTTTATTAAATGCTTTTGCAAAGCCACCTAAAGAATAGACATCCTTAGTCTTAGTGCCCCTCTTAGACTTACCCAAAGCAACCAAACTATTTCCTTTAATCATTTCTTCTATAATTTTTCTGTCTGCTTTAACTTTTGATCCAGTCCAGGCAGTTTGCCCAAATGTATTTAATTTAAATTTTTTTTTATTATCTATTTCTATTAATGCTTTACTTTTTTCAGGAAAAGAGTATCCAAAATCAATTCCTACAGCATTTTTATTTTGATTTTCCCTATTATTTCTATAAACTACTATTCTAACTCTTCCTCTAACAGTATAATCTCCTTCTGATTTATCAGGCTGAGCAACCATGTAACATAAATCTTTTGACTTAGCATAAACGCTCCACTTTTCAAAACTGCCTATTTTTTTTGTGTTTCCATTATCAGATATTACTCCAAAACTAAATAATAATAATAAAAAACTTATTAAGATTTTAAAATTTTTAAATTTCATATTTACTCCTTTTAAGTATTAGGTAAAAATAGTTTTAATTTAAAAAATAGTTAAGGTCTATAATAAAATGTATAGAGTTGTTGTAAAAAAATATGGCGATCCCGATACTCTGGAATATATTAAAGCTGATTCCGAAAGAATTAATAACAAATCCGTAAAAATAAGAGTTCATGCGTGCGGTGTAAACTTTGCTGATATATTAACTATAAAAGGAAGATACCAAGAAAGACCTAGGCCCCCTTTTTCACCTGGATTAGAAATATCAGGAAAAATTATAAAAGTTGGAAAAAATGTATCAAATCATAAAGTTGGTGACTTGGTTATGTCTATAATGAAATATGGAGGTTATAGGTCTGAGGTAATAGTACCCAGTGAAAATACTTATAAAGTTCCTGAAAAAATGCCTTTAACTATAGCTGCAGGTTTTCCGGTAACATATGGCACGGCATATAGTGCTCTTGTAACTAAAGCTAAAATTAAAAAAGGTGAAATATGTATAATACTTGGAGCAACTGGAGGAGTTGGCATAGCAGCTATTGAAATTGCAAAGGCATTAGGAGCTAAGGTAATAGCTTGTGGTGGAGATGATACTAAATTAAAAAGCTGTAAAAAAAAAGGAGCCGACTTTGTAATAAACTATAAAAAAAATATTTTAAGAAATGAATTAGCCAGAATAAATGCTAAAGAAATTAATGTAGTAATTGATATGATAGGAGGACAGTCTTGTTTAGACTCAATTAAATCTCTAAAATGGAATGGCAGATTAGTAATTGTTGGATTTGCTTCTGGTACAATCCCAGATATACCTGCAAACAGATTATTATTAAAAAATGCAAGTGCTCTTGGTTTGTATTGGGGAGAATTGGCTCACAGGAAACCTAAGGAAATTGGTAAAGACTTTTTAAAATTAGGAAATTTATATAAAAAACAATTAATAAACCCCTCTAATCATAAAATTTTTAAACTCAAAAACGCTAATAAAGCATTAAATTATTTATTAGAAAGAAAAAATATTGGCAAAATAGTTTTAGAAGTTAAATGAAATTTAAATCTGCTTCAGTATTATTTATCAATTCTTCCTTATTTAGATCTGGAGCAATTTCTAATACTCTAATACCATCGTTAATTTCAAAAACACCTAAATTAGTAATAATCAAATTAACAACACCTTTACCTGTTAGCGGAAGTGTGCATTTTCTAACAATTTTTGGACTACCATCTTTAGCGTTGTGATCCATTAAAACTAAAACCTTTTTAACGCCCGCTACTAAATCCATTGCACCTCCCATACCTTTTACCATTTTCCCAGGTATCATCCAATTAGCTAAATCGCCTGATTCTGATACTTGCATTGCCCCAAGAATGGATAAGTCAATATGTCCTCCCCTTATCATGGAAAAGGAGTCTGCAGATGAAAAAAAACTTGAGTCAGCCAGTGAAGTAATTGTTTGTTTACCTGCATTAATTAAGTCTGGATCTTCTTTACCTTTTTTTGGGAAAGGCCCCATTCCGAGCATCCCATTCTCACTTTGCAAAGTTATATTCTTTGTATTGTCAATATAATTAGCTACAAGTGTTGGCATACCTATACCTAAGTTAACATAAAAGCCATCTAGCAGTTCCTTTGATGCCCTTTTACACATTTGTTGTCTATTCCAACCCATTAACCCTCACTTAATGTTAAATTTTCAATTGCTTTACTATAATGAGTACCTTTTAAAATTCTATCAACATAGATTCCTGGTGTGTGTATTTGATCAGCTTCTAACTCTCCTATTTCACACAATTCTTCTACTTCTGCAATAGTAATTTTTCCTGCAGTAGCCATTACTGGATTAAAATTTCTGGCAGTTTTTCTATATATTAAATTACCTGATTTATCTCCCTTCCAAGCTTTTACAATTGATAAATCAGCGACTAAACCTGTTTCCATAATATAATCTTTTCCATTAAAAGATTCATGTTTTTTATTTTCTGCTACTAGTGTTCCAACTCCAGTAGCAGTAAAAAATGCAGGAATACCCGCTCCTCCAGCCCTAACTCTTTCTGCCAAAGTGCCTTGTGGATTAAATTCCAACTCTATATCACCAGATAAATATTGTTTTTCAAATAATTTATTTTCACCTACATAAGAAGATATTGCTTTCTTGATTTGTCTTGTTTCTAATAAAAGACCTAAACCTTGCCCTTCTGTCCCAGCATTATTTGAAATTACAGTTAAATTTTTTACTCCAGTATCTCTTAACGCTAATATTAAGTTTTCTGGTAAACCACAAAGCCCAAAACCTCCAGACATTATGATCATCCCATCGAACAAAACTCCATCCAAAGCCTGTTTAGGAGATTTATAAACTTTTTTATATACTCTATCAATCATATTATGAATAATAAAATAAAATAAAAAAATGTCATTAAGAATCAACTCAGCCTTATGGATGCTTTTTGCGTCATTAAATTTTGCTTTATTGAATACTCTTGTGAAATATCTTTCAGCAGAATTTAGTTTATCACAGATAATATTTTTTAGATCATTTTTTGCAATTATTTTTATTCTACCTTGGTTATTAAATACAGGAATATTAAGTCTTAAAACAAAGTCTTATAAACTGCAAATAGCCAGATCCTCTGTTGCTTTAGCTGCAATGTATTTATGGTTTTTTTCTATTTCAAGAATACCGTTAGCTGAGGCTACCGCTATTAATTTTACTGCCCCAATATTTGGAGCCTTGTGTGCTATTTTTTTTTTGAAAGAAAAGATAAGGAAAAGAAGGTTTACAGCAATTATCTTTTCGATTTTTGGAGCAATGATAATAATTAAGCCTGGATTTGCTGAAATAAACATATATATGTTAAGTGCTGTTTCAGCTTCTTTATTAATGGGTTTAGCAGCTATTTTCATTAAGAAGCTCTCTATGGTTGATCATCCAAATGCCGTAGTTTTTTATATGCCTGCTATTTTATCTATCTTTTCTTTTATTCCCTGTATTATTTCTTGGCAAACTCCTACCTTTTATGAGGGCCTTCTTTTAGTAAGCACAGGTCTTACTGCAACTTTAGCACATCAAGGAATTACTAGAGCATTTGCAAAATCTGAAGCTACTTATGTACTTATTTTTGATTACTTAAGATTACCTTTTACTGCACTATTTGCCTTTTATATTTTTAATGAAACCCCATCCATATCTTTATTTGCAGGAAGCTTAATAATTTTTATTTCAAGTATATATATTATAAATAGAGAGAAAGTAGCTGGAAAAAATGAAAGTACTCCTATAATAACTGCAAAAAGATTATAAATTGCTTTTGAAACATCAAAAATTAAATAAGCTTTTTGCAAAAAAATATATTAAAGGAATAACTTATATCATAATAGCTGCTTTATGCTTTTCAGTAATGTCAGCTTTTATCAAATTAATTATAAATCAACACCATGTTATAGATATTATGTTTTTAAGGTCTATTTTTGCTCTAACTATTTTATTTTTTTTATATAAATCTAGACTTTATGTAATAAAAAAAACGTTTTTAAAAATACATTTCTTTAGAACGATTTTAGGCATTTCTGCTATGTTCTTAACTTTTACTGCACTTAAATATATACCACTTTCAAACATTACTATTATAAATTTCTCAAAAATATTTTTCATTTTACCCCTTGCTGCTATTTTACTTAAAGAAAAAACTAATTTTTTTTCAATTGTTAATATTTTAATTGGCTTTTTAGGTGTAATTATAATAATTGGACTTGATTTAAATAAAATATCAAATATTAAATACTATTTTTATGCTCTACTCGGAGCGTTTCTAATTTCTTTAGTAAAGATATTAATAAAAAAACTTTCATTTTATGAGAAAACATTAAATATTCAATTTTGGTTTGCTTTTTTCAGTTGTATAATTTTAGTTTTTCCATATTCTCAAGTAGCTTCATTACCTACACCAAAGTCAACATTAATTATATTTTTGGCAACAGTTTTTGGCTTATTAGCACAATTTTTTACTATTAAAGGGTTACAAGTAGCTAAATCAACTGTTGTTATGCCATTTGATTTTTTTAGAGTTATATTTGCTTCCATAATTGGAGTATTAATTTTTTCAGAGAGTATAACATTGTTATTTTTACTAGGTTCTGTATTAATATTTTTCTCTGGAATTCAGCTAATTAAATTAGATAGATAAATACATACTTAAAATAATTAAAGTCAGTAAAACAGTTAATGAAATATTTAGTTTTATTCTGAGATCTAAAAACCATTTAGATAGTTTTTTTTTAAAAAAATAAAACTCTAAATATAAAAAGAAGTTTAAAATAACAATTAAATAAATTAATTTAAATATTTGGCTCAAAGAAAATAAAAGACTAATAAATATCAAAATCGTGGGCAAAGTTGAAATAAAAAAATATCTTTTAGCTATTACTTTAATATTTAATCCTACACCCCAATATATTCCACCTAAAAAAGCAATTATAGTATACGCATAAATTATAACGATTTCTAAAACTTGAGATTTATTAATATTAAAGTTCAGAATGATCAAGCCAATTATAAAAGGAATTAAACCACCAAAACCTAATAGTTTTGCAAAAATTACTTCAGAATTCTTATACTTTCTGAATATATTTTTCAAATTCTTTATCCATTTCTTTAGCTAAATTGACATCTCTTTCGGAAAGCATCCCCAAATCATGAGTAGTTAAAGTTACTTCTATTTTATTATAAACATTTTTCCATTCTGGGTGATGATTTTGATTTTCTGAAACGAATGCTAACAATATCATCCAGGAAAATGCGCACTTAAAATCTTTAAATTTAAAAACTTTGAGAGCTGTTTTATTATCACTTCTTACCTCCCAATTATTTTCTAAGAAATAAGAAAGTAGTTTTTCATTCATATAATGCCTCCTATTTTAAATCAATTCTTGAATAATAGTCTAAAATTATCATATAATATATATATTATTAATTAATTTATGGAGTTATAAATGGCGTTTGGTAAATACACTAACGATTATAATGTTAGATCAAGAGCTTCTTCTTTGTCTGCAGTTGATGATGGACTTAGAAAATTTATGTTAAAAGTTTACAGCTATATGTCTGCAGGTTTAGCAATAACTGGAGTTATTTCATATTTGTTTGCTAGTGCTTACGTATCTGGTAACGCATTAGTTATCTCTCTAATGCAAGGACCACTTGCATTTGTAGTTATGTTTGCTCCACTAGGTATAATTTTGTGGATGAGCTTTGGAATTAATAAGATGAGTTCTAGAACGGCTCAAAACTTATTCTGGTTATTATCCGCATGCTACGGAATTTCACTAGCTAGTATATTCCTAGTTTACACAGGAGCAACAATAGCAAGAGTGTTTTTTATTGCAGCATCTATGTTTCTAACTATGAGTATATGGGGCTATACAACAAAGAGATCATTAGCTAAAATGGGTAGTTTTTTAATGATGGGTTTAATCGGGCTAATCATAGCTTCTATTGTGAACATATTCTTAGGGTCTTCTGCTTTGCAATTTGCAATGTCTATAATAGGAGTAATAATTTTTGCTGGATTAACTGCATACGATACTCAAGTTATTAAAGAAATCTATGTAGAGAATGAAAATAGTGATGATTCAACAAAAAAAGCTGTAATGGGCGCACTAAAGTTATACTTAGATTTACTACTATTATTTCAATATCTACTTATGCTTTTTGGCAATAGAGAGTAAAATATATTAAAGGGCATTAGCTAAGTACTTTTGCCCTTCTACTTTAATAAATGTCTTATGATAAAAACTATTCAGAATGGGCTAATGATCCAATATCTTATTGGGATAAAAAATCAAAAAATATTACTTGGATAGAACCTTATAAAAAGACTTTGCATAAAACTGCTGACCATTATGAATGGTTCCATCAAGGTAAACTAAATACGTGCTACAATTGCTTAGACAAACACATAGAAAATGGTAGAGGAAATAGGGTTGCTATTTTTTATGATAGCCCAGTTACAGATACAAAAAAAAAAATAACTTATAATGAACTGCTTTCTCAAGTAACATCATTAGCTGCTTCATTAAATAATATGGGGGTAGTAAAAGGAGATAGAGTAGTACTTTATATGCCTATGATCCCTGAAGTAATAGTATCAATGCTTGCTTGTGCAAGAATAGGTGCAGTACATTCAGTTGTATTTGGAGGTTTTGCAGCAGAAGAATTAGCCAGTAGAATTTCTGATGTAACTCCAAAAGTTGTTATTTCAGCTAGTTGTGGATTAGAACGAAAAAAAATAATTAATTATAAAGAAATTCTTAATAAGGCCCTTACGCTTTCGTTTCATAAACCCTCAAAGCAAATTATATATCAAAGAAAACAATATATATGTAAATTAAATATGGAAAACGATATTTCATGGAATGAATTTATAAAATCATCTTTAACTATCAACTGCATACCAATTGATTCTAATGACCCATTGTATATTTTGCACACATCAGGTACTACAGGAATTCCAAAAGGAATAGTAAGAACAAATGGGGGACATGCTGTTTCACTTCTTAATAGCATGAAGATGACTTATGATATTTCACAAAATGATGTATTTTGGGCTGCTTCCGATGTAGGTTGGGTAGTGGGTCATTCTTATATAGTCTATGCTCCTCTTCTATTGGGATGTAGTACTATTTTATATGAAGGTAAGCCTGTTGGAACACCTGATGCTGGCCAGTTTTGGAGAGTAATTTCAGAATACAAAGTAAAAACTATGTTTACAGCTCCTACTGCTATAAGAGCAATAAAAAAAGAAGACTCTAATGGAGAAGAAATAAAAAAATATGACTTATCTAAATTAAAATACATTTTTTTGGCAGGTGAAAGAGCAGATCCAGAAAGTATAAAATGGACCATGGAAATGATAAATAAACCTGTTATTGATCATTGGTGGCAAACTGAAACAGGATGGTCTATTGCTGGTAACTTTGCTCAATTTGGACTTTTTGATATATTATATGGCTCTACTGGTAAAGCAGCACCAGGATATCAAGTTACTGTTTTAAATGATGAAGGAAAAAAATTACCTCCTGATAAGATGGGAAATTTAGTGATTAAACTTCCGCTTCCTCCTGGTTGTAGTTCGGAAATCTGGAATAATAAAGGTAGATTTTATGAAGCATACTTAAAAAGATATAGTGGTTACTATGATACTTCTGATGCAGGAGTGATTAATAAAAATGGATATATTTCTGTTATGTCAAGAACTGATGATATTATAAATTGTGCAGGACATAGACTTTCTACTGGATCTATAGAAGAAATTTTAACGCAACATAAGGATGTAGCTGAATGTGCTGTAATAGGTATACAAGATAACCTTAAAGGCCAAGTTCCGATCGGTCTATTAGTATTAACCAACTCCTCTATCAATTCGGAAGAAAGTATAATTAACGAAACTATAAATTTAGTAAGAGAAAAGTTAGGTCCGATTGCATCATATAAAAAATCAATAGTTGTAGCAGCTTTACCCAAAACTAGGTCTGGTAAAATTCTTCGCTCTACAATTGCAAAGATATTAAATAGAGAAAATTATAAAATACCTGCCACAATAGAGGATATGAATACTTTAGAAATAATTAAATCTTTAAAATACACTTAAAGCATTAATATTTCTTCATAGTCTTTTTCGTTCTCATGTGTAATCAAACCATGTCTCATCATAAAATTAAAAAAAACCAAGTTACAATTATTTTTTACTAAGTTAGTATTTTGCATTAGATGTAATACTTTTTTCCAATCCATTAGTCTAAACTCCTGAACCTCTCCATCTAAACAATTTGGTTTAAATGATTTGTCTACCTCTAAGTCAAAGAGGTATAAGGTATCTCTTCTTAAAGTGTATGGAGTTTTTTTCCATTTATAATTTATAGTTCCAACAAGTTTTACATTTTTGAGATCATGCCTGGTTAATCCAGCTTCTTCATAAGCTTCTCTTTGTAAAGCACTAAAAATACCTTCGCCAGCTTTAACTCCACCTGCTACAGTGTTATCTAATTTAGATGGCTCTACTAATTTCTCTTTATTTCTTTTTGGAACCCATAATTTATATGAATTATTATTTTTCAAATAAGCTATTAAATGCACTCCATAACCTCTTATTCCTAAAAATTCTAATAGTTTCCTATCTAACTTAAAAAATTCTTTACCATCAACCGTTTTTCTACATGAAAAGTATTCACCTGTAGGTTCAAAAGAAATCTTTTCCTTAACTAAGGCTCTAGCAATTTTTGATACTGTTCTATTAAGTTTAGTCTTATCCGTATATTTAAAATAAATTTTTCGATCTAATAAAAAGAGATCTTTAACATTTACTATAATATTCTTAGCAATTTTCCTATGCACGTATCCTATTTTGTATCCATTGCAAATCAATTCATAATAGTTTTTATCGTAAAAAAAATTATTTAAATCTTGAAATTTTCTTAATAATGACAAATTTATTAAACTCTAAGAGTTGATCCATATTTCAAATATTTCTCTCGCCTTAAAGATAATAAATTAGAATTTCTATTATTGATTAAACTATCAAGGTTTTTTAAAAGGCTTTTCTTAACATTTTCTATTGTTAAATCTGGGTCTCTATGTGCACCTCCAATAGGTTCAATAATAATTTCATCAATCACCTTTAATTTTATAAGATCACTAGAAGTTAATTTTAGGCTATTAGCAGCAATTTCATCAAAGCCTTCTTTCTGCCATAATATAGATGCGCAACCTTCTGGAGAAATTACTGAATAAACTGAATTCTCTAGCATTAAAACTCTGTCACCGGTGGCTATAGCTACAGCTCCTCCAGAACCTCCTTCTCCTATAATAATGCTAATGAGTGGAACATTAACACTCAAACAAGTTTTTATAGAAGAAGCAATGGCTTCAGATTGACCTCTTTGTTCTGCTCCTATACCTGGATAAGCTCCAGCTGTATCTACAAAAGTAATTATAGGTAAATTAAATTTATTTGCTAAACTCATAAGTCTTATAGATTTTCTATAACCTTCAGGCCTAGCCATACCAAAGTTACGTTTTATTCTGCTATTAGTATCATTACCTTTTTCTTGTCCAATAATCATTACAGATTGACCATTTAAAGATGCTAATCCNCCAATTATTGCNTCNTCNTGACCAAAATTTCTGTCACCANTTAATTCTTCAAAATTTTCAAAAATACCATTAATATAATCTATAAANTGNGGNCTTTCNGGNTGNCTNGCNACNTGTACTCTTTGCCATGGNGATAANGAAGAATANTTNGCTTTTANNAGNTTTTTTGTNTTAAANTCNANNTTAGAAATNTCNTCNAGNATTTTTGAGCCTTTTGTANTNCTTANATGNCTTAGCTCATNNATTTNAGCTTCTANCTCANCAATTTCTGATTCAAANTCTAAAAAAAATTTCATTTGNTATCTNTNTTATTTTTAATCATATTATNNATNTNTACNATATTTTNAGCTTGTTTTATAGATACAATATCTAATAATTTTCCATTAAATGCAATAGCTCCTTTACCTTTTTTTTCAGCAAGCTTCATTTGTATTAATATTTCTTTTGCTTCTAGTATTTCTTTATCTGTAGGAGAAAAAATTTTATTACTTGCATTTATTTGTGATGGATGTATTACCATTTTTCCATCAAAACCCATAGTATATGAACTTTTTGCTGAAGAATCAAAACCTGCTTCATCTGAGAAATCTCCAAAAGGGCAGTCTACAGCCCTTAAACCATAAGCATGAGCAATTAACACTACCTTAAATAGAGAATAATGCCACATATCATTTAGAAAAAAGTTTCTTTTTTCCCCTTTTGTGTCAAGCACACCATAATTTCTATTAACACCTCCTATATTTGTAGTTTTAGCTCCTAAAGAAGCAGCAAAGTCAGCCGCTCCAAAATGTAAAGACTCATTCCTTTTACTTGCCAATGCTATTTCATTTATATTAATTAAACCTAAGGTAGTTTCTATAATAATTTCAAATCCTATTTTTTTTTTTCTATTAAATTTTATTTCATAATTAGAAACTAGTTTATTAAAATATTTTACCTCTTTTGCACTGTTAACTTTTGGAAACATTAGTAAATCTAGTCTAGAAGAAGTATTTTTCATAATTACTTTGATGTCGTCTTTCACAAGTTCTGTATCATAGCTATTGACTCTAATTGATACAGTTTTTTTTCCCCAATTTATATCATTTACAGCTTCAATTACATTTGACCTTGCAACTAACTTTTCATTAATTGATACGGAATCCTCTAGATCTAAGAATATTATATCTGCTTTGCTTTTCGCTGCTTTTTCAAAAAACTCTACTCTTGAACCAGGTACCGCTAATTCAGATCTATTCAAACGCACTTTTATATTGTTTTTACTTTTCATAAATTTTTAAAAAAATAATTTAAATTAGTCTTCTCGTAAAGCATTCCTTATAGGGTGTTTTTTAATTGCCTCTAGAGATTCTCTCAAATTTATATGTGTATAAATTTGAACTGTAGATATATCTTCATGTCCTAATAAATATTGAATTACCTTAAGGTCTGCTCCGTTTTTCAACATATGAGAAGCAAATGCATGTCTCAACATATGAGGTGAAATTTTATTTCGACTTAAACCTGATTTAATTGCGATAGCTTTTAGTTTGTAATAATAAGCTTGTCTGGTAAGGTGACTTTTTCTTGAAGGGAAAAGCCATCTTTGTCCAGAAATAATTTTGAATTTTTTAAAATCGGAACTTTCTAAGTATTTTTGTAATATTTTTTTTGTTATTTTAGCTAATGGCAAAACTCTCTCTTTATTGCCTTTTCCCATTATATGAATGCTCTCTAATCCATCGTCTATATTACTCAATTTCATTGAAACTAATTCTGTTACTCTTAAACCTGTTGCATAAAGTAACTCTGTTAATACAAGAGTTTGAAAGTTTTTAAAAGTATCATTGTTACTGTAAAGATATTTTAAAATTTTCTTGATGTCCGTTTCATCCAAAAATTTTGGTAAAATCATATTTTTTTTTGGAGAAATAATATTTGTTACAGGGTTTATCATTATTAATTTTTCAGCATATAAAAAATTAAAAAACTGCCTCAACGTAGAGATTTTCCTAACTAAAGTTGTTTGTTCAAATGATTTTTTTTTAAGTGAGTCTATCCAAAAAACTATGTGTTCATATGTACATGCTAATAGTTGTATTCTATTTTTAGTTAAATATCTGTGAAAATCATTCAAATCATTTTTATAAGCATCTATAGAAGATAACATTAAATTTTTTTCTGTTAGATTCTTTTCTAAAAACAAGATTATAAAATCATCAATATTATTATTACCAATAATTTTTTTCAATCTAAATATCCAAATTTATCTCTAAACCAAAATTTCTTGCATATTTTCTTAAACCTATGTCATTTAATGCATTTATTGCTTTATATATGATATAATAATCAATATTTTTTTTTCTTTGTGTATTTAATAAATCTATTGTTAATAAAACTACTTCAGCTAAATTGCCTTTTTTCACTGATTCTTCTAAAATTAAGAAAAGATTAGTCTTTAACCCATCTAAATTTGTATTAAACTTTATATATTCATTAATGTAAAAATTTTCCCATAATTCTGCAGAAACTTCATAATTAAGAGCTTTTAAAGTAACCATTAAAGAATAAATACTTTGTTTTTTAATATTTAGACTATTATCAAGTAATTTTAATAAAAAATTTATATCTGGTATATCATAATTTGATTTTACTAAATCAGCATCAGCTATGTATAATAAAAGTAACATTTTACAAAAATTTATATCTAATGTAGCCCTATCTTTAAAGTCATTTGTCATAAAGAATAACCAATTTTTAGCTTCATTATACTCTTTAACACTTATCAAAGCTTCTGTGGCTGGGTAAATAAACCAACTTAATTCTCTTTTAGGAACTAATGAATTAATAGAGTTACTGGTCATAAAGTAAATAGCTTTTTCTATACCTATTTCTTTAGACTTTAACCAAAGTAAATTTAAAAGCTTAGCTCTTTCAATATCAGATACACTATTATTAATTAAATGATATAAACTTACTCTTATATTCAATGAGTTTTCAGTTTCCATTTTAATAGTATCGTAAAAGTCTTCAGTTTTATCCAATTTTGTATAATAATCTTCATATACATTTTTAAGTATATTTGGACTATAAAAGCCTAAACTTACCAACTTTTCTAAAGATTCTACTTGATTAATTGTACTGTACAACTTCATGTCATAAATAATTTTATTGAAAGTTATGCTATCGTTAGAAAAAATATTTTTTGCTATATCATAATTACTTAAACTTATAATTTTAAAATTTTTAATATCCATACTTTCTTCATCTAATAACAAATTTTTGATAGATGGTTCTTCTAAAAACTTACGTACAGTTTGTATGTAATTTAAACTGTCTACTGAGTCATTTTCCAATAATTCTAAGGCTAATTGTGCTTTATTGAAATTTTTCCTCGCTATTATACATGCAATTAATGTTTTTCTTTTCTCTATATCTTTTTGAAGATCAAACTTTTTCTTTTGTAATTCATCGCATATATAAGGAATATCTTTATCAAATTGTCTTAATTCATATAATAAATTATCAAAATTACTACCCTTTACTTCTAAAGGAATATTTTCAACCAATCTGTTAATGTTTTCAGTATCTCCTATATAAGCTAATACTTTTATTTTTTTTTTAAGATACTGTAATTGACCTTTTTTTATAAATGAGTCAGCAATTCCATCAGAAATTTCTTTTTCCTTTGGTTTCTGTGCCCTAGACATCAATAGTTTAGATGTCAAATCCGACAAAATTTGTGATTTGGGAGAAAAATTAGTCTTTTCTAATAACGCAACTGCTAGATCACTGTTAGTATTGCCCCACATTAACCAACCTAATCCTCCTTGTTCGCTTGATAATATACCATACCAGTCATTATACTCTTTAGGAATATCATCTACTACTATTAAGTTTTTTGCTTTTTCAATTTCCTGTTCTTTGGTCTCTTTTTCAGTATAGAGATCAACTTGATTATCTATTACATTGTTGTTTTGTATACTTTTTTTTTTCAAAAGTATCTGTATCTAATTCAAGATTTTCTTCTATAACAATAATTCTTTTTGGTACATCATCAGCAAATATTAAGCTACAAAGGAAAATAAATAAAATAATCATTATATTTTTAAGATTATTCATTTTGTTTCAACCTATGTATTTCTAAATCTTTTTCTATTTTATTTTGAGGAGCTGGTATATCCCAAAAAAAAACTACAAATACCATAAGACCTAAAATGGCTAAAGTACTAAAAATTAAAAATTTTTTAATTATCATAAAATTTTTCAATGAAATTATTTCTTTATGTAATATACTATAATATACTTTATAATTAAGCATAAAACAAATATCTCTTGAATGAAATAAATTTAAATAAGGAATTAAAAGCAAAGAAACTTTTTTTGGTAGGTTTCATGGCTACAGGAAAAACTACTATTGGTAAAAGAATCAGCTCTAAACTTGATTTGCCATTTTTTGATAGTGATAGAGAAATAGAATTTTTTTCAAATATTTCAATTAATGATTTTTTTGAAGCTCACGGGGAAGATAAATTTAGAGAAATAGAGAAAAAAGTAATATTCAACAAAATTAAAAATAATAACATGAATGGTTTTGTCATGTCTTTAGGAGGAGGTGCCTATTTAAATAAGAGTATCAGACAATTAATAGACTCGGTTGGTATTAGCATTTGGTTAAATGGAAGTATTGATATTATTTATAACAGAATTATAAAATCTAGAAATGAGAGACCTTTAACTAAAAAGTTCAACTCAAAAGAAAAATTAAAAAAACTCTTAAATGAAAGAACGCTATATTATAAAAAAGCATCTGTAAAAGTAAATATTATAAAAGCTAGTAAAGAGAGAATGACAGAAATTATATTAAGAAAAATTAATAATCACATAAATAAAAAAAAATGATTAAGATAAGAATAGATTTAGCAAAAAATAGCTACTATATTTTTTTAAAAAATAATATTTTTAATTACGTAGCAAAATGTCACAAAAAAAATTATCCTGGTTGTAGAGCTATAATAATTACTGATAATAATGTAAAAAAATTTTATTTAACTAGCTTTACTAATAATCTATCTAAAAATAATGTTAAATTTAATTCATATTGTGTTTTTCCTGGAGAAAAAAGTAAATCTTTTCATTCTCTGGAGAATCTTACTGATAAAATCATAAAAAAAGGAGTCAACAGAAATGATGTTATTTATGCTCTTGGTGGCGGAGTTATTGGAGATTTAGCCGGGTTTTTATCCTCTATTTTACTAAGAGGAATTAAGTTTATTCAAATACCTACTACATTGTTATCACAAGTAGATAGCTCAGTTGGAGGTAAAACAGCTATAAATACCAAAATAGGAAAAAATTTAGTTGGTACTTTTTTTCAACCTTCTGCTGTATTTATAGATCCAAATACTCTTATTACTTTACCAAAAAAAGAGTTTCTTGCAGGTTATGCTGAAGTAGTAAAATATAGCATCATTGATGACAAACTATTTTTCAATTGGTTGAATAAAAACTCAAAAGATACATTTAATTTAAAATCTGAAAATATATATAAAATCATTACAACTTGTATTAAAAAAAAAGCAAAAATAGTTAAGTTAGATGAAAAAGAAAAAAAAACCAGAATGCTTCTAAACTTGGGGCATACATTTGCGCATGCTTTGGAAAACGAACTAAACTACAAAGTAAGGCACGGAGAGGCGGTATCTGTGGGAATATTAATGGCTATGAAGCTATCACAAAAACTAGGTTATGCTAAAAAAGAAGATTATTATGTATTGGAAAATCATTTAAAAAGTTCTAAACTTCCTATTAAATTAAAACAATTGTCAAATAACAAAAATTGGCAAATTAAAAGTATTATCAATAAAATGCAAACCGATAAAAAATCTTATAAAGGTAATATTCAATTTATTCTATGTAAAGGTATTGGGGCAGCATTTATTAAAAAAGATATTGATACTAATTTATTAAAAAAAACAATTGAGGAATTTTATATTTAATGCCTGAGTTATATTTGATTATTCAAATCCTAATTATTTTTTTTTTAATTATCCTTTCAGGCTTTTTTTCTTCTTCAGAAACAGCTATAACGAGCATATCTGAACCCTTAATACAAAAAAAAGTATCTGAAGAAGATAAAAAAGCTATAAAAACTCAAAAACTTTTAAAAAAAAAAGAATTAATAATTAGTGCAATATTATTAGGTAATAATTTAGTAAATATTCTTTCTTCTGCATTGGCAACAAATATTTTAATACACTCTTTTGGGCCTATAGGAATTTTATATTCAACTTTAGTAATGACTTCTTTAATATTTATTTTTGCTGAAGTTTTGCCAAAAATATATGCAATTAGAAAGCCCGAGACCTTATTAATATTTTATACTCCTTTATTGATATTTTTTGTTTGGTTATTATCTCCAATAAATTTTTTAATACAGAAATTAATTCATTTTTTATTAAGTTTCAAAAAAATTAAAAGTAATACTATTAATGTAGATAGAATTAGAGGAGCTATTTTGCTGGCAGCAAAAGAAGGAGAGATGGTTAAAGATAATAGATTTATGCTAGAAAGTATTTTAGATCTAAAAGATAGAGAAATAAATGAAGTTATGATTCATAGAAAAGATATTTTTAGCGTAAACATAAATGAAAAAAAAAGTTTTTTTATAAAACTAGCTAATGAGACACCTTTTTCAAGATTTCCAGTATGGCAAAATAATTCTGAAAATATTATAGGAGTAATATATGTAAAAGATTTGTTAAGAGCATTGTTGCTTAAAAATTTTAATATAAAAAAAGTATTACAAGAACCTTGGTTTATTCCTGAAACTACAAGTTTACTAGGACAACTTAATGCATTCAGAGAGAAACAAAAGCAAATTGCTTTTGTAGTAGATGAATACGGAGTTCTTGAAGGTTTAGTTACATTAGAAGATATTTTAGAAGAAATAGTAGGACAAATTGAAGATGAGCATGATTACCCTTCCTCTAATCTTTTATATGATAATAATGGTAATATTTATGTTAATGGAAACGTAACTATAAGAGATCTAAACAGAAAGTTTAATTTTAAACTTCCAGAGAATTCAGCCTCAACAATTGCAGGGTTAATTATCAATACTGCAAAAAGAATACCAGAAAAAGGAGAAAATTTTGTTATACAAAACTTAATTATAAATATAATATCTAGAAATCAAACAAGAATTACAAAAATTTTAATTAAAAAAAAGATTAAACCCTAGATACTCTTGATATCTAACTCCAATGCATGTAATCCAGAAGAAAACTCACTATTTAATAAACTATATACTTTTCTGTGTAAATTTACTTTATTTGTAGTTTTATGATCATTTAATCGCATTTGAATATAAAAGTGAGTTTCTTTTTCATGCTCACCTATTTGATTATGTCCTTCATGTTTTTTACTGTCATCTCTAACTATTAATAACTTAGGAGAAAAAAACGATTGTAGTGTTTTTTCAATTCTTTCTTTTCGCGAATCTCTATTCATTATTAATACCTACTATTGCTAATAAAATAAAAAAACATAATATTATATTATGTTTAAAAAAAAAAAAAGGTTTGTTTGTTATTCAGAAGATAAAGACGATAGTATTTTAGCGCTTACAAAGTACTGTGAATGGGGAAACTGCCAAAAAAAAGGTGAGTATAAAGCTCCTACTTCTAGGGATAAACTGAGAGAATTTAGGTGGTTTTGTTTAGAGCATGTCAAAATATATAATAGAGGATGGGATTATTTTAAAGGTAAAACCTCCGATGAAATATATAATGAAATTTCTAATGATGCGCTGTGGCATAGACCTACTTGGGCAAAGATAAAAAAATGTAAGTTTTCGGATGATCATAACCTTTATGAGAACTCGAAGGAATTTAGATCAGATTCAAAAAATAAAGTAAATACCACTAAATTAGAAAATTGTTTAAAAATTTTAGAAATTAAGATGCCAATAAAAATATCTTCTCTAAAAAAACAATATAAAAAAATGGTGAAAAAATTTCACCCTGATGTTAGTAAAAATAATAGTGAAGAACATATAATAAAATTAAATAATGCATACTCAGAGTTATTAAATTTTTTAAAACAATGAAGGATATTATGAAAGATTTAAAAGAAAAGGATATTCCTGAGAAATTAGAGAAACCTAATAAAGAAATAGACGTCTCAGAAGTATTTAAAATAAAAACAGACTTAAAAGTAAATAGCTTTTCTGACAAGGATTCATATGTACCTGAAATAGATGAAAACTATATTTTTGATAAAGATACGACGCTAGCAGTTTTAGCAGGTTTTCAATTTAATAGAAGGGTAATGATTCAAGGTTATCATGGAACAGGTAAGTCGACTCATATTGAACAGATAGCAGCTAGATTAAATTGGCGCTGTTTAAGAATTAATTTGGATAGTCATGTTAGCAGAATTGATTTAATTGGTAAGGAAGCAATAGTATTAGAAAATGGATCTCAAATAACAAAGTTTAAAGAAGGTATCATACCATGGGCATTATCTAATGGAGTTGCGTTAGTTTTTGATGAATATGATGCAGGAAGGCCAGATGTAATGTTTGTGATACAGAGAATACTTGAAATAGATGGAAAGCTAACTTTATTAGAACAAAATAGAGTAATAACTCCTCACCCCTCATTTAGACTTTTTTGTACTACTAATACTATTGGCCTAGGAGATACATCTGGAATGTATCATGGAACGCAACAGATTAATCAAGGGCAAATGGATAGGTGGAATATAGTTTCAACTTTAAACTATCTGAATGAAAATAAAGAATTTGATATTATTAGCTCAAAAGTAAAAAATTTCTTAGTAAAATTTGATAAAGGAAAAATATCTTTAATGATTAATTTAGCAAATTTAACAAGAATTGGTTTTAAAAATGGTGATATATCAACAGTAATGTCTCCAAGAACTGTTATTACCTGGGCTGAAAACGCATTAATATTTAAAAATTTAGAATATGCATTTAAGGTAACTTTTTTAAATAAATGTGATGAAGCTGAAAGACCAATAATTGCAGAATATTATCAACGATGCTTTGCAATAGAGTTACCTAATGATTGGGTTAATATAATAAATGAAACATCTACTGACATAAATGAATAAAGAGGATAAAAGTACTAATATTTTTAAAAAGTCTATTGAAAGTACTGTAAAAGCTGTTGCTAATAATTCTGATATTTTTGTACTGTTTGGAACAGATAAAAAAAACTCTCAACAAAATGTTAACCTACCTGAAATTAATAAGGCAAAATTATATGAAAGTAAACTAAATATTAGAGGAAAAAGTGACTCTGCTTCTTTAATAAAGAGATATCATGATAGTAAAATTCATGAAAGAATGTGTCCTAAAAAACTAGAAATAAAAGAAATATTTGATGAAATAGAGTATCTTAGATGTGAAGTGCTGGGTGGTTTAAAATATCCTGGCATTAAAAAGAACCTTTCAGATTATGATCAAGAACTTATAAGGGATAAAGTAAATGAAGATATAAAATTAACTAAATCAGAAACATTTAAATTTTTTTTAAAAAATAATATTTTAGGGTCAACAATATCTTCTGAGCTAGCTAAAATTAGTGATCCTATAATAAACTCTCTCAATAGAATCCTGAAAAATAAAGACTTGCAAATCTTGGATAAAATTTCTAGTCAAAAAAAATTTAGTGAAGAAATCTTAAAACTAATAAATAAAGTTATAGATGATCAAACATATAACGAACAAGAAAGACAGGATAATAATAAAGAAGAGGAAGCAAAAGAAGAAGAAAACCAAACTCAAGATGCTAATAAACAAACAGAAGAATATCAAACTTTTGAAATATCTGATACGGCCGAACATCAAAATACAGATAGTATAGAAAATCAAGATTCATTAGAAGAAGCATGTGATAATAAAGAAAGTTCTGCTAACGATTCATCACCAATTAATGATTTTAATGACCAGGCTGAAACAACACTTAAGTATTCTGTATATACTAAGAGATTTGATAGCATTATTTCTGCCGAGAAACTTTGTGACATAGAAGAGGCTTCAANACTTAGAAANCAATTAGATAAGCAAACTGAAAAATTAGANTCNACTATNACNATTTTAGCNAATAAACTNCAAAGAAAACTATTATCNAAACAAAATAGATGGTGGGAATTNGANCTTGAAGAAGGTATTCTTGATAGTGGNAAATTATCTNGAATAATTACCTCTCCAGAAAGNTCTTTATCGTATAANAAAGAAAAAGATACNGAATTNAAAGATACTNTAGTTACACTNTTAATTGATAANTCTGGNTCTATGAGAGGNAGACCNATTACAATNGCTGCAATATCTACTGATATTCTAGCNAAAACTNTNGANCGTTGTGGTATTAAAGTAGAANTATTAGGCTTTACNACNAAANCNTGGAAAGGNGGNAANGNNAGAGATAGNTGGATTAAAGAAAACAAACCTGAANNNCCTGGAAGNCTNAATGAATTNCTTCATATAATATANAAAAATGCTGATGCTCCTGTAAGAAGAACTAAAAAAAATTTTGGNATAATGCTAAAAGAAGGCTTATTAAANGAAAATATTGATGGTGAAGCACTTGAATGGGCTTATAAAAGATTATNTNCTNGANNCGAGAAAAGAAAAATNTTNATGGTTATATCNGATGGNGCACCAGTAGATGATAGCACCTTNTCTTCTAATAAAAGTAACTACTTAGATAATCATTTAAAATTTATAATAAANTCTATAGAAAANAAAAGTTCNGTNGAATTACTTGCNATAGGTATTGGNCATGATGTNACNAGATACTANAACAAGGCAGTNACTATATTAGANGTTGATGACNTAGGAAGTGTAATGTCTAAACAGTTNATTAATCTTTTTTAGAATTNTNAGAAATANAAATTTTANATATANTTTTCTTATATTTNTTAGCNTCATTAGAAAGNTTTTTNTCANANGNGNTTAANAGNAANCTATCNATNCCTCCATTTTTTTCTACAGTTCTTAAAGTAGATNTNGCNATNCTAAATTTCANTTTTTTNCCTAANTTNTCNCTATANAAACTTACATTTTGTAAATTAGGAATAAATCTTCTTTTNGTCTTATTNTTAGCATGGCTNACATTATTNCCAGTAATTACTANCTTNCCTGTTAANTCACATTTTCTTGTCATTTCATNCTCCGATCAATGAAAATAATATANATTTTCAAATCCATCAACTATAAAATTTAAATATTAGATTTTTTNCCATANTTAATTAAATTTAAAACTTTATAACAAGCNTNTAATATNTTNGTTCCTGGACCAAATATTTCAGANACTCCTANATTTTTAAGTTTATTNATATCTTTTTTTGGNATAACTCCTCCACATATTACTAAAAAATTATTTTTATTATTTTTTAATAAACTCATAAACTCTGTGACTAACGTCATATGTGCTGCTGCATGACTTGAGATACCAACAACATCAGGATTAACTTTATTAGCTTCCTTTATCAATTCTTCAGGTGTTAAAAATAATTTTGTAATTTCAATTTCAAAGCCTAAATCAGAAAAAGAAGAAGCAATGACTTTCGCACCTCTGTCATGCCCATCTTGCCCTAATTTAGCTACTAACATTTTTGGCTTACGCCCATTATCTTTTATAAAATTATTAATATTTTCTTTTAAATCATCAATCGAAGTATTATCTCTGAAACTTTTAGAATAAACTCCTTTTGTTATATTTAAATTTTCTTGATATCTATCAAACACCTTCTCAAGTGCAAATGAAATTTCCCCTATAGTAGCCCTTTCTCTCGCTGCTACGATACTTAGTTCTAGTAAATTACCTTTATTTGACTTTGCTGCTTGTGATAATGCTTCAAGTGCTAATTTACATTTTTCATTATTTCTCCTTGATTTAATTTTAAGAATTGAGTTAATTTGTCCCTTTCTTACTTCTGTATTATCAATTTCAAGTATCTCAAAATCTTTTTCATTTTCATTAATAAATTTATTAACACCTACTATAACTTCTTCACCACTATCTATCTTTGATTGTTTTCTAATAGCTGACTCCTCAATTAATTTATTAGGATACCCTTTTTCTATGGCTTTTGTCATTCCTCCTAAATCTAAAATTTCATCTATAATTTTCTCAGCATGAATAATTAATGAATTTGTTAAGCTTTCAACATAATAGCTTCCCGCTAGAGGATCGACAGTTTTTGTAATATTAGTTTCATTCTGTAAAATAAGTTGAGTATTTCTGGCTATCCTTGAGGACATTTCCGTAGGTAAAGCTACTGCCTCATCAAAGGAGTTAGTGTGCAATGATTGAGTTCCTCCCATTACTGCAGCCATTGCCTCTATAGTAGTTCTTATAATATTATTGAAAGCATCTTTTTCAGTTAATGAAACACCAGAAGTCTGACAGTGAGTTCTAAGCATTAAAGAGTTTAAACTTTTAGGATTAAATAACAACTTCATTTTGTTTGCCCAAAGATATCTTGCGGCTCTTAGCTTAGATGCTTCCATAAAAAAATTCATTCCTATAGCAAAAAAAAATGATAACCTTGGAGCAAAATCATCAACTTTAAGTCCATTATTAATTGCTGTTTTTACATATTCTAAACCATCTGCAATAGTAAAGGCTAATTCTTGAACCTGATTTGCCCCTGCTTCCTGCATATGATAACCGGAAATTGAAATTGAATTGAATTTTGGCATTTTTTTAGAAGTAAAATCTATTATATCCGAAACTATTCTCATAGAGCTTTCAGGAGGGTATATGTAAGTGTTACGAACAAGAAACTCTTTCAAAATATCATTTTGTATGGTACCTGATAATTGCTCCATTTCTACACCCTGTTCTTCAGCAGCAACTATGTAAGAAGCTAATATTGGTAAAACTGCTCCATTCATAGTCATAGAAACACTCATTTTATCTAATGGAATTTCATTAAATAATACTTTCATATCTTCTACAGAATCAATTGCTACGCCTGCTTTTCCAACATCACCAATAACTCTTGGATGATCACTATCATATCCTCTATGTGTAGCAAGATCAAAAGCTATAGATAATCCCTTCTGACCTGCTTTTAGAGCTTTTCTATAAAAACTATTAGAATCTTTTGCAGTAGAAAAACCAGCATATTGTCTAATTGTCCAAGGTCTACCGTAATACATTGTGGCTTTAGGTCCCCTTACAAAAGGTGGAAATCCAGGCATAGTGTTAAGGTGATCTAAACCTTCTAAATCCTCTTTAGTATATAATGGTTTAATAGTTATCCCTTCTTCAGACTTCCATGCTAGCTCTTCAGCACTATGATCCTTTTGAAGTTCTTTTTTAGCTAATTCATTCCAATCTTTTATAAATTTATCTGAGAATTTTTCCATTAAGCATCTTCTTTCGAGTACCAAGGTAGTTTAGAAAATGAAATACCTTCTTCCGCTAACTCCTGTGACTCTTTTTCTGTAGACTCTCCTCTTATTGGTCTAGCTTTTTCTTCCCCGTAATAAATTTTTCTAGCCTCTTCAGCAAAATTTTTTCCTACATNTTCNGTATTNTTTTNTANAAAANTTTTAANCTTCTTTATTTNNTTNTCNANATTAATTTNNGATAAATNNTNTTTTTTNTCNNTACTATTCTTTTTTGANCNACTTTTNANATTTAAATTAGGAGNCATCANAGANTTNTNTATTNTTTTACTGTTACAATANGGNCANNCTATCATCTTTTTNTTCAANTGNTNTTCATANTTAGAGCTNGANGGNAACCAAGCTTCAAACTTATGGTCATTTTCACATTTTAAATCAAATAATATCATTTTACTNTTAATTATNATANCATGTAATAAATATTGTTANTTATATTATATATTACAATANAAATATGAATCAAATATCAAATTGGGTNAAATACTGCTTAGAANTAATTCCTANNAAANAAGGAANNGCNCTTGATTTAGCNTGNGGTAAAGGNAGACATTCAATGTTTNTATCAAGTTATGGCTANNATGTANTNGCNNTAGANATNAATNANGAAANTTTAANTTGTTTTNATNACAAATTGATNNAAAAAAAAANTAAAGATNTTGAAAATTTAAAAAATTGGCCCTTAAAGGAAAAAAAATTTGACATAATTGTAGTAACAAATTTTCTTAATAGAACTATATTTCCATCAATTATAAAATCAATTAATAAAGGTGGTTATTTGATATATGAAACATTTAGTGAAGGACAACAAAATGTTGGTAAGCCTAGTAATCCTGACTATATATTACAACGACGAGAATTAATTACCTTATGTTTTCAATTAAATCTAATAGCTTATGAAGAAATTCATACAGAAAATCCAATTAATAATACATTTAAGCAACGTATATTGAGTATGCATGTTTGACGAAAAAAAAATTAATTTTAATCATATAAAATCTTTCAAAAGTAATAATAAAAAAGTAGATAATTTTTTTTATACTGTTTCCGATATATTAATTGAAAATGCTTTAGACCAAATAAAAATAAATAAAAATAGTAAAATTTTAGAAATAGGATCTAGAAATAATATATTTGAAAAAAAAATCAGATCTAAAGGAATAGAACACAAATTTTATCAAACTACTATATCAGAAAAAATTCTTTTAAAAAATAATTATAGATTAGTAGCTAATTCATATGATCAAACTTTTAAAAAAAACATTTTTGATGTTTGTTTTTGTCTATTTTCTTTAAATAGCTGCAAGAATATTCCTTTAGCATTCGAAAATATATATAATATACTCAAAGTTAATGGGCTATTTCTAAGTGTATTTCCTTCTGATGAATGTTTTAAAGAATTTAGACTTTATTTTACAGACTTTTTTAAACCTTATAAAAATTATAGTTTTAATCCTGTATTAGATATACAAACATTAGGAAATTTATGTTCTGCTTCAGGTTTTAAAAATGTAATAGTTGATAAAGAAGAGTTTAACTTTAAAATATTTAAACCAGAAGATACCTGGAATTTTATAAGGCATATTGGAGAAAGTAATTATCTATCAAATAGAAAAGAGTTTAAAATTAAAAAATCTTTATATCTAAAATTCTATGAGAAATATAAAAAAGAAATAAACAAAGGGAATTTAAACAAAAATACTCTATCAATATATTTTTTAATTGGAAAAAAATAGTTAGCTTCTATAGTGAGCATTAATTTCTATATACTTTTTTGTTAGATCGCAAGTCCATACTCTAGAAGAATTTTTTCCGTTATTTAAATTTACTTCAATTAAAATTTCATTCTTTTTTAAGTATTTTGATATAATTTTCTCATTATATTTCTTTTTTAACCTTCCTTTATTAATGATTATGTTTTTTCCGAGTTTAAGAGAAATTTTACTTTGATCTAATTTTACTTTTGATTTACCAATTGCCATAATTATCCTGCCCCAGTTTGCATCTTCTCCTGCAATAGCAGTTTTAACTAATAATGAATTAGCTATTGATAAAGCTACATTTTTAGCATCTAAGTAATTTTTAGAACCACATACATAAACTTCTATTAGTTTAGTTGCACCTTCTCCATCATAAATGATTTTTTTTGCTAACTCTATGGCTAACCATTGTAAGTCTTTCTTAAAAGTTTCGATAGATTTGTCATTAACAGAACTAACGGAATTTAGTACTTTCCTAGTAGAAAAAAAACATACCATGTCATTAGTAGACATATCACTGTCTACAGTAATACTATTGAAAGATTTTTCATTAATTTGAATTAGCAATTCTTTTAATATTCTTGGCGTAAAGTCAGCATCTGTGAAAATATATCCCAACATAGTAGCCATATCTGGAGCTATCATACCTGAACCTTTTGCTATCCCAATCAATTTTACGCTTTTATTACCTATTTTAGTAGTCTTGTAGATTGCTTTAGGAAAAGTATCAGTAGTCATTATAGATTTAGCAAAACCGTCCCAGCTCATTTTATATTTTTCTGATGTTTTCCCAGTTAATTTTTGTAAAGTTTTCATAATTTTCTTCATAGGCAATTGTTCTCCTATAACTCCAGTTGAAGAAATTATTATCTCTTTTTTATTACAATTAAATTTAGAAGACAAAAAAGATAAAATAGTTTTAAGATTTATGAATCCTTCTTCTCCAGTATAAGCATTAGCATTACCAGAGTTAACCATTAAAATCTTTGTTTTAAATATTTTTTTATTTTCCTTTAACCATTTTATATTAGCTGCAAAAGTTTTTGATTTTGTAGTAACATAAGCTACATTAGCTAAATCGTGAAATATTATAACCCCAATATCTAACCTTGTTGTGCTTTTTATATTAGCTTTGCCACATATTATATCTATTCCTTCTAAAAGTGGAATTTTAGGAAAAATTTTAAAATGTATTTTTTTCATAAAATTTATTTAATTATTTATATACTAATGATATTTCTTATAATATAAATTACAAAAATTAAATAACATAAATATCCTAAATGCTAAATTTTCTCAAAAATAACTTTTTCATAAATCCTAACAAAAAAACATTGAATACTTATACATTGCTTCTGAATAAAATTAATGGTTTAGAAAATGATATAAAATTATTAACTGATTTACAGATAAAAAATAAAACTAATGATTTAAAAGAACAGTTAGAAAAAGGAAAAACACTAAACGATATTCTACCAGAAGCTTTTGCATTAGTCAGAGAAGCTGCAGTAAGAACGTTAGGTCAGAGACACTATGATGTTCAAATTTTAGGAGGCGTTGCATTACATAAAGGGAAAATAGCAGAAATGAAGACTGGTGAAGGTAAAACTCTAGTGTCTACATTATCTGCATATTTAAACGCAATTGGTGGGTTAGGCGTACACGTAGTAACAGTTAATGATTATTTAGCTTCTAGAGATAGTGAATGGATGGGGGTAATATTCAAATTTCTTGGTCTTTCAGTTGGTTGTATAAAATCAGGTATGTCAGATATAGAAAGAAAAAATGCTTATATGGCAGATATTACCTACGGAACAAATAATGAATTTGGTTTTGATTATTTAAGAGATAATATGAAATTTAATTTAGAAGATATGTGCCAAAGAAATTTTAATTATGCTATAATTGATGAAGTAGATAGTATATTGATTGATGAGGCACGTACTCCATTAGTTATCTCTGGAGCAGTAGAAGATAATACCAAACTATATTTAATAATAAATGATCTAGTCAAAAACCTAGATAAAAAGAACTTTGAAATTGATGAAAAGTCTAGATCTATTAATCTAAACTCTACAGGAATAGAAAATTTTGAAAAACTTCTTTATACTAAAAATCTTTTAAGTACTCAAAATTTGTACGCTCCTGAAAATATTAGTATTCTTCATCACATCAATCAAGCCCTTAAGGCTAATTTTTTGTTTACCAAAGATAAAGATTATTTAGTAAAGGATAATCAAGTAGTAATAGTTGACGAATTTACTGGAAGAATGATGGAGGGTAGAAGGTTTGCAGATGGATTACATCAAGCCATAGAAGCTAAAGAAAATGTAAAAATTCAGAATGAAAATCAAACCTTAGCATCTGTTACATTTCAAAATTATTTTAGAATGTATCCTAAATTATCTGGTATGACAGGTACCGCTAAAACTGAAGCTGCAGAATTTTCTGAGATCTATGGATTAGATGTTTTAGAAATACCTCCCCATAAAAATATGGTTAGAAAAGACTTAAATGATGAAATATACAGAACCGATGAAGAAAAATGGCAAGCAGTTGTTAAAGAGATTTCTACAATTCATGAAAAGGGTCAACCTTTATTAGTAGGCACAACAAATATAAAGACTTCCGAGCTTATTTCTAAAAGATTAAAAAGACTGAATATAAAACATGAAGTACTAAATGCGCGTTTTCATGAAAAGGAAGCAAAAATTATATCTCAAGCAGGAAAACCTTATGCTGTTACAATAGCTACAAATATGGCGGGTAGAGGAACTGATATTCAATTAGGAGGAAATAACTCTGATTTAGATAACAATAAAGATAAAGTTAAAAACAATCAAAGTAGAGCTTTACAAACTGGTGGTTTGTTTGTTCTAGGAACAGAAAGACATGAAAGCAGGAGAATAGATAATCAATTAAGAGGAAGATCAGGAAGGCAAGGTGACCCAGGAACTTCAAAGTTTTTTATTTCACTTGAGGATGATTTAATGAGAATATTTGGGTCAGAAAGACTAGATAATATGCTTAAAAAGCTGGGGCTTAAAGACGGTGAGTCTATAATCCATCCTTGGATAAATAAAGCAATTGAAAAGGCCCAATCAAAAGTAGAAGGTCGCAACTTTGAAATTAGAAAAAATTTATTAAAATTTGATGATGTTATGAATGATCAGAGAAAAGTAGTTTATGAGCAAAGAAAAGAATTACTTACTTCTAATGATATTAATCAAATTTTTTTAGATATGTTATTTGATACTTTAACAAGTATAATCGAAAAAAATATTTCTGAAAAAAATGAAGATGAGTTAGATATAAATAAGATACTTACAGATGTCAAAAATATTTTTGGTATAAACATAGCTGATAAAGAAATTTCGGACAAATCTACTTTGTTAAATTTGTTAAAAAAAAATATTTCAGATAAATTAAATTATAAAATAAATTTGATTAGCAAGGAAAATTTTTCTCTTATTCAAAAACAAATTTTAGTTCAAGTTTTAGATCAACAATGGAAAGCTCACCTTTTAGGATTAGATCAACTTAGACAAGGCATTGGACTCAGAGCTTATGCTCAAAGAGACCCTCTTAATGAATATAAAAGAGAATCTTTTACTATGTTCGAACAAATGCTAGAAACAGTAAGAATTACAGCTTGTAAGTTTATTATGCTTATTGAAATTGAAACTAAGGGTGAAAGAAAAGAAAAAAATACTAAGGCGAAAACTATAAGAGAGAGATTGAGAGAAAAAAATTAATTTATTATTGAAATTATATAATTAGTTCTTGTATTATTAATTCTTATCCATTTAAATCCTTTTAAGGTAGGTATAGGTAGTAAGCCCTTTATCTTATCGAGCTTAAATTTCTTTTGGAAAGCTATATTTAATATTTCCTCAGGCTTTATATACATATTCCAATTATGAGTGTTATCAGGTACAAGTTTCAATATTTTTTCTGCAAAAAATATAGTAGCAATGTAAGAAAAACAATTTCTATTTATTGTAGAAAAAATAATAATTCCATTTTGTTTTAAACATTCAAAAGTAAATTTTAAAAAACTCCTGTAATCTTCTATATGTTCAATAACTTCTAAACATAATATGATATCAAATTTAGCATTTTTTTCTTTTAAATTTTTTATACTCGCACATTGATAATTAATTCTATAATTTTTTAACTTGGCTCTTTTTTTTGCTTCGTGTATTAATTTTTTTGACTGATCAATTGCTATTAAATTAGCTCCTTCTTCTGCCAAGCTTTCTGATAAGATTCCTCCTCCACAGCCAAGATCTAATATTTTCTTTTTCTTAAAAATATTTTTTAAGTTACCTAACTCTTGATATTTGTGCATAATTCTTTCTTTAATAAATAACATTCTAGTTTCATGCATTGAGTGTAACATTTTCATAGGACCTTCTTTATCCCACCACTCAGACGATATTTTATCAAAAATGCTTTGTTTCAATTACAAACTCCTTTATTTACTATAATACAATAATTAATATAATTAATAAAATATGAAAATTATAATAAAAAAGTTTGGAGGTACATCGGTATCTAGTACTGATAAGATAGAAAGAGCCATATCTTACATAAAAAAAACTAGAAAATTAGGTTATCATGTAGTTGTAATAGTATCTGCTATGGGAAAAGAAACTGACAGACTTCTCAAATTAACAGCCAACTTAGAAGAATATAAAAAAAGTGATGATGTTGCTAGTCTTTTGTCTTCAGGTGAACAAATATCAAGCTCTATATTTTCTATATTATTAAATAAGAATAATATTAAGGGAAAATCTTTTCAAGGTTGGCAGCTTCCTATAATTACTGGTATCTCTGCCTACAACTCTCATATTATAAATATAAATACAAAACATATAAAAAGTAGTTTAAAAAAAAATGAAGTTCCTGTCGTAGCAGGATTTCAAGGGATAAATAAACATAACAGAATTACTACTTTAGGCAGAGGTGGATCAGATACCACAGCTGTAGCTTTAGCTGCCAGTTTAAATGCTGAGAGATGTGATATTTACACTGATGTTGATGGTGTATTTTCTGCTGACCCTAGAATTGTAAAAGAAGCAAAAAAAATAAATAAGATTAATTATGAAGAAATGCTAGAATTATCGTCATTAGGAGCTAAAGTTTTACATACCAGATCTGTTCAATTAGCATTACAATATAATGTAAATTTACAAGTATTGTCTAGTTTTACTGGAAAGAAGGGAACAATGTTAACAAAAAAAAATGCATATTTAGAAAAACAAATTATTAGAGGAATTGCTCATAGTAACAATGAAACACTAATTACACTTATAGGAATTAAAAATAAACCCGGTATATCAGCTATTATTTTCAATGCCCTATCTAAAGAAAATATTAATGTCGATATGATAGTTCAGTCTGGCTCAGCAAAAGATGCCAATGTAACATACGCTTTTACCATAGCAAAAAATGATACTATCAAGGCTGAAAATATTATGAATAAACTAAAAACTAAGATTAAATTTACAGATTTATTTATAAATAATGAAATTTGTAAGGTTTCTATAGTCGGTTTAGGCATGAAAACTAATGTAGGAGTAGCTAATACAATGTTTTCAGAATTAGCTAAAAATAATATCAATATTCATGTTATTAGTACTTCAGAAATAAAAATAAGTGTTTTAATAGATGATAAATACAAAGAATTAGCCATAAGATCTTTACATTCTATATTCAAATTAAACTCTAAAAAGAAATGATAAAATCAGAATTAAAAACCTATACGAATTTAAAGGACTTAGGTAGTTTTCTTAAAAAAAATAGAAGATTACAAAATATAAAATTAGAGCAAGTATCAAAATTACTTTTAATAAAAAAAGAAATTCTTTCTAAATTTGAAAATGGGGAAATTAATATAGAAAAAAAATCTTATTTAAAGGGCTTTTTAAATAGTTATATAAAGTTTTTGAAATTAGAAAATTTATGTGAATATAAAATTTCTCAAACAAAAAAAGTCTCCAATTTAAAAAAATCAAATTTACAATTAGAAAGTTCAGGTCTAAAAAAAAATAAATACAGTTCTATAATTATACTTTTATCTTTAATTGCTGTAAGTTTAATTTATTTACTTTGGAATAAAAAAACTTACTTAAATTTATACTTTATAGGGACACATTTAAATTAAATAATTTAATAACAGCTAAATGAGAAGAAAAACTAAACAAGTAAACGTAGGAAAGATTAAAATTGGTTCTAACCATCCTATTTCCGTTCAGTCTATGACAAATACTCTTACTACTAATGTAGAGGCAACAGTTGAGCAAATCAAAAGATTAGAAAACGCAGGAGCAGATTTAGTAAGAGTATCATGCCCTGACAGAGACTCGACTATAGCACTTAAAAAAATCATTTCATCTGTAAATGTTCCAATTATAGCGGATATTCATTTTCACTATAAACGTGCTATAGAGGCAGCAGATGTAGGAGCATCATGTCTAAGAATAAATCCAGGTAACATAGGCAGTCAAGAAAGAGTTGCTGAAGTTGTAAAAGCAGCAAAACATAATAATTGTTCTATTAGAGTAGGAGTAAATGCAGGCTCTCTAGAAAAGAAATTACTAGAAAAATACAAAACACCAACTCCAGATGCTTTGTTAGAAAGTGCTTTGCATAACATATACTCTTTAGAAAAACTTAATTTTTATAATACGAAGGTCAGTGTAAAAGCATCTAACATCGACTTAGCGGTTGCATCTTACCGATTACTAGCGAAAAAAACTGATTATCCCCTGCATTTGGGAATAACAGAAGCCGGTGGGGAATTTTCAGGTACTGTAAAGTCTTCAATTGGCCTAGGTATTTTACTTGCAGAAGGTATTGTAGACACTATAAGAGTTTCACTCTCTGATGACCCTGTCAAAGAAATAAAAGTGGGTCTTGAAATTCTTAAATCTTTAAATATAAGAAAAACTGGTATTACAATTATTTCTTGTCCTTCATGTGCAAGACAACAATTTGATGTAATTAAAACAGTAAAACAAATAGAAAATAAATTTTCTTGGGTAAAAGATCCTATCAGTATTTCAATTTTAGGTTGTGTAGTGAATGGTCCCGGAGAGGCAATGCATACAGATATTGGAGTTACTGGCGGAGGAAATAATAATCATCAAATTTATATTAACGGTGAAAAAAACTTTGTAAGTAAAAATAAAGACTTAGTAGAAGAGATATCAATTCTTATAGAAAAGAAACTAACTAAAAATGGATAAAATAAAAACTATTAGAGGAATGCATGACATTCATGGCTTGGAATTTTTACATCAAAAACAAATAATTGAATTATTTGAATCTGTAGCAAATAATTTTAATTTTAAACCTATAGCAACGCCAATTATGGAATTTAATGAAATATTTGTTAGAACTCTTGGTTTATCATCAGATGTAGTTATGAAAGAAATGTATACTTTACTTGATAGAAATAATCAAAAGTTGACATTAAGACCCGAAGGCACTGCAGGTATTGCTAGAGCAATAATTAGCAGTGGCTTAACTCAAGATATACCATTAAAATTTTATTACTATGGCCCTATGTTCAGATATGAAAGACCACAGAAAGGAAGACTAAGACAGTTTACTCAAGTTGGTGTAGAAGTTTATGCAAACTCTAATATAGAAAAAGATTTTGAAGTTATCAGTTTAGCAGAAAAATTTTTAAAGGATTTAAATATAAGAGATAATCTTACTCTAAAGATAAATAACCTAGGTAATTGGGAAGATAGAAAAACTTATACAAAAGAATTAAAAAAATACTATTCAGAATTCAAAAATGACCTTTCTGAAGATAGTATTATTAGATTAGAAAAAAATCCTCTTAGAATTTTAGATTCTAAGAATTTAGAGGATATAGAAGTTAATAAAAATGCACCCAAAATTAATGAATATTTATCTGATAATAATAAAAGTATCTTTATAAGACTAAAAGCAATGCTAGAAGATTTTAATATTTCTTTTGAAGAGGATCCTTTTTTAGTAAGAGGGTTAGATTATTATAGTAATACTATATTTGAGTTTGCTTTAAAGACTGATAGTAAATTTGCAATTTTAGCTGGAGGTACTTATGATAACTTAATCAGTGAATTAGGAGGTCCAAAACTGTCAGGGACAGGATGGGCTGCAGGTTTAGAGAGACTAACGCAGCTAGTTGACTTCATGGAAAAAGATTCACAACAAATTTTAATAGTCCCATTAGAAAAAAAATTTATAAATGCTGCCTACGAGATAAGGCAAATTTTTTTAAATACTAAATTTTCAAGTGAAGTAATTATAAATAAAAATTTAAAAAAATCTTTAAAATATGGTAATAAAATTAGCGCTGACTATGCCATCCTAATCGGAGAGGAAGAAATTAATAACAAAATATATACGATTAAAAACTTAAATACAGGAAATCAAAACAAAGTAAAAAAATCATTAATTCTCGAGTTTTTTGAAAATGCTTAAAAACTTTGAGCACAAACTATCTGAAATCACAGAACTTCATAGCAAGATTCAAAATCAATTATCTGACATCACAATTTCTACTGATGACAGAATTAATTTAAGTAAAAAATTTGCTTCACTGGAGCTAGTTTTAGATTGTAAGAAAAATATAGAAGAATCTGAAAAACAGCTTTTAGATAATAGAAATTTATTAACAAATAATTCAGATGAAGAGTTATTAGAGTTAGCTAAACAAGATATTGAATTTTTAGAGCAAGAACTTAGTAAACTTTATGGTAATTTAAAAAAGCTTTTAATTCCAAAAGATATTGATGATGATAAAAATGCGATTTTAGAAATTAGGGCAGGTACTGGAGGTGATGAAGCGGCTTTATTCTCTATGGTACTACTAAAAATGTATCAAAAATATTCAGAACAAAAAAAATGGAAGTTTGAAATTCTTAGCTTTAGCGAAACTAATATAGGAGGATGTAAGGAGGCAATAATTTCTTTTTCAGGCAGAGATGTATTTTCACAATTAAAATATGAATCTGGAGTTCATAGAGTGCAAAGAGTCCCTCAAACTGAAACTCAAGGAAGGGTGCATACATCGGCAGCAACGGTCGCCGTCCTACCCATGATAGAAGAAGTAGATATACAAATAGATGCTAAAGATCTTAGAGTTGATACATTTCGATCTCAAGGAGCAGGAGGGCAGCACGTAAACACTACTGATAGTGCTGTGAGAATTACTCATTTGCCTACAAATGTAGTAGCCAGTTGCCAAGAGGAAAAAAGTCAGCATAAAAATAAAGCTAAAGCCATGAAAATGTTAGCTTCACGTTTATATGAAAAAATGAAAACTGAAAGTGATGAAAAAATAGCTAACCAAAGGAAGTCAATGGTAGGAAGTGGAGATAGATCAGAAAAAATTAGATCCTATAACTATCCTCAAGGAAGAGTAACCGATCATAGAATTAATTTAACCCTTTATAAACTTGAAGATATTATTTCAGGTATAGCTCTAAATGAGATTATAGAGCCTCTATTAGCTGCAGACTTAGAAGAAAAAATTAAATCATTATAATGACTTTAAAAAGTTTAGTGCATCTATATGTGAAAAAATTAAACAAGGCTGGAATTGCTTCTGCTCAAAAAGAAATACGTCTTCTTATAAGAGAAATTATTGGTATAAACCTAGAAAATCAAATAATTGATGAAGATTTGTTATTAAGTAAAAATCAAAAAATTTTAATACAAGAAGCTCTAAATAGAAGATTAAATAGAGAACCGATTAATAGAATATTAAATAAAACTACTTTTAGAGACTTTGAGTTAAGCTTAAATAGAAATACATTTGCACCAAGAAAAGAAACAGAATTATTAATTGATATTATTATAAATTTAAACCTAGAACCCAATAAAATTTTAGAGTTAGGAACTGGTTCTGGAGCAATTAGCATAGCTTTAATGAGAATTTTTCCAAAGTGTGAATGTATATCAACAGATATAAATCAAATTAGCCTAAAAACAGCTAATCAAAATGCAAGAAAAAATAATGTTTTAAAACAAATAAATTTTATTTGTTGCAATTGGTTGGATATTTTTGTAAATTTTGATTTTAATGTAATTATAGCAAATCCGCCTTATATAAAATCAGAGGTAATAGAAAGTTTAGATCCAGAAGTTAAATGCTATGACCCTATTATTTCTCTAGATGGTGGTAAATACGGATTAGATAGCTATAAAAAAATCATTTTAGGTTTTGTCCAAAAAAGATTTATTAATAATTCAGTAATTATATTTGAAATTGGACATGATCAAGCTGAAGAAGTAAAAAATTTAATGAAAGAGGCAAAAATTATGAAAATTAAAGTTTTTAGGGATTACTCTAACCAAGCACGATTTATTCTTGGTGTAAAAAAAAAAACAGTGTTTTCAGATAAATGATAAAAAAAAATAACTCCTTTAGAAGGAATAGGTCTAGGCCCCTTAATAAAAATGGAATTAATGGATTTGACAATAAATCTTTTAAACAAAAACCTAAAGGAAACCCTTTAGAAATTAAATCTAAATACGAAAACCTTGCTAAAGATGCATCTTCCGCAGGTGATAAGGTTGCTGCAGAAAACTATATGCAGCATGCTGAACATTACTTAAGAATAAACAATTTAATTAAAAAAACAGATTAATTATTAATTTAAACCCTTGTGTTGTATATTAACAACACCCATATCTATAATGGGGTATACATGGATTTATATGATTTAAGTGAAGAATTAAAAATAACAATAGATGCTGCTTATAATTATGCTAAGGAGAATAACTATGAATATTTTTCTCCTATACATATACTCATTATTATATTACAAAGCGATGCAGCAGTTTCAAAAGCTTTAAAACACTTTAATATAAATCAAATAGATTTATTTGACCAAAGTATAAAAGCATCTAATAGACAAAAAAATACTGCTAACGATACTAAGATACAAAGTAATATAATTTTAATACTTAATAAAACTAATAGGCAAATTAAAAAATATAAAATTAAAAATATTGATAGTATTGTACTTCTTATGGAGCTAGCTACAGATATTTCTCCAGTTACAAAAAAAATTCTAGAAAAATTTGACTTACAATATAAAAAATTAGAAGCATACCTTGAAAGTTATAAAAATAATAGTAAAGATAAATACGAAAATATTGAAAAATATACTATTGATTTAACTAATTTAGCTAAAAATAATAAAATAGATCCAATTATAGGACGAGAAAGTGAGATCAAAAGATCAATACAAGTATTATCAAGAAGAACTAAAAATAATCCTATTCTGATTGGGGAGCCAGGTGTCGGAAAAACTGCTTTAGCAGAAGGAATAAGTATTAAAATAATGGAGCAAGCAGTTCCTGATAATATATACAATTATAAATTAGTTTCTTTAGATCTACCATTATTAATGGCAGGCGCTAAATTTAGAGGAGAATTTGAAGAAAGATTAAAAAATGTTATTAAAGAAATTGAATTACATAAAAAAATTATTTTATTTATTGATGAAATACATACATTAATTGGCACAGGAGCCAACGAAGGCTCTTTAGATGCTGCTAATATATTTAAACCTGCATTGGCTAGAGGTAAATTACACTGTATTGGAGCAACTACACTAAATGAATATAGAAAATATTTTGAAAAAGACTCAGCACTTTCTAGAAGGTTTCAGCCTGTCTATATAGATGAGCCTAGCATAGAAGATACCATAACTATATTGAGAGGCTTAAAAGAAAAGTATGAAATACATCATGGTATAAGCATTTCAGATAAATCTGTGGTTGCAGCTTCAAATTTATCAGCACGATATATTACTAGTAGAAAGTTACCTGATAAAGCTATTGACCTAATAGATGAAGCGGCTAGTAAAAAAAAAATAGAGCTTAAAACTAAACCCTTACAAGCTGAAAAACTAGAAAATAAGTTATTAAAAAATAAAATTGAGTTAGAGAATATAATTAAAGAAAATAAAATAGAGAGTAAAAGAAAAAATGAGCTAGAAAAAGAAAATGTAAAAATTATTGAAAATTTAGAAAAATTATTAAGTGAGTGGAATTTATATAAAAGTAAAATAGAAAAACTTAATAACTTTAAAGAGGAGCTAGAAGAAAATAAGGCAGCATTAAAGAAAGCTAAAAGAATAGGCAATTTAACTTTAGCAGGAAAGTTGACCCATTATGCAATACCCCAACTGAAAGAAAAAATATTAAAATTAGAAGATTTAAATAAAAATATATTAGAAGATAAAAAAGTTACTGACACTGATATAGCCAATGTTTTATCTAGTTGGACAGGTATACCTATTAATAAAATCTTGGAAGAAGAACGGTCTGCTTTAATTAATTTAGATAAAATTTTACAAAAAAGAGTGGTAGGGCAAGAAAAAGCAATAAAAGCTATCTCATCTGTTATTAAAAGGTCTAGAACAGGTATAAATGATCCAAATAAGCCTATTGGTTCTTTTTTGTTTTTAGGGCCGACAGGAGTAGGTAAAACAGAAATAGCAAAAACTCTATCTGACTATTTATTCAAAGATCAAAAAGAATTAATTACTTTTGATATGTCTGAATATACAGAAAAACATTCAATATCTAAACTCATTGGTGCACCTCCAGGATATATCGGTTATGAAGAAAGTGGAAGATTAACAAAAGCAATAAAAGATAGACCCTTTAAAGTTATATTATTTGATGAAATTGAAAAAGCTCATCCTGAAATTTTTAATATTTTTTTACAATTATTAGATGAAGGAAGATTAGTTGACGGACAAGGTAATTCAGTCGATTTTAAAAATACTATAATTATTTTAACTTCAAATATAGGAAGTGAAATAATTCTTGATAATAAACTATCATCAGAACGTGATTTAAAAGTGTTAAAGCTCGTAAAAAATAATTTTAAACCGGAATTCTTAAATAGATTAGATGAAATTATTATATTTAATAAGTTAGAAAAAAATAGTCTTCAACAGATAATTGAAAATGAAATAGGAATATTAAAAAATAGATTGAAAAATAAAAATCTCAAAATTATTTTTGACCTAGAAGTAGTAAATTTATTGTCAGAAAAAGGCTTTAGCAGAGAATACGGCGCACGCCCTCTCAAACGCATAATTGAAAAAGAAATAGGAGGTGTAATTGCTGATGCACTCATCAAAAACCTTATTAAAGAAGAATCTTTTTATACCGTAGGAGTAAAAAATAATAAATTTGAACTGAAAATTAATTCTTAATATTAATTAAAATATCACTTATTATTGTTTTTTTCTTATTAAATTCTACTAATTCATTTTTACTTAATACTTCTACCTCTGGCATTTTAAGCGTATTAGGGTTTATTTGTGTTTGATTAAATAATACTTCATAGTGAAGATGTGGCCCCGTCGACCTTCCTGAAGTTCCTACATAGCCAATTACTTGACCTTGCTTTACTTTAACATTTTTTTTTATTTTTTTTGCAAACTTTGAAAGATGAGCATAAACTGTCTTATATTGAGAGTTATGCCTAATTCTTATATACCTACCATACCCTCCATAGAAGTTTGCTCTCTCAATAATACCATCACCAGCAGCATAAATAGGAGTACCCTTTTTTGCAGCAAAATCAATTCCTTTATGCATCTTATTATAACCTAATACAGGATGTCTTCTATTACCGAATCCAGAAGACAATCTAGCCCCATCTATAGGTGTTTTCATTAATGTCTTTCTAATACTTTTTCCATCTTTATCATAATACTCTTCTTTGCCACCTTTATTGAATAAATACATTTCTATTAAATCACTTTTTAATAAAACCTTGGAATATAATATTCTGCCTGTAGCTATGAGATTATCTTCATAATCATAAAATTTTTCATATAAAACTAAAAATGTTGTACCTTTTTTAATATCTCTTTGAAAGTCTATGGAAAAACTTAAAATTTTTACTAGTTCAAAAAAGATACTTCTAGGTAGATTAAATATCTCTGAGTCATTATAAAAATTAGAGTTTATAATAATTTCAGTCAATTTTTTTTTAATTTTATAAGGTTCCTTATAGAAATATACTTTATAAATATCATCTACTAAAATTACCTGTAATTTAGTAACTTGATCAATTTTAAAAGAAAGCCCTTGTAAATGTTGATTATAATTTAATATTACTTCTAGTTTTTTACCAGCTCTCATTTGCCCAAGATCGTAATAAGGCTTTACTGCATTAAAAATATTATTTATGGTTGCGTTTTTAATATCATATTTTTGAAGCAATTCATAAATACTTTCTCCCTTGTTTAAAAAGTTTTCAAAAACTTGATAATTAGAATTCGTAAATAGGTTTATTCTTGTAATTTTATTACTATTTTCATGTAATATTTTTGATGTATTTGATTTTATACCTGAAAAGTTAACTATTTTAGAATTATAAAAACCTTTATTATTATATATAAATAAGAATTTTTTCTTAGTAATAGGCATATAAAAAGCTTTTAAATTACCTTGATCAGTAAAAGTTTTTACTATAGTACCTGTTTTTATTTTTTTTGGATCTATGAACTCTTTTATTAACTTTATAACATTTTGTAATTTACTTTTTTCTACATTAATATCAATTAATTTTTGACTTATATTTTCTCCTTGTTTAAAAATACTTTCTTCAATTACTATTTTTTTGTTATAATCTTCATAATTATTATCTACTTTAATTATATTTTTCTTTGAGATGCTTAGATCATTTGTGCTTGTAATTAGCTCATTAGCTAATTCAGCTGAAGATATATATGTAACAAACTTATCTTTTTCTTTTTTAAGTATTACAGATTGATTATTATTAACATTAACTGCAAATATTTTTTTTTTATCTATATTATTAGGAAGTATCAAATAGCCTCTATCTTTTAATATCTCTAGTGGATAAACAGATGCTAGAGATATATAAGCATTAATTGCCTCTAACTCAGAAAAACCTATTCCCTTTAAAACGCTAACAAAACTATTTTTATATAAATTCTGTTGTACTTTTTTTTTATATGATGAAAGCTCCTCACCCAGATTTGGATTCTTATAATGAATCGCATTTCCTTTATCTGAGTCTAATGAAAAGCACAGTGAATGAAAAAAAAATAACTTAATTAATAAGAGTACTAATTGTTTCTTATTTCTCTTCATATTCATCTAATAATTGCTTCATTTTTTCTTTTACTCCTGGGTCACTAATGTAATGTCCTGCACATTCTACTCTAAATATTTTGCAATTGACTAATTCAGAAGCAAAGTTAAAGGATATTATTGGAGGACAGAGTAAATCATAATCACTTTGCACTATAGCTATTGGAATTTTATTTAACTTTTTTTTATTTTTTAATAACTGGTTTGATTTAAGAAAAAAATTATTTTTAATATAATGCCATTCTATAAAAGGTGTATTAGGTAGTATTTTTTCTGTATTTTCAATATTAAATTTTATGTCATCTAAATTTTTATAATTAAATTTAATAGTAGATAGATTGCTTTCATAAACAAGCCATAAACTAGCTGCTAAACTCTTTATTTTATAGTTTTTATTCTCTAACATGGGTCCAAGAGTGTAAATTGGGTTAACTAATTTTTTATTATTTAGAATATTATTAACTTCATAAATTAGTTGCGGTCTAAACCTTAAAGGAGCTTCAAAAAAAGCCCAATCAATTTCTTCCTTTGTTCCTAAAAATAATGAACGTAGAATCATCGCTTTTACTTTAGTATAATGCATTTCAGCATATGCAACTGCTAATGTTGCGCCCCAAGAGCCGCCCACAACTATCCATCTTTGAATTTTTAAATAATTTCTAATCAACTCTATATCATTTATTAATAATAAAGTTGTATTATTTTTAGTACTTCCTTTAGGTACAGATTTACCTGCACCTCTTTGATCTAAGAAAACAACTCTAAACTTTTTATAATTAAATAAGGCTTTCTGATTATCATTACATCCACTTCCTGGGCCTCCATGCAGAAAAAGTACTGATATTCCTTTAGGATTACCATATTCTTCAAAATAGATTGTGTGATTTTTTTGTTTAATTTGATGTCTTGCAAAAGATTTTTTTATATTATATAACATGATATTATTAATTTAACACAAATAAAACTAAATGAAAAAAAACATACATCCAAGTTACCATTCGATAAAAGTGATTATGACCGATGGCACAGAATTTACTACCATGTCAACTTATGGCAAAGAAGGAGATGTATTAAAATTAGACGTTGATCCAATTTCTCACCCCGCTTGGACTGGAGGAAACGCACAAATAAGAGAGAATGCTGGACAGGTTGCCAGATTTAAAAAGAAGTTTGGTAATATAAAAGTTTAATTATATTTTTAATAATTCTTCTTTTATTTTTTTAGGTATAGGTACTTTTTTAGTCATATTTTGCTTTCTTACGAATACGTGCACAAAATAACCTTCCGCATAAGAAGTTTTATTTTTTTCGCTAAATAAAGAAATATCATAGATAATACTAGTTATTCCTATTTTAAAAGTAGATAAACCAGCTATAATATTCTCTGGATACTTAAATGATTTCCTAAATTTACACCTTGTTTCAGGAGAAATAGCTATAATGTCAGATTTCAAAGGGTTATAACTACATCTTTTTATGAGAAACTTATTAATTACTGAGTCAAATATTGAATAATATATAACATTATTTAAATGTCCAAATATATCATTATCTCCAAATCTAGTATCTACTTTCTCTATGTATGAATATTCAATCTTTTTTTTCATAATTACTTAACATATTTTAAAATAATTTTATTAAGCTCTATCGGATTCTCTAATGGTTGAAAATGTCCAGCATCATTTATTACTTCAAAATTTGATACTGATAATCTATCATGCAAATTTTTTGCGATTTTTTTAGGTGTCATAATATCACTGTCACCTGATATAATAGTAATTGGTGTTTTAATTTTTTTAATTTCATCCTCTTTCATAATAAAATTATTGCAAGCGTAAAGATCTTTGTACAATAAACCTGTCTTCGAGTTACTCATTATTACATTTATAAAATTAGGTAAATTCAATCCTATTAAATTTGAACCGTTTAATTTTATTTTATCTGAAAGAGACCAAGAAATCATATCTTTTATCGCTAAATTTTGATCACATTTACTCTTAAGCAATAAATTTTTATTAACATTCATGGGATAGCTTACTCCAATTAAAAAGATTCTTTTAATTGGTTTCAATTTAGCTAAAGCTGTATCTAAGCATATTAAGCTTCCCATACTATGTCCAATTAAATAAATTTCATTATAAGATACATTTTTTATTAATTGTTTTATTAGATTACTAAATGCTTTAATAGAATTTAATGGCTTACTTGTATTAGTACCATGTCCTGGAAGATCTAGCGTTATTGTTGAAAAATTTTTATTAAAAAAATATCTACTTTGATACACCCATAATGTATGATCACAGGCTGCTCCGTGAATAAAAATAATTAAACGCGATTTTTGTTTATTTTTTTTATAAAATAGTTTTAATTTTGACCTAATCACCTTATAACCTTTTCTAAAGCAATAGTTATGTCTTCAATTAGATCATCTAAATCTTCTAAACCTATTGAAAGTCTAATTAAATCATCAGTAATTCCAGATTTTATTAAGTCTTCCTGGCTTAATTGTGAGTGAGTTGTACTCGCAGGGTGAATAACTAAAGATTTAGTATCTCCTATATTAGCTAAATGAGAAAAAAGCCTTAAATAGTTAATAAACTTTATTGCATTATCTTTTCCACCTTTAATACCAAAAGATAAAATAGCCCCAGCTCCTTTAGGCATCAGCTTAGATGCTATTTTGTAATCTTTATGAGACCTTAACCCAGGATATGATACCCAATTAACTTCAGCCCTACCTGATAAAAATGCTGCTATATACTCACAGTTAGAAACATGTTTCATCATTCTAGGTTCTAAGGTTTCTAATCCCATTAATAAATAAAATGCATTTTGAGGCGATAAAGCTGCTCCGAAATCTCTAAGTCCTTCAGACCTTGCCCTCATCAAAAAAGCAGCTGGGCCATATTCTTCAAAATAATTAATATTATTATAACCAGAGTATGACTCTGTAATATTTTTAAATTTTTTAGTATGATTCCAACTAAAGTTACCAGAATCTACTATAGCTCCTCCTATAGCAATGCCATGCCCACCAATAAATTTAGTAGCAGAATGTATTATTATATGCGCTCCGTAATCAATAGGATTAAACAAGGCTGGTGTAGCAATAGTATTATCTGCAACAAAAATAATGTTATTTTTATCACATATATATGAAATTTTTTCTACATCTAGAATTTCTAAACCAGGATTACCAATTGTTTCACCAAAAATTATTTTAGTATTTTTTTTAATATTTTTTTTAATTAATGATAAATTTCTAATATCTATAAAACTTGTTTCTATACCAAATCTTTTTAATGTAAGCCCTAATAGATTTCTGCTACCTCCATATATTCTATCTGAACTAATTATATGATCACCTTTATTTAATAAGGTTGCTACAGTAAGATGAAGTGCTGCCTGACCACTCGCTACACAAATAGCCCCTATACCTTTCTCTAAGGAAGCAATTCTTTCCTCTAAAGCACTTATAGTAGGATTAGATATTCTACTATATACATGTCCATCAGTATCTAAGTTAAATATAGAGGATGCCTCATCATGATTTTCAAATAAATAAGACGTTGTCTGATATATTGGTATAGCCCTAGATTTATAATTTTTATCAACTTTTTGTCCTGCATGTATACTAAGTGTGCTGAAGTTAAATTTTTTATATTTATTATTTTTTTTCATACAATCTATTTCTTAAAAAATTTGTCAGCTATATTTTTTTGATCTTTTCTCTTATTTATCTCGTTTTCTATAAAATTAATCATATTCATTAGCTCTTTCTTATAATTATTTAATTCCTCAATAGATAAACCTAATACTTTTTCTTTATTATCTTTAGGAGATATAATTTCTATTTCGTTCATAATAATAGTATTATAATTTAAAAAGTTATATTTATTAAGAGTTATTTATGAAAAGAGAGAATATGATGGACTGTATAACTGTGTTAAAGCATGGTGGGACAGAAAACTTAATAATGACAAAAGTACAAATACCTATCATTGATGACGATGAAGTGCTAATTGAAGTTTATGTAAGTGGCGTTAATAGACCAGACATATTGCAAAGAAAAGGATTATACGACCCCCCTAAAGGAGCTAGCAATACATTGGGATTAGAGGTATCTGGTAAAATTATTAAAATAGGAAAAAAAGTAAAAAACCTAAAGGTTAATCAAAAAGTTTGTGCACTTACTCACGGAGGAGGTTATGCTGAATATTGTAAAGTATTTTTCAAGCATGTTCTTCCTATTCCAAAAGGAATGAGCTATATAGAAGCAGCAGCAATACCTGAAAATTTTTTTACTGTTTGGTATAATATATTCTATATAGGCCAAATAAAATGTTCAGAAACTGTTTTAATACATGGTGGTTCTAGTGGTATTGGAACCACTGCTATTCAAATCTGTAAGCTTCATGGCTGTAAAGTTATAACTACAGTTGGAAGTCTAAAAAAGCAAAAATATTGTAATAAAATAGGAGCTGACTTAGCAATAAATTATAAAAAGAATAATTTTGTTGAAGAAATAAAAAAATATACAAAAAATATGGGAGTTGATATTATATTGGATATGGTTGGACAAAAATATTTTACAAAAAATATTTCATTATTAAAAGATAAAGGTAAATTGATAATGATTGCTTTTTTGTCCGGTAGCGTTACAAAAGCTGACCTAACTCAAGTTATGACTAAAAGATTAACTTTAACTGGATCAACACTTAGACCAAGAACTAATAAAGAAAAAGCTTTTATAGCAAAAAATGTATATAAAAGATACTGGACAGCTCTTTCTAAAAAAACTATAAAACCTATTATCTACAAAATATTTAATTTAAAAGATGCTGACAAAGCTCATAAATTAATGGAAAGTAGCAAACATTTAGGAAAAATACTTCTAAAAATTAAAAAAGAGGAAAAAAAATGAATAACCCTTTAATGCCAAAATCTACAGCAGTATGGCTAATTGATAATACTGCTTTAACATTTGAACAAATATCAAAATTTTGCAACCTTCATATATTAGAAGTGCAAGGCATTGCAGATGGTGAAGTGGCTGTAGGCATTCAAGGAAAAAATCCAATTACTTCGGGAGAATTAACTAGTGATGAAATAAAAAGATGTGAAAAAGATGAC
>NHDP01000030.1 GCA_002170595.1 Alphaproteobacteria bacterium TMED62
AAATGTTTATTCTTCTCAACTAGGAACATACAAGGGACAAAAGTTTACCGTTAAAAATACAGAAATTAAGAAAAAGGACGCCTTTGTTTATTCTACTATTGCCTCACCTGATTATCCAACTACAAATATAGTTTGGAGAGTAAGAGACTTAAGTAAAGGCTTAAAAGTTATTGATATGCAAGTAGAAGGTGTAAGTTTGCTAAGAACAAAAAGAAATGATTTTAAGATGGTACTAGATAGTCAGGGAATAGACGGTTTAATCATGGCATTAGAAACCATGAATCAATTACCAGATTTAAAAATACCTGGTGAATAATATTTTTATATAATGATTATTGGCACCCTTAAAGAAAAAGATGAATTTGAAAATAGAGTTTCTATTACTCCCGAGACATGTAAGAATTACCTTAAAAAGGGATTAAGAGTTCTTATTGAAAAAAAATCAGGTGTAGCTGCTAGCTTTACGGATAGTACATATGAAGAACATGGAGCTGAAGTTTTAGAAAGAGAAGAAGTATTAAAGAAGGCAGATATTCTTGTAAATGTTAGTTCTATTCTAGATGAAAGTGATTTAAAACATATAAAAAATAATACAACAATAGTAGGAGGGTTTAACCCTTATGAAAACTTTGATAAATTAAAAAAAATTTTAGGTACTAAAATTAATCTTATATCTTTAGATTTTCTTCCTAGAATAAGTAGGGCTCAATCTATGGATATATTATCATCTCAAGCAAATTTAGCAGGATATAAAGCAGTAATAGAAGCAAGCAGTATTTTCAAAAAAGCATTACCAATGATGATGACTGCTGCAGGCACAATTATTCCTGCAAAATGTCTCATACTTGGTGCTGGGGTGGCAGGATTACAAGCAATAGCTACTGCTAAAAGATTAGGATGTATAGTATTTGCTTTTGATGTTAGACCAGAAGTAGAAGAACAGGTAAATAGTTTAGGAGCAAAATTTATTAAAGTAGAAGAAGAATCAGAAAATGAAGCTTCACAAAGAGTATATGCAAAAGAAATGGGCAAAAACTATAAAAAAAAACAATTAAAAGCTATTCATGATGTAGCTTTAGATATGGACATTATAATATCTACTGCTTTAATTCCTGGAAAAAAAGCACCAATATTAATTGAGGATAAAACAATTGAACAGATGAAAAATGGCAGTATATTAATAGATTTAGCATCTAGTGCAGGAGGAAATATTCAAGGTTCAAAATTTGGTGAGCAAGTTAGTATAAATAGTAGTATAATTTATGCACCTAGAAATTTACCGAGTCTTATAGCTTATGACTCAAGTCTGTTGTTTTCTAAAAATATATTTAATTTCATTTCTAATTTTATAACAGAAAATAACACATTCGATATTGAAACAGAAGATGAATTACTTTTAAAGACTCTACTGATAAAAAGTGGTAATAAAACAAAAAACTTTTATAATGGTTAAAAATGGAAAATGTTGACCCTTTTATAATTAATTTTATAGTTTTTACTCTAGCTATATTTGTAGGATACTTTGTAGTTTGGGCAGTCACTCCAGCTTTGCATACTCCTTTAATGAGTGTAACTAATGCTATCTCTGGAATAATTATAGTAGGAAGTTTAACGTTAATTATATTAAATCCTGAGGTAAATAACTTACAAAATAACTTTGATATATCATCATTGATGGGGTTTTTAGCGACCATATTAGCTAGCATAAATGTTTTTGGAGGTTTTATGGTAACACAAAGAATGTTAGCAATGTATAAGAAGAAAAAAAAAATAATGAATGAAAACTTTTCAGCTATACTTTATTTAATTTCCTCAGTTTTTTTTATTTTAGCTTTGAAAGGTCTATCATCTCCTGAAACGGCTAGAAGAGGAAATATTTTCGGTATTTTAGGAATGTTAATAGCAGTAATAACACTCCTTCTTCAACCAAATACTTCTAACTTCATACCTGTTATTATCTGTATTTTGTTAGGAGGAGCAATTGGAACAACTTTAGGACTTAAAATAAAAATGACAGCAATGCCTCAATTAGTGGCTGGCTTTCACAGTTTAGTTGGATTAGCTGCAGTTTTTGTGGCTGCAGGTGCTTATTATGCACCTGAAAAGTTTGGTATATCTTCTGGAGATAGCATAAAAATAATAAGTGCTGTAGAAATGTCTATTGGACTAGTTATTGGTGCCATTACTTTCTCTGGATCAATAATTGCTTTTTTAAAACTTCAGTCATTAATGTCAGGTAATCCAATAACATTTAAATTTCAACATGCGTTAAATGCATTACTAGGTACTTTAATAATTATTAGTATTTACTTTTTTGTTCGCATACAAAGCAATGAATTGTTTATACTATTAACTTTAATGGCTTTAATTATTGGAATATTAATAATAATTCCAATTGGTGGTGCCGATATGCCAGTAGTAGTATCTATGTTAAACTCTTATTCAGGATGGGCTGCAGCTGGTATCGGTTTTACTTTAGAAAATATTTCTTTAATTATAGTAGGGGCCTTAGTTGGTAGCTCAGGAGCGATATTATCTTACATCATGTGCAAAGCCATGAACAGGTCGTTTATTAGTGTTATTTTAGGAGGTTTTGGTGAAGAAAGCTCTTCAGTAAAAGTCACTAAAACTGATAAAACTGTTAAATCCGGAGGCGCTACTGATGGCTCATTTATTATGAAAAACTCTGAACATGTCATAATTGTTCCTGGATATGGAATGGCAGTATCCCAAGCTCAGCATGTAGTAAAAGAAATGTCAGACTTATTAAGAAAACATGGCGTAAAGGTTTCTTTTGCAATTCATCCAGTCGCTGGTAGGATGCCAGGCCATATGAATGTTTTATTGGCCGAAGCCAATGTCTCTTATGATGAAGTTTTTGAATTAGAAGAAATTAATTCAAATTTTAGTAGTTGTGATGTAGCTTTTGTAATTGGTGCAAATGATATTACTAATCCTGCTGCTAAAACAGATCCTAATAGCCCAATAGCGGGAATGCCAATACTAGATGTAGAAAATGCTAAAACAGTATTATTTGTTAAAAGAAGTTTATCACCGGGTTATGCAGGGATAGATAATAAAGTATTTTATAATGAAAATACATTGATGTTATTTGGCGATGCTAAAAAAATAGTGGAAGAAATAGTAAAAGAACTTGCTTAGATTACCAATTATTTCTTAACTCTCTTAAAGCTAAAAAAACTTCTTTGGGACTATCATTTTTTGATAGTACGTTTTTACTTTTTAAACTTTCTAAGATACTTTTCTCTTTTAATCTAAAAAAGGTATTTACTTTTAACTCTAACTCAAAGGATGATACAAAGCTTGTACTAAAATTTTCTTTTTTAGCCTCTTGCAGCAGATCAAAAGCATTTTTATTATTTGGTTCTAAAGATAGTGTAAATTCCAGATTATTTGATAAATAGTCATGACCAGGATAAATTTTTGTTTTTTTATCTAGTTTAATTAATTGCTTATAAAATGTATTATATAAACTTAAAGGATTACCTCCATTATGACAGTTTCCTACCCCAGCATTAAATAGTGTATCACCACAAAATAGAGCCTCTTCCTTTCCTCTAACTAATAAACATAAATGAGACATTGTATGTCCCGGTGTGTCTAAAATATCAATATTTACAGTACTTCCTATTTTAATTGTATCTCCAGCTTTTAAACCTATATCAACATCTTTTATAACTTTTTTAGCATTATGATGTGCATAAAGTTTAGCGCCTGTGTGTTTAATAATTTTATCATTACCACCGGTATGGTCTAAGTGTTCATGTGTGTTTATCACAGCTATGATATTTAATTCATTTTTTTTTGCCTCATCCAAGCATAAATTGTAAGCAAGAGGATCAACTGCTATTGCTTCTCTAGTTTTTAAACATCCTATTAAATAATTAAAATTTCTGTAATTGTTATAAGTATAAATTTGTCTTATTATCATTAATTAACTTTTAAAAAAGGTTTTTATGCAACAATACAAAATAGTAGTACAAGGAACAAGAAAAATCATTCCTTATCTAAAAAATTATATAAAAATTCCTCATAAAATATTTTACTTTGCAAAACAAAATGAAAATTATTTTAATAAGTTAAAAAAAGCTGATGTAGCAGTTACTATGAGTTGGGGAAAAACTATGTGGGGAGGAACTAACGCATTGAAAATTCCAACAGTTGAACAATTGAAGCTAATACATTTACCAGGAGCTGGTACCGACGCAATAAATTTTTCACAGCTACCAAAAAACTGTAAAGTTTGTAACGTCTATGAACATGAAATACCCATAGCTGAATATTGTCTAGCAAATATATTAAATTGGGAAATGAATTTAGTAGAAAAGATAACAAAATTTAAAAAATTAGATTGGAGCGATTGTATGATTTTTGATGGCCCCACTCATAACGAGTTATTTAATAAAACTATAGGTATTTTAGGTTACGGTAAAATAGGAAAAGAGATAGCAAAGAGAATTAAGCCATTTGGCACTAAACTAATTGGTTATACTAGAAAAGTTAGTAAAAAAGATCAATATCTAACTAATATTTGTACCAGTAAAGATTTAAAAAAAAGCGCTGTTAACTTAGATTATTTAATAATTGCTTGTCCTTTAACTGATAAAACAAAAAATATGATAAATATGAATATATTTAATTCTATGAAAAAGACCGGAGTGATTATAAATATAGCTAGAGGTGGTATTATAAATGAAGGCGATCTTTACAAAGCTCTTAAAAGTAAAATCATAGGTGGGGCTATTATAGATACTTGGTTTAAATATCCTCATAATAAAGAAGAAAATGATTTTAGGCCATCGCACTACCCTTTCAATAAAATGCAAAATGTGGTTATGTCCCCACATATATCAGCTTGGTCAGAAAATATGATTGAAAGAAGATCTAAAGTAATTGGTAATAATATTAATAGGCTTTATGAAAGAAAAAATTTGGTAAATATAGTTAAAAAGGACTAATAACCTCTAGTACTCTTTCTTTGCAACTTTCTCCATCTTCTAACAGATTCAGCCTTTTCTCTAGCTTTTTTCTCTGAGGGTTTTTCGTATGCTCTTCTTTTTTTCATTTCTCTGTACATTCCCTCTCTCTGCATTTTTTTCTTGAGTGTTCTGAGAGCATGGTCAACATTATTATCTCTAACTATAACTTCCAAATTTTTCTCCTTATATAAAAACCTACTTAATAACATAAGCTATTGATAAAGTGAAGAGAATAATTAAAATAAATTATGCTTAATATTAAAAAAGAAAAAAAAATTTTTTCTCTTCTCATTTCAGAGTTTCATAATGAATCCTTAAATGATTTCAGTCTCAACTCTATTTTAAAAAAAAAATCCATTAATGAAGAAGACTTCTATTACTGTTTTCCAAATAAAACTAAGAGTTTATGTATTTTTTTTCTAAAAAACTTACAACTTAAACTAGAAAATAAAACTAAGAAAGTTATTAAAAGTGAAAAAAGTATTAGTAAAAGAGTTAAATTTATATTGATTCAGTTAATAATGCTCTTAGAGGAAGATAAAGCAACCAGTTTATATTTTCTAAATTATATGAGCAGAAAACTATTTTTTTTAAAAAGTATTTCGCTTAATTTTTCCAATACGGTTTGGTATCTTTTAGATGATAAATCTGTTGATTTTAATTTTTATACAAAACGCATATTACTTTCTAAAATATTAATTAATTCTGTCTTGTACTGGAGAGGTTCAAATGACCATAAAAAAACTGAAATATTTATTAATCAACAAATTGATTTACTAGGTAAATTTGGCTATTATAAAAGTAATTTCAAAGCCTTAATATCAAAATTAACTCCTAAAAACTTTTTGACAAAATTTGATTTTTTACATTAAGACAAAATATTAATATGCCCTAACTTTCTAGAATTTTTAATTTCATCTTTGCCATATATATGAACTATGTGGTTTCTTATAGATAAAGATTTCTCTATAATACCATAATTATCTCCTAAAATATTTACCATCTTACAACTATGATAATATTTTATTTTAGGTATTGGCATGTCAAAAATAACTCTTACTAAAGCTTCAAATTGAGAAATATTACATGCATTAATAGTCCAATGCCCAGAATTATGTGGCCTTGGAGCTATCTCATTAACAATTATTTCATTATTTTCATTAATAAACATCTCTACTGCAATTATACCTACTACATTTAGGGAATTAGCAATTTTCAAAGCTATATCTTTTGCTTTATTTTTAATTTTCATAGAACTTTCTAAAGGAAAAATTGTTTCCCTTAATATACCATTTTTATGTTTATTTTCAGCAGGTTCAAAACATTCTAATTTTCCATCTTTTGTTCTTATAACTATTACTGATATTTCTTTTTTAAACTTTATTAAACCTTCAATTATATATTTATTTTTTTCTATTTTAGTCTGAATATTAGGAATTTTATTATTTTTAATTAAATATTGTCCCTTACCATCATAACCGAGTTTTCTTGTTTTTAATATTGCTGACCCATTAAGCTTCCTTAAGGCCTTATTTATATCTATAAAATTATTAATTTTATAAAAAGGAGCAACTGAAATGCCAAGATTAGAAATAAACCTTTTTTCTAATAACCTATCTTGAGAATACTTTAATGCTCTTAAACCTGGATAAATTTGTCTATTTTTTTTTAAGAAATTTAGACTTTCTATAGGAATATTTTCAAATTCGTAAGTAATTTTATCAGAATTCTTAATCAATCGCTTCAAACTTGTTTTATTCGTATAAACATCATTTATAATTATATTTGCATTTTGAAAAGCTGGGGATTTTTTATTAGGATCATATATGCATGTTCTAATCCCAAGTCTTGAAGCTTCTTGAGCAATCATCTTGCCAAGTTGTCCTCCTCCTAAAATACCTAATGTTTTATTAGTAATATTTTTAATAATACTTTTTTTCATTTTATTTAGGACTAATATTTACGGCTTTAGTTAAATCTTGTCTCCATTTATTTAATTTTACTAATATTTTTTTTTCACTAATAGCCAATAAAGAAATAGCAAATATAGCAGCGTTTTTTGCTCCTGATTCTCCTACAGCAAATGTTGCGGTAGGTATACCATAAGGCATTTGAACTATAGAAAGAAGACTATCTAATCCATTCATGAACTTACTTTCTATTGGAACACCTAAAACTGGTATTGTAGTCAATGAGGCAACCATACCAGGAAGATGAGCTGCTCCTCCTGCTCCTGCTATTATAACTTTTATATTATTCTTATTTAAATTTTTTGCATATCTATAAAGCCTATCAGGAGTTCTATGCGCTGATATTATTTTTACTTCATTAGGAATTTTAAACTCATCCAATATATTTTCTGCTAATTGTAAAGTCTTCCAATCTGACTTACTTCCCATTATAATACTTACCTTGTCTATTTTCATATTAAACTCCAAAAAGAAATATATTTAGAATAGTATTATAACTTTGCTTTTATTTTATTCAATTAAATGATACTCAATATCTTATGTTAGAAAAAATATTTTTAATTCTATTACTTAAGTTGCCAGAGGAAATATCTCATAATATCGCAATTTTTTTATTAAAATATAATTTAATACCTTCAAGAAGAAAATTAATAATTAATTCTACTAAAACCAAATTATTTAATTACAAGCTTTCACACCCAGTAGGTTTAGCAGCAGGTTTCGATAAAAATGCTGAAGCTCTTCCGGGTTTATTAAAGCAAAATTTTAGTTTTATAGAAATTGGAACTGTAACGCCTCTTCCACAAGCTGGTAACTCTAAACCAAGAATTTTTAGATTGTTAAATGAAAAGTCTATAATTAATAAATTAGGCTTTCCTAATTTAGGTTCTTCGAAAATATTTAATAATATAAATAAAATTCGAAAATTTCATTCTTTAGGCTTAGAACCATTAATAGGGGTTAATATTGGATGTAATAAAAGTACTAAATCACCATTAAAAGATTATGAAAAATGTTTTGATATCTTTTCTTCAGTTGCTGATTACATTACTATTAATGTATCTTCACCCAATACCCCTGGTTTAAGAAAACTTCAATTAAAAACTAACTTAGATCCTTTATTGAAAAAAATTAGTAAAAAAAGAGAATTATATTTTAAAAAATATAAAAGAAATATTCCTTTAGCATTAAAAATTGCTCCAGATTTGTCAAATTCGGATTTAGAAAATATTGTCACACTAATACAAAAATATAATATTGAAGGAATAATTGCTACCAATACTTCATTAAATAAAAAACTTGTTAAGAATGAAAAGCTTTTAAAATTGCAAGGAGGTATTTCAGGTAATGCTCTCTATACATATTCAAATGATATATTAAAACGGCTACAACGCTTATCTAAAGGAAAAGTTCAAATTATAGGAGTAGGAGGTATAGATAATGGTGCAAAAGTTTTAGAAAAAATTACATTAGGAGCAGATGCTGTCCAACTTTATAGTTCTTTAGTCTACAATGGTATTAGCATTGTTGATAAAATAATTTTAGATTTAATTGACATATCTAAAAAAGTTAAAAAATCCCATGATTAAATTTAATTTACTTAAAAATCTAAATGAAATAATTAATTACTATGATGGTTTTATTATAGATATTTGGGGTGTATTATGGGATGGCATAGAACCTTATGAATATGCAAAAGCAACCTTAGAGAAATTAAAAGAAAGAAACAAAAAAATCATTCTTCTTTCTAACGCTCCGAGAAGAGCAAAAGTAGTTTCTAGTAAACTATCCTCAATTGGCATTCATACCACCTTGTATGATAATATCGTGTCATCTGGCGAAGTCTGTCGTCAAGAATGCCTTGCAAATATTAATAAAATACCTTCATTAGGAAAAAATTATTATTTCATAGGTCAAGAAACAGATAAAGATATAGCTTTACAACTAGAAATTAAAGAAGTTTCATCCATAAGTAAAAGTTCTTTTTTATTAGTATGTGGTACTAGAGACTTTGCTCATACCCTTGATAATTATAAAGAAGAACTTGATGAAGGTTTGAAATATAATTTACCTCTAGTGTGTGCGAATCCTGATAAAGTAGTTATTAGGCAGAACGGTCAGTTAATAACTTGTGCTGGTATTTTAGCAGATTATTACCAAAATAATGGTGGTAAAGTCTTTAGATACGGTAAACCTTTTGAAGCTATGTATAAAAAATCTTTTAATATTTTAAAAAACTTAAACTCCGAATTAACCTTGAATAAAATTTTGGTTATAGGTGATTCTCTGGAAACAGACATACTAGGTGCGAATAATAATAAACTTAATTCACTTCTTGTTATAAATGGTATTCATAAACATGAACTTAATAACAGTAAAAATAATGAAATATCTAAAGATTGTATCAAGTTACTTTGCAAAAAATATTCAGTATTCCCAAATTATATTATTAAGGACTTTGTCTTTTAAAAACTTTAAGATCTGCTGTTGACATTTTTTTATAAGAACATAAAGTGAACAAATAATGAACAAAAATATCAAATGGCTATATTTAGATTTCAATAGTTACTTTGCGACTATTGAACAGCAAACTAATCCATCACTAAGAAATAAACCAATTGCTATAGTTCCATCTATTACAGATTATACTTGTGCTATTGCTGCTAGTTACGAAGCTAAAAAAACTGGTATTAAAACTGGAACGATGATAGCTGAAGCTAAAAAGCTTTGTCCTGATATCGTCTGCATTCAAGCTAATCATGAAAAATATATAGCCTATCATCATAAGTTGGTAAGTGAAATCAATAAGTACCTTCCCATAGAAAATGTTTGTTCTATAGATGAAGTAGCTTGTAAGTTAATAGGAAAAGAACGTAATCCTAAAAATGCTATTTCTCTAGCTATTGCTATAAAAGCAGGTATTAAAAAAAATGTAGGTGATTACATAAACTGTTCAATAGGCATATCAATTAACAAATTTCTAGCAAAAACGGCAAGTAATTTAAAAAAACCTAATGGATTAAAAATACTCTTTAAAGATAACCTCCCTCAAAAAATAAAAAAATTTAACCTCTCTGACCTAACTGGTATAGGAAAAAGAATGGAGAGAAGATTAATGTTGGCCAATATTAAAACAATTAATGATTTATATAACCTATCTCCTAAAAATATGAGAAAGATATGGGGTAGTGTACAAGGAGAAAGGTTTTGGAATATGCTACAGGGCAATGATATTACTGAAATAAGTACTAAAACTACTACTATTGGACATAGTCATGTACTTCACCCCAATTGGAGAAAACCTGAATTTGCTAAACATATATTGAATAGACTTGTCCTAAAAGCAGCAAGTAGGTTAAGAAGAAAAAAGTATTTCTGTAAAAAAATAAAAGTATATATCAAGATTAGAAGTGGTTACTTCATAGAAGGAAAAGAAAAGTTTTATAAAATAAACGATAGCATTACATTATTAGAGAAATCAGATTTAATATGGAATAAGGCTCTAATATCAAATAAAATAAGAAAGGTTAAGCAAGTTAGTGTCGTTTTATATGATTTAGAATATTTAGAATCCCCTCAAACTGACTTCCTTAAACACCTGAATAATAGGTTTGAAAATATTATAGAAAAAAGAAAAAACTTATCTAATACTATAGATATAATAAATTCAAAGTTTGGAAGAGATAGTATAACTATTGGTAGCCTTCCTAAAAATATATCTGAATTTTCCGGTACTAAAGTAGCCTTCACAAGAATTCCTGACATAAAAGAGTTTTATGAATGACCTTATTTTCTAAAACGTAACTTTATATTTTTTTGTATTAAATTACTTTTATTTCCAGAAGCAAAAAACTTTATATTTTTTTTCTTGAAAAATGGTACTAATAAAACTCCCATGAAAAATCCTCCTATATGAGCAAACCATGCAACTCCAGGAATATTAGGATCTGTTAGATAAGCGTTTATAAGTTGTGTAGCAAACCAGATTAGTATCAATATACCAGCCGGTATTCTAATGACAGTAATAAAAAAGAAAATAAAAATTAAAGTGGAAACTCTTGCTTTAGGATAAAGCAACAAATATGCACTCAATATTCCAGAAACAGCTCCAGAAGCACCAATCATAGGTATATCAGAGTTAGGGGTTACCAATACTTGTAAAATAGCTGCAGATAGTCCACAAATGATATAAAAAAACAAAAATTTGATGTGACCCATAGCATCTTCAATATTATTTCCATAGATCCATAGAAAAAGCATATTTCCTATTAAATGCATAAACCCTCCATGCAAAAACATACTAGAAAATACAGTAAAATAGCTAAATATACCCTCATTAAGAAAAAGTTCTTTTGGTTTCATGCCATAATTGTTAATGATAAATATATTTTCTGAATTAGTTAAAGAAAATTGATATAAAAATATAAAGACACATGTAACAATTAAAGATATTGTAACTATAGGTTTAGTTTGGGTGGGATTATCATCTTTTAAAGGAAACATATTTTTATAATATAATAATTTAAAATTTGGTACATTAAATTATGATTAATTTAACAAAAAATATTACTAATTCAGGGTTGGAGCAAATAAGCTATAAAAAAGACTCTACCATTTATAAGATTAATGAAAAACCAAAATTTGCATACTATATATACACAGGAAAAGTTGAAATTATAAGTGGAAATGATTACGTTATAGGAACAGTTAAAGAGGGAGAGTTGTTTGGTGAAATAAGTAGCCTTTTTAACAAAGAACATAGCGTATCTGCAAAAGCTTCCACGGATACACGTCTATTAATAATAGAAAAAGATCTTTTTTTTAATAAAGTAGAAAATGCTGACCCTATATTGAAAGCAGTAATAAGAACATTATCTTTAAGACTTCATGACAGCAATAAAAAGTCCGAGGAAATCTGGAGGCAATTACACCTTCTGTCTTCGATAAAAAAAGATATAGATTTAACCTAAAATTAGTTTTCTTGTTTACTTTGTTCTTTTTTCTTTATTTTTACAAATAAGTCTTTCTCTTGATCATTCTCAGGGGAGAACCATTTCCCTAAAATATCAATTTTTTTTAACATACCTGTTTTTACTGCATCAACCTCGTATTTTGAAAAAGTTTTTTCTATTTTTTTATTTGCCATTCCAGCAGTTCTTTGATCAATAAATTCGTTCTCTACAGCTTTTGTTATTCTTATAGCTGTATTGCTTCTAATTTTATTTAGAGTTCCAACACATGATTTAGTTCTCCTATCTACATCTGATGCCACATCCATTAACTGCAATCTTGTTGGTGGAGGCACATCAACTTTAACGTATTGAGATCCTGCATCAGTTCTAGGCTTAAACCCCTCTTCTTTTAATTGCTCTATTACTAATGGTATATGTTCTTTGTTAAAAATCATTAATTGTATTTTAAGAGGGCCCTCAGGAGCATCTACATTACCAAGGTCTACTAATCTTCTTCTTACACCCTTAATCATAATTTTAATTGTGGCAAATACATTCTTATTTGCTTCTTCAGATCCAATGGGTATTAAAGACTCCTTAAATTGCTCTAAGGCAACTCCCATATTCTCTTGAGCCTCTACGGAATATCCTTCTTCTTCTTTACCTCTTCCTGCCATAATTATACAATAATACTACGCAGTCTTTAGGTCAATAAAAAAGCTATTATTCTCTTTTACATTTCATCTCTTTTAAACAAGAGAAAGTTGGTTGGTCNTTAGTAATAATTAANTCTGANCCNAATTTATCCTGTCTAGTGTAAAAACATTTTATTTCAGTNGGTTTTCTTAATTCTTTTTTTAACCTACAAACTTCATATTTTTCTTTTTGTTCNTACTTGTGTCCNGTTGGATAAATTATAGTATTTTTATGCATTCTTGCTGGNGCCCANGANTTNTTNACNATNAGAAATAAAAAAAATAATANTAAAAANNTTTTGAANNAANANTTTAANNTATTGTTNTNNATGNAANTATAAATACTCNTCTCCACCTCTNCCTGANAGTACTATTTGNCCNTCATCAGCNAACTGTCTNGCAACTGCAATTACTTGTTTTTGNGCTTCTTGAACATCAGTTAATCTCATTGGTCCCANNGCCTCCATTTCATCTTTAATATTTGCTGCCGCTCTTTGAGACATACTAGCAAAAAACTTTTCAGATAAAGAATCNTCTGCTCCTTTAAGNGCNACAACAATCAACTCATTATCTAAACTTCTAATTAAAAACTGCATACTTTTATCATCAATTCCANCTAAATTTTCAAAATCAAACATATTTTCTTGNATTTCTTTNGCAATNTCTTTNTCTTTTTTNGTNAANTCTTTCATNACNCTTGCTTCTACATTTGACTTAAGGTAATTCATTANATTGGCAGCAGCTCNTANACCTCCAGCTTGAGTTGCTCTNAAAGAAGCNTTNGAATTAAATTTTCTTTCCATNACTNATTCCAANTCCTTNANTGCTTCTGGTTGTATGTTTTCTAANGTAGATANNCTATANATNATNTCTGGNTGNATTTTTNNATCTAATTGACTTANTACATCTGANGCAACTGCNGATTCTAAATATGATAATATTACNGCTATAATTTGAGGATGTTCNTCATTAATTAGTTCTGCTATAGANTTAGCATCCATCCACTGTAANATATCAATAGGTTTTTGTGCATCNTGNGGTGTAATTTTTGANAAAACAGATTGAGCTTTTTCTTGNCCTAAAGCTTTTGACATAACTGTAGAGATATANCTAGTNGCNCCAAANCCTAATGCTGTATTAGCTTTTATAATTGANAANAATTCATCTAATACTAAATTTACTGTATCTTGATCNACNTCTTGCACTTGNTACATAGANGTTCCTAANGCTTTTACNTCATCAGGATTTAAATTAGTCATAATGTTAGCNGCCTCTTCTTCNCCTATTAAAAGCATTANAATAGCACACTTTTGTGTNCCATTTAANGACTCAAATAACTCTTGAGANNCAGTATTATTTTGTTCTTCTGCCATATTTGTGTTTGCCATTNTATCACATCCTTTCAAATGTCAAAATACTAACATTTAATAATATTTTTTTATTAACGCAATTTTAATGCCAGTTTTTCATTTACTTTTAAAATTAATAACTTTTTTAATTGGAGTTAAATAAATATCATTATAGTTGATATTCTTATTACTATTTAAAATAAAAGATATCAGTTCTGCTATATCACTAGGCTTAATTGAGTTTTTAATACTTTTACCAGGTGTAAACTTTAAATTTTGAAAAAAAGAGCTATGTACCATACCTGGATTAATTATAGTTACTCTAATTTCAGATTTACTGCACTCAGCCCTTAAAGACTTTACAAATCCTAATAAACCATGCTTTGCAGATGCATATAAAGTAGATTTTTGATTACCTTTATAAGAAGCTTCTGATCCCATAAAAATAAAATGGCCTGTTTTCTTTTTTTTAAAATGTGTAACTAAACATTTGGAAACCAAGATATGAGCTAAAAAGTTTACATTAAAAAAATCAATAATTTGTTTTTCCTTTATATTCTCTAGATTTTCAAATATTCCATAACCAGCATTACTAATTAAAGCATCTATTTTTTTATGTCTTAGAATAATTTCATTAAAAATAGATTTTATACCGCTAATATCATTTAAATCATATGATATTGGAAAGTAATTATCATGATTTATACTATGGTTTCTAGACAGACCAATTATTTTAATATTTTGTTTTAAAAGATTTTTTGCTATATGCTTGCCAATTCCTTTTGAAGTACCTGTTATTATAATTTTTTTCATTGCTAATTATTAAAGAATATTTTTTTTTCATCAATGAAGTTTTTTAAAGTTTCCTTACAAAAAAATTCTATATTCTCACTAACATTACTCTCATAAATATTTTTTGTTTTTACTAGATTGAAAAAAAGACTTTCTGAGGAATTTTCTTTTATTATTTTTTTATAAACAGATACTGGAAACCTTAACTTACCAAATGAAATTGAATGAATGTTTTTAATATCAACATTTTTAAAAATTTGCACGAAAAGTTTTTTATAATCATCTTGCCAACCTTCATATACTACTACAGGATCAAAACGTATTCCTAATTTCCAACCTAAATTAGAAAGTTTTTGTAAAACACCTAATCTTTTATTTACACTAGGAACACCTAATTCATATTTACTTGAAAATTTTTCAGGGGTAAAACTGTATGCAATAATAATATTATTAATGATATATTTAGAAAAAGATTTTGTATAAGTACTTTTAGTTCTTATTTCTAACTCTATATTTTTATGCTTAGATATTTTTTTGATTAGATAAGACATAAAATTAGAAACTGACTCAAAAGCAAGAGAGTCACAGTCATATCCCGAGAATATAGTAATATTTTTTTGTTTGTTATTGTTGGATATATTTTTAATTTCCTTATAAAAATCTTCATAATTCACAAAAATTACGTGATTTGCAGAAGAATACAGTCCCTGTAAAAAACAATATTTACAATCAAAAATACAGTTATACATATATGAAAAATAATAATTACATTCATTTCCTATNCCATAATTTGCTGGCGTTTTATGTAATAAATTATTATATTTTTTTGCTATAATTAAAGCAGGGTTAGCTTTTTGAAATCTAAAACTTTGATTTTTTTTATTAAAAACTTCACTAAATCTATTTATAATTATGATTTCAGGATTTTTAAATTTATTACATATCAATTCAGTTCTTTTATGATCTTTAATTTCATTTTCTATATATATAATTTTAGTCATTTTAAATTTTTAAAATATATTTTGATAAATAATCTTCTAATTTTTTAATTATGTCATTCAATGATTTAGAGTTAAATATGACTTTCTCAATCTCCTTTTTATCTATTAACGTGAGAATTTTAACTAAAATTTTTTCCAGTTTTTTTTCATTGTAAAAAGTAATATGATACGTCTTTTTTAATACATTTAAAATAGACTTAATATCGTTTTTTTTCTCAACTGATTTAACTCGATATGTATTTAAAATATTATTGATTTTTATAATATGTTTTTTAATACTAAGAATCGCTAAAGTTTTATAATTTTCAGGCTTTTGATAAAAATTATCAGAAACTATCTTGAAAATAAAAATATTTTCTTTTATGGTTAATTTATCTAAAGTCTTCAAATAACCTATACTTTCCATATCATAAAGACACTTTTTATTAAAATCTTTTTCTTCAGATTTTACACAGCAGCATGTAGCCGTTGGTAGATTATTATAAAATGAATTAGTGAAATAAGCTTTCTTTCCTTCGTTGGTTATAACTTTTTTTACTTCATAAATAGATCCTATTTCATGCGTTTTATGCCCAGAAATTCCTATATTAACCCACAAATCATCTTTGTTAAATCCTATTTTATGTAATTTTGTTATTGCTTTTATAGTATTATCAACTCCTATACCAGATATTATTAAAGAAATTTTTTTTTCTAAGTTACTATAAATATTTAATGAAGTATTTAACGTAAGATCAAAATAATCAATCAATGGCATTCCTTCAGGCTTAAGTGCTACTACAAAATTAATTTTTTTCATTAATATGTTTGTTATAATAAGTTCTCCATAAAAATTTTTTCTTAATGTACATTTTCAATATCCTTTTATTTCTTCTATTTATTGCACCTAAAAGTATAATATCAATTTTTTTAAATAAAGTACTTAATGCTTTCATTTTTTGNTTATATGTTAAAAAATTATTAGTTAATAATTTTTCTAAAGCTTTTACTCTATATCTATCTATCCCCCAATATTTATTTGATAACTGTTCTAGATGTCCTCCGTATTTTTTTATTAAAGGTTCATTAAGATAACCTATTTCTATTTTACTACTTAGTCTTAACCATAGCTCATAATCTTCACAAATTTTAAATTTAGTATCAAATAGACCAAACTGATTAAATAATGACTTATTTATTAATACACTAGAAGGTGATATTCTACAAATATCCAGACAGTCTTCAAAAATAAAACCGCCTTTTTTTATATGTTTTTTTTTTTGATTTTTCAGCAAACCATTTTTTATCCATATTTCATTAGTATGTACTAACCCTAATTTAAAATTTTTTTTTTTTAAAAATGCAAATTGTTTATTTATTTTATCTGGCATCCATTCATCATCAGAGTCTAGGAATGCTATCCATTCATATCTACAATTTTTTATACCTAGATTTCTAGCATGACTAACTCCTATTTTTTTTTCATTAATTACTTTTACTTTTTTAAAGTTATTTTTTACAAAACTTATGGTTTTATCAGACGAGTTATTATCAACAATAATTATTTCGTGAACTATAAAAGATTGATTTAATACTGATGAAATAGCCCTTGGTAAATAAGCAATCCTATTACGAGATGGTATTATTACAGATACTTTAAAATCTTTTTTTTCATTAGGCATATTTATATTTATAAAAATGAATTTTTTGTTATATTATTTTTTATAGCCCTCATAGTATGATGGTTATAATAAACCCTTGGTAATGCTATTTGACATTTTTCTAATGAATCGTATGCCTTTATATTCACGATATTAGGAATTTTAGTAGGTTCGTTAGGATACCAATTAATTAATACTAAAATATAGATAAACATAATTTATCCTTTAAAAAACAATGACTGAGTGGTGCCACCAGAAAGAATCGAACTTTCCTTTCGTCATTACCAATGACGTGTAATCAACCAGTATACTATGGTGGCATCCACATAATTATAATATTATTTTATTTGATGTAAAGAAAACAAGAAAATAGTTCTACTACTACTATTTCACTACTATTTTGTTTTTATAAATTTTTTCTATGTTTAATTTATCCATTAATTATAATTGTTACAGGGTTTTGTTATATTTTTATATTAGGGACTTGGTAAGGGTCAGATGGTAGTCTAATTCTACTTGAGTGCACTGTTCATTCTAGCTCCTTTTATAACGCTCAATCTTATTGAGTACTTGTTGCATTTCTTTATTACTTAAAATTTTTGGATTTTTTTGTAACTTACAATAATAATAATATTCACATAGTAATTCAATTTCTTGAGCTAATTCAAAAGCTTCAGACAAGCTATCTCCTATTGCAATTTGCCCATGATTTGAAATTAAACAACTTTTTGATCCCTTCATAGAAGTAAGTATATTATTGGATAACTTTTGACTTCCAAATAAAGAATATTTTGCAACCTTAATTTCCTTTCCTCCTGTAAGTGCAATCATATAATGAAATGATGGTATTACATTATAAAGACAAGAACAGATGACAGAAAATTTGGAATGAGCATGAACCACAGCATTACATTTTGAGGATCTATACAAATCCAAATGAAACCTCCATTCTGAAGAAGGAATTTTATTTTTCTCTATATCTGCTTGCATTGATACAAACACTAAATCCTTTGTCGTTAATTCTATATTTTTTTTTCCTGATGGTGATATTAAAAAACCTTCTTTGCCTTTTAATTTATACTTAATTGAAATATTACCAGATCTAATTGGAGAAAAACTATCAATCACAAATAACTTTAAATATTTAATTATCTCTTTTTTTTTATTTATTTTTAACATTTTTTAAACTTAATATTTCATTTATGTGTGGCTTAATTATTCCTTTATTTGTTATGAGTTTTGTTACAAACTTTTTAGGTGTAATATCAAAAGCTGGATTATATGCAACACTATCCTTGGGATAGATATCAACAGTTGTAAGTTTATTATTTTTATTTAAGCCTCTAATTTTTCTTAATTCATTCTGGTTTCTTTCCTCTATTTTAACATCCGTAAAAAATTTTGTTTTCCAATCAATAGTATTTGTTGGAATGGTTACATAAAATGGAATATTAAACTCTTTAGCTGCCAAAGCTTTTAAGAATGTGCCAATTTTATTTATCACATCTCCAGAAACAGTAACTCTGTCAGCTCCTACAATACAAAGATCTATTTGTCCTCTTTGCATTAAGATTCCTGCAGAATTATCTGCTATAATTGTATTTTCTATATTTTCATTNTTNAACTCNNAGCTAGTTAAAGATGCTCCNTGGTTTCTTGGTCTAGTTTCNTCTACCCAAACATGAATATTTAAATTTTTNTTTTTTGCAAAGTAAATAGGAGCTGTAGCNGTNCCCCAATCAATNGTTGCTAACCATCCNGCATTACANTGNGTAAGAATATTNACTTTTCCNTTTTCTTNNTGTANTTGTTCAATAATTNTAAGTCCNTATTNTCCNATATTTNTACATCTTTCAATATCCTCTTCACAAATTTTATTAGCTTGAAATAAAAGATTTTTTTCTATTTTAGATGAAGTTAAAGGTTCTATAATTATAGAGAGCATTTTGTCAACTGCCCAAAATAAGTTTATAGCTGTGGGTCTTGTATTTTTTAATTTGTTTGCTTCTTCTTGAATTCTACTTTTATCTTTTAGATCTCTATAAGCTAAATATATGCCATACGCGGCAGTAGCTCCTATTAAAGGTGCTCCTCTTACTTGCATTCTATTTATGGCATTAATAACATCTTTTAAATTTTTTAAAGTAACTATTTTAAAATAAAAAGGTAATTGGGTTTGATCTATAATTTTAACTTCATGATTTTTTTCATCAAACCAAATTGTTCTATATGATTTATTATTTATAAGCATTTTATTANATNATAATATTGTGTCATAATTNNATTTTTTAAAAGAGGTTTTTTCATGNATGAAAAATATACTTANGCTAACTCAAACAAGTTTGATCCANTNAANAAAATATGNGTTGTAACTGGAGGATCTAGNGGAATTGGTGANGCTTTAGTNNAAGAATTNNAATNNCGTAAAGCTAAAAAANTAATTAATATTGATATTAANAATAATNNNAAAATAGATATAGANTTTTTAAANTGTGANGTAGGTNATAGTTTTGAGGTCAAACAAACTATNNATAAAATATATAAAAANTATAAAAAAATAGANTTNTTCTGNAGTAATGCTGGTATNGCTGTGTGATGATGATGGACTNGCATCAGATAAACATTGGNATCANATTTTGAANGTNAATNTNTTACAACANACTAATATTGTNAGAAANTGTATTTCNGNAATGTTAAAAAANAAAAGTGGNTGGTTTCTTATTACTGCATCAGCAGCAGGNTTACTCTCACAAGTAGGCTCTGCAACTTACTCCACGACTAAACACGCTACTGTTGGTTTTGCTGAATGGCTTTCAATTACTTATGGTGATAGTGGAATAGGAGTAAGTTTACTTTGTCCTCAAGGAGTAAACACTCCTATGACAGCAAATATTAAAAATGGTGGGGTTGCAGGAATTAATGGAATGTTAGACCCTGATGATGTTGCAAAAATTAGCTTAGATCAAATGGCGTTAGGTAAGTTTTTAATTACTCCTCATGATATAGTAAAAAAATATATAAAAATTAAGTCTGAAGATACTGATAAATGGATATTGGGAATGCGTAAGCTATATAAAAAGTTTGTCTCTTAAGGTATGTTTACAAACTTTTTTTTTAATATAAAATTTAAGTATGTTTCAAAGAACCATTTTTACCGATGAACAAAATTATTTTAGGGAAAATGCTGCGAAATTTGTGGATAAAGAAATTTTGCCTTATCATAGCCTGTGGGAAAAAGATGGTATTGTCCCTAAAGACATATGGTTAAAAGCAGGAGAAATAGGATTACTTTGTCCAAATATACCTAAAGAATATGGTGGCATTGGTGGAGATTTTAGATTTAATGTGATTGTAATAGAAGAGCTTGCAAGGGCAGGTGCTTCTGGTCCTGGATTTGCAGTCCACTCTGATATAGTTGCTCCTTATTTAATTAATTATAGTTCTAAAAATCAAAAAAAAGAATATTTACCTAAAATGGTTAAAGGTGAAATCATAACAGCTATAGCTATGACAGAACCGAGTACGGGGTCAGATCTCCAAAATATTAAAACTAGAGCGAATATTAAAGATAATAAGATTATTCTAAATGGTTCTAAAACTTTTATAACTAACGGACAAAATGCTGACTTAATTTTAGTAGTTGCAAAAACTGATAGCACCAAAAAAGCTAAAGGAATTTCCATAATACTTTGTGAAGAAAACCGAAAAGGTTTTCAAAAAGGTAAAAATCTAAGAAAAATTGGTATGAAAGCTCAAGACACGTCTGAACTTTATTTTCAAGATGTAGAATTACCTTTAGAAAATATACTTGGATATTCTGGACAAGGCTTTGCTCAATTAATGGATGAACTTCCTCAAGAGAGATTATCAATTGCTGTAACAGCTATAGCAGCTGCTGAATCAGCTTTAAATTGGACNATTTCCTATACTAAAGAAAGAAAAGCTTTTGATACTAAANTTATTAATTTCCAAAATACAAAATTTANNTTAGCAAAGTTAAAAACTGAATTATCNGTGGCTCGANCTTANATNGACNGATGTATTTATGAACATATAAATAATAACTTTTCNGCTGANGATGGNGCTATNGCTAAACTATGGTNNACTGAANTACAATTTAAAGTTATAGATGAATGTCTTCAATTATTTGGAGGNTANGGNTATATGGAGGAATACCCTATNGCTANAGCATTTNTGGATGCNAGAGTACANAGAATATATGGTGGAACAAGTGAAATTATGAAAGAAATNATTNGNAGAAACTTATAGGAGAAAATATGACTGANGCNTACATTTATGATGCNATTAGAACTCCNAGAGGNAAAGGAAAAAATACNGGATCTTTNCATGANTTNTCTCCTGTTAANCTTGNATCNAAAACANTAANNAAAATTAAAGAAAGAAATAATTTAGATACTAANNTAATAGATGATGTAGTATTAGGATGTGTNCANCCTGTTAATGAACAAGGNTCNGATATTGCTAGNATAGCNGTACTTGANGCTNANTTTGATCAAGNAGTGCCTGGNACTCAAATTGACAGNTTCTGTGCATCTGGATTAGAGGCTTGTAATATAGCTGCAGCTCAGATTATGAGTGGNCAATCTGANATGACAATTGGAGGNGGTGTTGAGTCNATGTCTAGNGTTCCTATGGGAAGTGCTGGAGGAGCATGGATGACAGATCCATCTATAGCATTNAAAACGTATTTTGTGCCTCAAGGAATTTCAGCTGACCTTCTTGCAACTAAATATAATTACAGTAGAGATGATGTTGATCTATTTGCAGTTAATTCACAAAAAAAAGCAGACAGAGCTTGGAAAAATAATTATTTCAAGTCTAGTATTGTTGACATTTATGATCAAAACGGTGACTTAATGTTAAACCATGACGAATTAATTAGAAAAGACACTACGATGCAAACTTTAGCAGCTCTAGAGCCCTCCTTCCAAAAAATAGGAAAGGATTCAGGCTTAGATAAAATTGCATTAATGAAATATCCAGAAAATGATCATATTAACCATGTTCATCATGCAGGTAACTCTTCAGGAATAGTCGATGGAGCTGCTGCGGTTCTTATTGGAAATAAAGAAATAGGTAAGAAACTTGGTTTAAAACCAAGAGCTAAAATAAAAGCATTTTCTTCAATAGGAACCGAACCAACAATTATGCTCACAGGACCTGAGCATGCTACTAATAAAGTTTTTAAAAGAACTAAAATGAACGCTAAAGATATTGATTTATATGAAGTTAATGAAGCTTTTGCAGCCGTAGTCTTAAGGTACCTAGAAGCACTTAATATTAGTGAAAACAAAGTAAATGTAAATGGAGGTGCAATAGCTATGGGGCATCCATTAGGAGCAACTGGTGCTATGTTACTTGGAACACTGCTTGACGAATTAGAAAGAAAAGACTTAACTACTGGACTAGTTACCTTATGTGTTGGTGCAGGTATGGGAACTGCAACTATTATTGAAAGAGTTTAAAGTGTCTATCATAGATTTTGAACTATCTAATAATTCTATTATTAAAATAAAAGGCTCTGATTTAAATTACAGAGCACTTGAAAGTCTTCATGATATATTAAAAAGACAAAATCAAAGTAATAAAGTTAAAAAAATTAATATCATTGGAAACTTTGATACTCAACTGTTGATAAATGATATTTTTACTAAAAAAAAATATGATAAATTAAATGAAATATTATTATTATTACAGACTATAACTAAAACTATTGAAGATAGTAATATTATNTATACAGCATTNNTAGATGATTTGGTANAGGGNCCNGCNTTAGAAATTGCAATGTCTTGTAATTTNATTAAAGCAAAAANNGGTACTACNTTAAATTTTAATTTTACTNANNATGAACAAATNCCTTTTTTTGGAACNATTCAGAGAATTATTAGAATTTTAGGTTATAANAAAGCNCTNGAACTTTTATTAATTAANAAAANNCTTAATTNNGAGGAAGCAAATAATTTAGATATTATTAATAATAAAATAGATAATACTAGTTATAAAAAAAGACCTTTTTGGGATCAGACTTTTACTAATACATTTATATTTTATAACTCAAAAATTCACAGTAAATATCAAAATAAGAATCTAGCATATAATGCTATACTTTCGATAATTTTTGAGAGTTCAATTTGTGAATATAATATTGGCATGTCTATTGAAAAACGATGGTTAAAATGGTTGCTACTAAAAAAATTAGAAAAGCTCTAGCCACTATAAAACATTTATTTTTTTTCTCTAAAATTCAAGGCTACAGAATTAATACAATATCTTAATCCTGTAGGTTCAGGTCCATCAGGAAATAAATGACCTAAATGAGAATTACAACTGCTACATTTAATCTCTACTCTTTTCATTCCATAACTATTATCTTCTAATTCTTTGACTGCCTGCTCATCTACTAAGCTAAAGAATGATGGCCAACCTGTCCCTGAATCAAATTTATGTTCTGAAGAAAATATTGTTTTATCGCAATTAATACATAGGTAATAACCTTCTTTCTTATTATTTAAATATTCTCCTGAAAAAGGCGGTTCTGTAGCTCCCTCTCGAGTTACTTGATGTGCTAAGTTTTTTTTATATTTCATAATTTATAAATAGCATTTTTTTTTTGAAATGTTAATGTATTTTATGTCTAAAAAAATTATAGACTCACCTGATATATTAAAAAGCATGATAGGAGAATCTTTAGGCAATAGTTCTTGGAAAAAAATCACTCAAACAGATATAAATAATTTTGCCGCAGCTACTGAAGACTATCAATGGATACATGTAGATAAGGAAAAGGCTAAAAATGAGAGTCCTTATAAAAATACTATTGCTCATGGATATTACTCTTTATCTTTATTGCCAAAGTTTGTCTATGAAGTATGGGAATGTAAAAAAATCAAATTAATTCTTAATTATGGGACAGAAAAAGTTAGATTTATATCTCCTGTAATTTGTAATGATAGTGTAAGGGCATCAATCTCTGTTCTAAACGCAAAAGATTATAAAGGTGGCATATTATTAACTAGCAAAGTTAATATTGAAATTAAAAATTCAAAAAAACCCGCACTATCAGCAGAAACTTTAAGTTTACTATTTTCTTAATTTTTTAATTTCTTTATATCATTTAATATATTATTTAAACTAGAAATTTCTAAATCTGCCTTGAAAGTTTTCTCCTTAAACTCATTCTTAAAACTTCCATATTCCTGTGCTCTATTAATATAAATTGTTTTCATTCCAAAATTAGCAGCAGCATGTAAATCATTTTTATGAGATGCTACTAGCACACACTGATCTATTTTCAAATTAAGCATTTCTACCGCTCCTCTATAAACTATTTTATTTGGTTTATATTTTTTAAAATGCTCTGCCGAAAAAATAAAATCAAAGTTTAAATTAGCATATTTAAAAAGATTTTTTTGAAGAGTAATATTCCCATTAGAAAGGCTAGCTGTTATATATTTTTCATTTAATTGTTTAATTGCTTTACAACTATCACTCCATGGATTTAATTTATGCCAGAGCAAAATTAAATATTTTTTCTCTTCATTTGTTACGTTAGAAAAATTCATTCTATTTAATACTGTTTCCAAAGTAACCTCATGAAGCTCATCTAATATTTTCCATCCAATACTATTGTCATTTACTTTGTTTAATATAGGTTGGTATTCCTTTCTCCAATTAATTACAAATAACTCAAGTTCAGATAATCTATTATTAAAAATATCTAAATTTTTTAATCCTGATATAATAGATGATCTCCAATCTACTAAAGTACCAAATATATCAAAAAAAAATGCTTTCATAGAAATAAAAATTATTAATTTAATTATTTATTGTAATATATAATTAAAATATACTAATATAAACTATGGAAGATATAAAAAGTTCTATTCTTAAAGGAAAAAAAGGATTAGTTGTAGGAATTGCTAACGAAAGATCACTTGCCTGGGGAATTGCAAAAAGTGTATTTCAACATGGAGGAGAATTAGCACTTACTTATCAAAATGTTGCTCTTCAAAAGAGACTAGCTCCTCTAGCTGAAAAAATAAACTCTAAACATATTTATGAATTTGATATCCAAAACTACAGAAATATTCCAAGTTTTTTTCAAAACTTAGGCAAAGAATTTGGAAATTTAGATTTTATAGTTCATGCAGTTGCATTTTCTGATAAAGAAGAATTAAAAGGAGATTATGTAGATACTTCAAAAAATAATTTCTTAAATACTATGGAAATTTCTTGTTATTCCTTTACTGCATTAATTAAAGAGTCTTTACCTTTTATGAATCAAAATGCTAACTTTTTAACATTATCTTATTATGGTGCAGAAAAAGTTATTCCTCATTATAATGTTATGGGGGTTGCTAAGTCTGCTCTAGAAACAAGTGTAAAATATCTAGCAGCCGACTTAGGCAAAAAAGGTTACAGAGTAAATGCTATATCTGCTGGCCCTGTTAGAACACTCGCCGCCTCAGGGATATCTGATTTCAGATATATTTTAAAATGGAATGAATATAACTCACCCTTAGAAAGAAATATTACTTTAGAGGATGTTGGTGGTGCTTCAGTTTACTTATTATCCGACCTAAGCAGTGGCACAACCGGAGAAATACTGCATGTAGATGCGGGTTATAATATAGTAGGAATGAAAAATGTTAATGCTCCTGATATAAGCAAAGTTTAAAATGTCCTATAACAGCATAGGAAAAATATTAAAACTGACAACTTGGGGTGAAAGTCATGGGACAGAAATAGGAGCAGTTCTTGATGGTGTTCCTTCAAATATAAAAATTAGTGAAGATTATATTCAAAAATTTTTAGATATGCGTGCACCAGGTTCTTCAAAATTCGTAACACAAAGAAAAGAAAAAGATAAAATAAATATTTTATCAGGAGTTTTTAACGGATATTCGACAGGTACACCGATAAGTCTTATAATAAAAAATACAGACTATAAAAGTAAAGATTACTCAGAAATTAAAGAAAAATTTAGACCTGCTCATGCAGACTACACATATTTTAAGAAATATGGAATAAGAGACTATAGAGGAGGGGGCCGATCTAGTGCTAGAGAAACCGCTATGAGAGTTGCTGCAGGTGCAATAGCAAGGCTAATTTTAGGAAAAAAAATTTCTATTACAGGAGCAGTTATTCAGATAGGAGATAAAAAAATTAAAAAAAAAATTTGGGAAAAAAATTTTAATAAAAAAAACTTTTTATTTTGTCCTGACTCTTCTGTTATAAAAGAATGGGAAGATTATTTATTATCAATAAGAAAAGCTGGGTCATCGTGTGGTGCACTTATAAAAGTAATAGTTCAAGGAATTCCAGCTGGATTAGGTGAACCAATTTATGGCAAACTAGATGCTGAACTTGCTGCAGCCTTAATGGGTATTAATGCTGTAAAAGGTGTAGAGATTGGATCCGGATTTGATGTAGTTAATATGAAAGGAGAACAAAACTCTGATGAAATGAAGGTTGATAGTAAGGGAAAAGTTACTTTTTTATCAAATCATGCTGGAGGAATCTTAGGTGGTATTTCATCTGGACAAGATATTGTCTGTTCTATAGCTGTGAAACCTACATCTTCTATATTAAAAAATCAAAAAACTATAAATATTCAAAATAAAAATACAACAATAAGAACTAAAGGAAGACACGATCCTTGTGTTGGNATAAGGTGTGTTCCNATTNCNGAAGCAATGNTAGCTCTAGTNTTAGCTGANCATTTACTNAGAAGAAAAACTCAAATNTAATANTTAAGGTAANTATTATGAAAAATGAAAAANTATGGTCATTAAANATNCCTATTAANANATCANCTAAAGATAAAGANATNGANAAATTTTTTNAAATTTGNAANANNAANNTAGGATTAATTCCNAATATCATTAAAACAAANAGTATAGANAANAAAAAATTNNATGCTTTTAATATCTTTTATAATAGGCTAATGCAAGATGATAATTACNTAACAAAAANAGAAAAAGAAATGATTGCNGTAGNAGTATCATCAACAAANAGATGTTTGTATTGNTGTGTTTCTCANGGATACACNTTAGGAANNCTTNTGAANANCATAGCTAAAGCTAAAAANATNCTCATTAATTATGAAGTAGCTCAAATTTCTAGAAAACATAAGCTTATGCTTGATTTTGCTGTTAAGTTAACACAATCTTCACATAAAATAAATGAAGATGATAGAAAAAAACTGAGAAAAATAAAGTTTAACGAATTTCAAATTTTGGAAATTATAGAAGTTACTGCTTTCTTTAATATGACAAATAGAATAGCATCAGGAACTAATATGATACCAAATAAAGAATACTATAATTAATTTTTTTCCTTTACACTATATATGAAATACTCTTGATTTCCCTTTATTCCAGTAATACAACTCTCTATTGTACTGATTACCTTCCAGTTTTTACTTTCTAACCAATTACTTATTTCTTTAACTGCCTCATTTCTATACTTAACTTCTGTTACTATCCCGTTTTTTCCAATTTTGTCTTTTGATAATTCAAACTGAGGTTTAATTAAAGCTATCAACTTAATATTTTTTTTTTTAAATTCTATAATTTTTGATAATGCTTTCTTTATACTTATAAAAGACAAATCACAAGTAATAATTTCTATATTTTTATCAATTTTTTCAAGATCTACATTTCTAGCATTGGTCTTATCTAATATTGTCACCTTATTATTAGTAGCTAATTTCCAATCAAGTTGGCCTCTTCCTACATCAATACAATAGACATGCTCTGCATTTTTTTTTAATAAGACTTCTGTAAATCCACCTGTAGAAGCACCTAAATCTGCACAGATTTTATCCTTTATATTTATTTGAAACTTTTCAACGGCATTTACAAGTTTTATTCCTCCTCTAGATACCCATTGATGTTTTTTGTTAATAACACGAATATCTACATTTTCAAAAAATTTAATTCCAGCCTTTTCAACTTTTTTTCCATTAACTATTATTTTACCTGCCATTATTAGGGCCTTTGCCTTACTCGTATTTTCTGTATAACCTCTATACACTAAAATTTTATCTAATCTCTCTTTCAATCTCATTAACTAGTTCTTTGCATTAAAAACTCAGTAAGAATAATTAATTTCTCAGTATTTTTATTTATAGCTAGTAATTTATTTTTTATTTTTAAACCTATTTTTTTCACTGCTTTTTTAGCATATTTAATATCTTTAACTCTTATTATAGTAGCTTTATTAAGAGCTTTATCTTTTTTAACCTTTTTTCCCATTTCTCTTTCATTTCCTTCTAAATCAAGTATGTCATCCTGAATTTGAAATAAACTTCCCATTAATAAGCCTATTTTATATAGCTCATTTTGCTCTTTTTTATTTGCTTTTCCTAAAATTGCTCCCGTAAGTACACTAAATGCTATAAGCAAACTGGTTTTCTTTTTCTGTATTTCTTTAAATTTACTCAATGTCAATTTAAAATTTTTATTTTCTGCTAATAAATCTAAATATTGCCCTGCTAAAACTCCTTCAGCTCCTGTGACTTGAGAAAAATTACTAATTATTTTAACTTTATCTTTTATGTTTATTTTAAAACTATCCAAACTTAAAAGATGAAATGAATACACTAGTAATGATGCACCTCCTAATAATGCATTAGCTTCATTAAAAACTTTATGAACTGTAGCTTTTCCTCGCCTTAAGTCATCGTCATCCATACATGGCAAATCATCATAAACAAGAGAGAAACAATGAGCTAATTCAACTGCCATACAAGGATATTTATAAACTTTGGATGCAACTCCATATAATTTAGCAGTTTCTGCAAGCAAAAAGGGTCTTATTCTTTTTCCTCCACCTAACACAGCATAAGACATAATATCTTTTATTTCTTTGGGAGCACTTAGTCTATTTAAGTATTTTAAAATAGAATGATCTAAAAAAGTTTTATGATTCTTTAAATATGTTTGAATAGATTTATTTGTCATTCAACTACATATTTAATTAATTTTTTTCTGATTTTGAATCAATTCAATTCTTTCTTGTGCATTTTTCAGCCTTTCCTCACAGATATTTTTTAACTTTATGCCTTTTTCATATGCAGTAATTGCCTTTTCCAGTTCCATATCTCCATTATTAAGCTCATCCACTATTTTTTCTAAGTCTTTTAAAGCATCTTCAAAACTAATATTTTCTTTTTTTTCGCTCATATAAATCTCCTTTTTAATATTTTAAGGTTGGGTAAGCTTTAATTCAATTCTACGATTTTTTTCCCTATTAATAGAATTATTATTTTTCGTTAAGGGCTTGTGTTCTCCGTAACCTGCTACATTAATTTTATCTGATGAAATACCATTTTTCATCATTATTTTTGCTACTGATATAGCTCTGGCCGTTGATAATTCCCAGTTTGAAGGGAACTCTTCAGTAGATATGGGAATATTGTCAGTATGCCCCTCCACTTGAATTAACCAATTGATATTACTAGGTATTTTATTTGTAATAAATATTAATATATCAGTAATTTCTTTTACTTTTTTTTTACCTTCTGGTCCAATTCTAGCAGACCCTGACTGAAAGAAAACTTCAGATTGAAGAACAAATCTATCCCCTACTATATTGATTTCTTTTTCTTTACCTATAATTTTTTTTAACTCTCCAAAAAACTCTGATCTATATTCCTCTAATTCTCCTACTTTCTCTTCTAAAGCTTTATTAAGTTGACTGCCTAAATCACTAATTTCAATATTCTTATTTTCAATATCTTTATTTGATTTTTTAAGAGCCGTTTGAACTTTAAGCAATTCTTGATTTAATGTTAAAATATTTTTATTTAAATCTTCTATTATAATATTTTGCTCTTTATTTAAATTTTTTTGATCTGAAATTATTAATTTTTCAATACCTAATTGATCAATTAAGATTTTTATTTTATTTTCTAAATCCGTAATATTAAGTAATAAATTTTTATTATTTCTACTTTCTTCTCTTAAATTTTTTTCAATATTTAGTTTGTCTAATTTGAGCTTTTCTAATTGAAAATTTAAAGCATCTAATAAATTAGATAAGCTTTTATTTTTTTTTGAACTATCTTTAATATTTAATTCAAGAGTCTCTATTTTTAATCTTAAATTATCTAGAGCTGTATTTTTTCCCGTTAAAGACTGCGTTAAAAAATTTTCTGATACCATTAAAATAGCTAATAAAAAAACAAAAACTAATAAAAGAGTAGAAATTGCATCTACAAAACCAGGCCATATATTAATTACCCCTATTTTTTTTCTTCTCATGAAAGTATATTCATTTTTTTATTAACGAAATAGTTTTTGCTAAAACTTGAATTTCCTTTATTAACTCATCATTATTATTTTTGTAATTGATTTGCTGTTTCAAATCTCTTAGCTGTTCTCCAATAGTATTCAATGACTCAACATTTGCTAATTCATTTTTATTATACTGTCCTACTCTTAAACTAACTTCATTATTAATTTTAACCATTACTTTACTGGACTCAATTATTAAATCTTCAAAGTTTTTTCTACTTTGTTCATTTCTAGTCATAAATTTCTCTAAATTATTTAATGAATTTAGTGTTTGTAAAAGGATGGCCTGAATATATTCCTTACCTAAATCTTCATTCTTTACATTACTACTATTATTTTTTTTAATTATCATTTTTTCTTCTAAAATTGATATAAAATTAATTTGTGCTCTATTGCTTTGTAAATCAATGAAACCCAAACAAAGAGATCCTGCTAATCCAAATAATGATGAAGAGAATGCTGTTCCCATTCCAGCTAAAGGTTTATTTAAGCCTTCTTTTAAGTTCATAAAATTAGTTAAAACATTTGCTTCATCTATGCTCAAATTATTTATAGTAAGCCCTACTGAGTCAATAGTTTTAAGTAACCCCCAAAAAGTTCCAATAAGTCCTAAAAATATTAAAAGGGAAATTATGTATTTTAACAGTTCTCTTTCGTTATCAAGTTTTTCTATTATTCTTTCTATACTGCCTTTAATCCTATCTACAAAAAAAAGATCATCGTGCTTTAATTCAACAAAATCACTTAATAATTTAGGCTTATAGGTTTTAATATTTCTTTTTTCTTTAATAAAATCTATTAACCATATATTTTCTTTATTTAATGTAATAATATTATTTATTGCAATAACTACTCCAGTAAAAAACATAAATATAATTAAACTATTTAATTCTACATTATGCATGAAACTTTTTATCAATTCCTCTCTTAGAAAAAAACAAAATGATAAGATAGCGATTAGGAGAATTATAATTCTTAGAATATACTTTCTAAAATTAAACATAGTCTATAGTACTATAGAAAGTAGTTAAAAAAAATAACTATTTAATTTAGTAATTTGTAATAATAACTATATCCTTATTTCCGTCTATATTAGTGTTATGACCAAGTGCTCTGATATAAATATCTGTAATTTTATAATTTTCTTCAAGTAATAATGATCTTAAAAAAAGAGCTCTCTTTAAAGAAAGCCTTCTTGCTTTGCTGGTACTATCATTTGTCCTTTTCTCTGCATATCCTTTAATTGTTATACGATCTCTCTTATTGAAATTTGTTATTTTTTTATAAAAAAAATTTATTTCTTCAACACTTGGTTCTTCGCTATCGGAAGCAAAGTTTATTATAATTTTTTGCTTTAAATATTTTTCTTTTAATTCTTTATTTTGTATACCCTGTATCTCTTCTTTTTTTTTTCTGCTTTTTATTTTTTTTACTTTTTTATTTTTTATCTCTTCTTTGTTTTTTATTATTTTTTTCTTTTCATTATTAATCAATAGTCTTGACTCAGGGATATTGTTTTCCGCTAAAAAATAATATTTTTCAGTAATATTTGTAGATTGCACCAACAATGGTGCTAAAGAAAAAAAAAGCAAAGTTAAGTAAATTTTTAACATCAGAAAAACTAGTAATTAGCTAACATATTATTATTAGTAACTACATTACATTTTAATTTATTATCCTCGTGAATAACTCCTCCAGCTTCTTTAACTAAAAATAAGCCAGCCGCTGACTTTTCTAAGTCTAAGTTTTTCGCAAAATAACAATCTATTTTACCATTGGCCGTATTTGCTAAATCTAATGCGTAACTGCCCAGCACCCTAAAGTCTTTTAATTGTAAATCATTATTATCTATATAAGAAAAATCTTGTGTATCAAAACTTTCCAAAACAAACATAGCTCTATTTTTTTTATTATTAGAAGATACTCTTATTCTCATATTATTTAAATAAGCACCTTTTCCCTTTTCAGCATAGTACATTTCATCTCTTATTGGGTCATATATGACACTAGATATTGCTTTTCCTCGTACAATTAAAATTATCGAAGAAGCAAAATAACTAATACCGTGGGCATAATTTTTAATTCCAGAAACAGGGTCTACTAAAAAAATATAATCTTTTTCTTTAACTTGCTCCTCCTCTTCAACAAAAATAATTTCTGCTTCTGGTCTAGCCTTTTGTAAGTCATAATTTAAAGATTCTCTCATGTTTTCTATAGACTTGAAAACAAATTTATCAACATTTTGTTTAGAGCTTTGTATTTTTTCTAACTCATTAAAGTCTCTTCTTAATATTTTAGCAACTTTAAGAAGTGCTGCTGACATTACATGAATATTAGATGATTGTATCATTTAATCTTTTGCTTTTTCTATATAAGAAAAATTAGTAGTGGAAATAACTATACGTGTTCCGTTTTCAATATGAGGTGGTACCATTATCTTATAGCCATTAGATAAAATAGCAGGCTTGAAAGATGATGCTGCGGTCTGACCTTTTATAACAGCTTCAGTATCAGTAACTTCTTCAGTTATGTGCTCAGGTAGTTTAATTGAAACAGGATTATTCTCTATAAATTCTATAGTAACTATTATATTATCTTGAAGAAATATATCTAATTCACTAATTATTTTTTTTTCTAAGCTAATTTGCTCATAAGTATGAGTATCCATAAAGTGATATGTATCTCCGTCATTGTAAGAGTACTGAAAGCTTTTAGTTTCAACATATAGTCTTTCTAATACTTCATTAGATCTAAATCTTTCATTCAGTTTGGAAGAATCTTTCAAGTTCTTCATTTCTACTTGAGCAAATGCTCCACCTTTTCCCGGTTTCACAGATTGTGTTGTTATAACTTTCCACATACCTCCTTTATGATTTATTATCATTCCTGCTTTAAGATTATTGCCATTTACTTTCATTTTAATTCCTTATTATTTTGATCTTAGTTTTTTGTTAAAAATTGTCTAACACATTTTTAATTCTCTGTATTTCTATTTCAGGTTTTTTTTTATTATTCCATATAGAAGAACAAAAGGCTAAAAAATCTGGTTTCAAAAAAGTTACTTTTTTTATATTAAATTTATTCAACCCACCAATACCTACTATAGGTATATCTATATTCTTTCTTATATTTTTAAGCTCTGATAATACTACTTTTGAAGTATTTTCTTTTGTATTCGTATTAAAAAAAGAGCCAAAAGCTACATAATCAGCTCCTAAATTTTGTGATTTAATAGACAAGCTTTTACTATTATAGCAACTGCTTCCGATAATTTTAAAATTTCCTAAAATATTTCTAGCTTTTTTAATAGTATCATCTTCTTTGCCAATGTGGACTCCATTTAAGTTTAATTCTTTAGCAATTTCAACTCGATCATTAAGTATAAAAAAAACATTTTTATTTTTGCAAATTTTATTTAATAAATAAGTTATTTTAATTAGCTCTTTATCTTTATAGTTTTTTAATCTCAGCTGAAAAATACTAACCATACCAGTGTCTAATACTTTTGAAAGAATTACTGGAAAAGTTTTAATATCTATTTTTGGGGGAGATATTAAATAAATTAACGGCTTTCCAGCAAAGTCTTTATAAAATTTGTTATACAAGGATTAATTGTTATAAATTTCTATTATATTTTTTAAAAGATTTAAAGCAGCTTCTTTAGGTCTTTGAAAAGTATTTCTTCCAATTATAGACCCATTTCCCCCTCCATTTTTAATCTGTCTAATTTCTTCTAACATTTCTTTATCTCCCTTAGCATTCCCTCCTGAAAATACTACTATTTTTTTAGAATTAAATGCGCATTGTTTTATATGTTTTATTCTACTAGCCAAAGAATTAATATTAACTTTAGCATCATAGTTTTTTTTTAAACTCTCATCAGATATCATAGAAGTAGGAGGTTTTACCTTGATTATATGAGCACCTAATAAAGCGGCAATATGAGCAGCATACGCTATCGTGTTAATACTAGTTTCTGCTTCCTTACTTATCTGAGGACCTCTAGGATATGACCATAATACTGAAGGTAATCCGCACTCTGTAGCTTCTGCTGATATTTCTTTAAACTCTTCTATCATTTCATATTGATGCTCTGATCCTGGGTAGATAGTAAAACCTACAGCTGTACAACCTAACCTGAGTGCTTCTTTTACTGTACCATTTTTAGACTGATTTTTAATTGCAATTAAAGAGTTTGAACTATTGATTTTTAAAATAGTAGGAATTTGGCCTGCAAAAGTTTCAGCTCCTGCTTCTAAAAATCCTAGAGGAGCTGCATAAGCACTTAATCCAGCTTCAATAGCTAAATTGTAATGATATACAGGATCATATGCATCTGGATTTATCATAAAAGATTTATCTGGCCCATGCTCATGACCTTGATCAACTGGTAATATTAAAAGACGCCCCGATCCTCCAAGTTTGCCATTCATCAAAATTTTTCCTAAATTAGATTTTACTCCTGCATTTGTATTTTCATAATTTCTAAGTATTTGTTTAATTTTTTCCGTATAAATCATTTTAACTCCCTATAAATTTTCCAAAAATTGTAAACCGGGCAGTTTTTTTCCCTCTAGCCACTCAACTAACGCCCCTCCTGCTATAGAAACATAAGAAAACCCACCAGTTAATTCAGCATTATTTAACGCTGCAACAGTATCACCACCGCCTACAACAGAAGTAACTATATTTCCTTTCGTTAAGATAGCAATTGTTCTACCAATAACATTTGTTGAGTTATCAAAGGGTGGTACTTCATAAACTCCCAACGGTCCATTCCAAAAAATTGTTTTACAGGTTACAGCAGTATTGCAAATCTCTTCAATAGTTTTCTCTCCTATATCATAAATTGCTAAATCATTATCCATTTCAGAAATATTAATATTTTTTACATTTTCAATACCATTTAAACTTTTACTTACAACTACTTCTTTAGGCAAAATAACTGTACAATTATTTTCTTTTGCTTTTTGCAATACATTTTTCACTACATCAATTTTATCCTTTTCTACTAAAGAGTTACCAATATTCAATTCTTTTTCTATCAAAAAAGTATTAGCCATTGCTCCTCCGATAACTAAAAAGTCTACCTTCTTAACAAGATTAGATAATAGGTTAATTTTAGTTGAAATTTTAGAACCTCCTATAATAGCCATAACTGGTCTGTCAATATTTTCATTTATTTTATTTAACATAGTTAATTCAAGTTCTAATGATCTCCCTAAATAACTAGGTAAAAATTTTGATAACGAAAAAGTTGATAAGTGTTTTCTGTGAGAAACAGAGAAAGCGTCATTTATAAAATAGTCACCTATTGCTGCAAGCTCCTTTGCAAAATTTTGATTATTCTCTTCTTCTTCAGGATAAAATCTAATATTTTCCATGAAAGTTATTGATCCCTCTTTTTTTTCTTTTAATACACTTTTAATTATATTTGGTCTACAAAAAGGTAGAACTGTAATTTCCTTAATATTCATGACCTTAACAAATTCATCTGATATTTTATTTAAGGATAATTCTTCAACTTCTTTACCCTTTGGTCTACCTAAGTGTGAAATTATAAGAATTTTTGCTTTCTTATCTATTAACTCGTCAATTGTAATTTTATGTCTTTTAATCTTAGTAATATCACTTACTTCTCCTTTATTGTTTAAAGGAACATTTAGATCACATCTTAAAAGTACAGTCTTTCCTTTGAAATCTAAATTATTTAGTGTTCTTAGTTTCATAACAATTGACCGAGACTTTTACATACGTCAATCATTCTATTAGAAAAGCCCCATTCATTGTCATACCATGATAAAATTCTTCCAAATTTTTTTCCAGTAGTTTGCGTCTGAGTAGAATCAAATATAGAACTAGCTGGATTATGATTAAAGTCTATTGAAACTAAGGGTAGTTCATTGTATTCAACAATATTTTTAAATTTATTAAAACATGATTCTTTAATTTGTAAGTTTATACTTTCTACACTAATATTTTTTTTAGTGTTGAATGTAAAGTCAATCATAGATACATTAGGAGTCGGTATTCTAATGGCAGTACCATCAAGTTTTCCATGTAATTCAGGTAAGACCAAGCCTACTGCTTTAGCAGCACCCGTAGAGGTAGGAATCATTGAAGAACTTGCAGTTCTTGCCCTTCTTAAATCATTATGAAGTCCATCAAGTATTCTCTGATCAGATGTGAATGAATGAACTGTAGTCATAAAACCTGCTTCTATTTCAAAATTATCATTTATAATTTGTGCAATAGGAGCAAGACAATTAGTAGTACATGAAGCATTTGATATTATTTTATGCTCCTTTTTTAACAAATTATTATTTACACCAAATACAACAGTTATATCTGCATTACTAGCAGGTGCAGATATTAAAACTTTTTTTACACTTCCCTTGATATGTTTTTCTGCTTCATCAGCTTTAGTAAATATACCTGTACACTCTAACACAATATCAATATCATGATTTTCCCAGGGAATTTCTTCTGGTAACTTTTTACTATAAAAGTTTATCGCTTTACCATCAATATTTGCTATTTGATCTATAAAATTAGCTTCAAAAGGAAGTTTTCCGTGTACAGTATCATATTTTAGTAAATGAATATTTTGTTCCAGATTTCCTAAATCATTTATTGCTAAAACACATATATCTTTATCATTCTTTTCTAATAATGCTCTTAAAACTAATCTACCTATTCTTCCAAATCCGTTGATACCTACTTTTAACAATATTCTTCTCCTATTTGATATTTAAAACTTTCATTGCTTCTATTAAAACTCTATCTACAGTAATTTTAAAATATTTATAAACATCTTTTCCAGGACCGGATAAACCAAAATTATCAAGCCCTATAAAAATATCCTCCTGCTTCATATATTTTGTCCAGGACTGCTTAGTCCCAGCTTCAATAAATATATTCTTTGTTTTATTAAAAATTTGATTCTTATAATTTGTGTTTTCTCTATCAAATAATTCCATACAAGGTATAGAGATAACGCTCGCTTTAATGTTATTTTCTTTTAACATTTTAGATGTTTCATAAGCTATTTCTACTTCAGAACCGCTAGCAATTATATTAATGTCTGGGTTTTTATAATCTAAAACCATATAAGCCCCATAATTAGAATAATTTGTATTAATATTATAATCTTCATTTCTCAATAATTTTAAATTTTGTCTAGATAGAGCTAAGACAGAGGGCCCCTCATTATTAGCAAGAGCTAGTGCCCAACATTCTGCAGTCTCTATTGAATCGCAAGGTCTGAAAACTTTTAAGTTAGGAATATCCCTTAATGATGATAAATGTTCAATGGGTTGATGTGTTGGTCCATCCTCTCCTAATCCTATAGAATCATGCGTAAAAACATAAATCACTTTTTTTCTCATCAGAGCAGAAAGCCTTATAGAAGGTCTACAATAGTCGCTAAAAACTAAAAAAGTTCCTCCGTAAGGTATAAAAAATCCATGTAAGGCAATTCCATTCATTGCAGCTGCCATACAATGCTCTCTTACACCCCAATGAATATAATTACCTTGAAAATCATCCTTTGTAATTTTAGTCATACTATTTACAAATGTATTATTTGATCCTGTTAAGTCTGCTGAACCTCCTAATAAATTTAAATTATATTTATTCATAATTCCTAATACTATTTCGCTAGACTTTCTAGTTGCAATATTTTCTTTATTACTAAAAAAGAATTTAATACTCTCTTTCCTTGCTAGCTCAATGTTTAATTTTAATTTTTCTTTAATTAATTTTAAATCCTCCAAAATCTTCGAATTAGCTTTTTCCCAAGCAATAGATTCTTCAATATTTCTACTTCCAACCTCTCTCCAACTTTTAATTATTTCATCTGGTATCTCAAATTTATCATAATTCCAACTCATATTTTTTTTGGCAATTTGTATTTCTTCTTCACCAAGTGGAGCTCCGTGACTACCTGAAGTATTTTGTTTATTTGGAGCACCATATCCTATTAAAGTTTGACAAGATATCAAAGAGGGTCTGGGATCAATTTTTGCTTTTATTAAAGCATTATCTATTTCTGAGAAGTTATAACCATCAACAGCATTAGTATGCCAACCCAATGATTTAAATCTTTCTAAAGTATCGTCTGACATTGTTAAAGAAGTTGGGCCATCAATAGAAATTTTATTGTCATCATAAATTAATATTAAATTTGATAAACTCAAATGCCCAGCTAATGAAGCAAATTCATGACTGATACCTTCCATTAAACAACCATCACCAGCTAAAACATAAGTAAAATGATTAAACGCACTTTTTCCATATCTTGTTCTCATCATTTTTTCAGATATAGCCATGCCTAAACTATTACCTAAGCCTTGCCCCAAAGGTCCAGTAGTAGTTTCTATCCCTGGCAATTCACCGTATTCAGGATGACCTGCGGCAGGAGAACCTACTTTTCTAAAATTTTTAATATGATCCATTGTAATTTTTGGATATCCCAATAGAAATAGTAAAGAATAAATCAACATCGAACCATGACCGGCTGATAATATAAAACGATCCCTATTATGCCAGTCAGGATTTTTTGGATTAAACCTTAAGTGTTTGGCAAAAAGTACTGTAGCTACTTCTGCAATCCCCATAGGCATTCCTGGATGACCTGATTTAGCATTTTCAACAGCATCTGCAGACAAAAACCTTATAGCATTAGCCATTGATGAGTATCTCTTATTTTCTTCTTCTGTAAAATTCATTTTTAATTCAAAATTAACATAACTATGATAATTTAATACGCAAAATGCAAAAGATTTTTCTTTTAATCTATATTTAATTTAAATTTTTACATATATAGTTTAAAATATAATATTTAATAACATAAATATTAATTAAATAATATGGACAATTTAAAAAAATATTTTGAGAAAATTGAGATTGCTATCAATAATTTAGAAGGTAGTCATAAAAAATTAATTGAAGCAAAAAAAAATATTGAATTAAAAAAAAAACTAGAAGATACAATTTCTAAATTGAGAAAAGAAAAAATTGCTTCTGTTGAATTAATAGATCAAGCATTAGAAGAAATTAAATTATTAAGAACGAATGTAATAAAAAATGAAGAGAATGATGGCTGAAGTAGACATAACTATAAACAAAAGATCTTATAGAATATCTTGCAAAGATGGAGAAGAAGAAAGAATTAAATCCTTAGCTATACTGATCAATAATCAAGTACAAAAACTTTCAGAAAAAATAGGACAACTTGGAGAAGCACGAATGATATTATTAGCTTCATTAGTTTTATTGGATAAATCAGATGAAGCAGAAAAAGAAGCAGAAAAAATTATTATTATGACTGCTGAAAAAATTGAAAGATTAGCAAGAAAGTTTTCAAATGACTGATGACAAGAATACATTGAGAAAAAAAATGAAAAGATTACGTAAAAAACAATATGTAATGAATGAAACTGCTCCATGGGACGCAGCTAAAAAATTTTTTTTTTATTTCAACAAAACAAATATTAAAAAAATAGGTTTATATTGGCCAATGCAGTATGAAATAGATACTCGACCTTTAATAAAATTGCTATTAATAAAAAATATTAATATTTTATTGCCTTCAATTTTTTCAAATCAAATAAAGTTTTTAAATTGGAACTTTAAAGATGACTTAATATTTAATCAATTAAAATTCTATCATCCAAAAGAAAATGCTGTTCAAAAAAAACCAGATATTGTAATTGTTCCAATGCTTGCTTTTGATAAACAAGGGTTTAGACTTGGTTATGGAAAGGGTTTTTATGACAAATTCTATGAAAAAAATAAAAAAGTTTCTTACATTGGTTATGGCTATGATTTTCAGGAAGTAGACAAACTACCAGCAAAACATTATGATCTTAAATTTGATGTTGTTATAACTAATGCATTTATAAGAAATTTTAATTGATTTATGAATATATTATTTTTAGGTGATTTAGTAGGCGAAAATAGCTTTTATTTTTTAAAAAAAAATCTTAAAAATATCTGTAGAAAATATAATATATCCTTTGTCATAGTAAATGCAGAAAATGTTTCAAATGGCTATGGAATTACTCCAAAAATTAGTGATGAAATATTTAAAACAGGAGTAGATGTTATAAGCTCAGGAAACCACATCTGGGATCAAAAAGAAATTATTCCGTATATAGCAAAAAATAATAATCTATTGAAACCAAATAATTTATCTAAAGAACTAGTTGGCAACGGTTACTTTCTAGCTACAAATAATCAAAATAAAAAAATTTTAGTAATCAATTTAATGTGTAATTTGTTTATGAGAAAGTCTGATAATCTATTCTCTTCAATCGATGAAATAATGAAAAAATTTAAATTAAAAAAAAATTGTGATGCTATTATTATAGACCTTCACGGAGAAGCAGCCTCTGAAAAACAAGCTTTTGCCAACTATTTAGATGGGAAAGTTACAGCTGTAATTGGAACACATACACATGTACCCTCCTCTGATCTAAGAATACTTCCAAATGGTACTGGTTATCAAACAGATACTGGAATGTGTGGTGATTATGACTCTGTAATAGGAGGTGATAAAAATAAATGGATAGAAAATTTTGTAAAAAAACCAGGCTTCCAAAAGATTTTTCCCGCTGCCATAAATAATACTCTGTGTGGAGTAATAATTAAAGTTTTTGAAGATACAGGCTTGTCAAGTGTAGTAAAACAATTGATACTAGGTGATTTATTGGAGAATAAAATACCTAATGAAAAATTATTTTTATAATTAATAAATGGCAGGACATTCACAATTTAAAAATATAATGCACAGAAAAGGTGCACAAGATGCTAAAAAAGCTAAATTATTTGCAAAGTTAGCAAGAGAAATTACAGTTGCTGCAAAATCAGGAATACCTGACCCTAAAAAAAACCCAAGACTTAGAAGTGCCATAACTAACGCAAGGCACGAAAACATGCCAAATGATAGAATAAATAAAGCATTACAGAAAGCCACTTCTAATGAGGAAGCTAATAACTATGAAGAAATTAGATATGAAGGTATAGGAAATGGTGGAATTTTTTTTATTATTGAAACCTTAACTGATAATAGAAACAGAACCGCCTCTGAAATAAGATCTATTTTTAATAAAAATGGTGGAAGCTTAGGAGAAACAGGAACTGCAACTTTTAACTTCGAAAAAATAGGTAAAATAAGTTATCGCTCATCTAGCATTCCTAAAGAAAAATATTTTGATTTTGTAATTGAAAAAAATGCACTTGATGTTTTTGAAGAAAATAATTGTATCATTTCAACTTGTCCACCTGAGTCTTTTGGTAAATTTAGAGCTGAACTAGAGATTGAATTTGGTGAACCAATCAAATCAAACCTAATATGGCAAGCAAAAAACTTTATAGATGTAAGTTTAGAAATTGAAAAAAAAGTATTACTTTTAATTGAATTACTAGAAGAAAATGATGATGTGCAGTATGTATATACTAATATTAATACAAATTATGAGTTAGAAGAGTAAAATATTTTGTCAATTAAATTTATATGATAGTATTAGGCATAGACCCAGGTAGCTCTGGAGGAATAGTACTTGTAGAAAGTAAATTAAATGTTTTACCTAAAATTATATTTGCTTTGAGAACTCCTACCGTCATTATTTATGGAAAAAAAATAATCGATACTAAAAAAATTGCTGCAGAGTTACAGAAATATAAAATTGATATTAGTATTATTGAAAAAGTTCATGCTATGCCGAGACAAGGAGTTACATCAAGCTTCCAATTTGGAAGAAACTTTGGCGGAGTCGAGTCCTTAAGTTACCTTTATGCTAAAAGAGTAGATTATGTTGCTCCATCAGTTTGGAAAAAAGCTATGGGCTTAGGCTCTTCAAAGAAAGAGAGTTTAGATCTTGCTAGACTTAAATTCGGAGAATCTGAGCTTTGGTCAATTAAAAGCAACGATGGAATTGCAGAAGCTGCACTTTTAACATTGTTCTGGCTAGAAAAATATATGATGTCATAAACAGATATGTCATTAGCACACTTAAGTTCTACTATTAATATAAGAATTTATTATGAAGATACAGATGCCGGAGGAGTAGTATATCACTCGAGGTATTTAAATTTCGCAGAAAGAGGTAGAGCAGAATTTTTGAGAAATCTATCATTAAAACAAATATCAATTTCACAAAAATATAAAATTCACTTTGTTGTAAAAGAACTTAAAGTTAATTATATAAGTTTTTGTAAATTAGATGATAATATCCAATTATTAACTAATTTAGAAAGCATCAACAGAGTAAAGCTATGCTTTAAGCATAATTTTTATAAAAATAAAAAAGAAATTTTGCGTATGAATGTAACAATATGTAGTGTGTCAAATACAGGAAAAGTTGCTAGAATACCAAAATCCTTATATTATAATATTATAAACTAAGGTTAAAATTATGAATAATGATATTAATATAATAAATGATGTAGATATGAGCATATGGGGACTTATGCTAGAAGCCGATTTTATAGTAAGATTGGTAATGTTATCCTTACTCTTTCTATCTATTTTTAGTTGGAGTATTATATTTGAAAAAATTACAAAACTTAGAAAGCTCAAAAAGAAATCAAAACAGTTTGAAGATGATTTCTGGTCTGGTATTAATATTGAAAAACTTCATAAAAGCATAGAAAACTCTCCAAGCCATCCTATGGAAGCTATTTTTGTAACTGGCATGAAAGAATTAACTGCTACAGAAAGAAAAAATATTAATTATGATGAAAACATTGTACTAGAAAAAAGAATTGAAAAAGCTATGTCTTCAACTTTAAATAGGGAAATGGAAAAATTAGAAAAAAATCTAAGTTTTCTAGCAACGACAGGTTCTTCTGCTCCTTTTATAGGACTATTTGGAACAGTTTGGGGGATAATGAATAGTTTTCAGTCAATTGCAACATCAAAAAATACTTCTTTAGCAATAGTAGCCCCAGGAATTGCTGAAGCATTGTTAGCTACTGCAATGGGTCTTCTAGCTGCAATACCTGCAGTAATGGCATATAATAAAATTTCTGCTGATACTAACAGGTATTATAATTCATTAGAAGTATTTTTATATGATTTATCTAATATTTTATCTAGACATATCCATAATAAAAAATAATGCAATATTATAATAGAAATAGGACAAAAAAAAAATTTCTCTCAGAAATAAATGTTACTCCTTTTGTCGATGTTATGTTGGTTCTTCTTATTGTTTTTATGATTACAGCCCCATTGTTGCAAACAGGAGTTGAAATAGAATTACCAGAAGTTAATACACCAAACATTCCTGAGAACAAAGATCCACTTATTGTTTCAATTAATAAAAAAAATGAGATATTTATTTCTGAAAAAAAACTTACTTCTGAACTACTTAATGCTAAATTAAAAGAAATAAAGAGGGCTAATCCTAAAATTCAAGTTTATATTAGAGCAGATAAAACTGTCACTTATGCAGTGCTCATGAAAGTAATGAAACAAATTATAGATAATGGAATTTTAAATGTAAATTTAATAACTTTACCAAAAAAATGAGGACTATTTGGTTAAGTTTATATTTTTTTCATTTATTTTTCATTTAATACTTTTGATTATATTTAAATTTCAAACTGTGGATTTGAGAAAAAGCAAAGAAAAAGCTGTCAATATTAGTATTTCTCAAGAGAATCAAGTTTTAAAAAAAGAAGAAATACCTAAAAATATAAAACCAAATAAAAATGTTAAAAAAAAAATACCTAAAAGTACTAATAAAAATATAGAACTAAATAAAAATGTTAA
>NHDP01000031.1 GCA_002170595.1 Alphaproteobacteria bacterium TMED62
TCCTGAGCTATACTAAAGTTAGAACTAAGTGTAAAAAAGATGGTAAAGAGGAAAATTTTTTTTATTAACATATGAGAAAAATATCATAACTAATATTTATTTCAATAATTCTATTTTTTTTATTTCTTTTCCGGTCAAGATATCATAAATATAAATTATACTATTATTTTCTAATTCATATTTTACTATTATATTTTCATTATTAATGTAAAAGTCCATTATTTGATAATCTTTTAGTTTTTTTAAAGTAATTGTATTTGAATTTATATTATTTTTTTTTAAATTTGAAAATTTATGATATATTCCAATAGAAATAATTATTAATCCAAATATTATTAATATGCCAAAAAATATCACTATTATTTTTAAAATTTTAATATTCATAATTTTATTTTAGCATGAAATGGTTAATTTTAACAAAGAAGATAAATTAATGAAAATATTATTTGAAGATGATTGCATACTAGTAATTAATAAGAAAAATGGTTTATTAAGTCATTGTAATAATAAAGGTACTCAGTCTAGTGTGGTAAGTTTGCTTAAAAAAAATAAAATAAAATTATACGAAAGTGAAGATAGACTAAGAGATGGTATAGTACATAGACTTGATAAAGACACCTCTGGTTTAATGGTTTTAGCAAAAAATTTATTTGCATATAAAAGTTTAGTTAAACAGTTTCAAAATAGAAAAGTAACAAAAATATATCAAGCTTATTGTTGGGGTATACCTTTGCCAATAGCAGGAATAATTAATAAACCTATATCAAATTATCTTAACAGAAAAAAAGCTTCTACTAAAGGAAAAGACGCTATAACTGAATATAAGGTTACAAAAAATTTTAATAATTATTTTTCAGAGATTGAGTGTAAGATTTTAACTGGAAGAACCCATCAAATTAGAGTACATATGCAATCTATAAATTGTCCTTTAATAGGTGATCAGCTATATTCTAGAAATAGAAATATATCGCAGTCTTTTTCAAAAAATATTATAAGCTTTTTAAAAAAATTTAGAAGACAGGCATTACATGCTCAACATTTATCTTTCAGACACCCAAAAAGTGATAAATTAAAATATTTTGATGCANAAGTACCGCATGATATTTTGGAACTAAAAAATGAATTAATTGCTGAATTTAATCTGGTTTGTTAATATAAGAGATGTCTAATATTACATTACCTAGCATATCTTCTCAAGGTAGCCTGCAAAAATATCTTGGCTCTATAAAAAAGTTTCCTCTTTTAGAATTAGAGGAAGAATATACATTAGCAAAGTTATGGAAAAGTAAAAAAGATTTAAATGCTGCTCACAAATTAGTTACCTCGCATCTTAGATTAGTAGCAAAGATTGCTATGGGATACAGAGGATATGGTTTGCCTATTGCTGATCTTATTTCAGAGGGTAATATAGGTTTGATGCAAGCGGTAAAAAGATTTGATCCAGATAAAGGGTTTAGGTTAGCTACTTATGCTATGTGGTGGATAAGAGCTGCTATTCAAGAACATATACTTCATTCTTGGTCCTTAGTAAAAATTGGAACTACTGCTGCTCAGAAAAAGCTTTTTTTTAATTTAAGAAAAATTAAAAATGAACTGAAACTTATTAATGAGGGTGATTTAAAACCTGAGGAAGTAAAAGAGATATCTAAACGCTTATCTGTAGATGAAAGAGAAGTATACAGTATGAATAGCAGAATGGCAGGACATGATCATTCATTAAATGCTCCGCTAAAACATGATAGTAGCGTTGAATGGCAAGATTGGATAGTAGCTAAGGAAGAAAGCCAGGAAACTAAACTTGAGGAAAGTCAAGAATATAAGTATAGGAAAACTATATTACTTAATGCATTAGCTTCATTGAATGAAAGAGAAAAATATATTTTTAAATCTAGAAGAATAACTGAACCACAAATTACTTTAGAAGAATTAAGCAAAAAATTTAGTATAAGTAGGGAAAGAGTAAGACAAATTGAGGTAAGAGCTTTTGATAAAGTGCAGCAGTATATTAGACAGTTTTTAAAAAATAAGCAGAAGCTAAGTTTAATAGAAAAGTAACTTATCTGAAGGGATCATTGAATAATATTGTATCTTCTCTCTCTGGACTTGTAGATAGTAGACTAATATCTATACCTGTAAGTTCTTTTAATAATGACACATATTTTTTTGCATTTTTAGGTAGGTCATTATAATTTCTGCAGCTTCTTGTGCTTACATTCCATCCATCTAACTCAATATATTTTTTTTCAAAATTATCACTAGATGTTATGATAGGAGGTAAATAATCAAATATTTTATCATTAATTTTATAAGAAACACAAATTTTAATTTTTTCAAAACTATCTAAAACGTCTAGTTTAGTAAGAGCTATCCCTTGAATTCCGCAAATATCTACAGATTGTTTTAATAATACTAAATCTAACCAACCACAACGTCTTTTCCTTCCAGTGACTGTTCCAAATTCATTACCTAGTAAGCCAAGCTTTTCTCCTACTGAATTATTTTGTTCTGAAGGAAAAGGTCCTTCGCCTACTCTTGTAAGATATGCTTTGGTAATACCAAGTGTGTAAGCTTTTTTAATATAGCCTAAGCCGCTCCCTAGAGATGCTTGTGCACTTATAGTATTAGAGGAAGTAACAAAAGGATAAGTTCCATGATCATTATCAAGCATCATGCCTTGAGCTCCTTCAAATAAAATATTTTTCTCTTCATCTTGTAACTTAATAAGATCTTTCCAAATATTACTCACATAAGGTTTAATAAAGCTAGCAATATCATTTAACTGATTAAGAATATCTGTCGATTTGATTTCATCAATACCCAAGCCTTTTCTTATAGGGTTATGATGAAAAAGAGCATTCTCAACTTTCTTTTTCAAGTTTTTAGAGTCAAAAATATCACAAAGTCTTATGGCTCTTCTTCCAACTTTATCTTCATAGGCAGGACCTATTCCTCTACCTGTAGTACCAATTTTAATACCATCTATTTCATGTTCCCTAGCCGTATCTAATTCTCTATGATATGAGAGTATAAGACAAGTTGTTTCAGATATAGATAGTAGTTCTTTGTTAATATTTATTCCTTGCTTTGATACTTCTTTAATTTCTTTAGCAAGAGCCCATAAATCTAAAACTACTCCATTACCTATAAAAGATTTTTTTCCTCTTACAATTCCGGAAGGAAGCAAACTTAGTTTATAAATCTTTCCGTTCACAACAAGAGTATGACCAGCATTATGGCCACCCTGAAACCTTACCACAGCATCTGCTTTGTTAGATAGCCAATCAACTATTTTCCCTTTTCCTTCATCACCCCACTGTGAACCTATTACTATAACATTTGACATTAATTTATCTTTTCAAGTTTTCCATTTTTATTTAAAATAAAATCACATTTTTGTTTTTTAGCCTCAGTTAATTTATTTTTTTTAGAATATAGTTCTTTTATTATTATAAGAGATTTTTTTAATTTTATTTTACTTAAATCTGTATTAAATGGCACATAGGCCTTTTCTTTTTTCTTAAAATTAGTACTGGCAAGTAATTGACTTACTAAAAATGTCATACCCAAGCCTATTTCATTATTATTAGATTTATAATCACCACCTACTGCAATGCCTTTAGCATTCTCTTTATTATAAATTTTAAATCCAAAATTATAGTATTCTAAAAAACTGTTTCCTTCTGTCATATCTACAGTAATTGATAAGTTTTTATTTTTTTTTTTAATAACAGATATAAGATTAAAAAAATTATCTAATAATAAATTTATTTTATTAGGAAATTTAAATTTTTTATAAATTTTATAAGCCTCTTCTACAGTACCTGCCATTAAAATTAATCCATTTATATAATCGTACTTTTTACTTTGAATAACACCAGGATCTTTATTCTCAAGAGCATTTTTAATATTTTTATTAGATTTTAATTTTAAATTCTTATCTATTAGTCTGAATATTGAAGGCAAACTAAAATCAATAGTTATATTTTTAATATTGATCTTGGATAAGGAGGATATTGCTAAATTTAATATTTCTACCATACTAGCATCTTGAGGTCCACCAATCAACTCTACTCCAATTTGTTTAAATTGTCTTTCAGACTTATAATTATTTTTTGAGTTTCTGATAACTTCTCCAGAGTATGCAAATCTAATAGGCCTTGGATAATGTTTAAGTTTTGTAGATGCTAATTTAGCGACTTGAGCAGTAATATCCGACCTCAGAACTAATATTTTTTTCGTTTCTGGTTCCATCAACAAAAAAGACTGATTATGCAAAGACTTTAATGTATTCTGAGAAATATTATCCTCATATTCTATCATTGGAGTTTTTACTAATTGGTAACCATTTTGAAAAAATAAATCTAAAATTGATCTTGATATATTTTCTTCTTTATGTGCTTGTTCAGGTAGTAAAACTTTAAAACCTTCTGGGAGTAAATCATTGATAAAAAAGCTCTTCATATTAAAATTTCAATGCTTTAACTTTTTTTACATTGTTTAATTTTTGTAAGTCGTTTATTACTGCTTCATTTAAGAATTGATCTAACTCAAGTAATGAAACTGCTTCCCCTTTGCCAGTTCTTCCTAAATTAAAATTTGCTATATTAATTTTTTTATTTCCTAATAGAGTACCTAAAGAACCTATGAATCCAGGTTTATCATTATTTGATACATATAGCATATTAGAAGAAATTTCACCTTCTATTCTCATATTCATAATAGATATTATTCTAGAAGAATTAGCAAAAATGATACCAGCATAATTAAAATCTTCTTTAACAGTTGAAATATTAACATGTATTTCAGATGTGTGAATCGATGTTTCACTTTGATAAGATGAAATTACTTCGATATTTTTCTGTTTTGCTATGGACTCGGCATTAATTAAGTTTACGCTCTCCATTCTATTAGAAAATATTCCAGCAACAACATTTGCTATCAATGGTCTTGTATTTAAAGTAGCAATCTCTCCTTTAAAAGTAATATTAATTTTTGAAATTGTATCTTCTATAATTTGACCACCAAACTTTCCTAATTTTAATGATAAATCTACGAATGGTCTAAGTTTAGGTGCTTCTTCAATACTAATTGGAGATACATTTATTGAATTTACAATAACATCATTGTTTAAATAATCTGAAATTTGCTGAGCAATTTGTATTGCTACATTTTCTTGCGCTTCGGATGTAGAAGCACCTAAGTGTGGCGTAAGTATTAAATTTTCGACATTAAATAAATTATTATTTTTTGGCGGTTCTTCACTAAACACATCTAAAGCTGCACCTGATATTTTTCCTTCATCAATCAATTCAATTAGGTCTTTCTCTACTATNAGACCNCCTCTAGCACAGTTAATTATTTTTACAANNTTTTTACATTTNGANAAATTTTCTTTATTNANAATACCTTTNGTTTNATCTGTNAGAGGAGTATGTAATGTTATGAAATCNGANNTGNGCAAGTATTTNTTCCAATTCAACTTTTTTTGCACCAATTTTNTCAGTNTGTTCCTGAGNNAAAAANGGATCATAAACANNTACNTTCATTTTNAGCCCNATNCANCTCTCAGCTACNANAGANCCAATATTNCCACANCCAATCATNCCTAGAGTNTTNCCAAACAATTCNGTTCCCATAAANTTACTNTTTTCCCACTTTCCTTCTTTAGTAGATTTNCTNGCNTGAGGAATATTNCTAGCAAGNGACATCATNAAACTAATTGTATGTTCTGCAGTNGTTATAGANTTACCAAAAGGNGTATTCATTACAACNATTCCATTATTAGTNGCAGCTTCTATATCAATATTNTCNACTCCTATACCNGCNCTACCNANAACTTTAAGTTTACTNCCTNCTTGNATAATTTTTTTTGTAATTTTNGTNGCAGANCTTACTACAATGCCNTCATATTCATTNANTATTTNACANATTGCNTCTTCNGAAAGNCCAACTTTTCTNTCAAAANTAATACCATTAGCANTAAATANTTTTTCTGCNTGNANACTCATTTTATCTGCAATTAANATNTTTTTCATANNTAACTCATTNTTTAATAAATTTAACAAAACCCCATTCTAACCAATCTAAAAGTATNTCTATATCATTTTTGTTAANAGTAGCGCCTCCCCATATTCTAATTCCAATTGGAGCATCTCTGTATGCATTAATATCATAGGCTATTTTTTCTTCTTCAAAAAATGAAAATAAATTATTCATTCTTTTTTTTAAATCAGCTATATCATATTTTTCTATTATATTAGCTTTTACTTTAAGACATATTGAAGTACACGATCTAGTATTTTCTTTTTTAGGTAAAAAATCAAGCCAAACTGAATTTTTAATTTTTCTATTTACTATTTCTAAATTTTCATTACTTAGCTCAATAGTTTTTTTAATTCCTCCAATTTTTTTAACCCAATTTAAGCTATCTAAAACATCTTCGACACATAACATAGAAGGAGTATTTATAGTACTCCCTGAAAATAATTTTTTATTTACTTTTCCTTTATTAGACAACTGAAATATTTTTGGTATGGCTCTATTAGGAGTAAAATTTTCTAATCGATTGATAGTATTTTGATTTAACACAATAATTCCATGTTGAGCTTCACCGCCTAATACTTTTTGCCATGAAAAAGTAGTTGCGTCTAGTTTTTTCCAAGGTAAATTCATTGAAAAAGCAGCAGAGGTTGCATCACAAATTGTTAAACCTTCCCTACTATCAGATATCCAATCACCATCAGGCACACAGACGCCGGATGTAGTTCCATTCCAAGTAAATATTATATCTTTTTTAAAGTCCACATCATTTAAATCTACTATATGACCATATTCTGCTTTTTTTACTTCAGTATCAGGTATTTTTAATTGATTAACTATATCTTTTACCCAATCATTTCCAAAGCTTTCCCAAGCCAAAACTTCTACAGGTCTTTCTCCAAGTAAAGACCAAAGTAGCATTTCAATTGCTCCTGTGTCTGAAGCAGGAACTATTCCTACGTAATAGTCTTCTGGTATATTTAATAATAATTTAGTTAAGTTAATTACTTCTTGTATCCTTGATAGAGCTTTTTTTGACCTGTGAGACCTACCTAATATAGCTTTCAAATATATTTCAAAGTTCCATCCGGGCCTTTTTGCACATGGGCCTGATGAAAAATTAGGATTATTAGGTTTTTTTTGTGGTTTTGATATCATAATTTAATTATAAAATAACGTTGATAAAGGTGCTGGTCAAACTCTAACTTTTAAAATNTGNAAAATGATTAATAGGNTTATGTCCTTCGCCAATNAGAAAACTTTTTTTTATCCCATTATGCACAAAATTNATAGATGTTTGAACACTTTCTTTNAGNCTTTTGCCTAAAAATAAATTTGCAGTTANGGCTGATGCTAGGCTACATCCAGTTCCATGTGTGTTTTTCGTATTAATTCTCTTGCTTATAAACTTATGAATATTTCCTTGATTAAACAAAATATTAGTAACAGTTTTTTTATCTTCTAATATATGACCACCTTTAAGCAAAACACGTTTAACTTTTAACTCATTAAATTTATTTTTACAGTTCAACATTTCATTTGTATTAGAAACTTTGCATTTTAATATTTTCTCAGCTTCTAAAGTATTAGGAGTTATAATAAAGCTTTTAGGAATTAATGTTTTTTTTAAAAAACTTATAGATTTTTCTTCCAATAAAGGATGCCCTCCTTTAGCAACCATAACAGGATCTAAAACTATAGGAATAGATGGAAAGTATTTGTCTAAAGAATTATTTATAGTTTTAATAATATTGTAGTTTGATAACATTCCTATTTTTATAAAAGAAATATCTAAGTCTTGGGCTATAGCTTTAATTTGATCTTGAATAAAGGCAAGAGGTATATTAAAAACTTTATTAACACCTTTAGTGTTTTGTGCTGTTAGAGCAGTAAATACAGTTGCAGCATATACTTTAAAAAATGTTAACGTTTTTATATCAGCTTGTATGCCAGCACCGGCACTTGAGTCGGAACCAGCAATTAAAAGTACTGATTTTTTTTTCAAATTTTTTCTTTCATTAAACTTATAATTTTTGCAGAGATAGATTTTGCTAATTCTACATCTTTAGCCTCAGACATTATTCTAATTTTATTTTCTGTGCCTGATTTTCTTATTACAAGTCTAGCATTTTTTTTACCTATAAATTTTTCAATTCTATTTTTAATGTGATTAATGATAGTTTTAGATTCTAGGTTAGCTTTTACAGGAAAGTTCTGAATAATTTGAGGGTAAGGTTCATAAATACTAGCAAGACTTGAAAGTTTTTTGTTTTCAACCTTCATTATACCAAGTATTTCTAAAGACGCTAAGATACCATCGCCAGTAGATGAATATTTATTTAAAATAATATGACCAGAGGGCTCTCCACCAAGAATAAAATCATTTTCCTTCATAGCTTTAATTATATTTCTATCTCCTACATCAGTTCTAATTAGGTTGATTTTATTTTGTAAAAAATAATTTTCTAATGATTTATTAGTCATTATAGTTCCAACTACAGTGTTTTTATGCAAGTTGTTATTTTTTTTCCAAAACTTTGCTATAATTGCTAAAATTTTGTCTCCATCAACAATTGATCCATTTTCATCAACTAAAATTGACCTATCTGCATCTCCATCTAATGCAATTCCTACATCTGCTTTAAATTCAATAACCTTACTGATAAGATTTTTAGGAAAAGTTGAACCACTATTTTCATTAACATTTGTGCCATCTGGAATTACATTAATTGGAATTACGGTTGCCCCTAATTCCCACAAAATTTTAGGTGCTACTTTGTAAGCAGCTCCATTTGCACAGTCTATAACTATTTTTAAGCCATCTAGTCTTAATTTCGAATAAATTTTTGATTTGAGGTATTCTATATATCTTCCGCCCGCATCCTCTATCCTTTTTGCTCTACCTAGATTTTCAGATTTTACTAATTTTTTGAATTTAGAATCTATGAGTTTTTCTATATTTAATTCATCTTGATCAGATAATTTTGCGCCATCTGGACCAAAAATTTTAATACCGTTATCTGAATAATGATTATGAGAAGCAGAAATCATTACTCCCACATCGCATCTCATTGATGATACAAGAGCAGATACACCAGGAGTAGGAAGTGGTCCAGTTAAATAAACATTCATTCCCATGCTTAAAAAACCAGCAGTTAATGATGGCTCTATTGTATAATTTGATAACCTTGTATCTTTTCCAATAAGTACAAAATGTTTATGATTTCCTCTGGTAAAATATTCAGCTGTAGCCATTCCTATATTTAATACTAAAGAAGCATTCATGTTATTGGAATTAGCCTTTCCTCTTATTCCGTCTGTTCCAAAATACTTTTTTGTATTACTCATTATTTTTTTAATTCGCCTTCTTAAATATATTTACCGCTAATTTAGTTTCCTCTACATCATGAACTCTGAGAATACTAACTCCTTTTGAATAGGCATTTATAGCTAATAATATAGACGGCGTTAAACTATTAGATTTCACCAATTTTTTTATTAAGCTTTTTCTAGAAACACCAATCATTAAAGGATGACCTAAATCTAGTAATATATTCAAATACCTTAAAATATTATAGTTGTGACTAATAGTTTTACCAAACCCTATTCCAGGATCCAAAATAACTCTGTTTTCTGATATATTCATTTTTTTTAATAGCATTAGTTTTTTTGTAAAAAAGTTATATATATCACATGCTACATTATTATAGATAGGATTATTTTGCATTGTAGTAGGGGTTTCTTTAGAATGCATTAATACATATAAACATTTATAGTTTTTTAATATATTTAAAGTATTTTTATCATAATTTAAACCAGATACATCGTTTATAATATCAACTCCTAAATCTAAGGCCATACTCATTGTAGTAGAGTTTCTGGTATCACATGAAACTAAAAAATTATTTTTTTTTAATTCTTTTATTATTGGTTTTATTCTTTTAATTTCCTCTTTTACATTTACTGCCATAGAACCAGGCCTAGTTGATTCTCCTCCTATATCAATAATATCAGCTCCTTCTTTTATAAGTTTTTCTGCGTGTTTGATAGCATTTTTGTATTCCAAATATCTTCCTCCATCATAAAAACTATCTTTTGTAATATTAAGTATTCCCATAATTAGAGGCTTTTTATGTTTTTTTAAAATTTTAGGAATAAATGGATTATTTATTTTTTGTAATCTGTTTTTTAAATTTTTATAATTTATAAACGAAGCTTGTGGAACAAGCTTGTTGATAACACTTTTAATTTCAATAGACTCTTTGATAACAAAAGTATTGTTATTTCTTAACTTTAAAATATCAGCGTTACTATATTTAATAAAACCATTACTTTTGATCGAATGATTAAATGGTCTTAAATAAAAATCATCTTTCAAATTAAATAACAATTAGGAAGTATTTTTTACAGTTAAAGGAACAGATCCTATTGGTTTTTTTTCTGTATTTTTTTTACTTTTTTCCTTCTCAGGTTTATCTGATTTAGAGTTCTTTTGTTGTTCTTCCTTAACTATTTTTTTTCCTTTTAATAGATCTTTAATCTCAGAAGCTGTAAGCGTTTCAAACTCTAGTAGTCCTTTTGCAATAATATGCAAATCTTTCAGTTTTGAATTTATTATTTCTTTTGCCGTAGCTTCACCTTTTTTAACTAGAACCTTTACTTCACTATCTATTATTCTAGCAGTTTCATCTGAAATATTAGTTTGTTGTGACACTGAATGGCCAAGAAAGACTTCTTCTTGATTACTTTCATATCTTAAAGGCCCTAATTTATCAGAAAAACCGAACTCTTTGACCATTCTTTTTGCAAGATTTGTTGCTTGTTGTATATCATTACCGGCCCCAGTAGTAATATTATCTTTGCCATAAATTAATTCTTCAGCAATTCTACCTCCAAAAAGAGATGCTAACTGAGCATTTAATTCGTTATATGTGTGCGCAAGTTTATCTCTCTCAGGTAACCACATAGTAACACCTAAAGCCCGTCCTCTTGGTATAATAGTTACTTTATGTAAAGGTTCATGTCCTTTAGCATTTAACATTACTAAGGCATGACCTGCTTCATGATAAGCTGTCTTTTCTTTCTCATCTTCGGTCATAACCATAGACCTTCTTTCGCTTCCCATCATAACTTTATCTTTAGCTTCTTCAAATTCATGCATGGAAACATTTTTTTTATCTTTTCTAGCAGCTAATAATGCTGCTTCATTAACAATATTAGCTAAATCTGCTCCAGAAAAACCAGGAGTACCTCTTGCAATAGTTCTAGCATTTACGTCTGAGGCTAATGGAACTTTTTTCATATGCACTTTTAAAATTTTCTCTCTGCCAACAATGTCTGGATTTGGTACTACAACTTGTCTATCAAATCTACCTGGTCTTAAAAGAGCGGGATCTAAAACATCTGGTCTATTTGTGGCAGCTATGAGTATCACCCCTTCATTAGTTTCAAAACCATCCATTTCTACTAAAAGTTGATTTAATGTTTGTTCTCTTTCATCGTTTCCCCCACCTAATCCTGCACCTCTATGTCTACCTACAGCGTCTATTTCATCAACAAAAATAATGCAAGGAGCATTTTTTTTTCCTTGTTCAAACATATCACGTACCCTGGAAGCTCCAACACCCACAAACATCTCTACAAAATCTGAACCAGAGATGGTGAAGAAAGGAACATTAGCTTCACCGGCAACAGCTCTAGCTATTAAAGTTTTTCCAGTACCAGGAGGCCCCACAAGAAGCACACCTTTAGGTATTTTACCGCCTAATCTTTGAAATTTAATTGGATTTCTTAAGTATTCTACAACTTCTTCTAATTCTTCTTTTGCCTCATCTACGCCTGCTACATCTTTAAAAGTAACTTTACCATGTTTTTCGGTAAGTAATTTTGCTTTAGATCTACCAAATCCCAACGATCCGCCACCCTTTCCTTGCATTTGTCTCATAAAGAAAATCCAAACTCCAATAAAAAGTAGCATAGGTAACCAATTTAAAAACAATCCTAATAAGGGAGAAACCGCTTCTTCTTCAGGGCCCGAATTAATGATTACGTTTCGCGTTGATAATTTTTCAATGAGTTTGGGATCATTAGGAGGAGTATATGTAGAAAACTTACTACCATCATCAAGATGACCTGAGATTGTTCTTCCTACTATTGAAACATCATTAACCTTATCAGTATCTACTAATTTTAAAAATTCTGAATAAGGTAATTTAGTTGATCTTGGTTGATTTTGATTTTGATTGAATAAGTTAAAAACTAATACCAAAACTATTGCTATAATTACCCAAATAAAAACATTTTTTCCTGAATTGTTCAAATTATTTCCTTATTATTTAATATTGTCATATTTTTTATGAAAAAAATCAATAGTACGACATTCAATATTATCACTTATTGTATTTATTTCACTAATATTTAAATGGGGTATATGTATGAAACCTTCAAGAGTAAATATAGCAGGAATGGTTTTTCTTACTCGAAAAGGTAGATTTTTTATCATTTTTTTATAAATTTTAAATTTTTTTTGATAGAAAGAGTTATTTAAAACTTTTCCTAAAGGTAAAATCTTAATTTGGTTTCTTGTATTATTTTTTATTTCAAACCGATTATCCCATATTATTTTTTTATCTACATCAACTAATTCAAGTTTTTTTTCTATATCTTTATATTCTCTGCAAATGTATATTTTTTTTTTATTAAATACTATGATACATCCGCCTAACGAATAGACGACATTTTCATATTGCATAACTTTCAAATAAATGTCATCTGGTATAGGGTTTTTAGAAAAGTAATCTTTATTTCCTAATCTAAAAATTACCATTTTAAAAAAACAAATAATTAAAAATTTTGGAAATTTTTTAATTATTTCTCTCTTTATTTCAAAAAAACCTTCATTTTTGAAATAATAATAGTTATTAAAATGTTTTTTAATAAAATCATCATTAAATTTTCTTATTTTACAAAATAATGAAGATGCTTTTATTAAATTATTTTTTAATTGTTTATCTTGATTAAGCAGTTTCCTTATTCTAGATCTGAAGAATTTTTCATTAATATTTGATACATCATCAACATAATTAATTTTTTCGGCTAAATTAAGATCTAATATTTGATCTTTAGAGATACTTAAAAATGGTCTAAATAGTTTTATATTAAAAATTTCTCTTAATTCAAAAATAGGACATAATCCTTCTAAATTAGAATTATTAAAAATTCTCATTGATACTGTTTCTGCTATATCGTCCGCATGGTGTCCAAGAAAAAGAGTTTTTATATTATTTTGATTACATTTTTCAGCTATATAAGAATATCTTGCAATTCTAGCTTGTTCCATAATAGCTGTTTTAGGTTTTTTATCCCATTTAATTTTTGTAAAGTTACAATTTAATTTTTTACAAAACTTTTCGACCAAGGTAAGTTCATAAGCGCTTTCTTGTCTTAAATTATGATCAAATGAAAATACATATAAACTTTTATTTTTTTTATATGCCCATTTACTTAATACATAAAGTAATAACATGCTATCCGGTCCTCCAGATACTGCTACTCCATATAATTTTTCATATTTTGTGAAATAATATTTATCTACAATTTTGAAAATATTACTTTCAAATTCTGAGTACTTTAATTTAACATTTAGCACGTTTTATATAATCTTTAGCTCTATTACTTATTCTTTTTGGAGCATTAGGAAACTCTGATTCTAATTTTGAAAATGCTGCACAAGCATCTTCATTTTTTCCAAGATTCATAAATGTGAGGGCTAGTTTAAATAATTGATCTATCGCTTTATTTCCTTTGGGAAAGTTTTGAAAGCCTCTAGCAAAACTAATTGCGGCTAATTGAAATTTTTTCTGTACATAATAAGTTTCACCTAACCAATAATATGCATTGGAGGTAAGGGAATCATTAGGATGTTCTCCAATGAAAGCTTTAAAGGACTTTTCTGCTTCAATAAAATTTTCTCTTACTAGCATATCATAAGCATAGCTATATATCTCAGATGGATTTTCTAAAAGTTGCAAAAGTTTTTCATCTGAAATTATACCTTGTTGAGGTGCTCCTCCTGTAGTTTCTGAAAAATTATTTTCAGGCATAGCCTCTTGGTTTTCCTTAATTGGATTTTCATTTACAGTTCCTAATACTTTCATACTAGGGTTTTTTTCTATGTTAGGGTCTTCATCTATAAGCATCTTTTTCTCAATTGTTTCTGAGGTAATTACTTGATTGTCGTCAGTAAATTTTTTTTCTTGTTCATTTTCTTGTTTTAATAGATTAGGTTCTATTTTATTTAATAATTTACTAATACCATCTATTTTAAAATTTAATTGTTCTATACTTCCATTTAGATTTCTCATTTCTTCTTCTAATTCAATTAACCTCTGCTCATGAATAGCTATGGCGTTAGTATATCTATCTTTATTACCTAAATTATTAGGTTTATCACTTTGTATGTTTTTCAATTCTATTTCAAGGTCATTTATTCTTTCAATAACCACTTCCAAATAGTCTTTTTCTTGGCTCTTACAATGTTTTGTTATAAAAAGTAGGAGAAAAATTAATAAAATATTCTGTAACTTATTATAATCTGAGTAAACCATTTAACTAAGGATTTATGGTAGTAATAGCTGTTCTAGACTCAGACCAAGCCTGTTCATTATTTTCTAAAGATTGAAGTTTTTCTTTTCCAAAAGAAATTACTGCTATTCTACTTTCTTCTACTCCAAGAGAAGTCAAAAAAGATTTAACAGAATAAGCTCTTCTTTCTCCTAATGCTAAATTGTATTCTCTTGTACCTCTGGCGTCACAATGACCTTCAATTGTAACTGTAATATTTTGGTTTGCAATAAGGAAGCTGGCCTGTCTTTTTAAAGTTTCGATGCCTGCTGTTTTAAACCTTGATTGATCATAATCAAAAAATACTCTATCGCCAACTTCCAAAAGTTTCTCATTTAATATCTTGTTAACTTTTTCGTTCTCTGATAATTCATCCTTTACAGTAATATTCTGATTATCATTTTTATCAGTATTTTCTGTTTCTTCAATGGAAGTTGATAGTTCGCTTTCACCACCTTCTACTAAAACTTTTTCATTTTGTGAGGTACAAGAGTTGAGAATAATTATTAAAAAAAAGAGATAAAATTTTTTTATAAAAATATACATAATTTATTATTACATAATTTTAAAAAAAAATTAATAGTTAATTGAAGGTCCCCAATCTGGGTCTGAAGCTTCTTCAGGAGTAACTAGTTTTTTTTCTAAATTTCCTGTTATATCAATAGTGAAAATGCTTGAAACAAGATTATTATTTTTTTTAATTATTTTATTAAATACTAGAGTTCGTCCATTAGGTGACCAAGAAGGACTTTCAGTTAAGTATCCTTTTGAAATTATTCTTTCATCAGAACCATCTTGTTTCATCAAACCAATATAAAATTCATTTCTATAAGTTTTAGTAAAGGCTATATAATCTCCTCTTGGCGACCACGTAGGAGTTGCATAGTTGCCTTCTCCATAAGAAATTCTTTTTGCTTTTTTTGTTATACTATTATTTATTTTTTTTATATATAAATTTTGCTTTCCAGACCTATCAGAACTAAATACAAGCCATTCATTATCAGGGGAAAAAGATGGAGACGTATTGATGTGTCTATTTTTGGTAATTTGTATAATATCATTATTATCTAAGTCTTGTATGAAAATATTTGAACTACCTTTTTGTGTAAGAGAGAATGTAATTTTTTTACCATCTGGTGAAAATCTAGGAGCAAAACTCATTCCTAAAAAATTTCCTAAAATTTTTTCTTTCTTAGTAATTATATCTAATAAATATACAGTTGGTTTTTTTTTTGAAAAAGATAAGTAAGCAATTTTTTTACCATCTGGTGAAAATCTAGGGGTAATAACTAGATTTTTCCCACTAGTTAAATATTCATGATTATACCCATCATAATCCATAATAGCTATTTTTTTTGTAATCTTATTAGCATTTTTTTCTTCGGCAATATAGACCAATCTAGTATCAAAGTACCCTTTTTCTCCTGTAACACGTTCATAGATTAAATTAGATACAATATGAGCTAAAACTCTCCAATTGTCATTATTAATGCCTTCTATTTTTTTACTTAGTATTAGTTTTTCTCTATAAACATCCCATAGTTTAATATTTAATGATAACTTTTCTGAACTAAGTTTAATTTTTCCACTAATTATCAAATTAGCATCAATTAGACTCCAATCTTTAAATAAGGGTTGAAAGAAAACCTCTTCTTCATTTTGTAAAAAAGCTTTATTAGAAATTTTTCTAAATAAACCCGAATTGTTTAGGTCATTAGAGATAGTTTCAAAAATTTTATTGCTTAAAAGTTTTTCTTTTACAGATTTATAGTTAAATTTTGTTATAGCTATAGGGATTGGCTCTATTATTCCTTTGGTTACATCTATTTCTAAAGGAGTTGCGTGTATATTTTTAATAAAAAATATAAAAATAATAAAATATAACTTTGAAGTTGTCATTACCTTGCTTCTATTGGTTTAAAATTAATAACTAGTTCTTTCCAACTATTATACCTATCTTTTCTTAATCCTTCAAATGGAGAAGCTTTTTTAATTGCTCTAATTGCAGATTCTAGATATGGCTGCAAGCTATAATTATTTTTTATATCATTTACAGTCTGCTCATGTGCTCTTAAATTAATAACTCTACCATTGATATCAAGGTTAACAATCATTTTTATAACTAAATCTTTAGAGATTGTAATACCTGGCGGCCTAGACCATTTTTCATCAATTTGTTTTAGTAATAATTTTTCGATAGCATTTAATTCATTTTTATTTAATTTATTTACACTAGCTTTATCTTTACTTATTAAAGTTTGTTCAGAAAGTTCTTTTAATTTTTTATCAAAACTTTCTTTATTTTCTTCAGTTAGCTCCTTTTTGGCTAAATTTTTAAGCAAATCATCAAACCCTTTTGTGCTAGGTTTTTTTATAACCTTTTTAGGTATTTCTTTTTTAACATTTTTATTTAGTTTTATATTTTTATTAGTACTTTTAGGTATTTTTTTTTTAACATTTTTATTTAGTTTTATATTTTTATTAGTACTTTTAGGTATTTTTTTTTTAACATTTTT
>NHDP01000032.1 GCA_002170595.1 Alphaproteobacteria bacterium TMED62
AATATTTATTAAATTATTATAAAAATATTTATTTTGATAAAAGTTATCAAAATATTTTTTAAGTAAAAATAAAAAGTTATCATCCTTATCTGCAAAAATAATATTAATATCTATCTCCTTTTTTTATTTATTGGAAAAAATAAATTAAATGAGGAAGAGTTTTTTTCTCTCTCATATTTCAAATGACCTCCATAACTAGATAATATAAAGTTTACAAATGTTAATCCTAGCCCTTCAGAGTTTGGTTTAGTAGTAATAAATGGATAAAACATAAATTTTTCAATATTTTCATCTAATAGCAAGCCATTGTCTGATATTTTAATATGTATAGGTAACTTTAAAACTTTTTGAAGGTCTTCTGATTTTATGAAAGTATTATGATTAATTTTTGTTATAATTTTAATTTCAGTAGATTTTTTATTTTCAAAGCAATTACTTAAAATATTATAAAAACATTTAATTAACAATTTGTCATTGAAAATTATATCTGGTATTGAAGGGTCAAAATCTTTATAAATTCTTATTCCTTTCATTAGACTATTATCAATTAGATTAAGTGAATCATTTAAACATTTATGAATATTAGAATATTCGTTCTTTAGCGTTACATTAGAGTTAAAATTATTAACTTTGCTTATATAAACTTTAATTTTATTTGCTTCTTCTTTAATAATTCTTAATAATTTTTCAAATTCATCAGATTTAGCCTTCAGTGTAATTAATTCTAATGCTCCTAATAAATTAGTAATAGGTGAGCTTATATTTCTTGAAATACTATTTATAAAACCATTCATGAATAAATCACTTAAGGTCTTACTAGATTGGGTAAAGTAAGATTTATTATTACCTTTTTGATCTAAAGTCACTAAAATCTTATTATCTAAAATACTTTTAAAATGAAGGTCAACGAAAACTTCATTTTCATTAAAATCAATAAATTTATAATCGTAAGTTGAGATAGACATTTCATTTACTGATAATCTATGTAGAAGGTTTGTAATATCAAAGTTTAAAAAAGTTTGCAGTTTAATCTTATTTTTTTTTGAAATTCTATTAAAATTAAATTTCTCCTTAAATTCTAAATTAGCTTCTTCTATAATACCTTTATTATCTATTACAGCTGCAGGCATAGGTAATAATCCTACTAATTGGTTTAATACTTTTTTTTCTCTCATATTCTGATAATAATATTTTATACATATGCAAAAAAAAATAAATAAAAGTTTAGCAGGCATCATACTGGCATCAGGCGATAGCAAAAGAATGAAAAGTGCAATACCTAAACAATATTTATCAATTGATAATAAGAGTTTATTGGAAATAAATATAGAAAAATTTTTATCTTTATCTTTCTTGTCTGTATTAGTTGTTGTCGTGAATAAAAATCATACTAATTACTATAATGAAATCAAAAATAAATATAAAAACATTTTTTTTATACAAGGTGGAAAATCTCGTCAATACTCTGCCTATAATGCTTTAAAATTTTTACAAAAATTATCAATTGAGTATGTAATGATACATGATTCTGCCAGGCCATATGTATCTGAAAAACTAATAGTAAATTTATTTAAAAAAATAATTAAATATAAAACTGCAGTTGTACCGGTTATAAAAATTCGAGATAGTATTAAATTATGTAATAAAAATATTATTATAGAAAATATTAATAGAGAAAAATTATATTTATCGCAAACCCCACAATTTTTCAATTATAAGCTATTATTTGAAATATATTTACATAATGTAAAAAAATTAAATATTTTTACTGATGATGCACAAATATTTTCAAGAAGCAATTATAATATTTATACGATACCTGGAGAGAGTGAAAATATTAAAATTACAACAAAAAAAGAATGGAATAAAAATAAAATGTTGAAAAATAACTTTATAGTAAAAGTTGGTCAAGGTTTTGATACTCATAAACTCGTAAGAGGAAAAAGCATCACATTATTTGGGATAAAAATACCACATAAATACAGTCTTCATGGTCATTCTGACGCTGATGTAGGAGTCCATGCAATTATTGATGCTCTATTAGGGTCTTGTTCTTTAGGAGATATAGGCAAGCATTTTCCAAATACAGAAAAAAAATATAAAGATATAAACTCTTTAGTAATGCTAAATAAAACTTACGAAATCTTAAAAAATTATAAATCATACATTTCTCACATTGATTGTACACTAGTAGGTGAAACCCCCAAAATTTCAAAATACACAGATAAAATGTCGCTTAAAATAGCTAAAACTTTAAAACTAAAAAAAGAAAATGTCTCTATTAAAGCCACCACAACAGAAGGATTAGGTTTTACTGGAAGACAAGAAGGTATATCTTGCTATTGTGTTGCAACAATAAAACAGGAAAGTTAATAAAAAAATGAAATTTGATTTAATGAAAAATATGTGTACTTTGTTTGGGCTTGGAAATTTTACCAAAATGCCAGGCACACTGGGATCATTAGTAGGAGTTTTGATAGGTATACTTTTAATTTACATGTTCCCTATTTATATTGTTTATTTTATTTTTATGTTTTTTTTATTAGTTTCATTTTATGCAATAAAAATATATCAGACTAAATTAGGTAAAAGCGATAGATCTGAGATAATTATTGATGAATTTGTAGGACAAATGTTAGTTATAATTTTTATAGATTTAAGCTTTATACAAATTTTTTCAGCCTTTATTCTATTTAGATTTTTTGATATTCTAAAATTATTTCCAGCTAATGTAATAGATAGAAAATATTCTGGACATTTTGGAGTTGTATTTGATGATTTAATTGCTGCACTTCAATCAATTATAATAATATATATATTTCAATTTGCTTATGGAAAATTTTACTAAAAGACTTATTAGCCATTGTATTGACAGAAAACTATCTATAAGTATAGCAGAATCATGTACTGGAGGTATGATAGTATCAAAGTTAATTTCCATACCGGGTGCATCTAGAGTCATAGATTGTGGTCTTACCACTTATTCTAATTTATCTAAAGAATTATTTTTAAATGTTCCTAAAAATAGTATACACAAACATGGTGCAGTAAGTCATCAAGTAGCAGAATTGATGGTAAAAGGTCTTAGAAATAAAATAAAATCAGATCTTTATATAAGCATTACAGGAATTGCTGGACCAAATGGTGGTAGTAAAAAGAAACCAATAGGTACAGTATATCACAGCTTTTCCGTCTTTAATGATAAAAAAATAATCACTATAAAAAAGAAATATACAGGAAGTAGGTTTAATATTAGGCTAAATGCTACTATTTTTACAATAAAGCAAAGTTATAAAATTTTATATTCATTCATATAGATTATGCGCTCTTTGTTCAAATGCATTTAACATTTTTAGTGTTGCCTTTTTAAATAAGTTACCCATGACCTTATCCAAAAAAAAAGATTTAAATTCATACTCAATCATAAATTCTACACTACATTTTTTTTTACCAGTATTTATAAATATCCATGTGCTATCTAAAACTTTAAATGGACCGGAAATAGCCTTTGAGTTAATTTTTTTTCCATATTTTGCTCTTATTCTACTTATATATTTTTCATCTATAGCTTTATACCCCACCTTAAGTTCTGCATCAAAGTTATTATTATCAATTTTTTTTATAATTTTAGCAGATAAACACCATGGTAAAAATTCTGGATAAGCTTCAACATCGATGACTACATCATAAAGTTCAATTGAACTAAAGGGTAATGTTGTTGAATTACTATATTTATGCATTAAGTTTCTTCAATCTAGCAAAATCTGCATCAGCATGATAAGAAGAACGTGTTAGTGGAGAACATGAAACCATTGAAAAGCCTAATTCCCAAGCTTTATTTTCTAAGTTTTGAAACTCTTTTAGAGTATAATATTTTTTTAACTCTTGATGCCTTTTACTAGGTTGTAAGTATTGTCCAATGGTAATAAAATCAACATAATTTTTTCTCATATCTTCCATTACACCATATATCTCATTTAAAGTTTCACCTAGTCCAACCATTAAACCTGATTTAGTCCATATTTTATTATTATAAGATTTTATTTTTTTTAAAATACTTAAACTATGTTCATAATTTGCACCTTTTCTTATTTCTTTATAAAGTCTTGGAATAGTTTCCAAATTATGATTAAAAACATCAGGACTTGCATTTCCAATAATATTTAATGCTTTTTCTTTTCTTTGAAAATCAGGTACTAAAATTTCAATAGTAACTTTTTTATCTAAATTTCTTAATTCATTAATGCAATTATAAAAATGTTGTGCACCTCCATCATCTAAATCATCTCTATCAACTGAGGTAATCACCACATGATTAAGCTTAAGAGCTGCTATTGCATTAGCTAATCTAGAAGGTTCTTCATGATCTACTAGATTAGGAGTACCGGTTGCAATATTACAAAAGGTGCATTTTCTAGTACATACTTTTCCTAAAATCATTATAGTAACATGTTTCTTTTGCCAACATTCACCTATATTAGGACATGCAGCTTCTTGACAAACGGTGTTTAATTTTAATTTCTTAATCAACTCTCTAGAATCGTTATAGCCATTAGATATAGGAGCCTTCACTCTAATCCAACTAGGTCTTTTTAATTTAAAAGTATTAGAATTATTTAAGTGAGCTTTAGAAATATATGGCTTATTATTATTCATCAAATATGTATTGCTTTATTAAAAGCATCTAGAGTTGATTCATGTATAGTTTCGGATAATGTTGGATGAGGAAAAATTGTATTCATTATATCTGTTTCTGTAGCTTCTAGCCTCATGGCTAATGAAAAGGTATTTATTAATTCTGTAACTTCTGGTCCAATCATATGTGCTCCAAGAATTTCTCCAGTATTACCATCATATAAAGTTTTTACAAAACCTACGGAGTCACCTAAGGCTAATGCTTTTCCATTAGCTGATAATGGGAATTTGCCCACTTTAATATTTTTATTAAGCTCTAATGCACTTTCTTCTGTTAATCCAATAGATGCAACCTGTGGATTACTATAAATACAAGACGGAATAATTGAATGTTCTTCAGCTTGATTTGTATTAAATTGTGTTAAAAATTCAACACACTTAATTCCCTCATGACTTGCTTTATGTGCAAGCCAGGGTAAACCAGCTACATCACCTATAGCATATATGTTGGATTCATCAGTTTTCCCAAATTTGTAAGTAATTATTTGTTTATTTTTAGTTTTAACTTTTGTATTTTCTAATCCTAAATTATCTGTATTACCTTCTACTCCTACTGCAACAATCACTTTATCAAATATATACTCTATATCATGATTATTTTCAGTAGTTATTAACTGAATATTATCTTTCTTTATTATATTTTTAACATTTGATTTTTTAAAAAACTTTATTCCTTTTTTTGAAAGCTCTGTTTCTAATGTCAAAGATATATCATAATCTTCGTTAGGGCATATACGATCTTTCATTTCAAAAATACTAACATTGCTTCCTAAGTCATTGTAAAAACTAGCGAATTCTATACCTATTGCACCTGATCCTATTATGCCTAAACTTTTTGGTAGCTTGTCTGGAATCATTGCATTTTTATAATTCCATATTATATCTTCTTTTCCGTTTAAAAATTTTGGAAACTTAGGACTAGCGCCAGTTGCTATTATTATATTTTTTGCACTCACTTCCTCATCTTTTTTATTATATGAAATAATTACAGTATTAGAATCTTTTATATAAGCATTTCCTTTTACTACTTCAATAGAATTTTTTTTAAAAAGGTAATCAATACCTAGAGATAGTTTTGCAGCTACCTCCCTAGATCTTTTCACTATATTTTTCAATGAAAAAGATAATTTATTACTATTTATACCAAATTTATTAGCTTTAGATCCATAAGTAAATATTTCTGAAGATCTTAGAAGAGCTTTTGTTGGTATACATCCCCAATTTAAACAAACTCCTCCTAATTCATTTTTTTCTATTACTAAAACCTTCTGTTTTAATTGAGCAGCTCTTATTGCTGCAACATAGCCTCCTGGTCCAGAACCAATTACTACTACATCATAAATATTATTTTTATTCATTAAATTAACATTGCTGAAGGATTATTAATATAAAACTTAAAGTACTTTAATAGTATTGCAGCGGTAGCACCATCTGCAATTCTATGATCAACAGATAATACATAAGACATAGTCTTACATATTTTAATTTCATTGTTTACAACTGCTATATCATCTACTATGTCTCCAATAGCTATTATACCTGACTGAGGTGGATTAATAATAGCAGAAAACTCTTCTATACCATACATTCCTAAATTAGAAATAGAAAATGATCCACCAGTATATTCTTCAGGAAGAAGTTTTCCTTCTTTTGCTTTTGAAGCATAATTTTTTACTTCTTTTGATATAGTTTCAAGATTCTTATTACATGACTGTCTTATTACAGGAGTGAATAATCCATTATCTGTAGCAACAGCAACGCTTATGTCAACATGTCTAAATTGTGTTACTGAACCATCATTGTTCCAAATTGAATTCATGGAAGGTACTTTTTTTATAGATAAAGCTAAAGCTTTTATGAAGTAATCGTTATAACTAATTTTATAATTTTCATTATTTTGACTTAAAAAATTATTTAGTTTCATCCTTTCGTTTACTAATGAGTCTAATTGAACTTTACCCTTAAGATAAAAATGAGGAATTGTAGATTTGGCTTCTTGTAACCTTATGGCAATAGTTTTTCTTACATTCGATAGTTTTATTACATCTTCATTATTTTCCGCTTTATTAATAAATTTATCTTCTTTAAAAATGTTAGAACCTTCAATATCTCTCTTTACAATTCTTCCTTTAGGACCAGTTCCTTTTATATTGCTTATATCTATTTCTTTAATTTGAGCAATCCTTTTTGCTAAGGGAGATATTAACACTCTTTCCTTTACAGATACTTCAGCTTGAACATTGTTTACTGACAAATTTTTTACATTATGCTTATCATCTAATTTTTTTTCCTCTAATTGTACGTCAATATCTTTATCATCTTCAGAATTTGGCTTTTTATCGGTGCTAAAATTTGAATTAGTATTAATATCTGAATTATTTACAATAAATTGTTCAATATCTTTTTCTGTTTCTCCATCTAGTGCTATCACTCCTATAAGTTTATTTACAGGTACGTTTTCTGATCCTTCAGGAAAAATTATCGATACTAGCTTACCTTCATCTACTGCCTCGACTTCCATGGTAGCTTTGTCTGTTTCAACTTCTGCTATGATATCTCCTGAAACAATTTCATCTCCTACTTTCTTAGTCCACTTTGCTATATTTCCTTCTGTCATTGTTGGAGATAGTGCTGGCATTAATAAGGCTATTGGCATATACATTTGTCCTTAATATAATTTAACATATTTCTAAACATTTTTTTACTATTGAATTAGCTGATGGTAAAGCCAATTTCTCTAAATTTTCTGCATATGGTAATGGTATATCTTTTCCAGAAAATCTCAATGGTTCAGTATCAAGATAATCAAAAACATTCTCTACAATTATTGAAATTACCTCAGCTGCAACTCCAGATTGAGACCAACCTTCTTCGATAACTACTACTTTATTTGTTTTTTTTACTGAGTTAATTATAGTGTCTTTATCTATGGGTTTCAAAGTTCTTAAATTTAAAATCTCAGCATCAACATTTTCTTGAGCTAGAATTTTTCCAGTTTCTATTGCTATTTCTAGGCCTCTAGAATAGGAAATAATAGTAACATCACTTCCTTTTTTCATAACTTTTGCTTTTCCTATAGAAATAGTTTCTTCTTTACTGTCTAGTACAAATTTTTCATTATACAGCAACTCATGTTCTAAAAATATTACAGGGTTATTATCTTTTATTGCTGCCTTTAATAGTCCAGAAGCATCAGTTACATCATATGGTGACAAAACCTTTAACCCAGGTATATGAGAGTACCAAGATGAATAATCTTGACTATGTTGAGCAGCTACTCTTGATGCAATTCCATTAGGACCTCTAAATACTATAGGAATATTTATTTTACCACCACTCATATAAAAAGTTTTTGCAGCAGAATTTATAATATGATCAATAGCTTGCATAGCAAAATTCCAAGTCATAAACTCTACAATTGGCCTCAAACCATTCATTGCAGCGCCAATAGCTAATCCAGTAAAACCTGCCTCAGTTATTGGCGTATCTACTACTCTTTTAGAACCAAACTCGTCTAACAAACCTTGACTAACTTTATATGCTCCTTGATATTCTCCTACTTCTTCTCCTAATAAAAATATTTTAGGATCTAATCTCATTTCTTCTGCAATTGTATCTCTAATGATTTCTCTAACTGAAATTGAATTCATTTTATATTCTCATTAATATCATAAACATCTTTAAACAAAGTATTTTCATCAGGCAATCCAATATCTCTTGCTTCTTCTGAAGCATTTAAAACTTCTTCTTTTATAAATAAATCTAATTTTTTTAGGTTATCTTCACTTTTAATTTTATTTTCTATTAAAAAAGATTTAACTCTTTCAATGGGATCTCTATTTTCTCTAGTTTGCTGGATTTCTTGTCTTGTTCTATATTTACCTGGATCTGACATAGAATGACCTCGGTATCTATAAGTTTTTGCTTCTATGAGAATTGGCCCTGTCTTTTCATTTAGAACTTGATTATAAATTTTTTTTAATAATAAATGAACAGCTAATGGATCCATTCCATCAATTTCATAACCTTTGATTCCAAAAGATTCACCTCTTCTAAATAACTCGGTCATAGCACTAGCTCTTTCAACTGAAGTACCCATTCCATATTGATTATTTTCTATAATATAAATTATAGGTAATTGCCATAATGCTGCCATGTTAAAAGCTTCGTAAACTTGACCTTGATTTACAGCACCATCACCAAAAAAGCAAAATGTAACTGCCTTTTTATTTAAATATTTATTTGAAAATGCTATTCCAGTTCCAAGGGGCACTTGAGCTCCAACAATTCCGTGTCCACCAAAAAATTTTTTGTCAGATTTAAACAAATGCATAGATCCACCTTTTGCCATAGACGACCCACCTTTTTTTCCTAGCAATTCACAAAAAATATTTAATAGAGGTTCTCCTCTTGATACCATATGAGCATGACATCGATAACCAGTAATAAAACAATCCTCACTACCTGCAAAACTTTCAATGCCTGCAATCACTCCTTCTTGGCCTATATACAAGTGACAAAAGCCTCCTATTAACCCCATACTGTAAAGTTGTCCCACTTTTTCTTCAAATCTTCTTATTTTTAACATTAATTTATAAATGTTGAGAACAATATTTTTATCCACATTGGAAATAATTTCTTTCTCTGAAGCTTTTAATACTTTAGAATCAGAAAAAATTTTTATAGAATTATTAGCTGCAGTTAGATTATCAATTGTCATTCCAGGAGGCAACAAATCCTTATAATGAGTAATTTCAATATTATCCTCAAGTAAACATCTTGCAACTGCTATTTTCCATCTGTCTGGTATACCTTGTTGCACCCACGAGTAAACTGTTTTTTCATTTATATTTTCTTCTGTAAAGCTTTTAAGCCTTGCAGTTAATTTTTTTCCACCACCAAGCTTACTTATAATATCAGCGTGACCATTATCAATCATAATTTTATTTTAATTAAATGATAATTTTTGTCAATTAATTCTGTAAAATAAAGAAAATATTATTAATTAATTACAGACTATTTAATTACTATTGTATAAGAAGTGTTAGGCGACTTACCTAATTCAAACGATTTTTCTTCTAAGTAATCTAAATTTATATTTTTTTGATCTAATAATAATATCTTATTTTTATGTAAATTTATATCCTCTGTTAATTGATTCTGATAAGCTAGCTTTGATTTTAAAATTTTAATTTTTTGTACATAAGCATTTAAACCATTTTCGAACCCTATCAGATGATAAACTAGATATGCCATGGGCAACATTGAAAAGAATAAAAATACTTTAAATCTAAACATTTAATAAATGACCAGCATATGTTAAATTATTATTATTTCTTTCAATAACTAACAATCTATTATATTTAGAACATCTTTCTGACCTTGTAACAGAACCTGTTTTTATCATTTTAGAATTAGTACCCACAGACAAATCTGCTATAAAGTTATCTTCAGTTTCTCCTGACCTGTGAGATATAATAGTTTCAATATTATTCTCCTTTGCTAAACTTATAGTATCTAAGGTTTCAGTTAATGTGCCTATTTGATTAGGCTTTACTAAAATAGCGTTTGCTGCATTTATTTTTATTCCTTTTTCAAGCCTATTTTTATTGGTTACAAATAAGTCGTCTCCCACAATGTAGACATGATGGCTTAACTTAGAATTTAAATTAATCCAACCCTTCCAATCATCTTCAGCACATCCATCCTCAATAGAAAATATAGGATATTTCTTTTCAATATCAGTCAAAAAGTCTACCATTTTATCACTAACTAATGATTTGTTTGAAGCACTTAACAAATACTTATTTTGTTTATAAAATTCAGAAGACGCTACATCTAAAGATATTTTCACATCTTTTTCTGGATTTAATTTCGATTTTTTTATTGCCTTTATAAGAAATTCTAAGGGTTCGTAATTATTTTTAAAATTAGGAGCAAAACCTCCTTCATCTCCTACAGATGTTGAATAATTATTAGATTTTAATAATTCTTTTAAATTGAAAAAAATTTCAGAACACCACCTTATAGCCTCATTAAAAGTTTTAGCTCCCAATGGAGCTAACATATATTCTTGAATATCAAGGTTATTGTAAGCATGAGCTCCTCCATTAATTACATTTACAAGAGGAATGGGTAAAAAATTGGTGTTAATTCCACCTAAATATTGATAAAGTTCAACATCATCTATTATTGAAGCGGTTTTAGCAATAGCTAAACTTACAGATAATAATGTATTGGAACCCAACTTACTTTTATTTTTTGTACCATCCAATTTAAGAAGTATTGAGTCTATATTTTTTTGATCTCTTACGTCAAGACCTTGTATAGCATCTAATATTGAAGAATTTATAATATCAATATTTGTCAAAACTCCTTTTCCATTATATCTTTTTTTATCTTTATCTCTTAACTCTAAGGCTTCATGAATACCTGTTGATGCACCTGAAGGTACTGACGCACAGCCTTTTATACCAGTATCTAGTATAATCTCAGTTAATAAGGTGGGTACGCCTCTACTATCTAAAATTTCATATGCTTTTAAATTTTCAATTATACTCATTTATTTAATTATATTATCAATTTGTTTAAGTTTTTGTAATAGTTTTTTGAGATCTCTTATATTTAACATATTAGGTCCATCACTAGGGGCATTATCAGGGTCTTCATGTGTTTCTATAAATATACCAGCTACACCAACTGCTACTGCTGCTTTTGCTAAACAAGGCACATATTCTCTTTTACCTCCTGAACTTGCTCCTAATCCACCTGGTTGCTGAACAGAATGAGTGGCATCAAAAATTACTGGCCAACCTGTCTTCTGCATTATAGGTATTGACCTCATATCTGAAATTAAATTGTTATAACCAAAGGATGTGCCTCTTTCACAAAGAATGATTTTTTTACTACCTACTTTTTCTAATTTTTTAACTATGTTAGACATTTCCCAAGGAGCTAAAAATTGACCTTTTTTCACCATTACCGCTTTACCAGTTAATGCAGCTTCAGTTAGTAAGTCAGTTTGTCTGCATAAAAAAGCTGGTATCTGTAAAATATCAACTACATTAGCCACCTCTTTGCATTGTTCTTTTTCATGAACATCAGTAATTATACTGATATTTAATTTATCTTTTAAATATTCAAAGGTTTTTAATCCTTCTTTCATTCCAATTCCTCTGTTGCTATCAATACTTGTTCTATTTGCTTTATCAAAAGATGATTTATATATAAAATTTACATTTAGATCTATACAAATTTCTTTTATTATAGTAGCCATTTTGATTGCATGTTCTTTACTTTCTATAGCGCAAGGTCCTGCAATAAGAATAAAAGGTTTTTCATTATTTATAGTTAAGTCATTTAAAAGTACTGTTTTATTCATTTTATATATTTTTTTTATGCTTTAATGAAGCTCGTAAAAAAGAATTAAATATAGGATGAGGCTTCAATGGTTGCGATGATAGTTCAGGATGAAACTGTACTCCTAGATACCAGCTATGTTTAGGAATTTCTATTACCTCTGGTAATATTTTATCAGGTGACTTTCCCGATATTATCATTCCATTTTTATTTAAAAGTGCTTCATATTTAACGTTCATTTCGTATCTATGTCTATGCCTTTCATCAATGCTATTTTTTCCATATATTTTATAAATTAAAGAGTTTTTATCTAAAACGCATTTATAACTTCCTAACCTCATAGAACCCCCATAGTCAGTATGAATAGACCTTTTAACATTCCTACCATCTTTAATCCATTCAGTCATTAATCCTATGATATTTTCAGCATTTTTATTATTAAATTCACTTGAACTTGCATTTTTAATGTTCAAAACATTTTTCGCGTATTCAATAACTGCTAGTTGCATTCCAAAACAAATACCAAGAAAAGGAATATTATGCTCTCTTGCAAACTTTATAGAATTGATTTTACCTAATATTCCTCTTTTACCAAAACCACCTGGAACCAAAATACCATTGAGATTTTTAAAACTGCTCTTCATAGTTTTCGAACTCTCTGCACTAATCCAGTTTATTTTGATTTCTGTTGAATTATAAATTCCACTGTGGTGCAAAGCTTCAGTAAGAGATTTATAAGCATCTTTTAATTGTATATATTTTCCAATAATTCCAATATTTACAAAGTTTTTAGGATTTTTTTGTAATAAACTAATTTTTTCCCAATTTTTTAAATCAGCTTTTTTATATTTGGTGACACCTAAATTAAAAAGAACTCTTTCATCTAGATGTTCTTTATTTAAAACTAATGGTAAATCATAGATACTTTTAACATCTAATGCCTGTATAATGTTTTTAGAACTTATATTACAAAATAAAGCTATTTTTTCTTTATCTTTTTTTGATATTCTTTTTTCACATCTACAAATTAATAGGTCAGGTTGAATTCCAATGCCTCTAAGTTCTTTAACAGAATGTTGAGTAGGTTTAGTTTTCAACTCATCAGCGGCTTTCAAATAAGGTACTAATGTTAAATGAATAAAAATTGTCTGATTCTTTAACATTTCATTACTTAATTGTCTAATTGCTTCAAGAAATGGTAAACTTTCAATGTCGCCTACCGTACCACCAACTTCAACTATCAAAAAATCAATTTTCTTTAAATCATTAAAAATTCTAAACTTTATCTCATCAGTAACATGAGGTATTACTTGAACAGTATTACCTAAGTATTTGCCTTTTCTTTCGTTTTTAATAACATTTTGATAAACGCTTCCAGCAGTTATATTGTCATTTTTTGTTGCATTTACACCAGTAAACCTTTCATAATGCCCTAAGTCTAAATCTGTTTCTGCCCCATCATTAGTAACAAAAACCTCGCCATGTTGGTTAGGATTCATAGTTCCTGGATCAATATTAAGATATGGATCTAACTTCCTTAATTTAACTTTAAAACCTCTAGCTTGAAGGTTGGTAGCAAGTGATGCAGAAGTAAGCCCTTTTCCCAATGAAGATACAACACCTCCAGTAATAAAAATAACCTTGGCTATTGAATTAATTTTTTTAGATATAACAATTTACTCCGTTTCAGGCACAATTGGTTTAATATTTTCATCTTCTGAAAAATCCTCTATTATTGTTTCATTAACTATCGATTTTTCTTTTAAATTACCTGACAATATTGCTAATAAAAGACTGTTTCCTAAAAATAAAGCTGCAATAACAGCTGTTAATTTTGTAAGAAAATTAGCAGAACTTCTTCCGGTGAGCATACCAGAAAAGCTACCGCCTCCTATACCTCCAAGTGCTCCACCATCACTTCGTTGCATTAATATAATGATAATTAAGGTCAAAGCTAAAACAGCATGTATTATTAAAAACAAATTAAACATAAGTATATTTTCCTTTAATTAAAGAACATTTAATTAGAGAGTATCATAAATTTTACAAAATTCACTAGCAATTAATGAAGCTCCTCCTATTAAACCACCATCAACATGTTTTAAAGAGAAAATTTCATCAGAATTGGAAGATTTAACTGAACCTCCATATAATACTGGAATATTTAAAATATTAAATTTATCTTTAATAGTTTTTTTAATTTTGAAATGAATGCTATCTATTTCTTGTGCTTTAGGTGTAATACTTGTGCCTATTGCCCAAATCGGTTCATAAGCTAATATAATATTTCCAAAATTAGTTTTTTCATTAAAAACATCTAATAATTGCTTAATTATAAACTGAATGCTTTTATTTTTTTTGTAATCATATAATCGTTCGCCAACACAAAAAATAATTTTAAGCTTTTGCTCTGAAGCTCTTTTAATCTTTTCAAATAATACTTTACTATCTTCAAAATAAAGGCTTCTTCTCTCAGAATGGCCTAATAAAACGTACTTACAACCGATTTTTTTAATCATTTCTGCAGAAATATCACCAGTAAATGCACCATTGTTATACTGACTACAATCTTGACTACCAAAAAATACATCTTTCGCATCTAGTTTATCTTTAATATACAACGTAGATTGAATAGGCGGTAGAATAATGTACCTTTTTTTCTTATTATTTTTAATTTTTTTTCTAACACTTTGTAATGTTTTCAATCCATCATTATAACTTTTATTCATTTTCCAATTGGCTACTAACAATTTCAACTTAATATTCCTTTCAAAATTTGAAATTAATTGTTTTATATTTATGTAAAAATGTTAAATATGTATTATTATGATTAAAAAATTAGGAACGTCTATAAAAAATATTGGAACCAAAACCCTGATAATTATAATTGCTTTAAGTTTTGCAGTATGGGGTTTAGGTGATATGTTTACTGGTAATACAAATCCTACAATAGCAACTGTAGGTAGTTCTAAGATAAAATTAAATGATTTTAATTTAGAGTATCAAGCAATTTTAAATAATATTAGACAAGGCAGCGACGAACCATTACCTGAAGAGTTTATTAAGACTTTAGGAATACATAATTCAGTCATAAATAATATGATAAACAATGAATATATAAATTTACTATCTAGAGAATTAGGCATTGCTGCATCTGACAATTTTTTAAAAAAATCTATTGTCCAAAATAAAAACTTTCATGATCAATTAGGTGTATTTAATAAGGATTATTTTAATTATTTTTTAAATAGATTTAATATTTCAGAAAAAGAGTTACTTACAATCAGTGAAAAAAGCTTGATTAATGATATTTTAATTAAGACTATAGGTAGTGCAGCTTCAATTTCTAAAGTTATAGTAAATAATATTACAAAAAATAAGGACATTACTAGAAAAGCTGAAATTTATGAGATTGATACTAGTTCATTAATAATAAAAAAAAAATTTCTGATAATGACATCATAAAACATTATGACATAATTAAAAATACTCTTTTAGTGCCTGAAAAAAGACATATAAACCTGATTACAATAGATAAAAATAATATTGATTCTGACGTTGCAATAAAAGAAGAAGAAATCATAAAAATTTATAATACTAATTTAGATTTTTACAAGACACCAGAAAAAAGAAGAATTTTTCAACTTATTTTTGACAGTGAAATAAAAGCTAAAGAATTTTTAGACAATGCAAAAAACTTAGATAGCATTAATAATTATATTAATAAAAATAATATTAAAAAAAATGATATAGATTTAGGATATGTAACTAAAGAAGGGCTTAGTGATGATATAAGTGAAATTTCCTTTAATTTAAGTAAGCGAAAATTTTCTAATATAATAAAGTCTGCATTTGGATGGAAAGTACTTTTTATAGAAGATATTAAGTCTGAAAAAAATTTAAGTTTTGAAGAAGTAAAAAAATTTATTGAAGACGATTTAATTAATGACACCATAAGTGAACGTATATACGAAAAAGCAAACTCTTTCTATGAAAAATTTATAGAAACTAATGATCTTTCTTCTTCACTAAAGTTTTCAAATTTAGAGAAAAAAAATATAAAGAATATAGAAATTGATAATATTAAAAAAATTGAAATTAATGGTAAAAAATTCTCTGAAGATACTCTTGTTAAAATTATCTTCAACCTAAAAGAGGGGTCACTTTCTGATCCATTAGAAAACAAAAATAATAATTTATTTTTTATACACTTGGAAAAAATTATAGAATCGATGCCAAAAAAATTTGACGTTGCTAAAGAGGAAGTTATTCAAGATATATATAAAAATTTAAGAAAAGACGAGGCAAAAAAAATAGCGGATAAGGTTTACAATAATTTATTAAAAAAAATAACTCCAGATCCAACTTCCTATAATTTAATTAAAACAAATTGGATAACTAATGATAATAGGCTTGACAGTAAAGTAGATCAAAAAATAAAAAAAATTATCTTTAAAACTAAATTAAATACATATTCTAAAATTAAACAAATGGAAGAAAATAAATTTATTTTTGTAAAGCCTACGGCTCAATCTAATAAAATTTTGGAAAAAGACAAAAGAACTATTTCAAAAGATATTTTATTAGACGTATCTAATAGTATAGATAATGACATACTAAGTGCTTTACTAATTGACCTAAAAGTAAAGAAAAAAAGCAATATAAATCAAAATTTTATAAATTCTTTTTAAAATGACAATTGTTTTTCCTAAAAAAAATGAGTTTTTATATAAGTGTAAAAAAAAAGAAAATCAAATATTATGGACTACTTTACAATCTGATCTAGATACTCCGGTTTCAACATACTTAAAACTATGTGATAAAAAAACAAATAGTTTTTTATTAGAATCTGTTCAAGATGGAACTTATAGAGGAAGATATTCTATTATAGGGTTTGATCCTGACCTTATCTGGACTTGCAAAAAAGGTGTTGCTTATAAAAAAAAACTTACAAAAAAAAACTCTAAATTTATAAAAGAATATAAAAAACCTCTTTTTAGTTTGCAAGACTTAATAAGTTCATCAAAAATAAATCTACCTAATCACTTACCCCCAATGTCTGCAGGTTTAATAGGTTATTTAGGGTATGAAATAATTGAACAATATGAAAAATTACCAAAAAGAAAAAGAAATACAATAAATATACCTGATGGGTTTTTTATAAGACCCACTACACTTGCTATATTTGATAATATTAAAAATGAAATTACCTTAATTCATCCTTATTGGCACCATAAAAAAAATAATTATGCAAACGACTGCAAAAAAATTAGCAATTATTTAATTAATCTAAAAAAATTAATCAGTAACCCCTTAAAATATAAAACAAAAAAGCCTATCAAAAAATTTATTAAACCTAAATCTAATATAAAGAAAAATACTTTTTTAGAAATGGTTAAAAAAGCTAAAAACTACATTCATGAAGGAGACATTTTCCAAGTAGTATTATCTCAAAGATTTAAAACAAAATTTTTGCTTTCACCATTTGAACTATATAGATCCCTTAGAAGTATAAACCCTTCACCCTTTTTATTTTACATGAATTTAGAAGAGACTATTAAAGAGGAATTCTCAATAATCGGTTCTAGTCCAGAAATTTTAGTAAAGTTAAAAAATAATGAAATAACAATTAGACCTATAGCAGGTACCAGAAAAAGAGGAAAAGACATTAAAGAAGATATAAAACTCAAAAAAGATTTGTTGTCAGATCCAAAAGAAATTTCAGAACATCTAATGCTCTTAGATTTAGGAAGAAATGATGTTGGAAAAATGTCTAAAGTTGATTCTGTAAAAGTTACAGAAAAAATGAAAGTAGAACTGTATAGTCATGTAATGCATATTGTTTCTAATGTTATAGGAATAGCAAAAAGTACTAAAAATATTGTTGAGATTTTAATGTCTGGATTTCCTGCAGGAACGGTTTCAGGAGCTCCTAAGATTAGGGCTATGGAAATAATTAATGAATTAGAACCAGAAGCTAGAGGGGTATATGCAGGCTGTGTAGGTTATTTTTCTGCAAATGGGGATATGGAGACTTGCATTGCTTTAAGAACAGCTATAGTTAAGAATAAGGAAATGCATGTCCAAGCTGGTGCTGGTATTGTAGCAGATAGTGTGCCAGAAAAGGAATACATAGAAACATTGAATAAAACTGCTGCTTTATTTAAAGCTGCAGAGATATCATATAGTAATTAAATTCAATGTTTTTATTACTAGATAATTATGATAGTTTTACTTGGAATGTTTATCATTATTTAAAATCATTTAAAATAAAAGTTGTAGTTAAAAGAAATGATAAAATAAATTTTAAGAATGAGAGTTTTAAAAAATATAAAGGTATAGTATTCTCCCCTGGTCCAGGTAAACCTGAGAATGCCGGTGAGATGATGAATATTATTGATAAATATAAAGATACAACCCCAATGCTTGGAATCTGTTTAGGACATCAAGCTATTGCTGCTAGTTTTGGAGCAAAGATAATCAAAATGAAAAAAGTAATGCATGGCAAGACAGATACTATTACACTGCTAAAAAAATATAGTATTTTAAAAAATATACCAGAAAAATTTATTGCTACCAGATATCATTCTTTGGAAGTTTCAAAAAAATTCTTACCACCTAAAATACAAACTTTAGCTATAAGCAAAGAAAAAAATATAATGGCAATAAAAATTAAAGGAAAAAAAATTTATGGCTTACAGTTTCATCCAGAAAGTATCGCAACCTCTTATGGGAAGGTTTTTTTTAAGAACTTTATAGAAATATGTTATAGATAAAATTACTATGACTTTTAATTATTATTTTCAAAAAATTTTTAATAATAAAAATCTTACCAAAGATGAAGCAATACATGCTTTTGATATGATAGTTTCAGGAAAAGTTTCTAATATAGAAATTTCTAGTTTTTTAGTTGCACTATCTTTAAAGGGCATTAATCATAATGAACTAATTTCTGCAGTAAAAGTATTAAGGTCTAAATGCCTTAAAATAAAAACTACCCAAGTTGTTGTAGATACTTGTGGCACAGGTGGAGATAAAAAAAATACGCTTAATATATCTACAGCTACAGCTATATTAGCCTCAGCATGTGGTATTACTATAGCAAAACATGGCAATAAATCAGTTTCATCAAAATCAGGATCTTCTGATGTATTACAAGAATTAGGTGTTGATATAAATGCATCTTTTAAAAAAGTTGAAAATTGTTTAAAGAATATTCAGTTATGTTTTTTAATGGCTCCACTCTATCACAATGCAATGAAAAATGTTGCCGAAGTTAGAACTAAAATAAAAATTCCTACTATATTCAATTTACTAGGTCCCCTTCTGAACCCAGCTTCAGCTAATATACAATTAATAGGTGTTTATTCATATGATTGGATGATGCCTATTGCTAAGTGCTTAAAAGAATTAAAGATAAAAAAAGCTTGGGTAGTTCATGGAAAAGATGGCTTAGACGAAATCACTACAACTAACAAAACTGACGTTATTGAAGTAAATAAAAGTAAAATTAGAAGATTTCAAATTGATCCTGTAAAGCTAAAATTGAAAAAAGCAAAACTTTCTTTTTTAAAGGGTAAAAATGCAGCCTATAATGCTAAACAAATCTTAAATATATTTTCTGGTAATTATAAAAATGTGTACTACAAAGAAATAGTTTTATTAAATACAGCTGCAGTTTTAGTTTTATCTAATAAATGTAAGAATTTAAAACATGGCATCCAAATAGCAGAAAGAAATCTTATAAACGGTAATGCGCTTAAAAAATTGAATTTACTGAGAAAGTTTACAAATTAATGCAAGGTATATTAAAAGAAATTTATAATTATAAAGTTGATTTAGTAAGTCGTCTTAAATTAAAGGAATCGCAGAAAGAACTTGAAAACAGGGTATTAAATTCAAATAAATCTAGAGGGTTTTATAAAAAAATAATACAAAACATTAAAACAGGTAATCCATCCATTATAGCAGAAATTAAAAAAGCTAGTCCTTCCAAAGGAATAATTAAGAAAAAATTTATACCCGAACAAATAGCAAAAATTTATCAAGCTAATAATGTAAGCTGTATCTCAGTTTTAACAGATACTAAATTCTTTTCAGGCTCTAATAGTGATCTGATTAAAGTAAAAGAAGTAACTAAAATTCCTATTCTAAGAAAAGATTTTATAGTATCAGAATATCAAATCTATGAAAGTAAGGTTATTGGAGCAGACTGCATACTATTAATTTCAGAAATATTATCAGAAAGCATTATTGATGATTATATAAGCATTGCTAAAGACTTAGATTTAGATGTGCTTATTGAAGTTCATAGTCATGAAAATTTTTTAAAATATATAAATAAAAAAGATATATTATTAGGAGTAAATAATAGAAATCTAAAAAATATGAATGTTAACGTTAATCATGCAATTAATATTGTAAAAGAAAATAATAAAGATAATATTATATGTGAAAGTGGTATAAAATCCTTTGATCAATATCATAGTCTATTAAAGCAAGGTTTTAAAAATTTTCTTATAGGAGAATACTTTATGAAAAGTAATAATATTAAAAAAGACCTGATGCAATTTACAAATGTAGAATTTAAAGTTTGAGTGCAATAATGAAATCATCGCATTTTGATAAAAAAGGCTCTGCAAAAATGGTAGATATTTCTAAAAAAAAAATTACTACTAGAATTGCTATAGCCGAGGGTTTTATTCATATGCAAAAATCAACCTTAGAAATGATACAAAAAGGTCTCCATAAAAAGGGCGATGTTTTATCTATAGCAAGAATTGCTGGTATTATGGGATCAAAAAAAACTAGTGAGTTAATACCACTTTGTCATCCATTGAATATTGAAGCTATAAATATTGATTTTGAAATTAACAATAAGACCAATAAAATAAATGTTTTAGTAAACTGTAAAACTACTAATAAAACTGGTATAGAAATTGAAGCTCTCACTGCAGTGTCTATTTGCACTTTGACTATATATGATATGTGTAAATCAGTAGATAGAAGTATGTTTATTAGGGATATAAGGCTTGTCCATAAAAGTGGTGGTAACTCCGGTACCTATAATAAAAAATGATTACCGTCCAGCAAGCAGTTTCAATAATAAAGTCATCAGTTAAACAAGTTAAAACTGAATATATTGATGCAATTAATTCTAATAGCAGAGTATTAGCTTCAGAAATTAAAGCTATTATTGATAGCCCTCCTTTTGATATGTCCTCAATGGATGGATATGCTATTAAAGCTAAAAAAAACAACTTTACCGATCATTATAAAGTATCTAGTGAAATTTTTGCTGGAGATAATAAGAAAGTAAATATTTCATATAATGAGGCCATAAGAGTTTTTACAGGTAGTAGAATTCCAAAAGGCACAAACCGTGTAATCATTCAGGAAAACTGTAAAGAAATAAATAAATCAGAAATTATAGTTAATTATAATAAAAAAGATGATCTTTTTATTAGAAAAAAAGGACAGGATTTTAAAAAAGGTTCTCAGCTATTAAAAAAATTTCACCGTATAAATCCAAGAGATATTGGTTTATTAGTTTCATCAGGAGTAAAAAAAGTATTAGTTTATAAGAAACCTAAAATAGCAATTTTGGCTACTGGCAATGAGCTTATAAGTATTAATAAAAAAATTAATGAAAGTCAGATTTACGCCTCTTCAATTTTTATGCTAAAAGAATTTATTAACTATACTAATTCATATTGTACAAAACTAAAAATTATTAAAGACGATCAAAAAGAAATAATTAATACTATTAAAAACCTCAAAAATGTAGATCTAATTATTACTACTGGAGGAGTATCCGTTGGAAAAAAAGATTTAGTAAAAAAATCTTTAGAAAGTTTAGGAATGCAAACAAAGTTTTGGAAGGTAAAAGTGAGACCAGGAAAACCAATACTGTTTGGAACACTTAAAAATATTCCATTTTTTGGATTACCTGGTAACCCAGTTTCAAGTTATGTATGCTTTATAGTATTCGTATTAGAAGCAATAAAAAAATTATCTCCAGCTACTCAATTGTTAATTAAAAAAAGTAAGGCCTATCCTTTAAAAAAAATTGCTAATAATAGTTTTAGAGAAACTTATTTTAGAGGAAAGTTTTATATCAAAAATAGCACCAAATTTGTTAACATTTTTGATAATCAAGATAGCTCTTTCATGAAAACCTTATCATTATCTAATTGTTTAGTAAAAATTAATGCAAATAAAACTGTATGCCCACATGATCTTATAGAAATAATAGAATTAAGTAATGGAATTTAAATATAACTTGACAGCAAATAAGAACTAAAGTAGAACATTATTATGTTAACTTCTAAACAAGCCAAGTTATTAGATTTTTTAACAAACTCATTAAAAAGTAACAACATTTCCCCCTCTTTTGATGAAATGAGAGAATTTTTAGGATTAAATTCAAAGTCAGGTGTTCACAGATTAATAAGTTCTTTAGAAGAAAGAGGTTTTATAAAGAGATTACATAATAAAGCAAGAGCAATAAAAATTATAAAAGAAGAAACTGGAAATACTATCGGGTTCACCTCAAATCAGTCTATAAATAATGGCAATAGCCATAAAATTTTTATATATGGCTCTATATCTGCTGGAACGCCTTTAGAGGCTATACAAAATTCAGAGGGAAATCTCAACGTGCCAATTGATATGATAAAAAATAATAATCAACATTATGCCTTAAAGGTATCGGGAGAATCTATGATAAATGCTGGTATTTTAGATGGAGACATTGCTATTTTAGAAAAAACAAATGATGTAATTAATGGGGATATAGTAGTTGCTTTAATTGACGGACAAGAAGCAACTCTTAAAAGATTTAGAAAAAAAACAAATTCTATTGCTCTTGAACCAGCCAATAAAAAATTTGAAACTAGAATATTTGGGTTAGGAAGAGTTATAATTCAGGGAAAACTAGTAGGATTAATTAGAAACTATTAATCTAAATGACCGTAATTACTAGATTTGCACCATCACCTACAGGATCACTTCATCTTGGAGGAGCTAGAACCGCTTTATTTAATTGGCTCTATGCCAAAAATCAAGGTGGAAAATTTTTACTAAGAATAGAAGATACAGATCTACTAAGATCAAAAAGTATATACACAAAACAAATTTGTGATTCATTAAAGTGGCTAAATTTAAATTGGGATGGTGAAATATTTTTTCAAAGTAGAAATGTTTCCAAACATTTGAAATTTGCTAATTTACTTCTAGATAAAGGTCTGGCCTATAAATGTTATTGTACTAAAGAGGAATTAAATAAAGAAAAAGAAATAGCTCTTAAAAATAAAGTACCATATAAATATAGTGGAAAATGTAGAAATTTAAAAAAAAGTTATAATACAGAATATGTATTACGAATAAAAACACCAAAAGAAGGTTTTATAACATTAAAAGATAATATTCAGGGGATAGTAAATGTAGAGTATAATAATTTAGAAGATTTTATTATATTAAGATCGGATAATACACCTACTTATATGCTAGCAGTAGTAGTTGATGATTACACCATGAATGTAACTGATGTAATAAGAGGTGATGATCACTTAACAAATACATTTAAACAGATAATTTTATATAATGCTTTAAATTGGAAACTTCCAAATTTCTCTCATATTCCTCTAATCTACGGAGCTGATGGTTCAAAACTTTCAAAAAGGCATGGAGCACAAAGTGTTTTAGAATATGAAAAAAAAAACCTATTACCTGAAGCCCTAAATAATTATTTACTTAGACTAGGTTGGGGATATAAAGATAAAGAATATTTCTCAACTCAAGAAGCTATAGAACTATTTAGCACAAAAGGTATAGGTAAATCACCTTCACGATTTGATGCTATAAAATTAAAGAGTATCAATTCATATTATTTTAAAAAGTTAACTAATGATCAAATTTTAAAAAAACTAAAACCTGAATATAGTTATTATAATAAAAAAAAAATTTCTCAACTAATTGATTTGTTTAAAAATAGAGCTGAGAATATAGATGATATTGAAGAAGGTCTATCATATATGTGTAATGATATTGTTAAAAATATTAGTGAAGATGCCTTAAAATTGATAGATAAAGCTGATAAAAATATAATGATTGAAACTATAAATAAACTAGAAAAAATAGATTTTTGGGAAGCTAGTAACCTTGAAAAATTTATAAAAGCAGAAGTAAAAAAAAATAATATTAGAATGTTTGACATAGCTGCTCCAATTAGATCTTCAATAACTGGTAAGACTTACTCGCCTAGTATTTTTTTAGTACTAGAAAAATTGGGAAAAGAAGTTAGTATTAAAAGACTTAAAAATAATTATTATTTAAAAGATAATGAGCGATAGAAAAATAGCAAAATTGAACTTACCAGACGGCAAAGTCATTGAACTACCTATAATTTCAGGTTCTATGGGGCCTAATGTTTTAGATATTACTTCTCTGTATAAACTAGCAGATGTCTTTACATTTGATCCAGGTTTTACATCGACTGGAAGCTGTAAATCAGATATTACATTCATAGATGGTGATAAAGGTGTTTTATTGCATAGAGGTTATAAAATAGAAGATTTAGCAGAAAAGTCATCTTTTTTAGAAACTGCTTATTTGCTTATGTATGGAGATTTACCGTCAAAAGAAAAAAAAATGGAGTTCGTTAATTCTATCACTACACACACAATGTTAAATGAACAAATTTCTAATTTTTATAGAGGTTTTAAAGATAATGCTCATCCTATGGCTATACTATGCGGAGTTGTGGGAGCTATGGCAGCTTTTTATCATGATAGTACTGATATTAATAATGCTGAACAAAGAATGATAGCATCATATAGATTAATCGCTAAAATGCCAACTATAGCAGCTATGGCATATAAATTCTCCATAGGACAACCTTTTGTATATCCTAATAATAGCTTAAATTATGCAGAAAACTTTTTAAATATGGTTTTTTCTGTTCCTGCTGAAAAGTATGAAATTAATCCTATTTTTGCAGATGCATTAGATAAGATACTTATCTTACATGCTGATCATGAACAAAATGCATCTACTTCAACAGTAAGACTAGCTGGATCTTCAGGGGCCAATCCATTTGCTTGTATAGCTGCAGGCATAGCATCATTATGGGGACCTGCTCATGGTGGAGCCAATGAGGCAGTTATTAATATGTTAGAAGAAATTGAAAGTATAAATAATATTAAAAAATATATAGATAAAGCAAAGGATAAAAATGATAGTTTTAGGTTAATGGGATTTGGACATAGAGTATATAAAAATTATGACCCAAGAGCCCGAGTTTTACAAAAAATTGCAGAAAAAGTTCTTTCGGAAAAACATTTATTAGACAATAAACTTTTTGATCTAGCTAAAGAGCTTGAATATTTAGCTTTAAATGACGAGTACTTTAAAGATAAAAAACTATACCCTAATGTAGATTTTTATTCGGGCATAATTTTAAAAGCTATTGGTTTCCCTATATCTCTATTTACAGTTATATTTGCTGTAGCAAGAACTGTAGGCTGGATATCTCATTGGAATGAAATGATTTCTGATAAAAATTCTAAGATTGGACGACCTAGACAACTATATACAGGTAAGACTGAAAGAAAAATTTAATAATTAATCTGGTATGCTAAATAGGTCATCATCTAGACGAATTTTTTTAAGAACAACATTAATACTTCCCTTTTTTTATAAAATGAAAGCTTATTCCGTATGTACTCCTACTCCTACTCAACCAAAAGGTCCTTTTTATAAAAAAATCTATGATAAATCAAATAATGATATGACTAATAACGGAGAAGCTATTGGAAAAAAAATAAAAGTTTATGGTAATATTTTTGATAGTAAATGCAGAACTATTCCGAAAGCTAAAATAGAAATATGGCAGGCAAATTCTTTTGGTAAATATAATCATAAAAAAGATTTATCAAAATCAAAGGTTGATAATAATTTTAATGGTTATACTAAAATACATTCTAATGAAAAGGGAGAATATTTTTTTTTTACTGTATACCCTGGTCACTATAAAATGTCAGCTTCCTCAATAAGAACACCTCATATTCATTTTAAGATAACTACTAATAATAAATCACTAACCACACAAATGTATTTCAAGGGTAATAAAATGAATGAAAGTGATTATTTCTATAAAAAAAACATTTATAATAATGGTTTAGAGGGAATTCTTAATTCAAATCAAGATTTGCATTCGTGTGAATTTAATATTATTATTTGATAATAAAATAGAATAAGGACATTATAATTAATAAATTAAGACTATTTTATCTAATTTTTACTGGTGAGCTTATATTTGCTCTTCCGTTTCATATAAATAGATTTTTTAGACCCTCATTATTAGAAGAGTTTGAATACACCAACTCTATGATGGGAATGGCCTTTACAACCTATGGCATTACAGCCTTAATTTGCTATTTTCCTGGAGGCTTTATAGCTGATAGATTTAACACGAGAAAGTTGTTAAGTATTTCTTTAATCTTAACCTCTTTAGGTGGACTAATGTTATTATTTTATCCTAACTTTTATTTTTTATGTTTTATTTATGGGTATTGGGGGATCACTTCTATTTTGTTTTGTTGGAGTGCCTTAATAAAAGCTACTAAGATAGTTGGTAAGAACAGACAGGGTTTATCTTTTGGCGCTTTAGAAGGCGGAAGAGGTCTTATAGCAGCGATTCTTTCAAGTATAGCAGTTATAATTTATTCCAATATATTTTTACAAGAGTATTTTGCTGATATTGTTCCTATAAAAAGTACTCCTCTATCATTGGTAATTTGTTTTTATACTATTAGCACTTTTATAGCAGGAATAATAATATGGTTTTTTTTTAAAAATGAAACAAATGAAAGCTCATCTGAGAGTATATTACTAGCATTTAAAAAAGTTAAAAATTTTTTAAGAGTAATCTCTTATCAAGCATTAATAGTTTTATCTGCATACAGTGCCTATAAAGGAGTTGATTATTATTCACAATATTTTTATGACATATTAAATTTTAGTAAAGAAAAGTCAGCTACTACAATGAGTAACCTCTCTTATTTAAGACCTATATGTGCTATTACAGCTGGCCTAGTAGCTGATAAAATAAGTGCTACTAAACATTCAATTTTTTTATTTATTATTTTATCAATATCTTTTATATGCTTGAGTCTATTTTCTTTAACCATAAATATACAAATACTAATACTAATTAATATTATAACTAGTATGGTTGCTGTTTTTGCATTAAGAGGTATCTATTTTTGTTATTTAAAAGAAACTAATATTCCTTCAAGCATGACTGGTTTTTCTGTAGGAATTATATCGTTGATTGGTTTCTTTCCAGATGTATATATTGGACCAATTTTTGGTTATTTCTTAGATAATTATGATAAAGAATTATCTTACAATCTTTGCTATATATTTTTACTTGTTATATCAATAATAGGTCTTATTTCATCATTAAAACTTCATTATGCAAAAAATAGCACTTAATTAATAGGTTTTATAAAACGAAGTGTCATTCTATCACTCTCACCTATAATTAAATATTTTTCTATATCATTAGGGTCACTTAACTTCAATGTGGGTAATAAATTCCATACTCCATTACTGTGATCCTTTGCATCTAAATTATTAGAATTAATTTCAGAACTTTCTTCAAGCAAAAATCCGACACTTGTAGCAAAATTAATAGCTAAATCTTCGGTTACATATCCAGTTTTATTCATATCTTTGATAGAAAAGTTGCTCGGTGCTCTATGTTCAACGACACCAAATATACCACCAGGCTTCAGAGCATCATATGTAACTTGAAACACTTCTTTTAAATAACCCGCCTTTAACCAATTATGTAAATTTCTAAAAGTTAGAACCATATCAACGGAATTATCACTACTTAATTTTGTCGGGGGCATTGATAAAACAGACATCTCAATATTTTTAAAGTCAGGGTTTTTTTTAATTCTTTCTTCAAAACCTTTTCTCATTTTTGCCCTCCACTTAGACTCATTAGGGTTGAAATGTGCTGCTATTAGTTTGCCTTCTTTTTGTAAGTAAGGTGCTAATATTTCGGTATACCACCCGCCTGGAGAATTACCGCCACTTGGTTGTAGCTCTATGACCTTCATTTTGTTATTAATTTTAAAAAAATTTAACGTTTCCAAAGGATTTCTATATTTATCTCTATCTACATAATTAGGTGTTCTATTTTTAGAGTTAATCACGCTCTCTAAAGATTGTGAGAAAGCTAATTTTACATAGAATCCACAAAAACAAAAAAATATTAGAAATAAAATTAATTTACGAAATTTCATCAAGATTAACTCCTTATTTATTTTTATAAAGTTTATTATATCTATAGTTTGCATATATTTTATATATAAAATTTAAAAAAAATTTTATAATTTTAAAATTAAATAAATAATATAAAATTCTAAAATATTTAATATCTTTCCATAAAATAAAAAAAGCATCAGTTTCCTTATAAATTATATTTTTATCTATTACATGAAATGCTTTTAAACACTCTTCTCTACTCTTATTTATTATTTTTAATGCTTTATTGTTATTATAAATATTATACCACCTAATTGATTTATTTTGATTAAGTTTTTTATAAACCTCAATCTCTCTTTTACAAATAGGACAGTTTCCATCATAAAAAACTTTTTTCATAAGTATTTATATACTATCTTTAAATTAAAAGTATAGATTTTTTCTAAAATATAACTGTAGAGAGAAAATATGAGTAACTTTATAAAAGTAAAAAAATTTATGAAGAGATTTAAGCAAGAAGTACAATTAAAACCTGACTTTCCAAATAAAAAAATAATAAAACTAAGAATAGACCTTATTAAAGAAGAATTATCAGAACTTGAAGTTGCAATAAAAGAAAATAACTTAATAGAAATCGCAGATGCACTCACAGATATTCTTTATGTCACTTACGGAGCTGGTCATGCTTTTGGTATTGATTTAGATAAGTGTTTTGAGGAAGTACAAAAATCTAATATGAGTAAATTAGATAAACATGGTAATCCTATATATGATAACAATGGAAAAGTTATGAAGGGTCCTTTATATTTTAAGCCAGACTTTAAAAAAATTTTAAACAATAGTAATTAAATTTTAAATAACATACAATTTAAATGGAATGACTATGTTTGAAATAAAAGAAATGAATTTGTACAAAACTACTAATAGGTTTCTAAATAACTATAATCACCTTAAAAAATCTTTAAAAAGAGAACCTACTATTGAAGAAATGTCTGATATTGATCAATTACATTATAATGGTATAGAAGCTGTTAATGAAGCTATTTTTAAAACTAATATTAATAAAAATAGTTTAGTTTTAGATATAGGGTCGGGTATAGGAGGTCCAGCTAGGTATATAACAAGTAAAACTAACTCAACCGTTTATGCAATAGAGATTCAAAAAGAATTAAACTATATATCTAAAAAATTAACTTTTAATTATAAACTTAATACATTTATTCATCACATTTTTGCTGATATTTTAACATTTAATTTTAAAGAATTAAAATTTGATAGTATCGTAAGTTGGTTAGCACTTTATCATATTCCAGATAGAACAAAACTCTTAAAAAATTTATATAAATTGCTTAATGTTGATGGACATGTTTACGTAGAAGATTTTTATTTAAAAAAAAATCTAAGTAGTGAAGAAAAAATAAATTTATCAAAAAAATTTCATGCAAATCATCTAGTTAACTTTAAATCCTATCAAAATGAATTAATTAATAATAAATTTCAAATTTTAGAATTTACAGATATGTCTGAAAACTGGACAAAATTCACAAAAAATAGATTAGATAAATTCAAGAAAAACTATGATAGAAACATTCAAATTAATGACAAAGTTACAACAGACAATGTTTTAAGTTTTTATGAATTAGCATTTAAATTACTATCTAATGAAGTAATAGGTGGAATTAAATATGTAGCAAAAAAAAAATAAGTATATGGAAAATAATAAAATATATAGAGCATCAGAAATTATATGGAATGCTATTAAAAATGAAAAAAGAATCGTATGTTTACCTAAAGAAATAGCTCCTATCTCTAGAAATGATGCCTACCAAATACAAAAAAATTATAANGTTTTTACTGACTATGAGCATATTGGATATAAAATAGCAGCTACTAGTGTTGATGGGCAAAAACATATTAATGTAGCTTCTCCTATTGCAGGTATGTTATTTAAAGCAAATTTATTTTATGATAAAGAATCAATTAAATTTTTAAAATATAAAATGGGAGTTGCCGAACCTGAATTTGTCTTCAAATTATCTAAAGATATTACAAAAAAAATTTATAACAATAATAATTTAATTACACTTATTGATGAGTTTTATCCAGCTATTGAATTACCAGATACAAGATTTGAAGATTTTAAAAATGTTGGAGAATTTGAATTAATTTCAGATAATGCCTGTGCTAAATATATTTTTCTAGGCCAAGCAATAAATACTAATATTAAGGATATAAATTTTAAAAATATTAACGTTACTATTTCTACTAATAAATCAAAGAATAAAGGTAACAGTTCAAATGTATTAGGAAGCCCATTAAAAGCATTGCTTTGGTTAATTAATGAGCTCATTGAATATAAATTACCTTTAAAAAAAGGTATGCTTATAACTACAGGTACTTGTACAACTCCTATAAAATTCAAAAAAAAAGATACTATCATAGCAAACTTTGAAGGGATCTCGAAAATAATAGCTAATTTGAATATTTAATTTAAAGTTTAGGTTTATAATTAAATATAATAAAATAAAATTAATAATCTCCTGAAGGATTAAAAGAGTTATTTTTTTCAAAAACACCTTTTTTAGGAACATAATTAGCTTCAAGTCTTATACCATCTGGATCTTCAAATACTATATAATAATATCCTTCAACCCAACTTCCATTAATTGGACCTCTTATAATATTAGCTTTTATANTTACTAATAATAAATAAAATTTATCAATAGAATCTACTGACCTCATTCTAAAACAAAAATGATGTAACCCNATATTATCNTGGGAAAANAAATAATTCCTTTTTTTATNNTCANTATTGGCTTGTTGAATCAATATGCCAGTTTTNCCACCAACATAGTAAAAACTTTTTTTACTAGANTGAATAAGCTTTAAACCTAAANTAGGTAAAATATTATCATAAAATAGTTTTGATNNTTNTAANTTAGAAACATTCAAAGCNATATGNGCAATNCCATTNATNTCCATTNTANAAGAACCTANATAGTTTTTTNATTNATATTATTATCAATTANNTTCTNTCTTTTTTNAGAAAAAAAGTTCTAAGGTATTTATTNTTNTTTTGATNATTTGATATTTTCTCAGAAATTACATTAACTAATTCATAACCATCCTTACCAAAGTCGCTTAATATTTCTTCCACCTCATAATTTTTTCTACTTCTTTTTTGAATATCACCATCAGACAAAGAATATTCATATTGTTTAATTCTAATTTCCCATTTTTTCATCTGTACTCCATTAATCATATATGACATTATAACTATTTTTAAATTAATACTAATAATATTTAAAGGATTGCAATGGTAACTAATAATAACATAAACATTTTTCTTTCTGGAGAAATACATACAGAATGGAGAATTGATATAATAAAAGAGTCTAAAAATCATGATTTACCAATAAATTTTTTCTCTCCTGAAACAAATCATTCAAATAGCGATGATTGTGGAGTATCTATATTAGGACCTGAAGAAAACAAGTTTTGGCATGACTATAAAGGTGCATCTATAAATGCTATTAAAAATAATATTCAAATTAAAAAGTCAGATATTATTATTATTAAATTTGGAGATAAATACAAACAATGGAATGCTGCATTTGACGCAGGTTACGCAATAGGAAATAATAAAATTATAATTACATTACATAACAAAGAGTTAGACCACGCTTTAAAAGAAATAGATGCCTCTGCTAAAGCAGTTTGTAGATCAAATCATGAAGTTATTAAAACCTTAAAGTATATAACAACTGGAAAATTATAATTTATTACCTAAAATGAGTAGTTAAAAGTAAATTACAATTATATTTGTGTTAATTTATTTTTATTTATAAATTTTATGATAAATTTTATTTTAATCGGACTCAATCTTGTATTATTAATTGTTATAATAAATAATCTGCTTGTTCTTTAACTATAATAATGTAAATCTATTCAAAAATAGGTTTAATAATTAGTAAAGAAACAATAATAAGAAAAAAAGTAGAAAATAAGTTAAAAAATAATTTTTCTGACTTTTGGATTAAAATTTTAACTCATAATGTACTTAGAGCTCAAATACTTAGTAAAGAATTAGGAACATTAGAGGGACTAATAATTCAAGTCATTGCATGGCATCACTATTTAGCAACTATTTCAGAAGTTTCAAAAGATGATAATACTTTTGATACTGCCTTTGACTTATGGCATCATAAAAAAGGTAATATAGTCAATAATAAAAAACTTACTATTACTTTAGTAAGTCAATTAACTGCTATTCCTTTTGAAACAACCAGAAGAAAAATTAATAAACTAAAAAATAAAAAATGGATATTTTTTTCTAAACAAAAAGGAATTATTTATAACCCCAATTCAGAATTAAATGATAAAATTATTAATGTTATTCATCCCATTGAAAAAGATTTACTGAAAGAGTTTTTAGTTGCATACCTATTATCTGGTGATTAAGATTTATTAAAATTATAAAAATATATTTGTTAATGAGTAATAATTCAATTGGTAGTATCACAGTATATTAAAAGAGGCATTTTATATTCAATTGGCACTCCTGCCATAGGATTAGGCTTAAGCATGTTTACATTTGGAGCCTTTTTAAAAAGTTCTGGCTTTACACTTTTTCAAAGTTTTTCATCTACATTTTTTGCATTTGCATTACCTGGACAATTTGTAATGGCAGATTTATTATTATCTGGTGGAAGTATATTGAATATTTTTTTTGCAGTTTTATTAACTAATGCAAGGTTATTTCCTATGACAATTAATCTAATACCAATCATTAAAAATACAAAAACCTCTAAATGGAAATATTTTTTAATAAGTCATTTAATAGCGGTTACAGCATGGATAAGTATGTTTGCAAGTTATAAAAAAATTGAAAAAGATAATCGTTTTGACTACTTTTTAGGACTGGGAGGTAGTTTATGGATTAGTTCAATATTATTTACTGTTCTAGGCTTTATATGTTCTGATTTTATAAATGGTAAAATTTTACTTGGTCTAGTTTTCTTTAACCCTTTGTACTTTTTAATTATGACTTTAAGTAATATAAAAAGTAAAAAATTATTATTAGTCTTTATTTTATCTGCGTGTCTAGGTCCATTATTGAATTATGTAAATTC
>NHDP01000033.1 GCA_002170595.1 Alphaproteobacteria bacterium TMED62
AGAGAAAGAGGAAAACCAACAGCATCAGTATTTGTTAAGCTTGGGGCAGGTAGAAGTTTAGGAGAAAATCAAATTAGAGCAATAGTACATTTAGTATCATCTTCAGTCCCAAACTTACCTTCAGAAAATGTAACAGTGGTAGATCAGCATGGTAATTTATTATCAAAACCCTCAGATGATATAAACTCTGCTATGTCAAATAGACAATTAGAATATACTATGAAATTAGAGCAAGTTTATAGGCAAAGAGTTTTATCACTATTAACACCAATACTAGGAGCAGGAAATATAACAGCTCAAGTTAATGTTGATGTGGACTTTACTACTCAAAATATTACAGAAGAGGTGGTAGATCCTGAAGCTTCAGCATTAAGAAGCGAACAAGCGACTCAAGATATTACTAGTGAACCTCAAGCTCAAGGAATACCTGGAGCAGTTGCAAATACTCCACCTTTAGCTGCTGAATTGGCTACAGAAAATCCTGTTCCAACACAAGCTCAGCCTAATATAAAATCACAAAGCTCTAGTAGTATAAAAAACTATGAAGTTAGTAAAAGAGTAAGTACTACTACTAATCCAACTGGTACTATTAAAAGAATAGTAGCTGCTATATTAGTAAGAGATAAATTAGTAACTAATGAACTAGGAGAAAAGGTATTACAAAAAATTAGTGATGATGAAAAAGCAAACTATGAAGCTCTAGTAAGAGACGCTATAGGCTTTAGAGAAAATAGAGGTGACTCAATTACCATTTCTTCAGGAGAGTTTATAGAAGACATTCAAGTAGTTGAAGTACCTTGGTATGAAAACTCTGCAATTAGAGAGTTATTAGGAAAATTATTTACTATATTAGTTTTAGCAATAGTTACATTTGGAGCTTTAAGACCATTATTGAGTAGAATTTTAGTACCTACTGCAGCTGTTGGACATGGTCCAGGAATGGCAATTGCTGAGGAAGAAGAGGAAGAAGAAGAATCTAAAATAGAAGTTGCAGAAGGTGAGTCATTAGAAGATATTAAGGCCAAGCTTAAGCCTAAAAAATCTGCTATATCAGCAGATATGCTTGATACTGCTAACACTTATGATGATAAAGTGGCTATAATACGAATGATAGTAGGAGACGAAGCAGGAAGGGTATCAAGTGTTTTTAGAAATATGATGAAACAAAATGCTAAAAGTGAAGAGGAAAGTTGATTAGTAATATGATAAAGAGTGAAAAACCACTAGATAAACCCGAACAATTAGAAGAAGTTACAAAAAAGCCTTTATCAGATGAAGAATTATCAAGTTTGATAAAGGCAAGCAATGTAAGTAAATTTAATGAAGTAGAATTAAAAGTAAAAAAAAGAGAAAGTGAGAGTTTTAGAAAAGTAGCTTTGCATGACATTGCCAAACAAATTAATAGTTTAAATGAAAATAAAAATATTAAGGAAAATAAAGAACATAATAAAGATGAACAAGAAATTAATGAAAATAAAAAAAATGATCATGATGAAAATAAATACAATGAGCAAGATCAAAATCAGAATGAAGATTTAAAAGAAAATGAAAATATTGATCAAGATGAAGAAAATGAAATTAATTTAAATATAAATAATCAAGAAAAACAAAAAAAAAGTATTGAAGAGGATGAACACTTTAAGGTCTTAGAAGAAGAAAAAAAAATAGCATATGAAAAAGGAAAAAGTGATGCTTTTAACGAAATTAAAGAAGGTTCTGATGCAGCTATTGCTCAATTAAAAAAAGTAATTGAAAATATTTCGAAAGTAGAAGAGTTAGATTTACAAAATTTTGAAAAAGTAATTCAAGAAAAAGTAATTGAGATTACTTTTGATTTAACAGGAAAAATAATAAAAGAGTTACCATCAGAGTTTATAAAAAAAATTAAATCTCTATTAGCACAGTTAGAAAATATAGATGGTAATACAGATATTTTTATCAATGAAGAAGACCATAAAGTAATTGAGAGTAATAAAAGTATTAAAAATGAAATTAAAAAACTTTCTTTGTATCCATCTAAAGAGTTACAGCGTGGTGAAATCGAACTTAAAGTTAATGGAATTTCAATTAGAAAAACAATAAAATGAGTATAATAAAGCAATTATTAAAAGATAATGTAATTAAAAATAAGAAAGCTCACTTTGAGGTATCAGGCTTAGTTAGAAGTTTTGAAGGCAACATAATAGAAACTGATCCTTTTCCTGCAACAGTTGGTAGTATTTGTGATATAGAGATTCCAAATATACAAAGCATTAGTGCTGAAATAATTGGATTTAGAAACAATAAGAATCTAATAGCTATGCATCAATTAGATAGTAATGTTAAAATAGGATCAAAGGTACGCTTAATTAGTGATGGTATAAATCTTTCAGTAGGCGATGAATTATTAGGAAGAGTTTTAGATGGTATGGGTAATCCTTTAGATAATAAAAAGGAAGTAATTACTAATGAGACATGGCCACTATATGGTAAAATAATTAATCCTCTGCAGAGAAATAAGGTAGATAAGCCTTTTGATGTAGGAGTGAGATCCATTAATGCTTTAATGACAATTGGTATGGGACAAAGAATAGGAATTATAGCTGGAAGTGGAGTAGGTAAATCTATTTTACTTCAGATGATGAGTAAATATGCTGAAGCAGATGTTGTTGTAGTAGGGCTTATTGGAGAAAGAGCGAGAGAAGTTAAAACTATGGTAGAGACCTTAAAAAAATATGATGAACAAAATAAAATCATCATTATTGCTGTTCCAGCGGATCGTTCACCCCTTCTGAGAATGAAAGGTGCAAATAGATGTACTGCTATTGCTGAATATTTTAGATCAAAAGGGAAAAATGTTCTTTTAATTATGGACTCTTTAACTAGAGTAGCACATGCAAAAAGAGAGATTGGATTAGCTTTAGGAGAACAACCTACTTCAAAAGGATATCCTCCGTCTGTTATATCTATGATCCCATCTCTTATTGAAAGGACCGGTAATGGAGTTGAAAATGAAGGATCTATTACAGCATTTTATACAGTATTAGCAGACGCAGATGATCATAATGATCCAGTTGTTGATTCTGCAAGAGCTATTTTAGATGGACATATCATTTTATCGAGAGAACAATCCCAATTAGGAATATATCCAGCAATAGATATTAAAAATTCTATTAGTAGAATAATGGACGATATAGTTAATGATGAGCAAATAAAATTAGCTAAGCATTTTAAAAAATTGGTATCAATTTATCAAGAAAGTAGAGATTTAGTTTTAATGGGTGGATATACAAAAGGTCAGGATAACTCTATTGACGAAGCTCATGAAATGTGGCCTAAGATTGTAGATTTTATAAAACAGGATCAAAATATAAAATCGACATTTGATGACTCAATTACAGAATTAAAAGCACTAATAAATATAAAAGAATGAAATAATGATTAAAGGCAAAAGATTAAATAATTTAAAGTTACTGAAGGAAAAAAACCTTAACAAAGTTACTATGGAAATTAATACATTAAATAATGAAGTAAAAAAATCAAACGATCTAGCAAGTAAGTTAAAAAAAATTAAAAATAACTCTCAAATTAATCAAAAGTATAATAATTCAATGGATATGATGTATAAATATGAATTTGAAAGAAAAATTATAGAACAGATTTCTATTTGTGAAAATAGAGTATTATTTCTTAAAAATGAGCTTATTAGAGCTAAAAATAAATTAGGAAAAATGGTATCTCAAAAGAAATTAATTGAAGAAAAAATAAAATTTACTTTTTTAAAGGAGTTACAATTAAAGGAATCTAAATTAACAAGAGATACCCCACCATTTAGAAAAAACTAATGGCATTATTTTTGCAGTATATTTTATTATGAAGGACAGCTATGGAAAATTTATTAAAATTTAGTTTTTTAAAAAATATTGACACAAAAAATAATACTGAAAATAACGTTAATGGTAATAATTTGCTTAAGGGTGAAGAAAATAGCACTAAGTCCTTTATGATTAATAATGTTATTGATCAAGATAAAGATTTTAAAGATGTGCTAAATGAAAATAATTTTATTGAAGAATTAAATTTACCAATAAAATCTAAAAAGAATAAAAAAAATAAAATTACAGAATCAGAAAACACTGATCTATTAGCAGCTGTAAATAATATTAATATTACTGAAAGTAATGAAAATTTAATATTAAATAAAAATTTAATAAATAGTAGTAAAAAAAAGAAATTTTCTAAAAATAATGTATTGGACAATTTTATTAATATTAAAGATATTGATCAAGATAAAAAGAAATTATTAAACTATGAAAAAGAACTACCCAATAATAAATTAGTAACAAATAATTTTGATAATAAAAAAAATATAAATTTTAGTATGATTTTAGATAAAAGCTTAAATAACTCTAAACCAAATAAGAAGTCTAAAATAAAAAGCCTATTTCAAAATTATTTTAATTATGCATCTAAAAAATATAGTAAAAAAAATATTAATCTTAAAAGATTTCATTTTGAAAACATTAAAAATCAAGAAAAATTTTCTCTTAAGAAAACTTTAATAAACGATAGTAATAACAATATTAAAGTTGAAGAAAATAAGAGTGTTATTAGTGAAAATATAATTAAAGCAAAAGTTGAGAATATTAATAAGGAGCATATTAACATTAATGAAAATAGTTTAAGAGTAAGTTCTGAAAAAAATATAATAAATCAAAAAGAAAATACTTTTGAAAATTTTGATAGATTAAAAAATATTTTAGATATCCAAAGCAATGATATGAAGCAGAGATTCTCTCAAATTATTGAGAATAATATTAAAGCTAATAATAATAAATTTGAAATTCAGTTACGTCCTGAAAACTTGGGTAAAATTCATATTACATTGGAAATAACAGGACAAAATGTTGATATAAACATAAACTCAGATAATATAAATACAATTCAAACTTTAACAGAAAATAATAGTAATTTGCAAAAAATGCTACAAAATCAAGGAATGAACTTAAACAACTTTAATTTTAACGGCAATAATAATAGAGAATTTAGTAAAGATTTAAATAAGTCAGGTAAAAAAGAAAATAAAAGTGATTCATTAAATGTTCATGAAAATAGCAGCGATGAAGGTGCTTTTGTTTCTAATAAATTGATTAATGTTAAAGCTTAAAAAAAAATGGAGTTAGTTAATGGCTGATAATAAAGAAGAAAATGAAAAAAAAGGTGGTATAGTAAAAATAGCTATTTTTGTAGCTGCTGGATTAGTCCTATTAGGAATAGGTTTAGGCATAGGTGCATTAATATTTGGGGGTGGTTCAGAACCAGACCCATCTGCCGAGATATCTGAAATCCTAGATGGAAATAAACCTCCTGTTGAAAATAAGGAAAAAGACGAAGAGGAAGTTTCAGAATCCGAAGACGAAGTAGAAATGGAGTGTACTGAAAACGCTGATGGAGAAGAAGAGTGTGTGCCTAAGAAAAAAGTGAAGAAAGTAAATGTCGAAGAAAAATTTTTGACAACTTATTATGAATTTCCAGGTAACTTTACTACAAACTTGAGGGAATCTAAAAAATTTCTACAGATTACTGTAGGTGTTTCAACTCAGTATGATGAAGAAGTAATGGTTAATGTTGAAAGTCATCAATTAGCACTTAGAGGAATAGTACTTGGAGTAATGAGTGAGTTTTCTCAAGAAGATGTTGCAGGAAGGGAAGGCAAACAGACTTTAGCAGATGCTATTAAAGAAGCACTTAATATATTTTTAGAAGATAAAGAAGGTTTTGGTGGTGTCGAAGGTATTCATTTTACTTCTTTTGTATTACAATAAAAATAAAACTTATGGCTGATTCAAGAAAATTAACAACAGATGAAGTGAACGCTTTAATGGATGGCCTTTCTAAGGGTGATGTAACAGGCTCATCAGGTGTAGGACAAGATCTAGAGGTTGCTCCTTTTAGCTTTGGTGCAGACGACCTATCATTGATGGGAGATTACTATGCTTTAAGGTTAATTAACGAGAGATTTGCTCGTTTTGCTAGGTCAGTATTTCAACCAATGCTAAGAGTGCAACCAAGAATTAGCTCATTTCCTCCTGAGGTTAAAACTTTTGATGAATATTCTTCTTCACTAGATAGTTTTATGAGCTTATCAACATATAGAATAGAAGAATTAAGGGGATCTTTATTAGTTGTTTTTTCTCCTGCTTTTATAAGTATTTTAACAAATGCATATTACGGAGGAAATATTGAGGTTTTAAAAACTTCTAGACAAGAGTTTACAGCTACTGAGGAAAGAATAATAGAGATGGTAAATATTGATCTAATGAAACAACTTAAACTAAGCTGGAAAGATTTAACACCAATAAACTTTTCAAAATTAGGTAGAGAGATGAATCCACAATTTACTAACTTTGTTGATGCGAGTGATTTAGTAATTATTTGCTCTTTTGTGGTGCAACTTCCTGGAGTAGACGCTGCAAATTTTGATGTGCTGTATCCTTTGCAAACTTTAAAACCAATAGCTTCTTTACTAAGATCTAGAGTCCAATCTGATATAGTCGAAGATGATGTTTCTTGGAAAGATAAATTAGAAAGTGCTATTTTAGAGATACCTCTGGATTTAAAAGCAACATTAAGTCAACCAATGGTAAATATGGCAAAGTTACTTAGAGTTAATGTTGGAGACACTATTCAAATACCTATTTCTGATAAAATAGATGTGTATGTAGAAGAAATTAAGATGTTTAATGGTGACCTTGGAGAATACAAAGGAAATGCAGCAGTGAATATTAAAAAAAGAATTTAATTTAAAGAGAGGATATTATGGCAGAAGAACAAAATACAGAGAAAGTAGAAGAGACTAAAGCCGAAGAAACTTCCAAAACTAATGAAACTACTGAAGTTAGTGAAGATAAAGCTAATAAATCAGAAAGAAATGGTTTAGAAAATCTAAGAGTATTAGAAAATATCGATGTTAAACTAACAGTTGAGGTTGGAGGGGCTGAAATAAAACTAAGAGAGTTACTTAGAATTAATGAAGGATCAGTTATAGAGTTAGAGAGACTGGCAGGAGATCCTTTAGATATTTTAGCTAATGGAACTATCATTGCCAAAGGAGAAGTAGTTATGATAGGAGAACGTTTTGGTATTAGGTTTACAGAAGTAGTAGATCCTAAGGAAAGAGTACAAAACCTATAAAGTCAAATGTTTGACTTTATAAAAATATTACATAAAAAAACTCAGGTATCTAAGCAAATTTTTGTTTGGCAAGATAATTGCATCTCACTAATCAGGAGAAAAAGATGCAAGAAAATTTTGACTTTTATACATTAATAATAATTATAACATTTTTGGGGGTACTATTATTTACTGCCTTTTTAATAAATAAGAAGAAAGAGTTTTTTAAATCACATATTAATAAAAATAAATCTATAGACATAATTAGTTCATCATTGCTTGGAGGTGGGAATAGAGTGATTATGTTTAAAGTAAATCAAAATAACTTCTTAGTTGTATCTAATAAAAGTAGTATCTCTAATATATTACCATTAAACCAATTAGACCTAAAAAACATAAGTGAGAATAACTTATGATAAAACTCTCTAAAGCAATAAATTATTTAGTTCCAGCTTTGCTTGCGTTTTTAATTTTATTTTTTTCAAATAATATATATTCAATAGAAACATTAGGTGGATTGCCTGCTTTGAATGTAGAAGCTAATGAAAATGGAGGTACTACTTACTCTTTATCATTGCAAATATTATTATTAATGTCTGCATTAACTATTCTACCATCACTTCTATTAGGGATGACTTCCTTCACTAGAATAGTTATAGTAATGTCTATATTAAGGCAAGCTTTGGGAACACAACAAACGCCACCTAATCAAGTTTTAATAGCATTAGCATTATTTTTAACTTTTTTTATAATGGCTCCAACTTTTACTAATATTTATGAGTTGGTAGCTATTCCATATATGAATGGAGAAATACAAACACCTGATGCACTAAATAAAGCATCAAAAGAAATTAAAGGTTTTATGGTAACAAATACGAGAGAGTCTGATCTTTCTATGTTTGCAGAAATTTCAGGTGCTCAAGAGTTTTACAGTAAAGAAGAAATTCCATTTAGTATTGCGTTACCTGCATTTATTACTTCTGAATTAAAGACTGCATTTCAAATAGGGTTTTTACTATTTTTACCTTTTTTAGTGATTGATATGGTAGTTGCTTCTGTACTTATGTCTTTAGGAATGATGATGTTATCTCCTATGTTAATAGCTTTACCATTTAAAATATTATTATTTGTTTTAGTTGATGGATGGAGCATGACAGTTGGATCTTTAGTAAGCACATATGTAACTCAGTAGAAATTAAAATGGGATTTGAAAATAATATAGAAATGTTAAGTTTGGCTTTTTGGCAAGTTTTAAAATTAGCTGGTCCTGTATTAGTTGTGGCTTTAATAATAGGACTTATTATTGGAATTATTCAAGCAGCAACATCTATAAATGAGATGACGCTAAGTTTTGTACCAAAGGTTATTATAGTAATTTTGACCATAGCTATATTCTCTAATTATTTAATATTGGGATTAACTGATTATTTTATGTTTATTTTTGAGAGAGTAGCAACACTTGGTTGAAAATGGATACAGTAAATAACTTCAGTCAAAGTTTGCCTGGTTTAGAGTTATCAGGCTTGGTATCAATTATAGGAGCTTTAGCCCTTACCTCAATAAGAGTAGGAAGTTTTTTTTTAGCTTCTCCATTATTTGGCTATAGGATCATTCCTCTCCAAGCTAGAATTGTAATTTCTTTTGCAATAAGTTTTCTAATATATAATAAAGTTGATATACCAAACATTGAATCACTAGCTGGACTTCCTTTATTTTCTATTATTTTAGTAGAATTACTTATAGGAATAACTAGTGGATTGTTGTTAACAATATTATTCTCTGCTTCAAATTTGGCAGGAGAAAAAATAGCTGCTAGTACAGGGTTAAGTTTTGCAGGTTTAATAGATCCTGAATCAGGAACACAAACTCCAGTGCTAAGTCAAATCTTATCCTTATTTATGATTGTAGTATTTTTATCACTAGATGGACATTTATTAGCAATATCAGTCATATTAGAAAGCTATAATATTCTTCCTATAGGATCTACAGATATAAATTTGAGTATGATAAAATTAGGAATTGATGCGGGAGGTTTAATGTTTAAGTTTGGTGCACTTATTATGCTACCATTAGTAGTTGGTATTACTTTGCTAAATGTAATTATAGGAATAGTTACTAGATCAGCACCCACTTTAAATTTATTTTCTTTTGGTTTTCCAATAACTATGATTTTCGCATTTTTTCTATTGTATGTGTGTGCTATCACTATTGGAAGCAACTTTTCAAATCTAACTAATGTAGCAGTTGATTTTTTATATAGACTAGTAGAAGGGCTTATGTAATGTCAGATCAACAAAATAGTTCTCAAGAAAAAACAGAACAACCTACCCAACGAAAATTAGATAAAGCAAGGGATGAAGGTAAATCAGTAACATCTAAAGAAATGTATGTTTTTTCATCTATTATTATGATGCTAGCTCTATTTTATTTTATAGCAATGAATCATCAGCAAATAATAGCTAGTTGGAAAAATATTTTTTTCTCATTGGACTCTGTAAGAGATGGTATTTCTCCATTAGTAGCTTTAAACGAAGCTATACAAAAAATTTTAATATTTATATTACTAATTGGAATTCCTATATTAATAGTTACAATATTTACTCAATTGTTTGTAGGTGGAATTACATTTAGTTTTAAAGCAATAGCTTGGAAGAATAGTAAGTTTAATCCAATAGAATGGTTAAAAAGAACTTTTAGTATTAAAGGGGGAGTAGAACTGGCTAAAAGTATATTAAAAGTAGTACTATTATTTGGTATAGGTTTTTATTTTTTATATAATGAAACTACTAAATTAGTGCAACTTTCTACAGAAACTTTTGAGCACGCAGTATCTACATCTGCTTCATTTTTTCCATTACTTATTTTAATCTTAATAATAGCATTATTGATTATAGGTATATTAGATTGGTCTTGGCAAAAATATAGTTTTATAAAGTCTCTTAGAATGAACAGGCAAGATTTAAAGGATGAATCAAAAGAAACTGAGGGTTCACCAGAGGTAAAAGCTAAAATTAGAAGACTTCAATATGAAACAGTAAGAAAAGCTGTCAAACAAGCAGAGTCATTAGAGAACGTAAGCGATGCTTCGGCTATAATCGTAAACCCTACTCATTTTGCAGTTGCTCTAAAATATGATGTTGGATCAATAGGAGCACCTAAGGTTTTAGCTATGGGTAGAGGTAATATAGCAGAAAAAATTATTGAAAAAGGAAAAGATGCAGATATTTCTATATATAGGCATAAGTTTTTAGCAAGAGCTTTATATTTTACTTCTGATATAGGAGAAGAAATTTCAGATAAATTATATACTGCTGTTGCTATAGCTTTAGCTTATATATATAAAATTAATAAAGGTGAAGACATAATCGAGCCTGATATACAATTACCTAAAGAATTAATTTTTAATGAGGATGGAACAATAAATGAAAAAAAATCATAGTAATATAAAGAAATTAAGTGATTATATAATGAATTTTGCTTTTTTATACTCTTCGTTTATATGTTTTACTACTGCAGCAGAAAAGTGGGATAATCAAAAATTTTTAGCTGTAATAATTTTAATTTGTGGCTCTTTTTCATTTATTGCAATTTTCAGAAGTCAAATTGCAAAATTAGTTTATAAAATTAGAAAAGGTAAAGGCTATGAATAAAGGCGTTTCATGTCATGGATGCAAAAACTTTTATATTACTTATAAACAATATAGGCCATATGGATGTAAGGCATATGGTTTTATTTCTAAAATATTACCTTCAAAAGTAGTTTTTAATTCATCTGGCATAGAATGTGCTTATAAAAATGATATAACAGGTTATAATAGGATATAAAATGAATTCTGCAAACGAAGTACAAGAGAGTATTAAAATAGCATTAGACGCTGCTGATGCAGCTACCGATGTTACATCAGAATATAATAAAATTAAATCTGAAAACAAAAAATTGGAGGCATCAGTGAAGCAAATTCATAAATTTACAACCATAATATTTGGTGTTTCAATATTAGCGGCGGTAATAGGTTTAAGTCTTACAGCTTTAATTTATTCAAGAACAATGAATGAATTAACAGCTATGACTAATACAAGTAGAGAAGCGTTAGTAGTTTTTGCAGAAAATGTAGAGGGTGTAAAAGTAGCACTAGAAAAATTAGAAACAGGTATAGATGAACAAGCTAGAATTTTAGAAACTAATAATGCATTAATTGAAAGTATTAATAATTTAGATAAAAATGTTACAAACACTAATAACTTATTGGTCGATGAGTTATCCAAATTGACTAAAAACTTTTCTACATCTGTGAAAAGTACTAATGATAAAAATGTTTCTGAATTAAAAGTTATTGTTAATGATTTGAAAAAAACTCAAAAGAATTCAACAAAACAAATGGTTAATTTAGCTAAAAAATCTACTAATAAAGGTGTTCTTGAACAAATATCTTCTAACCAAAAGAAAATGAATAAGAACTTTAATGATCTTGCAAAAGCTGTAAATAGTTTAGCTACGCAAAGTAGTGAATTAGCAAAGTCTTTCAAGAATAATTCTGTCATAAAATATCCGTAGTTTATTATGGAAGAGAAAAGAAATAATAAAAAAAATGATACTGCTGATACTAACAAGAACGAAATTAGTTTTTTAAAAATAGATAAATTAAAAAGAGGTTCACACGCATTAAGTTTATTGCTTAGAAATGAAGATATAATTGTTGGATTTAATGGTAAAGTTTTTAGAGGCTCACAGAAAGTTTTAAATCAAAATTTAAATATAGAAGAAAACAAAATAATTACTATTTTCAGGAAAGAAATCTTTTTTAATCTTAAAGTAAATGGACCTTTAGGTATTAAACTAGTAGAGGTAGCAAATGATGAAGCAGATGATTTACTTATTAAAACAGATAATTATTTTAAAAATATTAAAGATTTAAATAAGTACAAGGAGTTTGAGGTATATAAAGGAAAAAAAAATTTTTATGATGTCATAGAAGTATTAGATACTTCCTTGCTAGCATCTTTATTGCCTTTTATTTGGTTTTATCATCACAGATTATATAGCCCATTACTTCTTCTTATCGCTACTTTTTTATTGCTAAGTTCAATAGCTTGGTGGTTAGTATTATCTGCTTGGGTAATAATTACTATTTATATGAGCAAAGGATCTATGTCACTTTTAAGAGGTTATTGTTTATTTCATGAATTAAAACCTTATATGAAAATCTATGCCGAATCAAATAAAAGTGTGCAAGAAACAGTTAGAAGTATTGACAAGAAGTCTAATTATAGGTTCCCTTTTATAGATCCCCCTATGAATATAGAAGAAAATGAAAATGACAAAATATTAGAAGATAAAGACTTAAAAACAACTCAAGTATAATAATATATTATGAACTAAGGTGAAGTCCTCCATCTACAAAAATATTTTCTCCCGTTATTAAATGAGGGTTTTTAACGTACCACATAACTATATCAGCAACTTCTTCTGGAGCAGCTGAGCGTTTTAGCATAACTTGTTTTTCATATATTTTAGCTTTTTTTACTACTTGCTTTTTTGAACCATGCCAAGACGTTTTAATATAGCCAGGACTAATAGTATTTACAGTTATTTTAGGCGACATAGTTCTAGCTAAGGATAAGCTTAATGTATTAAGAGCTCCTTTAGAGCAAGCGTATGCTATAGAACTTCCAAGACCTAAACTTGCTACAGACGATATATTTATGATTTTAGGATGAAGGGTTTTTAACATAGATTTATGACAGGCTCTGCTCATTAAAAAAGCACTTATTACATTAGTTCTATATATATCAAGAAAGTCATTTTCATTTAAACCATCTAAATTTGTAAATTTAACAAATTTAGTCTTTCCAGCATTGTTAATAAGAATATTTATTTCTCCTAGTTTTTTTCTTACAATGTTAACTATTTTTTCGCACGATTTTTTCTTTGATACATCAGCTTTAATTAATAGTGCACTACTAAATTTTTCACATTGTAATAAAATATTTTTAGCTTCATTAACAGATGATTTGTAAATTATGGCAACTTTATATTTTTCTTTTGCTAATTTAATACATGTTTCTGCTCCAAGGCCTTTACTAGCTCCTGTTACTATTGCAACTTTACTAACAATATTTTTCTTCATTCAAAATAAGCCATTATAACTTATAAAGTATATGAAATACCTTTTGTATCAGTAGCTTTGACATCAGGTTCCATAAAGTCCTCATAGAAGTCTAAAATAAAAGTAGGATTTGCTGATAGAGCTCCAAAAGTCTGCGCTTTTGCTAACTCTCCTTTTGAATTTTCAAAATAAATCCAATTTACATGATATTCTGGTATTATTTTTCCAGAATTCGGATCTGTAACAAGTCCAGTATCCATAGGATGATTGATTTTAAACTTTAATCTCCAATTACCAGAAGATCTTTTGTATTTATGCATTACAATTTTGCCTAATTTGCTAGGCTCACATATCTCTTTTGTAGGATCACAGCCTGGTAAAGAACATCCTCCAGGTGATTTTACTATCACCTTTTTTGAGGCAACATTCCAAATATTATTTTCATCTAATATAATCGCTCTTACATATGAATCTTGTTCCATTCTAATGTTAAAACCAACAGATTTTAGGGGTTTCTGTGGGAATATTTTTGTTACTAACTGAATAGGATTATTATCTACTAATATTAAAATTTTATTTGTATTTTTAAGTTTATTAGGTATTTTTACTACCATTGAGACCTCATGTGCTTCTTCTACTTCGTCCTGAATAATAATTTTAATACTTGAATTTTTTAAATATGTTTTATCTTTTCCAAGATATTGATCCTTTATAAATAAAAACTTATCGCCATATGCATCATTGCTATACGAATTTAGGGAAAATAAAAAATACAGAATTGAAAAAGTAATAATATAAAAATTTACTTTTTTAAAAATTAACATAAAATTACTTTATTCAATTTTGAAATATTAGCAATGAATAATATATATATAATTTTTATAATAAATAAGTTTAATTATTTGAATAAATATGAATATTTATTATTAATTTTGCTAGGTGTTTTTTTCTTGTCCTTATTTGTATCATTTACATTAAATTTAAAATCAAAAAAAAATATAAACCACATTAAGGATAATTTATTGAAAAAAGAAAAATTATTAATTAGATTGAAAGAATCTTATGAAAATGGTCAGATAAATGCAAATGAATATAAGCATAGAATTATTAATTTGACTAAAGATATATAATAATATGAGCATTAATAAAGATAAATCAGAAATTGCGGACTCTTTTAGAAATTTACTTCAAAAAGCTGATGAGATGGCTCTTAATAAAAAAAAAGATGATTTTATTGATAAATTTAATTTAGATTACAATAAAAACCAGTCTTATGAAGTAGCAGCCGATACAAGTAGAGTTTCCTCTAAAGATAGATTGGGAATTAGTAATATAAAAAGAATTCCAGAAAACCCTTTCAGCTTGAACAATAAAGCTAAGGGTGATGCGTATTTGAAAAATAGAAAAGACCTTATTATCAAACTTTCTATCATATTAAATAAACATATACATTATTGGTTGCAAAATGAAATGCCTAAGTTTGCAAAAATTCAATTAGAAAAACACATACGCAACTTATTAATAAATTTAAAAAAATAATTTTAAAATTTTTTATACATTAACTTTGTATTTTTCAATATTACTTTCGTTCCATTCAATACCAGTTCCAGGAATATTAGGGATATGATATTTCCCATTATTTATTTTAAAGCCGGTATCTTTTAATATAGGATTTGCCCAATCTACCCACTCTAGCCAATGAGCAGTAGGGGTTAAATGCATTAGATGAGCTGATACTTCAGGATATAAGTGTGTAGAAAATTTTAAATTATATGCTTCTGCGATATTTGCTGCTTTTAGCCATCCACTTACTCCTCCAATCCTCATAAGGTCAGGCATTATGTAAGTGCTAGCATTTGCATTAATAGATCTTATTAAATCATAAGGACCATGAAAATTTTCTCCTATATTTATAGGCGTTTTAATTCTTGCTGAAAGTTTAGCACAATCTTCAAAGTTTCTATAATTTATAGGCTCTTCAAACCAATATAATCCTATATCATCAAGTGCCAACATACGTTTTAGAGCAGTATCATATTCATAGCAACAGTTGAAATCAGACATAATAGTAATGTTATCTCCACCTATTTTTTTAATTTTTTCAATAACATTTATGTCTTCTTTTAGTATGTCTCTTCCTATTCTCACTTTTAATGCATTAAAGGAGCCATTATCTAAAAGGTCATTAACTTCTTTCTCAACTTTGTCTAAAGGTATAAGCCAAAGTCCTCTTGAATTATAAGTATCAAGAGCTTTTAAATCAGATCCTAGAAGAACTGCTAAGGGAAGGTTAGCTTCTTTTGCATATACATCCCAAAATGCGATATCCAATGCGGCTAATGCATAAAGTCCAACACCTTGATAACCTAAAAGTGCTGTTTTTTTAAAACCCTCTTTAAAAAAATCAAAAGGCTTTATATTTTTATCTAAAAAAAATTTAGATAAGGCTTCTATACATTTCGATATAGAGCCTAATTGACTTAGTAAATAAGGTCCTATATAGCTTCTTCCGATTGAATTAGAATTAGTATGAACATCTATACATAAATAAGGCCAGCTCTCAAAAGTTCCTAAATGAGCAATAATTGGTTTATCGAGTGGTACATTTACTGCTCTAATATTAATGTTTTTTACTATTAGATTAGTCATAATTATATTTTCAGTAAATTTTTAACAAAATCAATAGTTGTTTTAGTATCAACAAATTTATAGGTATGAAATCCTAACAACCTTGCAGGTTTTAAGTTTATACCTAAATCATCTATAAATAGTATTTCTTCTGCATTAGCATTTAAATTTTTTAAAACATAATTATAAATTTTTTTTTCTGGTTTACGCATAGCAAGCTCACTAGACTCAAAAATATGATCAAAATATTTTTTAATATTTTTAAAGCTATTAGAACTAATATATTTAAAATTATTTGTTAAGCAAATAGAGATATAGTTCTTGGAAACTTTTTGAAGTAACTCAATCATTTTGATATTAAGTTTTACATCAAGACACTTTAATAATTCATATGCATCAATATTATCAATGCCAAATACTTTTGCTTCTTTTTTAAATAATATTGAAAATTCTTTTAAGGAAATAATATTTTTTTCAAACTTTGCCCAAGCATTATCCAATTTATTATGTGAATTAATTTTTATTATTGTATTTGAAGTATAATTAAATTTATTTTCAAATTTGGTAAAGTTTTTAATAGGACTTTCTGTTAGCACGCCCCCATAGTCCCACATAACTATTTTTATATTATTATTCATATTTTAGTAATACTTCATACATTTTTTTATTATCAACATCTTTTAAAATACTATCATCTAGAATATTTACTTTTTTAATATATTTTTTATTCTTTGCAATTAGCACTTTGGCACCTTTATCGCCAGTAATATTTTCAAGGTAAGAAAAAAAATGATTGCTAAATATTACAGGGTTTCCATTTTCTCCATTGTGTTCAGGTACAACAATTAATCGATTTTTCTTATTATAAAATATTTTAAATTTTTTTATCAGTGCATTATAAGTATTAGTTTTTATTTTAGGCATATCAGCTAAGCAAATCATTACACCATTACTTTTTGAGTCTATTGTCTGAATACCTTTTTTAATAGAGGATGACATACCTTCTTTATATGATTTATTTAAAATAAGAGGAACATTAAATTTTTTTAATATTTTTGTAAATAAATTACTTTGGTGACCTAAAATAACATAAAGGTTATCAATATTAGACAAAATTAAGTTTTCAATAGTTATTTCAATAATTGTAATTTTATTTATCTTTAATAATAATTTATTACCAATTATCATTCTAGATGATAAACCAGCAGCAAGAAGCAAACATGACACTCTAATCATAATCAATTTTTTCTTATAATATTTTTAAAAAGTCCTCCATATGATAATTCAGCAATAACTTTTTTATTTATTTTAAAATCGAAGCAGGCTTTTTCTAAGATTAAGTCAAAGCCATTTCTTAGAATAGACTTAGCACATCCTGGTACTCCAATTATATTTTTATTTTTAAGGGACCCATACATTAAAAGGTTACCTGGATCAGTAGGTGCACCATAACTAATAACAGTACCTTTAGCTTTTTTAAGTCCTTTAGGAATAATGTCATTCTTGTCAACTATTGAAGTGCTTCCATATAAAAGCACTAAATCGCTATTATTTATTTTTTTAGAAAGTAGAATATTTTTAATATTATTTTCATCATGTTTACAAAACAAAATATACTTAATTTTCAAGTCAAATTTTGACAATCTTGTATCAATAGAATTAATAATTTTAGAATTAGATTTTATATTTTCTTGATCTGATGAGATTATTAAAGCAATATTTTTAGTTTTTGCTTTTTTAACTCGAATAAAATTTGAATAATAATTTTTAGCAAGTATTTCAGCTAAACTTTTTTTATTTATAGCATAAGGCAAAATTTTAACATTTCCTATTAATTGATTTTTTTGAACAACTTCTTCAGTTTTCATCATTGCAATAGCTAAATCATCATAAGAGTAATTTAATTTATATAGTAATTTTTTATCATAAATAAGTAGTCCATTTTTTTTTGCAAATAAATCAGCTCTTCCATTTACTGGTTTATTAATCTTAATATTATTGCTAATTATAAATCTAGATAAATTTAAAGATGCTTTATTTTCATCAATTTGATAAGGTGATTTATCAAATATATATATTTTTTCTTTTCCACTATCTTTTAATAGTTTTATATCTTCTTTGCATATTATTTTTCCTTTTTTTAGTTTAACTCTATTTGTGTCAATGCTGTGAGCTAGTATTTTTTTATAGCTATCAACTATTAAAACTAATTTAAGCATTACCAGTATTTTTTTTTTTTATGATTTGTGAAATAATAGAAACAGCTATTTCAGTTGGCGTTTTAGCTCCTATGTCAATACCAACAGGTCCATTTAATCTGCTAAGTTTTATTTGATTTATATCTTTTTTTTTAAGTCTTAGAATTCTACTTTTATGAGTTTTACTAGATCCTAAACACCCTATATAGAAAGCTTTAGTTTTTAAAGAATAGAGTAGTGCAGGGTCATCTAGTTTAGGATCATGTGTAAGAGTAACTATTGCAGTACTTTTATCTATTTTTATTTTTTTTAATGCTTCATCAGGCCATTCTTTTAAAATTTTTACATTACTATATCTTTTTTCATTAAATGAACTTCTTGGGTCAATTAAGAATACTTCATAAGCTAAATTATTTAAAAATTTAATCAAGGGCTCAGCTATATGAACTGCTCCAATTATTATGACTTTAATATTATTTTCAAAAATTTTAAGATACCAAATTTCATTAGATAATATTTCTAAGCCTGATTTGACTTTCTCAGTATTAATATTAAAACTATTTTTTAATGATAAATTTTCTGTATCATTCAATATCTTTCTTTTTCCATCTTTTAATCTAGTAGCAACTAATATATTTTCATTCTTAGTAAAAGATGAATTAATTCTCTTTATATAATTTAAATCCGAGTATGATATTTTTTCCAAAAAGACTTTAATTTTACCACCACATGTTAAGCCAACTTCCCAAGCTTTAGTATTAGTAACACCAAATTCAAGTGTTTCTACTTTATTGCTTTTAATTACTTCTAAAGCTTTACTAAATACAAAGCTTTCAACACATCCTCCAGAAACAGATCCTACTATTTCATTATTATTATTAATAGCCATTATACTTCCAACAGGTCTAGGGCTGGAACCCCAAGTTTCAATTACACTTGCAATAGCAACATCTTTTTTGTCTTTCAACCAATCTAAAATTTTAGAATAAATTTCTTTTTCATTCATATTAAAAAATATTTTCTATTAATTTGGGCAACATATTTTTAATTAGTGAAACCCTATATTTTGAACTAGCATGTATATCTGAATTTATATTCATTTTTTCTAAATTTATTTTATCGTAATCGTAGGTTAGTGCCTTGTTTAAAGATAAATTATTAACTTCCTCTAAATGAAAAACTTTATTAGCTGCTCCGGTGACAGATACTGAAAGTTGATCATTAACAATACAAGCAAACATACCAACTATAGCATACTTTGATGCTTGGCTAGAAAATTTTAAGTAAAAGCTTTTACTTTTAATAGGGAAAGTAATAGATGTAACTATTTCATGACTTTCCAGTTTGGTTTCAAACATATCTATAAAAAAATCTTTTGCAGGAATACTTCTATTATTGGTATTAATGGTAGCTTCTAAAGATAAAAGTGCTGCTGGGTAATCTGCTGCAGGGTCGGCATTACATATGGATCCTCCTATAGTTCCACTATTTCTTACAGCATTATCTGCTATTTTAGATGCAAGATAAGACAAACCTTTAATATTATTCTTAATTAACAATGAGTTAGCAATCTCATTATGAGAACTAAAGGCACCAACAATAATAGTATTATCTTTAGATTTATTAATACCTTTTAATTCATCAATATTTTGAAGGTCTATTAGATCAGTCGGAGAAGATAGCTTTTGTTTCATAGCAGGAATCAACGTCATACCTCCAGCTAAATATTTAGGAAATTCTAGCTTGTTGAATAACTCGATGCTATCAGCTAAAGATGAGGGTTTATGATACTCAAATTGATACATTATATTAATATTAGGGCATTTTCAAAAAAGATGTGATTGACTTTACTATATTTTGATAACCTGTACATCTACAAAAGTTTCCATCCAAAAATTCTCGAACTTCGTCCTCAGAAGAAAGTTTATTGTTTTTGCACTCTATAGCTGACATTATAAAGCCTGGAGTACAAAAACCACATTGCAAACCATGATTATTCTTAAAAGCTTTCTGTACATTACTTAAATTATTTTCTTTTCCAATACTTTCAATAGTCTTTATTGATTTATTATCACATTGCGCGACTAGAATAGAGCATGATTTTACACATTTATTTTCTAATAGAACCATACAAGAGCCGCATTGAGAGGTATCACACCCTATATGAGTGCCAGTCAAATTAAGATTATTTCTAAGTATATCAATTAAAAGAGTTCTTGGTTCAACATTTAATTTGATTTCCTTATTGTTTATGTTGATATTTAATATAATTTTATCTGACATAAAGGCTAATGATTAAAATTAAAAAAAAAAATAAACCTAAATATACAAATACTTTCTTTAAAATATTACTGGAACCAATTTTTTTTTCTGTTTTAGAAGAGATTTGATTTTTGTCGTCCAAATTTTTACTAAAGTTATTAAAAAATAAATCAGTATTTTTCTTTACACTTCCATCAATTAGCCTTGAACCTAACTGAGCTAGCTTTCCATTAATTCTAGTTTCTGCTTTATAAGTTAAAATTGTCTTATTATTACTTTCTTCTAAACTTACTTTTATTTTACCGGATGCGTTTCCTAATTGACCAGCATTACCCTTACCTTCAATCTCATAACTCTCTTCTTCTACAATATTCTTTATTTTTATAATACTCTGGAAGGATGTACTTAATGGACCTAATTTAACAAAGATTTTAGCTTTATATTGGTTTTCACCTAAACTAACAAACTCTTTACATCCATCAATGCAGTTTTTTAATACTTCTGTATTATTTAGTTTTCCCCAAATCACATGTTTTTTGGAGTCAAACTCATAAAAGCCATTAAAGTTCAATTTTAATTCCCATTTTTATCAATATAACTTTCAATTGGATAACCTAAAAAAAGCCATCCATCTTTGCTTTTGCCTAAAATTCCTTTAGGAATATTAAATATATTAGCATAGTTTTTTTCTTTAAAGTAGCTTGCAACTATTTCAGATCTAGCACCTGAAGCACAAATAAAAGCTATATCATGTTTTTGATTTTCATTTATGATTTTTTTAACTTTTTCTAGGAAATTTATATTTTCTGAAAAATCTTCATTATGCATGTTTATTAAATAAGAATTTGGTATAATTCCAGTCATCTTCCATTCTTTCAAAGTTCTAATATCTATTATTTTCAGCTCATTGGCGTTGTAGTTTTTAACAGCAGTTTTTATATCAATGTTTAAATTATCCATCTTATCCTCACTTATTAAAGTAGTATGAAAAGTAAAAAATAATAATAAATATAATATTAATCTAAAATTAAACTGGGCAACCATAATGCTATCTCTGGAAATCTAATAACTAAAATCAATCCTAATAATTGTAATAATACAAAAGGAATAATACCTTTGTAAATAGTTTGTATTTTTACTTCTGGAGGCGATACTCCTTTCATATAAAAAAGTGCAAAGCCAAAAGGAGGGGTTAGAAAAGATGTTTGTAAATTAACTGCTAACAGTACTGCTATCCAAGGAACTACCATATTATTACTTAAGTGATCTCCAAAATCTAAAGTTTGCATAATCGGAGCAAATAAAGGTAACACAATTAAAGTTATTTCCACCCAATCGAAAAAAAAGCCCAACATAAAGACTAGGCCCATCATTACAAATAATATTCCCCAAGGACCAAACCCCATTTCATTAACAAATTGATGAATTAGATCATCTCCTCCTAATGATCTAAAAACATATGAAAAAGCGGTGGCTCCTATAAATATTCCAAAAATCATAGCGCTAGTAAGAGCAGACCTTTCAGTAACATCCTTTAAAATATTAAATTTCAATCTTCTATTTAAAATAGCTAATAGTATTGATCCTAAAGCTCCAACACCTGCAGCTTCTGTAGGTGTAGCAAAACCAGCAAAAATTGACCCTAATACTAAAATTATTAATGCTATTGGGGGTATAAAAGATTTAAAAATTAAAAGAGTTTTCTCTTTGCTAGTGCTTGGTCCTATATTTTTTGGCAATGATGGAGCTAACTTTGGATTAAACCTTGTTCTAAAAAATAAATAAAAAAAATATAATGAAGCTAAAAGTAAACCTGGTACTACAGATGCTATGAAAAGGGTACCTACAGATATAGCTAATAAGTCGGCCATTATTACTAGCATTATAGATGGAGGGATTAAAATACCTAAAGTTCCAGAGGCTGCTATAGTACCAGTAGCAAGTGATTTATCATATTGTCTTTCTAACATAACTGGTAAAGCTAATAATGTCATCATTACTACTGAAGCCCCTATTATACCAGTAGTGGCAGCCATTATTGTTCCCATTATAGTAACCGATAAAGCTAAACCTCCTGGGACTGATCTTAATAAAATTTGAAGAGCATAAAGTAAATCCTTAGCAACACCAGATTTTTCTAACATTGTACCCATAAAAATAAACATAGGAATCGCAACCAATATTAGATTTTCACACACTCCACCCCATATTCTTGATAAAATATTGAAAAATTCAATGAAGCTAAATACTTCAAAAAAAACTCCAATAAACCCAAATATCAATCCGACCCCACCAAGTATAAAGGCAACTGGAAAGCCACTAAACAAAAGTAAAGCTAAAGCTACAAACATAAAAACTGGTAATAGAGTTACAATATCCATATTAATTTTTTTCTGTAATTTGTTTTTTATATATTGGATTATCAGTTAAAGCCTGATTTATATATTCTTTTTTGTTTTTAATTATCGCGTAAATGTAAATAAGGTTTTTAATTAAAAGCGACACGCCAGCCAGAAATAAAAGAAACATTCCTAAAGGAATAAATGATTTGATTATCCATCTATGAGACAAGCCCGTTAAAGCAGAGGAAACTTCATTCACGCTGAAAGATCTAACTACAAAATCTATTCCAAAATAAATAACTAAAATAGTATAAGGAATTAAAAATAGAAGTATACCTAATGTTTCAAGAATTGCCTTAATTATAGTTGAAAATTGTTCTCTTACAATTTCAATCCTTACGTGAGCATCTTTTAGGTAAGCATAACCTATAACCAATAAAAATAAGGAAGTATGTAAATGCCATTCCATCTCTTGAAGTTTTGTAGATCCTAATACAAAAAATCTTCTAGTAATAATATCAAATATAATAATGGATATTAAAGGTAAAGCCATCCATGACCCAAGCTTACCAAAAAATATTACTAATTTTTCTAATATCTTACTTATTTTTAAAAGTTTTTTAAACATGCTTCATTTTATTTAATAAATAAATTTTATCAAATAAATAAATTAAATGTATAAATTTTTTATTCTTAAGGTAAAAATGTAGAATGCGAAAAAAGTTATCACTAATAATCATGTTATTATCTTCTATTTACTTTGTTAGTCAATTTTGTAGAGCTTCTTTGGGTGTCGTTGCTATTTATATAACATCTGATTTGAGTTTAAATTCTGAACAAATTGGAAGGTTAGGAGGTATTTTTTTTTTATCATTTGCTTTAACTCAAGTACCGTTAGGGATAATATTAGATGCTTTTAATCCAATAAAAATTATTACTTTCATGCTTTTCTTAATATTTATTGGCACCTATTTATTTAGTATATCAGAAAATTACACTTTATTAATTTTAGCTAGAGGATTACAAGGAGTAGGTTGTGGAGTTTGTTTGATGGGGCCTTTAGTTATTTTAACTAAAATATTAACAACAAGGGATTTTGCTTATTATTCAGGTTTAGTTATGGGTTTAGGAGGATTAGGAGCACTTTTTGCTACAGAGCCTTTTTATTATATAGTAAGTCAAATAGGTTGGAGTAAAGCATTCTATTTTTTCTCTTTTTTTATTTTATTCTTAATTATTTTATTATTTTTATTCCCAAAAGAAAAAAAATTACAAACAAAAAATAAAAGTAATTTTAATTTTAAAGCCTTTAAAATGATATTATTGAATAGAAATTTTTTACTAATGTTACCTATGTCAATGTTTGGTTACGCCAGTGCAGCTTTTATTTTAACTTTGTGGGGAGGAAAATTTTTATCTATAGTACACAATTATAAATTAGAAAATATTAGCTTTATTTTAATGTTTATGGCTTTATTTTGGACCTTAGGTTCTTTTAGTTATGGCTATATAGAAAAAAAAATTGATAATAAGAAATTAATTATAACATCTAGTTCTATGCTGATGGCCTTTTTAATAAGTTTGCTTTGTATAAGTGATATAAATAACTTAATATTTATTTTAATTTTATTCTGTTTTCTAGGTTTTTTTGGAGCATTTACACTTATTCTTATGGCTCATTATCGAGTATTATTTGAAGAAGAAATTATTGGTAAAGTTCTAACTACTGCAAATTTATTTAATTTTTTTGGTGTTTTTATAACACAATGGTTTACAGGAGTAGTTATTTTTAACTTAAATGATAAGTATGGCTTTTCTATAACAACTAGTTTCAATATTGCTTTTATGATAATTGTATTATGTCTATTGATTTCTACAATTTTTTATTTAAAAACTGATGAGGTATAAAAAAGACATTGTATATATTGGTTTAGGAGCTAACTTAAGACAGCTTCCATATAGCAATACTATAAAAGTGTTAGAGTCAGTAAAAAAAAGATTATTCAAAGTAGGTTTAAGGATCATTCATTCATCTAATTATTGGCAAACTTATCCAATACCTTTTGCTAACATTCCAAAATTTATTAATTGTGTGGTGAAATGTTTAATAATTAAAAAAAAAGCTAATAATCCTTATGCATTATTAAAAAGTATAAAAAGTTTGGAATTAGAAATAGGTAGAAAAAAAATTTTTTTTGATATATCTAGAATTATAGATATTGATATTTTAGATTATAGAGGAGAGGTCATTAATAATGACCTTATTTTGCCTCATCCAAGAATGCATTCTAGAAAATTTGTACTTTTTCCCATGAAAACAGTCGCACGAAATTGGAAACATCCTGTAAATAATAAAAAAATTGATTTTTTGATAACTAAAATAAAATCTAATCAAATATTGGTTGAAAAATAATACACTTGCATTTTTATTAATTTTAATTAAGTTATCAGTATGGCTAGAGTTACTGTAGAAGATTGTATAAAAATCGTAGAGAGTCGTTTTGAGCTGATACTAATAGCAGCTGAAAGATCTAGATTATTAGCTAAAGGTTCTGAGCCGTTACTAGATAGAGATAGAGATAAAAATCCAGTTGTAGCTTTACGAGAGATAGCTGAAGAAAAGCTTGATTTGGAACAAACTAAATCAACTCTTGTGAAAGGTCTCCAAAAATACCACGAAGAAGTATTAACAGAGCCTGATGAAGACAGTAAGGATATAGAACAAATAGTAGAAACTCAACAATTGAGTGAAGATATTATTGAAGATGTTGAAGAAAATGCTTCTGAAGCCGGGCTTTCGATTGATGAGAGTAGTTAATATCTAATAGCAAATGCTAAAGTATGCTATAGACTTTGCAAAAAAGCCTGAAAAATATTTTCTAAAATTAGATAAAAATATTAATTTAAATAATATAAGTTACGATAAAAAGTTATTGAAAAAAGCGTACTACTTTTCCTTTGATAGACACTTAAATCAAGTTAGAGACTCAGGGGAGCCCTTTTCTTCTCATCCTTATGCAGTTGCTAACATTTTAGTAAATTTAAAGCTTGACTACCAAAGTATAATTACCGCTTTGTTACATGACACAATTGAAGATGGAGTAGCGACAAACGAAGAGATAAAAAAGTCTTTTGGTACAGAAATTAATCAATTAGTAGANGGTGTTACNAAGTTATCTAAAATACAATTACCTAATNCTGAAATTAGAGAGGCAAGNAATTTTAGTAAATTTATTTTAGCAATATGTNAAGATATAAGNNTNTTAATTATNAAATTAGCAGANAGNTTNCATAATATGAGAACTTTAANTNATATNAAAGAAGANTCTAGAAANTTTAAAATAGCAAAAGAAACNNTNGAAGTNTANGCNCCNCTTGCTGGAAGAGTNGGNTTTCAAGTTATGAGAGAAGANTTNGAAGANTTAGCNTTTAAAGTNACNNATGCTCAAGNTTTTCAATCAATTTATAAAAGAATNTTATTTTTNAGAAAGCANAATGNAGANTTTATTAGTAAAAATGTNTNAAATTTNAAAAATATTNTTAAATCNAATNATGTAANAGAAATTACTGGNAGAGAAAAAANNNCNTATTCTACTTGGAAAAAAATGCTNAAGAAATCAATAGCANTAGAAAAAATATCTGANATCTATGCNTTCAGAATAATAACANACNNTAANGAAGATTGTTATAAAGTTTTGGGTATTATTCATACTAAATGGNCNATGATNCCCNATAGATTTAAAGANTTNATATCTACNCCAAANCCNAANGGNTACCNATCNATTCATACAACAGTNATAGGTGANNATGGTATTAAAATGGANNTACAAATNAAAACACNNANAATGCANCAATTAGCTGAATATGGANTNGCATCNCANTGGATATATAAAGATNNAANATNCTCNAATAAAGTNAGAGAAATAAATAAAGGAACAAAATGGTTTCAAGANGTATTAGATATTATAAANTCTGCNGATGACCCAAAAGAANTAATNGAATATTCAAGAATGAATATGTATACNGATAATGTTTTTTGNTNNACNCCNAAAGGTGAAGTTATNNCTTTACCTAAAGGANCNACNNCTTTNGANTTTGCTTACGCTGTNCATACNAANTTAGGNAATAGCACNATAGGAGCNAAAATAAATGGAAAGNTNTCTCCTTTNGATNATNCAATTAAAAATGGNGATCANATTGAAATTATACGNTCNAAAGGNAAATTACCTCAAAAATCTTGGCTNAATTTTTGNAAAACNGGTAAAGCAAAAAGNCAAATTAAAAAATTTTTAAGGGANTATGAAGANTTAGAGTTTGAAAAATTAGGNAAAGAAATNNTAACTAANATACTTNTAGANATAAANAAAAAAGCTACAAAAAAAACTTTAAAAATTTTAATTAATGATTTTGATTATGATAGTTATAGATCTTTTTATATTGCAATAGGCAAAGGACAGATTTCTTCAGATTTAATTCTTGGATTTTTAAAACAAGGACACGAAAAACAAAAATTTTTTAATAAAGAAAGTAAAAAAAGAAGCCTACCCATTTTAGGTGTCACTAATGGAATGCCTATAAAACTTGCAGAATGTTGCACACCCTTGTTAGGAGAAAATATAGTTGGAATTCTAGTTGAGGGAAAAGGAATATATGTTCATTTATTGAATTGTTCTACTTTAGAGAGGTTTTCTGATTTTCCTGAGCTATGGTACGAATTAACTTGGGATAATAAAAATGCAGAAAACTTTACACAATTATCTAAGATTAGTATAGTTTTACAGAATAGAATAGGCTCTTTAAATAGAATTACTTCTTGTATTAAAAAAGCTAATATCAATATAGTTGATTTGAATATTAATAAAAGGTCAGAAGATTTTTTTAATATTGATTTTAATTTAAAAGTAAATGATGTAAAACATTTAGATAAGTTAGTGTTATCATTGAAGTTGGAAGAAAGTATTTATAAAGTAGAAAGATGTTAATAGAAAATAATAAAATATTAGAAATTTATAAGAAAGAAGGTGCATTACAAGAAGGCCATTTTATTTTGTCATCTGGAAAGCATAGTTCAATTTATTTGCAATCAGCGATTGTTTTAAGTATTCCTGAACATTTAAAAAAGATAGCTTTAGACATGGTTTTAAAAATTAAAAAGATAATAGAAATTGATAAAGTTAATCTTATTGTTTCTCCTGCCATGGGAGGGATTATTATAGGTAATAAGATAGGAGAAGTTTTAAACAAAAAATCAATTTTTTTAGAAAGAGTTAATAGTAAATTTACATTAAGAAGAGGTTTTGAAATTTTTGAAACCGATAAAATTTTATTAATAGAAGATGTTTTGACTACAGGTAAATCTTCTTATGAAAGTATCGAATGTATTAAATCATTTGGTGCTGATGTAATTTGCTTGGCATCAATAATTGATAGAAGCGAAGAAAACTTAAATTTAGAATGCCCTTACACTAGTTTAGTTAAAATTAACGCTCCAATATTCAATAATGACAATATTCCATTGAACTTAAGAGAAATTCCTGCTGTGAAGCCCGGTAGTAGATTTATAGAATAATCTATGCCTTTTGGAAGAAAAAAAAAAAAAAGTCTGCTTACTGGCTTATTCAATATTTTTAGAGCTTTCTTTGTTTTTTCTAGGACGAGAAAATATATTAGTTTAAGCATAAAAAGAATAAAAGGCTCACCTCAAGCACTGTCATTAGGATTAGCGACTGGCGTATCGATATCTTTCACACCCTTCATAGGGTTACATGCTTTATTAGCACTTTTTATTTCTTGGGTTATAGGAGGATCAATGGCAGCTGCTTTAATTGGAACTCTTTTTGGAAATCCTTGGACTTTTCCCTTTATATGGTATTTAACCTACGAAATAGGACAGATCATCAATTATGGCTTTTTTTCTTATAATGAAGAATTTTCTTTTCAAAGTATTAAAAAAGAAGTATCTACTGTCCTTGGAATTTTAAAAAATATTATTATATTCGCTAATATGGTAGAATTAGAGGAAAGTTTTGAAGAGTTGAAGCTAATACCATTTATGATTATAGGGTCAATACCATTTGTTATTATAACTTGGATATTATCTTACTTTTCATTTCTAAATATTTTTAAATCTTATAGAAACAAAGTTAAAAAAAATAAAAAATTATGAGACTAGGCGTTAATATTGATCATGTTGCAACCATAAGAAATGCAAGAGGTGGATTTCACCCTGATCCAATCAGAGCAGCCATGATCGCTGAAGCTGCAGGTGCTGATCTAATAGTAGCACATTTAAGAGAGGATAGAAGACATATAAATGAAAAAGACATATCTAATATAATAAGAAATATAAATATTCCTTTGCAGTTAGAAATTGCTCCTACTAATTATATGATAAAATTTGCAATAAAAAGCAAAATAAAAAAAGTTTGTATTGTGCCTGAAAAAAGGGAGGAACTAACTACAGAAGGGGGTTTAAATATCAGTTATAATTTTAATTTTTTAAAAGAGAATTTACTAAACCTTTTCAGAAATGATATTGAGGTTTCTCTTTTTTTAGATCCTAATGTAGAAAATATCAACTTATCTTTAGAATTAGGAGTAAATGCAATAGAGTTTCATACTGGTGAAATTGCTAATGCAAGTGGAAGTGAAGAAATGACTTTAATAAAAAAATTTGAAGCTGTAGTAGAATATGCAATATCTAAAAACATAAGCATTAGAGCAGGGCATGGTCTTAATTATGAAAAAACAAAAAAAATTATTAATTGTAAAAATATTGAGGAAATTAATATTGGTCATTTTATAATAGGAGAATCAATTTTTTATGGTTTATCAGATGTAATTAAAAAAATGAAAAAAATAATTGATTAATACTTATGATATTAGGTATTGGAATGGATTTATGTAAAATTAGCAGGATAAATGCTACCTTAAATAGGTATGGTGATAGATTCAAAAAAAGATGTTTTACTAATAATGAAATAAAAAAATGTAATAAAGTAAAAAATAGCTCAGCTTGTTATGCTAAACGCTTTGCATCTAAGGAAGCTGTTTCAAAAGCAATAGGAACCGGTATCAGTCAAGGAGTTTATTGGAAAGATATAGAAATAATTAATATGAAAAATGGAAAACCTACAGTAGTATTAAAGGGAAATGCAAAAAAAATTTTAATGAAAATGATGTCTGAAAGTAAAGATTATCATATATCTATAACTATTACGGACGAAGATGATTTAGCTCAGGCATTTGTTATAATAGAGACTAATTAGGAGGCTAGTTATGAATACAATTTTAATAATATTAATAATAATAGTTATTATATATTTATTATCTAAAGAAAAAATGATTGAAGTTTTTAGAACTTTTATTTTTGCTATATTTATAGCCATTTTTTTAAGAAGTTTTGCATTTGAGCCTTTTACAATACCTTCTGGTTCTATGAAACCAAATCTTTTAGTTGGTGATTTTTTATTTGTATCTAAATTTTCATATGGATTTAGTAAATATTCTGTACCATACGGAAGGTATTTGCCTTTTAATGGACGTTTGTTTTTTTCTAAACCAAATAGAGGAGATATTGCAGTTTTTAAGTACCCAGGAGACAATAAAACTGATTATATAAAAAGAATAATTGGGATGCCTGGTGATACAATAAGAATATCAGAAGGTGTAGTTTTAATTAATGATAAACCATTTAAAAAAGAAAAAGTAGGTACATTTGAAGATTTCCACAGGAATGGATATTTAGAAAAATTTGACCTTTACAGAGAAAAAAATGATATAGGTGCCGAATATTTAGTAATCGATGATATATCATTTGATGGAATTTTAGGATCGAGTTTTAATCAAGGAGAAAGCTTTGATTTAAATAATACAAATGATTACACAGTTCCAAAAGATCATTACTTTGTTATGGGAGATAACAGAGAACACTCTTCTGATAGTAGGATTTTGTCACAGGTTGGATTTGTGAATGAACAAAACTTAGTAGGTAAAGCAGCAATGATATTTTTATCAATAAAATATTCTAATAAAAATTTTCAATTATTTGGTTTAAGCTTAGGTAAGTATCCAGATAAAATAAGATTAAATAGAATAGGTAAACTTTTATAAGATATGGACTTAAAAACTTTAGAACAAAAATTTAAAGAAAAAAATAATTTTAAAAAAATTTTTTATCACAATAACGCGTCCAAGAAAGAATTTCAAAGATTAGAATTTGTTGGAGATAGAGTTTTGGCTTTGATACTTGCCACAGAGGTTTATAATAAATTTAATAAATTTAATGAAGGAAAATTAGCAAATATTTTTTCTTATTTAACTTCTTCTATTATTTTAGCTAAAATAGCAAAAAATATTAAATTAGATCATTATATTAAAAAAAAAAAATTTAATAATATTTCTAATAAAGTTCTATCAGATTTTATAGAAGCACTTTTAGGTTCTTTATATATAGACTCAGGTATTAAAAATGTAAAAAATGTTATTCTTGACTTGTGGAAAGAAGAAATAATTGAAAATAAAAACCTAAAAAGAGATGCAAAATCTATACTACAAGAGTGGACACAAGCAAAGGGTTTAGGTTTACCAGTATATAAAGTTATAGAAAAAAAAGGTTTAGATCATAATCCTACTTTTCAAGTAGAATTAAAAGTAGAAAAACACAAGAAAATCACTAGTGAAGGAAAAAGCCTTCAAAATGCTCAAAAAAAAACTGCAGAACATTTCATAAATAATTACATAGAAGAAAAAATAATTGTTAAGTAATAAAATCAAAACCCTTAAAGTGGGAATACTAGGAAAACCTAATACAGGAAAATCAACACTCTTTAATACTTTAATAAAAAAAAAACATTCAATAGTTACACGTAAGGCTCAAACTACCAGGAGAAAAACAACAGCTGTCTTAGTAAAGGACGAAAAACAAATTATTTTTACTGATACTCCTGGAATAATAACAAATAAAAAAAATATAAACAGAGGTATGTTTAAAGAAGCTTCTAATGTTGCGTTTGAGGTAGATTTAGTTTTATTATTATTTAATATAAAGAAAGATAGTATTGATGACATCATAGAGTCAGTTAAATATTTTGAAAAATATCAAATTGAATTAGTATTATTGTTAAATAAAATAGATTTACTAGCTACTGAGGATTTTTATAAAAGAGTTTCTATTATTAAAGATCATTTCAAAAATAAAATAATATTTTCAATATCTGGAAAAAAAAATATAGGTATTGATCAATTTATAAATTATTTAATTAAAAATAAAAATTTTATAAATGATAAACCTTTTATACAAAAAGATTTATCAAAAAATTTAAATTATTTGACAGAAATTGTAAGAGAAAAGGTTTTAGAAAATGTTCATGATGAGATTCCTTTTAATCTAGATTTTAAAGTTGAAAAAGTTGAAAATAATAAAGATATGAGTGTAACTATTCATATAACTATTTTTTTAAAAAAAGTATCTTACAAACCTATAATAATAGGAAAAAATGGAGAAAATATAAAAAAAATAAGTATGTTAGCTAGAAAAGATTTAGAAAAAAATTTTAACAAAAAATTTCATCTTTTTTTATTTTTAAAAGTAATAAAATATAATAAAAATACTAAAAGTAATCGGAGTAATAATGATTATTTGGGATGATGAAGCTCTGATTTTATCTTCCATTAATTATTCAGAAACTTCGTTAATTTTAAAAATATTTACAAAAAAGTATGGAGTTCAAAAAGGCTTTGTTAAAGGAGCAAAAAGCAAAAAAAAAAGTAGTATTTTTGAAACTGGTAATTTGGTTAAAGTTTCATACAAATCAAGGACGGATGAAATGTTAGGTGTTTTTAGTGTGGAACTCATTAAAGCTTCTTTTTTAGTTTATATAGACGATGTAAAAAAATTTTCTTGTATAGTTTCTATAATTAATTTAATTGAATTCTCTTTAGTAGAAAATGAAACAGAATTAGAATTATATAATGTATCAAAGAATTTAATTGAAAGAGTGTTCTCTTTTGAAGAAGGTTGGATAGAAGATTATATAAAATGGGAGATTTTTCTTTTAAAGAAAGTAGGTTTTGGTTTAGAACTATCAAGATGTATTTTGAGTAATAAAAAATCGAATTTAAGATATATATCACCAAAGTCAGGTTGTGCAGTTAACGAACAGGCTGGAATACCTTGGAAAAATAAATTATTAAACTTGCCTAATTTTTTGATTTCTAATAAAAAAGCAAGTAATTTAGATTTAAATGAAGGATTTAAAATTACTTCTCATTTTTTGACAAAGTTTGCAAATTCTATTGATAAAACATTACCATTTACTAGAACTAGTTTTATAGATAATATTTTTATAAATAAAAAATAATTATGAAATTTTTAGAATATATTAACAATATAAATATCACATTAGGAAAGTTTTTTTCTTGGAGTCTTTTAGTAATGGTCTTATTAACTTGTGTTATAGTGATTTTAAGATATGTCTTTAACTTAGGTTTTATATGGATGCAGGAATTAGTTAGATATTTGTATGCATCTGTTTTTATGATATGCGCAGCCTATACTTTAGCAAAAGATGAACATGTTAGAGTTGATATTTTCTACTCTAAATTAAAAAGTAAAGATAAAATTTTAATAAATATAATAGGTTCATTAATTTTTTTAATTCCTGTTTGTGCGTGTATTTTATATTATTCATTTACCTATGTAATAAATTCTTGGGTACAACTAGAGGGCTCTCTTGAAGAAAGGGGATTACATGCTGTTTATTTATTAAAGTCATTAATATGGATTTTTGCAGTTATGCTCATGTCTCAAGGAATATATATAGTTATAAAAGGTTTTTTAAAGTTATATAGAAAGCATTATCTATGATTTTAACACAAGAGTTTATGATTATAAGTATGTTATGTATGATGTTCTTATTTTTGCTAACTGGATATCCTGTTGCTTTTACTATTTCTGGAGTTCCATTATTATTTGCATTTTTCGGACATATCATTGGTATTTTTGACTTATCTTATGTTGCAGCGTTACCCAATAGAATATATGGTATAATGACTAATGATTTACTGATATCTGTACCGCTATTTGTTTTTATGGGAGTTATGTTACAGAAATCAAAAATAGCTGAAGAATTACTAGAGTCTATGGCAATACTAATGAGTAATATTAGGTCTGGCCTTACTATTTCTGTTACTTTAGTAGGAGCACTTTTAGCTGCATCGACAGGTATAGTTGGAGCTACAGTGGTAACTATGGGGTTATTATCATTGCCTACTATGCTAAAAAAAGGATACTCGCCTAGTTTAGCTACAGGCACTATTTGTGCCGCAGGTACATTAGGCCAAATTATACCACCTTCTATAGTGTTAATACTTTTAAGTGATCAAATTTCTGCTTCATATCAACAAGCTCAGTTGCAATTAGGGAACTTTTCTCCAGAGTCAGTTAGTGTTACTGATTTATTTGTAGGTGCATTATTACCTGGGCTATGTTTAGTGTTATTATATATAATTTGGCAGATCATAAATTCTTATTTAAACCCGCAGTCAGTACCAGTAAAAAAGAAAATTATCAATCAAGGTGAGGTGTATCTAGTTTATAAGAAGGTATTTATAGCTTTACTACCACCTTTAATATTAATAATTGCAGTTTTAGGTTCAATATTAGGAGGTTTAGCTACTCCTACTGAATCAGCTGGCGTTGGAGCAATAGGGGCAATTTTTCTTTCACTTTTTAAAAAACAACTTAATTTAAAAGTTATGAAAGAAGTTGTACAAAGTACTGCAAAAACGACTTCTATGGTCTTTATAATTTTAGTAGGAGCAGCGTTATTTTCTTTAGTATTTAGAGGTTATGGAGGAGATGAAATTGTAGCACATTTTTTAACTAATTTATCAGGTGGAGTAGTAACCTCAATTATGATAACGATGCTTGCAATTTTTTTGTTGGGTTTTTTTCTTGAAGTTTTTGAGATTATTTACGTTGTCGTTCCTATTATAGGTCCTGCAATATTGATGATGGGTGTAGACCCTTTGTGGTTTGCTATATTGATTGCCATTAATTTACAAACTTCATTTTTGACACCACCTTTTGGTTTTGCACTTTTTTATTTAAGAGGTGTTGCCCCAAAACATGTTTTAACTACTCAAATATACAGAGGAGCTATTCCTTTTGTTTTTATTCAATTATTAATGTTAATTGTATTATGGTTCTATCCCGAATTAGCAACTTATTTACCAAAAGTAATATATAACTGATATTATATTATTAATAATTAATTTCAGTTTGTGTATAATAAGTTTATTTAGTTAAAACTATGGTAAAATCAAACTTAGAAGTATGGGGTTACAATTCTTACAGGCCTTTTAGAATTTATTGGATTTTAAAAGAGTATGGGCTTAAGTTTATAGCTCGCAAGATAGGTTCTAGAACAGGAGAAACACAAACAAAAGAATACTTAAAAATGAATGCTAAGGGTAAGATACCTATATTAAAACATAATAATAAAATTATAAGCGAAAGTGCAGCGGCTGTGAATTATATTATTTACAACTATAAAAAACCTGTAGACTTTTACTTACCTAACAATTCATTTGATAAAGCAAAAGTTGATGAATGGACTTTTTTTTCTTTAATGGAATTAGATTGTTTAGTAATTTATACTTTAAGAAGGCATGAAAAGTTAGAAAATTTAGGATTATCAAATTTATATGGAAGGGCACCTAATGCTGTTAAAACTTCTAGAGAACATTTTGATAGAATGATAGCAGCTTGCGATAAGAATGTCCCTAAAAGTGGATGGCTGTTTGGAAAAAGTCCTTCTGTTGCAGATATTATGTTTGTAAGTTGTTTAATGGTTTGTGATATTTTTGATATTGAAATAAAAAGTAAAAATGTTTTGAGATACTATAATAGAGCAAAAAAAAGAAAACAATTCATAGAAGCTTATGAAAATTGTTTTGAATAAGTTAAATTATCTTCAATCAGGAGAAATTTATGAAAGATAAAGGACCTTTAAAAGGAATAAGAGTATTAGATTTGACTGCTATGGTATCTGGACCAACGGCTACAATGATGCTAGGAGATCAAGGAGCAGATGTAATAAAAATTGAACCTCTTGAGGGAGAATTAATGAGAAAAGTAGGTAAATCTATAAAAGGTATGACAAATTCTTTTCTGTGTTGTAATAGAAGTAAAAGGTCATTAGTTTTAGATTTAAAAAAAATAAAGGCCATAATGATATTGAAAAAATTAATTTCTACATCAGATGTTTTTGTTCAGAATTTCAGACCAGGAACTATTGAAAGAATGGGGTTAGGATACAATAAAGTAAAAAAAATAAACAAAAATATTATATATGTTTCAATAAGTGGTTTTGGTGAAAAGGGACCATATGCTCAGCAGAGAGTTTATGATCCAGTAATACAAGCACTTTCTGGACTAGCAGATATTCAAAGAGACCAAAATACAGGTGTTCCAAAGCAAGTAAGGACAATAATACCAGATAAAACAACTGGTTTAGCAACAGCACAAGCAATTAGTTCAGCTTTATTTTATAGAGAAAGATTCAAGGTAGGGCAACATATAAAAATAGCTATGTTAGACGTGATGATAGCATATCTATGGCCAGAAGGTAGTGCTTCCTTATCATTTGTTGGTAAAGAGACTGATCCTGCTGAGGCTCAATTAGGTCTGGATTTAGTATTTATTACAAAAGATAGAAAATATATTACTGCTGGGGCAGTTACAAATAAAGAATGGATAGGTTTATGTAAAGCAATAAATAGAGAAGATTTAATAAATAATTCAAAATTTAATACTCCCAATGCAAGGGTAAAATATAAAGTAGAAAGAAGAAAAATAATTTCAGAAGAAATAGCAAAACAGACAGCAAAAAATGTACTTAGAAAATTACAAAAGGAACAGGTTCCTAGTGCTCCAATTTTAAATAGAAGTGAACTTTTAAAAAATGAGCAAGTTATAGAAAATGATATAATTCAATATTTTAAAAGTAAAAATTTTGGAAAAATAAGATCTCCTAGACCAGCTCCTATTTATTCTAAAACTAAAATAACTGGTAAACAACTAGCTCCTTTATTAGGAGAAAACAGCGAGCAAATTTTAAAAGAACTGAAGTATTCAAAAAAAGAAATAAATTCGTTTTTTAAAGAGCAAATTTCTTATAAATTTAGTTAAGATATTACAAATTTTATAATTTATGTATAGGAAAAATCTTTTAATATTTATTATTTTTTTGGCAGGTTTTATATTAAATGTTATTAGTGTACAAATAGTGAGTTCCTCTTTTAAAGATTTGCAAGGAGCTTTAGGAGCAAGCGTAGAGCAAATTTCATATGTAATGTCTGCTTCTTTAATAGCAGAAGTAATTATAATACCTTTTTCTGGTTGGTTAGCAAGGTTGCTATCTACTAGAGTACTATTTTTAATTAGTATAAGTGGTTTTATAATATCATCCTTAGGTTGTGCTATTTCTTCAAATTATTTTTCAATGGTTTTATTTAGAGGTTTACAAGGTTTTTTTGGTGGAGCAATGCTACCAATAATGACATCAAGTATTTACACTCTTTTTGATAAAAAAAAAATACCCTTTATTTTGTCTATAGCAGCTACTTTTGGCGTTTCTTCAATAGCATTAGGACCAATTTTAGGAGGGGTTTTAACTCAGTATTATGATTGGAGATGGATGTTTTTATATAATATACCTATAGGAATAATATTATTTGTATTGGGTTACTTTTATATAGATTTATCTGATAAAGAAAAAGGTTTATTTAAAAAAATAGATTATCAAGGAATTTGTTATCTAGCAGTTGGTTTAATTTCACTTTTATTATTTGTGGAAGATGGTGAAAAAAGAGATTGGTTCAGCTCCAATTTTATACTTATTATATTTAGTACATCTTTATTAAGCTTTTTACTTTTCTTTTATAGAGAATTGACAACTAAAAACCCTGTAATAGATTTAAATATATTTACAAATAGAAACTTTTCAATTGGTTGCGTAAATGTAATAGTATTTGCTATTACCTTATATGTTCCAATATTTATGTTACCAATATTTTTAGGTGAAGTTAAAAATATGGACCCTTTAGATATAGGGTTCATTATATCTGTAATGGGTATAGCATGGATGTTAAGTGGACCATTTGTGGGTAAATTTTTACAGATTACGGGAGCTAGAACTGTAGTGGTTATAGGAAGCTCATTAATAGGTATAGGTACTTATTTTCAGACAGTAATCACAGCTGAATATACCCTGAATGAGTTATTATTTTCGCAAATTCTAAAAGGTATCGGAGCTCAATTTTTATGGATAGGTAATCAATATCTATCATTATCAGTAGTAGGAGTAAATGCAATTTATAATGCTGCCTCAATGTTTAACTTAGTACTTAGATTAGCAGCTGCTATATCTATTGCATTTGCGAGTACTCTTTTAATAAAATGGAAAACTCAATTTTTATCAGCTATATTTGAAAATGGTATGGGCTTGATTGGAAATAATAGCTTTTCATTTAATAATAGTTTAACAGTTAGTGAAAATAAAAATATGATGTTTTTATTTTACAGTGAAAGAGAAAGTTTAATAATGGCCTTAAATAAAATATCGTATTTGAGCATGTGGACAACACTAATACCAATAGTTTTAATGTGCTATATAAAAACTGATAAAAAAAATATTTTATATTAAGTATTATTGCTTAGATTAGTATAACCATGTTCATTAAAAGGTGATCTTTTTATAGCATTCTCTTTGAATTTGTTCCAGCTATCATAAATATCTTTATTAATTTTTCCTTCAGATGCAGTTTCTGCTGCTACATCTTTAGATAATGACATCATTAAATTAAAAACGTCTTTAGGAAAGTTTCTTATTATAACCCCATGATCATTTACTAACTTTAGTTGAGCATCTATGTTAGCTGCTGTGAACTCTGATAACATTCTTGTATTTTCTGCTTCACTAGCATTTTTTATTATACTTTTTAAATCATTATCTAATGCATTATAAGCATCAAGATTTATTGCACATTCTAGTGCTGAACTTGGTTCATGAAATCCTGGACCATAGTAAAATTTAGTAATTTTATGAAAACCAAAGGCTAAGTCATTCCAAGGGCCAACCCATTCAGTTGCATCAATTGCACCTGATTGAAGTGATGGCATTATTTCTCCGCCTGGAAGGAGAACTGCCGTACCTCCCATTCTGTTTAAAACTTCAGCTGCTAAACCTGGTATTCTCATTTTTAATCCTTTAAAGTCAGAAACACTATTAATTTCATTTAAAAACCACCCACCCATTTGTGTACCACTATTACCTGCCATAAAAGGTTTTAGATTAAATTGTGCATATAATTTATCCCATAACTCTTGTCCACCTGCATAATAGATCCAAGCATTGTGTTCTTGCGCAGTAAAGCCTCCAGGCACGGCTCCAAAGAATGGCATAGATTTATCCTTATTTATCCAGTAATAGGCATTCGCATGAGACATTTGTGCTTTATTTTCTCTTACAGCATCAAAACATTCAAACGCAGGAACCAATTCTCCAGCAGCAAAAAGTTTTACAGTTAATCTTCCATCAGACATTGCAGTAATATTATCAGCTATTCTTTGAGCTCCAGTTCCAAGACCAGGAAAATTTTTTGGCCAAGTAGTAACCATTTTCCATTCAATTTTTTTTTTAAGTATTTTAGCAGAATCAGAGGGTTTATTAGGAGTACCACCATTATTACAGGCTGATATTAATCCCGCAGCAGCTACCATACCAGATGTTTGTAAAATTTTCCTTCTTGAAATTTTCTTAGTAGCCATTTTTTTCTCCTAATTAATATTTAGCTCAAGTTAAAGTATCTAGGTATAAATAATATAAAAATTATCCAACTTAGCAAGGTTAAAGGTATACCACATTTTATGTAATCAATAAATTTATATTGCCCTGGAGCCATTACTAATAAATTAGTTTGATAACCAAAAGGTGTTAAAAAAGATAAATTAGCTGCAAGTATAACTGTAATAATAAAGGGAAAGGCATCTACATTTAAAGCGTATGCTAAGTTAATTGCAATAGGAATAAAAATTATAACCGCTGCATTATTACTTAGTAAATTAGTAAAAAGTGTTATGAATATAAACAAACTACATAATATAAATGAAATTGATTGGCCTTCTATTATTAGTAGCAGATTTTTTACAATTAATTGAGCTGCACCTGAACTTTCTAAGGCTGAGCCATAAGCTAACATACATGCTATTGTAATATAAATTCTTCTATCAATCGCATTGGAAGCTCTATTAATTGACAATGTTTTTAAAGCTATCATAGCAGTAGCACCTATCATAGAAGCGGAAGCTAAACTTACTAGTCCTGATGCAGCACTAGATATTGTTAAAATAAAAATACTGATTGCGCTTAATAATTTTCTTTTTTGTGGTAAATATTTTTTAGACCAATCAATCAGTACGACATCACTATTATTCTTTAAGTTAGATATTCCTTTTTCTGATCCCTGCACTAGAAGTACATCTCCTGCTAATAATGGAATTTCTGTAATTCTATCCTTTAACATTCTAGATCTTCTCAATAGTCCTAAAACTATACAACCAGTGAAATTTCTAAATCTTATTTGTTCTAAATCTTTTCCAATCATTTCAGATCTAGGAGCAATTAATACCTCAGCCAGTACTCTTTGTTCTTTTAAAAGGTCAGCTCTTAGTTCTCCTACTTTTTGACCAGGCTCCTTAGTTAAATGAGGACGAATTTGGTTATCAAATTCTTGCATAGCAGCTTCTAGTGATTTTCTTGTTGCTGCTAAAACAATTATATCACCAATTTTTAAAGTAATTTTCTCTAAAGGTGGATAAAAAGCATGTTCACCTCTTTGAACAAATAAAATATTGCTATTATCAAGTTCTTTTATAAAGTTTTCTTCAAGTTTTAACCCCAGTAATTTAGAATTGGGTTCTATTTCTATTTCTGCTAAAAACTGTCTAGCATCTCTGGATAATAAACTTTTATATGACTTTTGTTTAGGAAGTAAAAGAGGAATTATGTATAAAACAAATAAAATACAAGGTATTGCTATTATTAATGCAGGAATAGACATATCTAATATTCCAATAGGTTTTACTCCGTATTCCAATGCAATCCCAGCACCTATTAAGTTGGTACTTGAACCCATTAATGTAGTCATTCCACCAAGTATACTGATGTACGACAAGGGAAGAAAACTTTTTCTTGTATCAATTCCATGTTTATCACTTAGTGCTGCTATAAGAGGAATGAACATTACTACTATAGGAGTATTATTCATAACGGAGCTTAAAACTGCTACACTAATTAATATAATACTTATTACAATAGTATGATAATAGCTTTTATCAGTATCAAAAAAATTTACTATAAAAGAAATAAAACCTGTAGCCACCAAACCTTCAGCCATTACTAATAATGCCATTACCGTTATAAGGCCAGGGTTAGAGAAGCTTGAAATTAAATTATTAAATGAGGGCAAGCTGCTGTTAGGAAATATTAGTTGTAAAATTATTAATATAGCTAATAAAATAATAGATACTGTTTCTAACGGGTATTTATCAGAAACTAAAAACCCTAAAGTTATAATTCCTATTAATATTATTATTAGAGAAACTAAGTTTTCTTCTAACATTAAATATCCTTAATTTTGAAGTCTTCTAAAATTTTTTTTCTATCTGCATTAATTTTTGGAGCTTCATTTCTATACAGAGAATCTTTAAAGCCAGATATTTTGATAGGGTTACCAGCAACTTTTAGTTTTATCACATTATCTTTTTTAACTTTTACTATCATATTTCTAGATTTAATCTGTTTCAAATTTATTGCTTCTTTTATATTGTTTACTTTTCCAACAGGTACTCCAGATTTTTCAAGTTTCCTTATCCAGTAGAGCGAGTTATGTTTTTTTAATATTTTTTCAATTATATTTTTTAATTTATCAGCATTTTTAAGTCTTTTATTATTTTTTTTAAAATTATTATTTTCAATTAGATGATTTGCATTTAAACAAACACATAATTTCTTAAATAAATTGTCATTGCCAGCAGCAACTACTATATAATCATCTTTACATTTATAAGCTTCAAAAGGTGATATAGAAGGATGTCTTGAGCCAAGTTTTTTAGGTATTTTTTTTTCACTATCATATCTAGATATAGCATTTTCAAGAATTGCAATCTGGCAGTCAAGCATAGAAATATCAATGTGTTTTCCTTTGTTAGTATAATTTCTATGATATAAAGCGGCTTGAATTCCTATTACTGTAAATAGCCCCGCTGTAATATCACCAATAGAGCTTCCAACTCTTACGGGTTCAGTATTTTCATATCCAGTTAAACTCATAATTCCTCCAAGAGCTTGAACTATTACATCATAAGCTGGTTTTTTTTTCCATGGGCCATTTTGTCCAAAACCTGAGCAAGAAGCAATTATTAGTTTAGGAAATTTTTTCATTAATGAATTTGGACTAAGCCCTAACTTTGATAATACTCCAGGTCGATAATTCTCAACTAAAACATCAGCATTACTTAGTAGTTTTAAAAAAATTTTTTTTTCTTTTTCTATTTTTAGATTTAAAACGATTGATTCCTTATTTCTGTTTAAAGAAGAAAAATAAGTAGAACTACCTTTAATAAAAGGACCAAATTTTCTCGAATCATCACCTTCTGGTGATTCAACTTTTATAACTCTTGCTCCTAAATCACTTAACACCATAGTGGCATAAGGTCCTGCTAATACCCTAGTTAAATCTAAAATTATCAGCTTATCTAGGGGACCATTAATAGTTTTCATTTTTTTTTTTCCATTTAAGTAATATTTTGTATGTAATTTCTAATAAATATTTTAGCTCAGATTTATTTATTATAAATGGAGGCATAAAATAAATAACATTTCTTAATGGTCTAACCCATACTTTATTTTTAATAAATTCATTCTTAAACCAAACAATATTTTCTTCAGTAAGTTTATAAAACTCTATTACACCAATTGCCCCTTTTACTCTTATATTACAAATAAATTTGAATTCTTTAAATTTTTCTAATTCTGTTAACAAAATATTTTCAATTCTTTTTATTTTTATTTTATAATTATTCTTTTCAAATAAATCTAATGATGCATTTGCAGCAGAGCAAGCAAGGGGGTTTGCCATATAAGTAGGTCCATGCATTAGCTCTTTATTTTTTTTATTACTCAAAAAAGCAGAAAAAACTTTTTTTGTACTTATAGTTGCTGCCAAAGAAATAGTTCCTCCGGTTAAAGCTTTACCTATACATAATAAGTCAGGATATGAATTAGTTTGTTGGTAAGCAAACATAGAGCCAGTTCTATAAAATCCAGTTGCGATTTCATCATAAATTAATAGAAGCTTATTTTTTTTAGTAATTTTATATATGAAGTCTAAAACAGACGGAGAATGAAATTTTAGACCGCCAGCACTCTGAACTAAAGGCTCAATAATAACAGCAGCAATCTTATTAGTATTTTTATTTAAAAAGTTTATAAAATTATTTTTTTCACTTTCTGTATCTGGAATTTTCAACATATAATTTTTATTTAAGTAATTTCCGAATAATTTGTGCATTCCTTCTTCAGGGTCACAAATCGCCATAGTACCAGAAGTATCACCGTGATAGCCATTTTTAAAAAAAATAAATTTATTTTTACATTTATTGCCTTTATTTAACCAATACTGAATTGAGATTTTTAGAGCTACTTCTACAGAAACTGAACCTGAATCAGTAAAAAAAACTTTCTCAAATTTATTATCCAATAACTTAATTAATCTTTTTGATAGTTTTACAGCTTGATCATGAACTAATCCACCAAACATAATGTGAGGCATATTATTTAGTTGTGATATTATTTTTTTTTTAATATGACTATTATTGTAACCGTGGCATGCTGTCCACCAGGAAGAAATACCATCTATTAAAGATGTGCCGTCCTGTAAAAATATTTTGCTTTTATAAGTTTTTTTTGCTTTGGGAATATTATTAAGACCTTTCATTTGGGTGTAGGGCAACCAAAGATTTTCAAGGTCTTTATGCATTATGATCTAAAGATAACTCTTCTGAAACTATTCCAAGCTTTTTGAAAAGTTTTATATCTTTCATTTTACCAGGGTTTTCAGCTGTAAGCAATATATCCCCTTGAAAAATAGAGTTAGCTCCTGCTAAAAAAGCTAAAGCCTGAGTACTTTCTGACATTTCTGTTCTTCCAGCAGATAATCTAACATAAGAATAAGGCATTAATATTCTAGCGAGAGCAATAGTTTTTACTAGTTCAATAGGATCCAAATCTTTTTCTTTTTCTAGAGGCGTTCCTGGTATTTTAATTAATTGATTTAAAGGTACACTTTCTGGATGTTTTGGAAGATTTGCAAGTGTAATTAACATTTTTATTCTATCATCTACAGTTTCTCCCATGCCAAGAATTCCTCCACAACAAACTTTTAAGTTTGCTTTCCTAACGTTTTCTAGAGTATTTAACCTATCATCAAAGTTCCTAGTAGAAATTATCTTAGAATAGTATTCTTCAGAGGTATCAATATTATGATTATAAAAATCTAACCCTGCTTCAGCTAGTTTTTTTGCTTGGTAGTCTTTTAGCATTCCAAGCGTAACACATGTTTCCATACCAAGTCCTGAAACTTCTTTTATCATTTCGCAAACTATATCCAAATCTTTATCAGTTGGACTTCTCCAAGCCGCCCCAAGACAAAATCTAGTAGAACCAGATGATTTGGCTTTTATAGCAGCTTCTTTAACTTTTGTTATATTAATTAACTTTTCTTTTTCAAGGTTAGTATTATGGTGAGCACTTTGTGGGCAATATGCACAATCCTCAGGGCAAGATCCTGTCTTTACACTTAGAAGTGTGCTCATTTGGACTTTACTATTATTAAAGTTATTACGATGTATACTTTGAGCTTTATATAACAATTCATTGAATGATTGATTGTATATTTTTAACGCTTCATTAAAAGTCCAGTTTGATCTTATATTATCTTTTGTTTTTTTCATGATTAAATCCTATATTACTAAAGATAAAGAAAATTTTTTAATATGCAAAGTAATAACATAAATTCATTTCTAAGTATAAAACTTAAAGAAATATCAAAAAATAATCAACTCAGGAAGATTTATAATGTTCATAGAAAACCAAAAAATAAAATTACTATAAAGGGTAAGTCTTTTATTTCTTTTTCCTGTAATGACTACTTATCTCTGAGTTTAAATAAAAGTGTAATAAATGTTGCAAAAACTGCAACTAGTAAGTTTGGAGTTGGAGCAGGTGCATCTAGATTAGTAACTGGAAATACAACTTTATATTCTTTATTAGAAAAAAAAATTAAAAATTTTAAAAAAACTGAATCTTGCTGTGTATTTGGTAGCGGTTTTTTAGCCAATATAGGAGTTATATCTTCGCTTATGAACAAAGAAGACCTTATAGTATTAGATGAATTTAGTCATGCTTCTACTTTTTTAGGTGCAAAATTATCAGGCTCACGTGTGCTGAAATACCAACACAATAATGTAGAAGACTTAGATAAACTCCTTCATAAACATAGAGATAGATATGGTAAATGTTTAATATTAACTGAAGGAGTTTTTAGTATGGACGGAGATATATCTCCTCAAGATAAAATATCTGTTATTAAAAAAAAATATTCAGCTTCTTTTATGTTGGATGATGCTCATGGTTTAGGTGTAATAGGGGATGGAACAGGCAGCAATAGTATATTTAAAAAAAATAAAACTGATATAGATATTTATTTAGGAACTTTATCTAAAGCAGTAGGAGCATATGGTGGTTTTATATGTGGAAAAAAAAAATTAATCAATTTTATTATAAATAGATGCAGATCTCAAATTTATACTACGGGACTTCCACCTTCAGTATTAGCTTCATGCATAAAGTCTTTAGATATAATTAAAAATAATAAAAATTTAATAAAAAAGCCTTTAACAAATGCTACTTTTTTTTGTCAAATGCTTGGTTTGCAAAAACCTGTTTCCCCTATAGTACCAATAATAATAGGAGATGAAAAAAAAACACTATCCCTTTCTAAGTGTTTATATAATCATGGTTTTATAGTTGGTGCAATTAGACCACCGACTGTACCTAAAAACACTTCAAGGCTTAGATTAGCCTTTAACTCATCACATACAAAAAAACAAATTAAAGATCTAGCTATTCTTATTGAAGCAAAATTAAAAAATTATGTATAAAAAAAAATATTTTTATTACTTCAACTGGTACAAATTTAGGTAAAACTTATTGTTTAGTTGAAATATTAAAAGAATTAGCTAAAAAAAAAATTATGGCTAATGGTTATAAACCAATTCTAAGTGGTTTTAATTCTAATAACATAGCAGATAGTGATAGTTATAAGATACTACAAACAAGAAATATTATACCTGATATAAACCTTATAAAAGAAATTACTCCTTGGCTATTTAAAAGTCCAATTGCTCCATCTATTGCAGCTATGAAAGAAAAAAAAACTCTTAAATATAAGGAAGTTCTAAAATGGTGTTTAGAAAAGTCAAACAAAAGCGGAATTAATATTTTTGAAGGGGCAGGTGGTATATATGTTCCAATAGAAGGAAAAAAAACAATACTCAATCTAATGCAAGAATTAGAATGTAAAGTGGTTTTAATAGTAGGAAACTATCTAGGCAGTGTGAGTCATACCATAAGCGCAATTAAAAATATTCAGCATGAAAACATAGAAATCATTAATGTAATAATTAATAAAAATACTGATAATAATATAAATATACAAGATACTGAAAATTTAATTAATTCTGTTTTTAATCCAAAAATTAAAATTAGGAAAGTTTTTCAAAACGATAATAGTGCAAACATATCTTTCAAAAAAATTACAGACGATATTTTAAGTTCTTTTTAGTATTTGGCTCATATTTTGCTTACTTGCAACATGTTAAAAAGTATTTATTTTTTTAAAATTTTTATCTATTTACACATATTTCTTCTAAGTTTTAGTGTTTTTAGTCAGCCTTTAGATATACTTATACAGAAAATTCTAAAAAAAGATGAAAGTATTAACTCTTCAAAAATTGCAGTAGATAAAGCAAATAATGACCTATCTTCTGTAACTTCCTTATTTACTCCTAAAATTGATTTATCTATACCTGTAGGTAATGAAAAGTTAATTAATAATAACGCTATTAATACAAATTATGATTATTATGAATTTTCTGCAAAAATTTCACAAAATATATATGATTTTGGTAATACTTCTTCTAAATACAAGAGTGCTAAAAACAAGGTAGAACTAGCAGAAATTTCTAAAAATAATGTTACTAGTAATAAGATATTTGAAGCAATTGTAGCATATTTAAGTTATATCAAGGCTTACGAGGTTTTAGAATATGCAAAAAAATCAGAAGGTAGAATAAAGCAGGTAACAAATTTAGAAAATGAAAAGGTTGCTAGAGGAGCGGGTTTAGCATCAAATGTTTTGCAATCAAAAGCTAGATTAGCTGGAGCTAAAGCTACTAGAGTACGATTTGAAGGAGATTTATCTCTAGCTATAAATAGATTTTATAATGTTTTTAGAGAAATGCCATCTGATATAATAACATTTAAAAGACCTCCACTTCCTCTGAATTATTTGCCATCAAACGAAAGTGAAGCTATAAAATTATCCAAAAAAAATAATATTTCCTTAAATTTAAGTAAAATTAATTTAAAAAATTCTGAAAACACCATTAAAGGATCAAAATCTAAGTTTTTTCCTTCTATAAAAGCAATAGCAGAATTAAAAAATAAAAGAAATATGTCTGGGTTAGAAGGAACTGAAATAGACCAGACTTATAAAATTGAAATGAAATATCCTATTTCTATTGGTGGGCCTTATGGACTGTTCTATAAGGAAAGAGCTGATTATAAATCTTCAATGAACCAGTATATGATAGCAAAATATGGATATGATAGATTAGAGAGGAATCTTGAAGAAGCAATTAGAAATGCTTGGCAAACAAAAAAAGTTGCTAAAGAAAATTTTGAATTTTTAACAAATCAAGCAAATATTTCAGGAGAGTTCTTTGATTTAGCAATGAAAGAAGTAAAACTTGGAAATAGACAACTTATAGATATTTTATCTTCAGAGACTGCTTTTATTAATGCTAAAAGTGCTGCTGCAACTGCAAAAACGCAATACGAATTATCAATATATCAATTATTACTATCTATGGGAATTTTAGATGAAAATATATTTTTTTCTAAAAATAGTAAAAATAAAGTAGATAAAAAGAAAGAAATTAAGAAATCTGAAATTAAGAATAAAAGTAGAAATATTAAGGAAAAAAAACTCAAAAGTTTTAAAAAGCAAAATATTATTCAAACTAAAATAGAAGAAAAAAAAGTCAAGCTAGCTGATGTTGAAAAAATTAGAAGAATAGAAAATAAAAAAGCTACTAACATTATTAATACCAACATAATAATTGATAAGGCAGAAAAAGATATATTAAACAAAAAGTTAAATTCAGAAAAAAAAGATAATACTGTTAAAGAAAAAATAAAGATAAATCAGGAAAAAATAAGTAATGATAAAGAAAAGTCTCTAAATGATTTTTCAGAAAAGGAAATATTAATTAATAATAACTTTATTAAGGAGTTAAAGGAGTTTAAGATACAACTAGGAGCATTTAGCAAATTAAGAAATGCTGAACTATTTTTAAAAAGCCTTAACAGCAGGAGTTTTAACGAAATTTTACTAGTTTTAGAAAATGATATGAATAAGAAAATTTTTAGAGTCAAAAGTTTAAATTCTTTTTCTGAAAAGAATGCTCAACAATTTTGTAAGACCTATATAAGTAATTCTTATAATTGTATACTTTCTAAAATTTAACTTTTCTATAAAATAAAGTGGTTAAGTCGTTATTATTAAAGTATGGCTATAAAAAAAAATATTGATAGCAAACAAAGTCTAAATAATACTAAAAATGATTTTAGTATAGCTGATTTGGATGGTTTATCTGAAAATAATATTACTGCCCCTGAAAAAGAAAAAATACAATTAGCTCAAGCATTAGATCAAGAATCTCTTAATAATATTCAATCTGATGCCAGTATTGACTTAATACCGCCTGATGAAATTAATGCTAATAATGTTGGTATTCCACAAGAGGAAATAAATGTTGAATCTGTAGACAATATTACAGAAGAACTAGGTAGTGAGTCCATCTCACCTGAGTTATTTGCAGGTGATTCAAATGATGGTATTCCTCAACAAGAAACAAATAATGAAAGTCCAATTGCAGAGGAAAGCAATATTACCGGGCCTGTAGAAGAAATACCAGAGGGTTCTCCTGCACTAGGAACAGCAAATTTAGATCAAAGCATAAGCGATATTAATAACATAGAGTTTGCACCAGAAGAGTCAGACTTTTTAGGAGCTCCAAATGAAGATAATGATTTATCTGTTACTACAGAAATCACTGCCGATAATAATATCGAAGAACTAGCACCTGAAGAAGTAGTTTTAGAAAGCAATCCGTCAGAGGGACTTTCTGATGTAGAAAATGTTGTTCAGGATAATAATGAAGAACTAACACCTGAAATATCTGAAACTGCAGGAATTCCATTAGAAGAAGTAGGAGAGGAGCAAGCATTTAATCAAACTATTACAACAGATGAGCAAGATATTCCTCCTATATTATCTGAAATAGCTGGTGCCCCTGAACTAGAACTAAGTGATTCTAATGAAATAGAAGTAACTGAAAATATTATTGCTCCCACAGAAAGTTTTGCAGAAGGAAACCCTTTACTAGCAGATACAGAGGAAAGTATATTTAATCAAGAAGATAGTATTGTAGAAATAGCAGAAATTGGTCCTGAGCAATCTGAAATTTTAGGACAACCTGTTCAAACATTAGAAGAGATAGATACAGAAAGTGATATTCAATTAGCAGAAATTGCACCAGAACAATCTGATCCAGAAGGTATTCCACAGGAGGAAGATATAGAAATTGCAGACAGCTTTGAAGTTGCTGATGTCGAACAATTAGCTCCTCAAGAGGGAAATGTTCAAGATTATATTGAAACAGTTTTTGAAGAAAAATTAAGTGAAGGTATAAAAAAAGGTCTTTCTTCTGAGGAAGCTGCTGTAGCCGCAATAGAAGCTGGACGGGAGGCTGTAAAAGAAAGTGCGTCTACACCAGAAGAGATTAGCGAGTTTGCGGAGAATTTTAATCAAAATATAATAGAGGATATTAATAATAAAATTGAAAAAATAGAAAATGATATTCAGCAAATTAAAGAGAAAAGTATCAATGATAAAATAACCGAAGTAGCTGAGGCTGCAGAAGAAACAGTTCCACAAGAAGAAACAACTGAAATAGCTCAAGCTGCAGAAGAAACAGTTCCACAAGAAGAAACAACTGAAATAGCTCAAGCT
>NHDP01000034.1 GCA_002170595.1 Alphaproteobacteria bacterium TMED62
TAAATAATAAAATTAAAACTGGTAAAATTGAAATTATAGTCGATAGTCTAAATATTATCTCTAAGGCAAAAGTATTACCTATTCAAGTAGCCGGAGACGAGCATTACAATGACGAACTAAGATTAAAAAATAGATTCTTAGATCTAAGAAGAGACAGGTTACAAAATAATATTTTACTAAGAAGTGAAATTATACAATATATTAGAAATGAAATGCTAAGACTCGGCTTCAAAGAGTTTCAAACTCCAATATTAACAGCTTCTTCACCTGAAGGAGCAAGAGATTATTTAGTAGCATCTAGGTTGCATCAGGGAAAATTTTATGCTTTACCTCAAGCCCCACAACAGTTTAAACAGTTAGCTATGGTTTCAGGGTTTGACAAATATTTTCAGATTGCACCTTGCTTTAGAGATGAAGATGCTAGGGCTGACAGAAGTCCTGGAGAGTTTTATCAGTTAGACATTGAAATGGCATTTTGTAATCAAGAAAATATTTTTAAAGTAGTTGAGGAAGTTATTTATAATACTTTTAAAAATTTTTCTGAAAAAAAAATAACTCCATTAGANTTTCCAAGAATAGCATACCAGGATGCCATTGATAAGTANGGAACAGATAAACCAGACTTAAGGAATCCATTAANTCTAAANGATGTTACAGAAATTTTTATAGATAAGAGGTCTAACTTTAATATATTCAAAAATATAATAAAAAAAGGCGGAGTGGTTAAAGCTATAGTAGCTCCAGTAGGAGCAGAAAAACCTAGATCTTTTTTTGATAAGTTAAATAATTGGGCAAAAGAACAGGGCTATTCTGGATTAGGCTATATAAATTTNGATAAAAATAATAGTGATGAATTGATTGGGAAAGGCCCAATAGCAAATAATTTAAAATATGACTTACAAAAGTCTTTAATAAAAANACTGAATATTAATTATGGTGAAGCTGTTTTTTTTATATGTGATGAATATGATAAAGCNATAAAATTTGGAAGTATTNTAATAAANAAAATTGGATCTGATTTAAATTTAATCGATCAAAATGAGTTCAAGTTTTGTTGGATTGTAGATTTTCCAATGTATGAAATAGATGATAAAACAAAAAAAATTGAATTTAGTCATAATCCTTTTTCTATGCCGCAGGGCGGGATGAAAGCATTGCAAGAAGAAGATCCTTTAAAAATTAAAGCTTTTCAATATGATATTGTTTGCAATGGTATAGAGCTTTCTTCTGGAGCAATTAGAAACCATGATATTGACATAATGCTTAAAGCTTTTGATATAGCTGGTTACAAAGAAAGTGACATAACGGAAAAGTTTCCAGCATTGTATACAGCTTTTCAGTATGGAGCACCACCTCATGGAGGGATAGCTCCAGGCATTGATAGAATCGTAATGCTTATAGCAGATGAACCTAATATTAGAGAGGTTATCATGTTTCCAATGAATCAAAGAGCAGAAGATCTATTAATGGGAGCCCCTAATAGTGTTTCTAGACAACAATTAAAAGATTTACATATTGAAATGATTTTAGACGAATGAAGTAATTATTTTACTTTTACTAAGAGCTTACCAAAATTTTCTCCATTCATTAAACCTATGAATGCCTGAGGAGCATTCTCGATGCCCTTAACTATATCCTCTTTCCATACTATTTTACCATCTTTAAGCCATTTAGACATTCTCTTCTCAGCAATATGATAACGTTGTTCAAACCTAAATACCAAAAAACCTTCAATAGATGCTTGATTTGTTAATATTGCCCGTTGTACTCGCTGTCCTAATTCAGCTTGAGTTAAGTTATACTGTGATATGACACCACAAACTGCTATTCTTGCAAAAGGAGCTATGTTACTTATAACATCATCAGCAATTTTTCCTCCAACATTATCGAAATAAATATTTACTCCTTCTGGACAAGTTTTTTTAATTTCTTGAAAGACGTTTTGCTCTTTATAATTGATTACATTATCAAAATTAAGTTCATTTATTAAATATTCACATTTTTTATTATTTCCAGCAATTCCTACCACTTTACAGTTTGAAAGTTTTGCTAACTGTCCTACTAACTGTCCTACAGCTCCAGAGGCTGCAGACACTACTACTGTATCTCCAGGTATGGGTTTACAAACTTCAAATAGACCAAAATAAGCAGTCATACCAGGCATACCTAGAATTCCTACAGAGGTTTGAATTGGAGCTATATTAGGATCAATTTTTCTTATGTTATTTGATGAAGTTCTTGCATATTTTTGCCATCCTATCGTAAAACCTTCAACTATATCACCTATATCAAATTTTGGGCACTTACTCTCTACTATTTTCCCTACTGCACCTCCTGTAACTACTTCACCTATTTCAATCGGTGAGGCATAACTTTTAGCTTGACTCATTCTACCTCTCATATANGGGTCAAGAGATAGCCAAATTACTTCAATGATAACTTGACCATATTCTAATTGATTTATTTCTTCTTTGATNAAATCAAAATTTTCTATAATAGGAAAACCAGTTGGACGACTTTTTAATATAACTTTCAAATTATTATATAACATTTATTTATTATATATAAAAAAAAAAAAAATAAATAATAATTTTTAACTAAAAATTTTAGAGGTAGGAGATGTGGCAGTTGCAAATAATTTTTTTTTCATTTTTCCAGATAGAAAACATTGTCTTCCAGCTATAACTGCATTCTTAAAAGCTGTAGCCATAGTAATAGGGTTATTTGATTTTGCTATAGCCGAGTTAATTAATACAGCATCACAACCTAATTCCATTGCAAAACAGGCATCTGAAGCTGACCCTATACCTGCATCTAATATTACTGGAATATTAGATTGATCAACTATCATCTTAATATTTAATGGATTTATTATACCCAGACCTGAACCAATAGGAGAACCTAAAGGCATAATNGCAGCGCATCCAATATTTTCTAACTTTTTTGCTAATATTGGATCGTCAGTGCAATAAGCAAGAACTTTAAAGTTATTAGATATCAACTTTTCTGCTGTTTTTAATGTTTCTATCATATCAGGGTATAATGTTTTTTTATCTGATAAAACTTCTAGTTTAACCATATTCCAACCTCCAATTTCTCTTGCTAAGTTTAGTGTTCTCAGCGCATCATTTGAATTAAAACAACCAGCTGTATTAGGCATGAATGTATATTTTTTTGGGTTTATATAGTCAGTTAATTTTGGCTCATTATTATTCTCTATATTCACTCTTCTCATTGCAACTGTTAATATCTCAGCCCCACTAGCTTCTAGTGCTTTTTTATTTGTAGTGTAATTAGAATATTTACCGGTTCCAATAATTAACCTAGATTTAAAAGTTTTTCCTGCAATAATCAAATTTTTTTCTTCTATTTTCACTTATTTTAACCTCCACCTATTAATTCTAGTATTTCAATTCTATCATTTTGGCTAATTCTTTTAGTTTTATATTTAGATTTAGGAACTACTTCCTCGTTCAATTCAATTGCAACTAGTTTATTTTTAATAGAAAAATCTTCTAAGATATTATTAAGGTTATCATTAACGTTAATATTTTTTTTTTTTCCATTAATATAAATTTGTATTTTTTTATTTTTCATTATAATTATTATATAAAATTTAGTAACTATGAGTAAGAAAAAAATATTAATTATTAATGGCCCTAATCTTAACTTATTAGGAAAAAGGGAAAAAAATATTTACGGCGATCTAACATTGAAAGATTATAATAAAAGACTTAAAAATTATGGTNCTAAAAATAATGTAAGTATTGTTTTTTTTCAAAGTAATTNTGAAGGGGAAATAATTGAAGCTATACAATCTGCAAGAAATAAAAAAGATGCAATTATAATTAANGCTGCTGGCTATACCCANACATCAATAGCAATACTAGATAGNNTAAAAACATTTACAGGCTTGATATATGAAGTTCATATTAGTAATATTTANANTAGAGAATCCTACAGAAGAAAATCATATATTTCCTTAGCAAGTAATGGTGTAATATGTGGTTTAGGTCTATTGGGCTATGAAGTAGCTATAAAAGCAATTTCATTAAATTAATTTTAAGAAAAGGGAGAAAATGTTTAAATTATATATTGATAAAAAAGCTATAGATACTCTTATTGAAGTTTTAAAGAAAAATGATTTAACTCAAATAGAGGTAAAAGATGGGAAAAAAAGCATTAAAATAGCAAGAGAGAGTATTAAGGTTCATAATATTAGTCAAGGAGGTCCTGAAAGCAATAATTTGCATAATCAAAGTAATGCGTCAAAAGAAGTTAAAGAGCAAACTACGATAGAAAATGCAATTAAAGCACCAATGTTAGGAACCNTATACCATGCGNCATCNCCTAAGGCTAAGGNTTTTATAAAAGNNGGAAAAAAANTTAAAANAGGNGATANACTTTTTATNATAGAGGCTATGAAAACNATGAATCANGTCAAAAGTGATAGAGATGGTANAGTAAAAAANATATTGGTAGAAAANGGTATGCCNGTNGANTTTAATCAAGATTTAGTAGTNATNGAATAAAAAATGTTTAAAAAAGTTTTAATAGCNAANAGAGGNGAAATTGCTGTCAGAATNATTAGATCATGTAAAGAGNTNGGTATNAAAACAGTNGCCATTTANTCANTAGCAGANTCAGAATCTATGCATGTTAAAATGGCTGATGAAAGTATTTGCATAGGGGGCANTAAATCTNCNGAAAGTTATTTAAATATACCTGCAATNCTNACTGCAGCNGANTTAACAGGNGCTGAAGCAATTCATCCAGGATATGGTTTTCTTTCTGAAAACTTTAAATTTGCNAGAGTTTTAGAAGANCATAANATTACNTTNATTGGNCCTAAGTCTGAACATATTAAAATAATGGGAGATAANGTTTCNGCAAGAANGGTTATAAGNAAAACNGGNATACCATTAGTNCCAGGNTCTAAAGGNCCTNTAAAAAATNTAAAAGATCTNANAAAAATATCAAAAGAAATAGGTTANCCAATTATNATTAAAGCTNCTGCAGGNGGCGGAGGCAAAGGAATGAAGGTNGTAGAANATGAATCTGANTTAGAANATGCATANAACCTTACAAANTCTGAAGCTGAANTNAATTTNGGAAATGATGAAATTTANGTAGAAAAGTTTTTAAAAAATCCNAANCATATAGANTTTCAAATNTTTGCGGANAATTATCAAAANGTTATCCATTTAGGAGAANGAGANTGTTCTATACAAAGAAGNCATCAAAAGTTAATAGAGGAAGCTCCNGCNTATNAAATAGATNNANAAGAAAAAGAAAGTTTNTTNAATATAATTTTAAAAGCAATGAAAGAGATTAAGTATAGAGGNGCNGGAACTATTGAAATGNTNTATGAAAANAAAAAATTTTATTTTATAGAAATGAATACAAGGATNCAAGTTGAACANCCTGTAACAGAAATGATAACAGGANTTGATATCGTATCAGANCAGATTAAAGNAGCTTNTGGAAAAAAATTAATAATAAAGCAAAAGGATATTAATTTTAAAGGGCATGCTATAGAATGTAGAATTAATGCAGAGAATCCTGAAAATTTTTTACCTAGTCCCGGCACTATAAATATGTATAATCCGCCAGGTGGCATTGGTGTAAGAGTTGACTCTTGTATATATAATGGATATCAAGTTGTTCCATATTATGATAGTCTTATAGGTAAATTAATAGTGCACGCAGAGACTAGAGAGGAAGCAATATCAAGAATGAATAGATCCTTAGATGAATTAGTAGTTGATGGTATTGATACCACAAGGGATCTTCATAAAAAAATAATTTCTTCTAGTCATTTTAAAAATTATAATTTTAGCATTAATTGGTTAGAAGGGTTTCTTAAAAGTTAAATTGCTGTCTTATCAATATAAAATACCAATCGAATCAGTTATTGAGGCTTATAAAAAGGGCATGTTTCCTATGGCTGAGACTTGTTCAAGTAAAGAAATATATTGGATAGAACCAAAAAAAAGAGGAGTATTTAATTTAAATCAAATTAAAGTTCCAAGAAAATTTAAAAAGTTTTTAAGAAATAACAGTTTTGAGTTGGCTATTGATAATAATTTTGAAGAAGTTATTGATAACTGTGCAAAGATAACTAGCAATAGAAAAGATACATGGATTAACAGTACTATTAAAAAAATTTATACAGAGATGCATCACTCTGGTTTTGCTCACTCAGTAGAATGTTATTTTAATAATNAACTAGTTGGAGGNCTNTACGGTATAAAAATAGGTAGAATATTTTTCGGAGAAAGTATGTTTAGTTTTACTTCTAATGCTTCTAAAGTAGCATTAATTCATTTATTGGAAAGATTAATAATTGGAGGATATACGTTATTAGATACACAATTTATTAACGAACATTTAAAGCAATTTGGTGCTAAGGAAATATCTAATAAAGAATTTAAAAATATTATTAATCAAAATATTGATAAAAAAGCTGATTTTTATTCTTATTCAAAAAAAGGTTTTTTGCCAAATCAATTATATCCTTTAAAAAATGCAATAATTTAACCATTAATTTTTTGAACAATTTAATAACCATATGTCATTTACAGGATGCTCTAGACTACTAAGGCTTGGAGATGAAGAGAACATCCATCCTTGAAAAACTAATTCATCCATTAGTTTGTCTTTTACTATTAAATATGCATAATTTTCAATTTCTTTATCAATTGGGTTTTTATAGCAGTATTTAATATTTAAGATTAGATTTGAAAAAGTCACTTCTTCCTCTAAGGGAATTTTTAATTTAAAGCTTCTTCCAGTTATTCTATCGATAGCTCTAATTTCTGCGATATTTTCTGCTAGAACTGATAAATTAATAAAAAGGGTAAAAGCCAAAATTAAAAAAAAAGTATCTTTCATCCTTTTAATTCAGTTGTTAAATTAGTTGCTATATTGTTGATAATTCTTTCAATTTGTTTTTTTTCTACTCCCATTAGTATAGCTTCATCGTAAATTTGATTTATTAAGTTTTGTAACTCATCTACATTGTTGTTCAATATAGATATTTTTTCCTTACAAGAAATTTTTTGATTATCATTTGATTTCCAAAATTCAGGATAAATATTTTTTTTTATCATTATTCAGGATCCCATATTGAATTTTTATTTTCTTTCATAATATTCTTATTTCTTTTATCAATATTACCTTTAGGATGGTAGGAATTAATTGTACCTGTTAAATTAGGTTGTTTATTTTTTTGCCATTTAAAACTATTCTCTTCATTAACAAGGAGTTCATTATTTTTATTAGTCAACCAAACTTGCCATTTAACAGTTAAACTTGTTGGATCAATATTATATTTATAAAGTACCCATTTTTTATTTTTATTTTTTTTATGCACGTAAAATTTGTTACCAGCTTTATCTTGGCCTATTTTCTTACCTTTGAAAAATGAATATAATATTGTTCCTATATTATTTGTAATCACTGCACACCTCTAAGAATTATCCATAATTATTTTTTCCAGTTTATCATATTCATAAGCTCCAGGTAAGATTTGATCTTTTATTATAAAAGTAGGTGTTCCTCTTATTTTTAAACTTCTAGCTAATTTTATATTATTTATGATATTATTCTTTATTTTTGAAGATTCCATATCTTTCTTAAATTTTTTAATATTAAGTCCTAAATCTCGGGCTATCCTATAAATAGAATCTTCATTAATCGATTTAAGATTATTTAATAACATGGCATGATATTTAAAATATGCTTTCTGTTCATGTGCAGCTAATGAAGCTCTAGCTGCAATTTCTGATGTCTCTGATAATATAGGATAATCAACAAATACTATTTGTATATTTTTAAAGTTTTTCATTAACTTTGAAATAATTGGTAAAGTCTTTTTACAATAACCACAATTATAATCTATAAATTCAACAATAATTAGATCATTTTTTTTATTACCTATACTAGGTAATTTCAAGTATTCTTTTTTATCATAAAAATTACTCAATATATTCACTATATCTTCTTTTTCCTTTTCTTTTTGGCTAACAGTAAACTTTTCTAATGATTCTATTATTACTTCTGGATTTTCTAGAATATATTTTTTTATTATACTTTCTATTTTATTTTCATTTATCTCTTTTTCAGCTGAGTTTAGGTTGCAGGTTAAAAAAAGTATCAATATAATTAATTTTAAATACATAATTTCCTTTAGTTTTATATTTGATTTATTAAATTAATTATATCAGAAGCTCTTAGGTTTTCAGAACTAAATTTTTTTGTTGCAGAAATTACTTTATTTGCAAAATATTTAGCATTTTCAAAGTCTCTTTTTCTTAAAAATTCTTCTGCTGCAGATAAATTAGCACGAATTGGTTGTCCTAAACGATTATGGCTTATACCTTTCAAATGCCAAGCTAGTATATTTTCTGGTTCTTTTACTACAATAAATTTTAAGTAATTGTTAGCTTCTTTTATAGCTTCAAAATTATTGCTNTCNTCTAATAGTAAACTACATANTGGTANCATAATTAGTATAGATTCNGGNAATATTTTTANNGNTTTTTTATAATANGAAATTGCTTCTCTAATTTTTCCATTNTCAGATAATANTTGNGCCTTNAATTCTAAAAAATAAGGATCATNAGGATAATCNTTNAGTAANCNATTAATTTCNTNTANTGATTTTTTAAACATNGGAACTTTAAANTATGCNATTGCTCTTGCATACCTNTTATAAATAGTATNATTNNTNTTATTNATTANTGTNTTTCCTGGGNTTTCTAAAAANCCTTCAAGNTTTGCNTTTATTCTTAAATAGGNTTCTTTNTCAAANTTNCTTTCNNNATANATNTCATANGAAGANGTTTTTTNTTTTATTAAATCCATTCNTGCTTTAGANAGAGGNTGAGTGCGTAAAAAAGGATCTTGCCTTTCTATTAAAAGTAATTCNTGTCCATAAAGNTTTTCTAAAATAATACTTAATGCTNTAGGGTCTCTTTTTACTTTTTTAAGAAAATCAATNGCTAAGTTNTCAGCNACATATTCGCTNCCTCTGCTNAANGAGNANAAGCTCTTAGTNGCTATANNAGGNCCAATNGATAAAGCNGTTTTNGCTATATCNANTCNATTNTNTTTAAAACTTTCATTAGAACTACTTGCTATCAATAAACCCATTCCTAAAAGACTTGTTATGAATTGATTATTTTGAAGTTTTTTTGCTGCTTGTTTCATTTTAATAACATGTCCAGCTTTAATGTGTCCTATTTCGTGAGCAATAACACCTATTAAACCATTAGCACTACCAGCTTTAATTATCAGTCCTGTATTTAAAAACATATTTTGACCATTCGTTACGAATGCATTTATATTTTTATCAGCAATGATATGAATTTTTAAATCATTTTTATCTAATCCAGCAGCCTCTAATATAGGATTTGTCCAAGAATAAAGAATATTTTCGATTTCAGTATCTCGTATATATTTAGAATAAGCTTTATTTTGATAAAAAAATAAACTAAATATTAATATAGATATTAAACACTTAATTAAATTTTTTAAAAAGTATATCATAAAGACAATATAGGAGATTTATCATTAAAACGTCAAATAGATCTGATATAACCCCTTTTTATGCAATAGAAATCTTTGAAGAAGGGCAGGTATATAAGAGAAAAAATGGTTTAGTTAAAAATTTGGCATTAGGAGAACCTTCTGCCAATTTACCTAATGAGTTGCTAGAAAATTTAAAAAATAAAATTTTAAAAGAAAAATTTAGTTATACAGAATCTCTTGGAATTTCTTCATTAAGAAAAAAAATTTGCGATCATTATAAATTGAATTATAAAATTAATATTTCAATTGAAAATGTTGCTGTTACAGCTGGTGCTTCAGCTGGGATATTTATGTCTTTATTATGTTCATTTGATAAGGGTAATTCTATAGCTATTTCAAGACCAGGTTACCCTGCTTATAAAAATATAGTTAAGGCATTAGATATGAAAGTTTACTATATTGATACTAGTAAAGAAGATAATTTTCAATTAACAGTAGACTTAGTAAAGAGTTTACCTGCAAATATAAATGGTTTAATAGTTTCAAGCCCTTCTAATCCATGTGGAACTATTATTAATAATCATGATATGAAAGAAATAATAGAAGTATGTAAATCAAAAAAGATTAAGGTTATTTCTGATGAAATTTATCACAAAGTAGAATATCAGAAAGAAAAATTAACTACTGCTTTCAAAATTGACAATGAAGTCTTAGTAATAAACAGTTTTTCAAAATACTTTCTTATGACTGGGTATAGACTAGGATGGATATTGGGAGATAAAGACTTTATTGATAAAATTAGAAATATAGCAATGAATTTTTATTTAAGTCCATCAAGTATCTCGCAGTATGTAGCAGAACACGTATTTAATTATTATGATTATTTCGATAATGTTGTTTTATCATATTTAGATAATAGAAATTACTTAATAAACGGATTAAAAAAGCTAGGATTGACAGATTTTGTTATACCTAAAGGGGCTTTTTATTTGTATGTTGATATATCAAAATTAAAAAAGAATTCTTATTATTTATGTAAAAAAATGGTTCAAGATATAGGGGTAACATTAGCGCCTGGAATAGATTTTGATAATAATAATGGAAAAAATTATGTTAGATTATCCTATGCTTGTCATAAAAAAGAAATAGCAGATTCTATAAATTTGATCAAAGAGTGGATTTAATTCATTGATCCCACCATCCAGTTTTAACTTCCTTTACCTTTGAAATATTTTCAGCAAACTCTTTTTTATTTTTTCTTTTTACAATTATTTTTTTAGTTTTAGAGCTTGTTTGCTTTATAGGTTTTTTAGCATTAACTTTTATTATACTTTTTTTCTCTTCTTTATTAGTACTATCATTTTTTTTATTTATCTTTTTTACAGTATTTTTCTCTTTATATTTTTTAGCAGTTATTTTTTTATTTTTTAATTTATTCAATGTTTCTTTATTTGTATTATCTTCTTTTTTTTCAATCTGGTTTTCAGCTATTATATAAAATTGATTATTTAAAGTATCATCAACGGTGATTTTTATATTGTTTCCCCTATCATTTTTAGATTTTATTATTTCATATTTATAATTTAATAAATATTGAGACATAGTATTACTAATTTTAAGATTTATAGTTTTGTTTTCTAAAGTTTTCATCATTAAGTCAAGATTTCTTATAACTTGAAGAGCTTGAGATTCTATAGACCTAACTAAGCCAGTGCCATTACAATGATTACATTCTTTATAGTTAATTTCTAGTAAACTAGGTCTTAATCTTTGTCTAGACATTTCTAATAGACCAAAAGCTGATATTTTTCCAATTTGTATTCTTGCTCTATCTGTCTTAATTGCGTTTTTAAATATATTTTCTACTTGATAATTATTTTTTCTAATATTCATATCAATAAAGTCAATAACAATTAAACCACCTAAGTCTCTAAGTCTAATTTGTCTTGCTATTTCTTTAGCAGCTTCAATATTTGTTTTATAAGCTGTGGTTTCTATATCTCTTTCTGAGGTAGATTTACCAGAGTTAACATCTATTGCCACCAAGGCTTCTGTAGGGCTGATAACAATTGATCCTCCAGAGGCTAAATTTACTTCTGCATTAAAAATTAAATCAATATCTTTTTCTATGCCATAATGATTGAAAATTGGCAGATTATCCTTATATTTTTTTACTAAGCCTGATTTGCTTGGCATTAAAGTCTTCATAAAACCTTTCCCTAGCTTATAGGCATTATCACCTTCAATTACAATTTCTTTTAAATCATTAGAAAAGTTATCTCTAATAGCTCTTTTGATAATATGATTTTCCTCATGTATAAGTAAAGGTGCTAATGATTTTAATGTTTTGCGCTTAATTTCCTGCCATAGTTTAAATAGATAATCATAGTCTCTTTTGATTTCTAACTTAGATTTATCCCCTCCAGCAGTTCTTAATATAACCGACATTTCTTGAGGAATATTAAGTTTATTTAATATTTCTCTCATTTTTTTTCTATTTTTGAATACAATTTTTTTACTTATACCTCCAGAGTTAGCTGAATTAGGCATTAATACACAATATCTACCTGCTAGTGATAAAAATGTAGATATAGCGGCACCTTTATTACCCCTTTCTTCTTTGGTAACTTGAATAAGTAAAATTTGTCTTTTTTTTATTACCTCTTGAATTTTATATTTTGAGTACAGCCTACTTCTTCTTATACTAGCTTGCTTTAGGTTAGAATTTTCATTAAATGTAACTTCTTCTTCATCAGAGGGTTTAAATTTCCCCCCCCGCTTGGTTTTTTCATCTGAATTAAACTGATCAATAGTATTAGCGATTAATTGCTGTTTATCTGAAATAGGTATTTGAAAGTAATCAGGATGTATCTCATTGAAAGGCAAAAAACCATGCCTATCATTTCCATAATCCACGAATGCAGCTCTCAGGGAAGGTTCGACTCTTGAGACTTTCGCTAAATAAATATTTCCCCTAAGTTGTTCTTTGGTACTGCTTTCAAAGTCTAAATCCTCTATTTTGTTGTCTTCTAATATTAGTATTCTTGTTTCCTCTAAATGAGCAGCATCTATAAGCATGCTTTTTGTCATAAATTTTATATCTCCAAATTTTTTTCATAAATTATTTTTTTGCTGTGTGTTTTATTTTAAATGTTTTAAATTTATTTTTATTTATATGTATAATTATTATACTTAATTAATAACATTTAAAAAGTATTATGTAAAAATTATGTTCTTATTTAAAATTTTATTACTTTTTCTAATATTTATAAATTCAAATTTTTTATTATCCGTAGATGAAAGATTAAATAATATTAGATTTTCAGATAATCACTTAAATAAGTCCTTCAGAGTTGTATTAGATCTAACACATAAAGCTGCTTATACCGTATTTTCATTAAATAATAATCCTCGTTTAGTTGTAGATATAGAGACAAAAAGTAATATTAAAAAATTTCAAAACGATAGTGCTTTTATAAAAAGTATAAGAACTAGTATCGCAGATCAAAATGTTATGAGAATTGTGTTTGATTTAAAATCAAAATTCTATATTGATAAGCATTTTTATTTGAAAAAAAATGAAAACAATATTTTTAGATTAGTAATAGATTTAAGGAAAAAAGAAAACTTAAACATTCAAAAAAAGAATATCAAACCCAAATCTAAGACGAAGTTTATAGTTACAATAGATGCAGGTCATGGAGGAATAGATCCTGGTGCTATCAATTTAGGAAAAAAAGAAAAAAATATTACCTTAAAGGCTGCCAAAGAACTTAGAATGATGCTCAAAAATAAGGGTTTTAAAGTATTTTTAACGAGAAATGATGATACGTTTATTTCTTTGAGACAAAGAAGAAATATAGCAAAAAAAAATAAAAGTGATCTATTCATATCTCTACATGTTGACAGTCTGAAAAAAAAAACTACGAGAGGAACTTCTATATATACATTATCTGAAAAGGCATCCGATAGAATAACAGCTAAATTAGCTGAAAGAGAAAATAAAGTAGATTTAATTGCAGGAGTAAATTTACAAGATGTAGATAATGAAGTTGCTTCTATTTTATTAGACCTTAATAGAAGAGATACAAAAAACTCTTCATCTTTATTTGCAGAAAGCTATGTAAATATTACAAGAAAAAACGGTCATAGATTACTAAGAGGACCTCACAGACATGCTGGTTTTGCAGTATTAAAATCAACAGATATTCCATCTGTACTTATTGAATTGGGGTTTTTGTCAAATGTAAGTGATGTAAAATTATTAACAAAAAAGAAAAGTAGAACTAGATTACTAACATCTTTGGCAGAAGCTATAGAGTTGTTTGCTAAGAAAAGAAGCAACTCTAACTAGGAGATTGACCCTGTGCTGGACCTCCTTTTTGTTCATCATTATTTTCAATATTTTTATTTGAATTGAAATTAATATTTTCTATTTCTTCAAATACAGCTTGATAACTTTTATAATCTCTTGAGTTTCTATGACTACCTTGTTGTAACATTTTTTTTGATATAGAGTTAAATGGGCAGCCCCTAATTTCTATGCCATTTACTTTATGCATCCAATTTCCAGCTAGATCTATTCTACAAGAGCCTGATTCACTAATAACCTCAGACATAGTTAAAGTTCTAGTATTTACACCTAAGCCGCTTAATATATTGACACTTAAAATATAGTTTAAATTAGGGATTTCGTATAGATTTCCATCAATATCTAATACTAATGTTCCAATAGAAGATTTAACTCCTTTATATGTTTTTGGTAGTATAAAAAAAAGTAATTTTTCTTTAGCATCTAATATTTCTCCACCTAGCAGGGAAAAACTTAATAGTCTTGCTTCTGCTACATCAGTTGTGGCCACCATATTATTTTCACCAAAAAAAACTTTTTTTACTTCATCTGATAAAAGTTCCATTATAACATTTTGTTGAGTAGCAAAATCATTCATTAAAATATTTATGGCATCAAAAAGACTTATAGACTTTGGTGTTACTTGATTTCTCATAAAATCTAAAATAATTTCATTATTATTTTTTGATGCTAATGTAAAAGCTTTAAGCATATCATCATAGGGTAATTCATATGCTCCTAAAAGAGTGTCACCAAAAAATACAACTTCTGAACAATCACTTAATACTAACTTAATCTTTGAAGAAAATTTATTAAATATTTCTAAGTCTTGTTGGTTTAGAGTAGAAAAGCTTAAAATGTCCATTCGCATCTCTCGAGATTCTTTTAATTGATCAGAATAATGTTTAATTTCTAATAGTTTTAAATCAGATTGAGAGAGTCTTGGTCCTTCTTCATTTGTTCCAGCATTAAATGGCTTTAATTCTTTTTTAACAAAATCAAGAACTTGTTTATTAGTATTTATTCTACATTTTTTTTTAGTTTCCTGAGCTATACTAAAGTTAGAACTAAGTGTAAAAAAGATGGTAAAGAGGAAAATTTTTTTTATTAACATATGAGAAAAATATCATAACTAATATTTATTTCAATAATTCTATTTTTTTTATTTGATTGCCTGTGAGCAGATCATAAATATTTATTATCTGTTTATTATCTAATTTATATTTTATTATTATACTATCATTACTTATATAAAAATCTTCTAATTTTGAATTCTTTGCAAGTCTAAGTGAAATAGCATTTGA
>NHDP01000035.1 GCA_002170595.1 Alphaproteobacteria bacterium TMED62
GATCTGGCTTTGCCGAGCGAGGATCCAGAAGACTCTGAGGATATGCAAGAGNCAAAACCTCTNATCGGAGATTTTACCCTTGATGAAAAAAGTCGAAGTATAGAGTTAACAGAAGACGGTCATCAAAAAATAGAGGANATTCTTTTCAAGGCAGGACTTCTAGAGGCCGATCAAAATTTATATCAAGCATCGAACCTAGGTCTTCTCCATCANGTTAATTCTGCCTTNAAGGCAAAATACTTATTCAATAGAGATGTAGAGTACTTAATTAAGGACGGTCAGGCNATTCTNATTGATGAACATACAGGTCGAACAATGCCTGGAAGNAGACTTTCTGATGGNCTGCATCAGGCAATAGAAGCAAAAGAAAATTTGAATATACAACAAGAGAGTCAAACACTAGCGTCTACCACATTTCAAAATTACTTTAGGTTGTATGAAAAGTTAGCGGGAATGACCGGAACAGCAGATACCGAAGCCTATGAATTTCAGGAAATTTATAATTTACAGGTAAATGTTATTCCCACTAACACCGAAGTCATTAGAAAGGATGAGGATGATGTTATTTTCCTGACTCAAAAAGAAAAATTTGAAGCNGTTATCGATGATATTAAATCAACNATACANGATGGTGCTCCTGTNTTGGTCGGAACGGCGTCTGTAGANACATCAGAGTTACTCTCAAAAATGCTAAAAAAAGCGAAGGTAAATCATAAGGTCTTAAATGCTAAACAGCATGAACTTGAAGCNAATATCATAGTTAATGCTGGACGACCAGGTGCTGTTACTATTGCGACCAACATGGCNGGAAGNGGNACTGATATTGTTCTAGGAGGGAATCTTGAAGCGGAGATTNCNGANTTAAATAAATCAAATAACTTTAANANTGATCATATAGAAAANNTTAAATTGGATTGGAAAGACAGGCACGACAGAGTAATTGANGCTGGAGGGNTTACATATTATTGCTACAGAGAGACATGAATCTAGGAGGATTGATAATCAATTNCGTGGACGTGCCGGCCGTCAAGGAGATCCAGGGGTNTCACGNTTCTATTTATCGCTTGAAGATCCTTTNATGAGNCTNTTTGCATCAGATACTGTAAAGAACATGATGAGGCGCATGGGAATGGAGTATGGAGAATCTATTTCACATGGCATGGTGACAAATTCTATTATTAAGGCGCAAAGAAAAGTTGAAGGTAGGAATTTTGATATCAGAAAGCATTTGCTCGAATATGATGATGTGGCAAATGATCAGAGACAGGTTATTTATCAGCAACGTAAAGATATTTTGGAAGATGANGATATTTCATCAATTGTTTCTAANATTAGAGACGATGTTGTCAACTTATGCATCAGTCGCTTTGTCCCTGTAATGAGTGTAGATGAGCAATGGGACATAAAAGGACTGGAAGAGGCTTTGANTCGAGATTTTGGAGTTAAGTTGGCTGTCTCGCAGTGGCTGGAATCTGATAACAGGCTTGATGAGGAGGGCTTAAGAGAAAGAATAGTATCTTTGGTAGCGGACAACTACAAAATTAAGTGCTCTCAGTTTGGTGATCAAATTAAAGACGTAGAAAGGCAAGTAATGCTGCAAGTGGTTGACACACTTTGGAAAGATCACCTCTCGGCGATGGAGCAATTGCGACAAGGTATAGGACTGCGTGCCTATGCACAGAAGAACCCTAAACAAGAGTATAAGCGGGAATCTTTCAGACTTTTTGAAGAGCTACTAGACAATATAAAGTTTGAGACCGTCCGCTANTTAAGTCANGTAAANTTCGCAAGCGACGANGAGTTAAAAGAGCTTGAGCNCAGACAAAAAATGGATCAAAAAGATCATGACTATAATCATGCGAAAGCCCAANGTTTAGGTGACAATGAAGAAGAAAAAACTAAATCAAANATTTCNTCAAAACCCTTAGTTCGAGAAGGNCCAAAAGTGGGCCGAAATGAACTTTGCCCTTGCGGNTCAGGAAAAAAATATAAGCTCTGTTGTGGCAAGATNTAACCTNNNTGATTNGAGAGATTGAAAATGAAAGNCTCGAATTTTGATGAATTACTTCCGATCAACGGTATGAAGCTAGGAACTGCCTTTGCGGGAATTTTGGACGTAGATCATAGGCCAGATGTTGTAGTGATAGAAATTGGCAACACATCGAATACCGCAGCACTGTTTACGTCGAGTTCTTTTAAAGCTCCCCCTGTAATTGTAAGTAAAAATAAAATATCTCGAAAGAAACCAAAATACATCATTATTAATACTGGAATAGCTAACTCTGGGACTGGTGACAAAGGTATAAGTGATGCGTGTCATATTTGTGATTGCATCGCTGAATTGATGGGTGTGGACTCTGATTCAGTGCTCGCTTGCTCTACGGGAAGGGTGGGAGAATGTTTGCCAGTTCCAAAAATATTAGCTGCTATTCCAGAAGCCCTAAGTTCACTCTCAGTGGATGGTTGGGAGAAGGCTGCTAGTGGGATTCTAACGATAGATTCAGGGCCCAAAGGAGTTAGTAAAAAGATTTCATTTGATCATGAAGTTACAATTACTGGAATCGTCAAAGGTTCTGGAATGATTAAACCTAATATGGCAACAATGCTTAGTTTTGTTGCAACAGATGCATGCATTGATGACGAGTTATTAAATTATGCCCTTAAAAAAGTTGTTAATGAGACGTTCAATCAGATTACTATTGATAGGGATATGTCAACAAATGACAGTGTCTTTTTGATTGCGACTGGTAGGTCAGGATCGGTAATCGATGAGGGGAATTTTCATGTTTTTTATGAGAGCCTATTATTTATTTTTCAAGAGTTAGCATTGGCTGTAGTAAAAGACCCAATTGAAGCTGAACATATCATAGAAGTGTCTGTTTTTAATGCCTTGAGTGATGAAGAGGCCAAAAAGCTTGCAAATGAGGTTGCAGAATCTCTCTCAGTGAAAACAGCTATTTCTAATAAGAAACCATATTGGGGTTATATGCTAGTGGCATTAGGGCATCTTGAAATAACTGATTTTGATACGAAATTGGTGAACATATGGATAAATGGATGCCATGTGGTTAAAGATGGTGCTGCGAACAAACTGTTCTCGAAGATCTCGGATAATGTGTTTGACGAATTTTTAGAAATAAGAATAGATGTCGCAAGAGGTCGGTCTGTCAGGAAAGTGCTGTCTAACGATGTTCTGCATCATGCGCATCACCGAAGTATATAATTTATTTAGGCGCAATTTTGAATTCTCTCAATGTTGTAGTTGGAATCATTTCAAGGGATGAAACTCTTCGCAAGACCAGCGAGATTGTGATCGCTAAACGCTCTAAAAAAGTCGTGTCAGGAGATTTATGGGAATTCCCTGGTGGGAAAGTAGAGGCAAATGAAACAAGTTTTGATGCCCTCAAAAGAGAACTAAAAGAAGAATTAAATATTAATGTCAGTGTCGCGCATGAGGTTAAAAACTTTCATCACCAATATACTAATTTATCAATTTATTTTAGCGTGTGGCATGTCACAGAGTTTAGGGGAAATCCTATTGGTAACGAGGGGCAATCAGTGGTTTGGAGCCCATGCAGTGAATTAAATCAATATACATTCCCTACAGCAAACACTATTATTTTAGAGTGGGTTTTTCAGAATATCTGCATTAAATAAGAGAAGTTTAATAAATTGATGGCTCATCATCAGAATTTGCGTGAATATCATCGGATATAGTGAAGCTCTCTGTTGCCCAATCACCAAAATCGATTCGTTGACACCGAGAAGAGCAAAATGGTCGGTATTTTTCTTCCGCTACCCATGGGACTGGTGCGTTGCAAGTAGGACATTTTACTTTTAAAGATTGCAAAAATTCCTCCCTAGCTCACTAAATTTTTTGTGATAATATTTTACCTGTTTTTTCAGATCATCTTCAGATTTTGTATTGTCAGCAACATAAGTTGATAGTTTTATTTTTTCCGATCGCGGCATTTGAGTTTTTATAATTTTTTTTATTTCATTACTCGTCGACTTATCTCGTTGAGAGGCTCTAATAACTTGCAATTCCTCAGGAATATCTATCAGCAATACCACATCAACCAGTTTGTACTGATTTGTCTCAAATAGCAGAGGAGACTCCAATAAAACATAGGAGTCCGAGACACTATTTATGTCCAAAATTATTTTTTCTCGAATTATTGGGTGTAATAGATTTTCAAGCCAAAGTTTTTCAGATGAGTTATCAAAAATTATCTCTCTAAGTTTGGATCTATCGAGCTTGCCTTTNTTATCAACGATTTTTTCACCGAAGTGNTGTNTTATTTTTAAAAGTGCTTGGGATCCNGAAGAGACAGAGTCCCTCGCAACAACATCAGCGTTAATAACCTTAGCTCCGAGTTTTTCGAAATACTTTGCAGCTGTCGACTTACCGCTTCCTATGCCGCCTGTCAGGCCAACTACAAAACGATTAAATGGATTCAATATCAAGTGCTCTTAGCTTTAAAATATCAAAGAGAAGTGAGGAAAAGAGAAATCATCATTTATTTTTGTANTCATANATACCCATCCTGCGATAGCTAAAAATGGTCCAAAGGCAAACTCATTTTTTATTAAATTAGTTTTAACTNTCATAAAGACCCCGTAGATTATGCCCATTATGCTCGCTACAAGTAAAATAGAAGGAATTGANTGCCATCCTAACCATGCGCCTAAAGCTGCTAATAATTTAAAATCGCCATAACCCATGCCATTTCTTCCAGTTAATAATTTAAACAACCAAAATACTGACCAAAGAACAGAATAGCCTACAACAGCGCCCATAACGGCGTGCTCTAAATTAATAAATAAGCTATCTGTATTCGCTAACAAACCAATCCATAANAGCGGGAGTGTGAGCTGATCTGGAAGAATCATTTTATTGATATCAATCATGGTNAGACTTATTAAAAATGCTGAAAAAATAACTATGAATGTTAATTGAGCAATATTTGTTGAGATGTAAAATAAAAAGCAAAAACATACTGCTGTTAATAATTCTACAATGAGATATTGAATCGAAATCTTATTTTGACAATCAGAACACTTACCCTTTAAAAGTATATAACTCAATACTGGGATATTATGCTTAATACTTATAACAGCATTACAATGAGGGCACTTTGATCTTCCCCACCAAATCGTCCCTGCAAAAACTGAATCGCCGTTAGTTTTTGATTCACTTTTATTTGAATCAATATTCATATTATTTGGCAATCGAGAAATTACCACATTAAGGAAACTACCGATTATCAATCCAAAGATAAAAACAGTATAAAAACTCAAAAAGTCATAATTCATAGATTAACATTAGTGTATTTGTTAATGGTTTAGCCTGTTTGCGTCAATCTCATTGATAAATCAACCGAACTGACAGATTTGGTAAGACTTCCACAAGAAATTCGATCTATAATTTTATTTGCTGATAGATACTCTGCNAGGTTGTCCTCATTAATATTTCCNGAAACTTCTATCTTAGTAGCAGGATTTTTNAATTTACCTATTNTGTTGACTTCTTCAGCAGAGAAATTNTCAATCAAGATAATATCTACGGAGGCGTTAATGGCCTCNTTAANCTCATTTAAATTCTCCACCTCAACCTGAACTTCAAGATNAGGTCTAATTTCCCTTGCTCTTNTGACNGCTTTNGTTATGCCTCCACANGCTTTAATATGGTTTTCTTTTATTAAGTAAGAGTCAAAAAGCCCAATCCTATGATTTTTGCAACCACCAACAGAAATNGCATATTTTTGAGCTAATCTAAGTCCAGGAATTGTCTTACGTGTATCTAGTATTTGTACGCTAGAATTTTTTGCAATACTGGCATAACGGCTCGCGCTAGTGGCAGTGCCNGANAAGGTTTGCAAAAAATTGAGAATAGTCCTTTCTGCAGTTAGTAAAATTCGAGTAAGGCCCTTTATAGTAGCAAGTATTTGATTAGATTCAATAAAATCACCATCTTTTACAAACCACTCTATTTCTGTTGACGGATCTAGTTGAGATAAAACTTCATTCACCCAGTTTNTCCCACAAANAACTGCTTTCTCACGTGATATTATTTCAGCTATGGAGTGGGAGTTTGGTGAGATTAACTCGGCAGTTATATCACCAGAATTTATATCCTCATCCAAAGCTCTCGAAACGCATTTTCGGATGTCTTTCTTTAGTAAAGTCGCTAATCCTTGCACACCTGAATTCTCATTATCTTTCCTTAAGTGTAACATTAAATATAATATAAATTTATTTGCGCAGCGCTTTGGGATGCAGTATGTATCAAATAACGGATGGTTGGCTTGAGTCGGTAATTCATGTTCCCTCTCCCAATACTGATTCTCGACCTAAAAATTGTGATATCAGTTTGTTAGTTATTCATAATATTAGTCTTCCGCCAGGTATTTTTGGTGGTAGTTTTGTAGAGGATTTNTTTACAAATAATTTAGATTTAACNGTAAATCCTTATTTCCAGAATCTTAAGGATCTAAAAGTTTCATGTCATTTATTTATAAAAAGATCNGGTGAAATCACTCAATTTGTATCGTTCAATGAACGGGCATGGCATGCAGGATTGTCAGTATTTAATGGAAGATCCAATTGCAATGACTACAGCATTGGTATCGAACTTGAGGGAACCGATGAGGACAAGTACACAGATTATCAATACAACTCTTTAGTAAGTGTAACAAGCACGATTATGAGTATGTACCCGGCCATAACTTTGGATAGGATTGTAGGCCATAGTGACATCTCACCGGGAAGAAAAACTGATCCTGGCAACTTATTTGACTGGATTCGCTATAAAAGAGAACTAAATATTATGTTTTAGGTTTAGCTCCCCAAGGAGCAACTTTTAGTAATAAAATCATTCCAGGAAGCGCCAATAAAGTACATAGATAAAAGAAGGACTCCCAACCTATTGTCTCCACTATAAAACCCGATGAGGCGCTTATGGTGGTCCTTGGGATAGCAGTCATTGCGGTAAACAGTGCAAATTGAGTGGCTGCATACTGTTTGCTGGTAGTTCTGGCAATGAATGCAATGAATGCAGCAGTGCCTAAGCCTACTCCNAGATATTCGAAGCTAATTACTAATCCAAGAAGAANTATTCCTTCTCCTACTCGAGCNAGAATAGCAAATCCAAGAATTGATAAGATTTGAATTAATCCGAATATCCATAATGCTTTATTAATCCCGATTTTTATCATNATAATACCACCAGCAATGCCACCAAAAATACTTGGCCAAAGGGCTGCNTTTTTTGCAACTACACCAATATCCTCCATNGAAAATCCAAGGTCATAATAGAAAGGAGTTGCAAGTGATGTTGCCATGCTATCACCAAGTTTAAATAGAAGCATGAATAGTATAATTGCAATCCCATGCATTACTCCTTGCCGGGAGAAAAACTCAAGAAAAGGATCAATTAAGAAAGAATTTTTCTTATTCGATTCTATAGAATTCAACTCTGGCTCTCTGATCATCAGTGTCATTGCAATCCCCACAAGGATAAACGAGGAAGTTACAATGAATACAATCGTCCATGACATAAACGTGGATAATATTAGGGCTAAACTCCCTGGAATTAAACTGCTGATCCTATAAGCATTCACGTGAATAGAGTTACCTAGGCCCAGTTCTGGATCAGGTAAAATCTGTCTCCTGTATGCGTCGACGGCGATGTCAAATGTTGAGCTGAATATGGCGATTCCTAAGCATAAGATGCTCAATTGGAATAAGTGCGCAGATGGATTTAAAAACCCTAGGGAGCCTATGAGTAAAATTAATATAATTTGCGTAAGGATCATCCAACTTCTGCGCAAACCGATTGTTCTGTGAAAAAAAGTAATACTGTATTTGTCTAAAAACGGGGCCCATAAAAATTTGAGCGTGTATGGCAAAGTGGTAAGTGATAAAAGTCCAATTTCTGCTAAACCAACTTCTTCATCTCTCAACCAAATCGGGATCAGCTGAATAAGGATATACAAAGGTAAACCGGACGCAAAACCAGTGAAGATACACGTGATCATTCTCGTATTTAAAATATTTTTCTTGAAATTACTGTTTGACACTTATAGATCCATATTTAAAAAATTTTTCCGGATAGTTTCTATAGCCATAATTCTAATTATCCTATCACAATAATGATTTTCCTCTTTGTTGCAGTCTAATTAATTATTAGTGAAAAAAGTAATCTGGATTTAAATAATTTGAAATTAGATTTTTTGCCTTGATATATAATGGGTCAAGAAAATTTGTTTAAGATATGTAAAAATGCGGATAAAAATTTTTCCTTTAGTAATTTTCTTCCTGCTAATTGCTGAAATATACATTTTGATTTTAGTTGGTCAGATAACTGGAGTACTGAATTTACTTTTATTAATCGTTGTTAGCGCTTTTGTTGGAATTGGTTTTATACGGAAGCAGGGTTTCGCGACCTTGATAAGAGGGCGGGAGAGAATATTCGGTGGAGAACTGCCAACTTCAGAATTAGTTGAAGGATTATTTTTAGTAATTGGTGGCATTTTTCTTTTAATGCCAGGATTTATTAGTGACTGCTTAGGTATTACTCTTGCGGTGCCTTTTAGTCGAAAAATGATGATAATTTTTCTGGAGAAGTCTTCGTTTTTCAAATTTAGAGCAAATTTTAAGGCTGGCTCTGCTCAAAGTGAATCGGCAAAAGATAATTATCCAGAGGATATCATTGACGCCGAATTTTGGGATCATAGTGATCAAAAAGGCATAAAAAAAAGTAGCAAAGACCCTTGAAAAATGAAAATCACACCACCATATAGAAAGGAGACCTACAAAATTGTGGGAAACTTTAAAATAAAATCTATTTTTTGGAGAAAAACATTATGAAAATTCGTCCATTGCACGATCGAGTTATCGTTCGTCGCGAAGAAGAAGAACAAACGACTGCAGGAGGTATACTATTGCCGGGCTCAGCGCAAGAGAAGCCAAATCAAGGGGAAGTTATAGCTGTTGGCAGCGGACGTATTTTAGACAACGGAGATGTAAGAGCAGTTGATGTAAAAGTCGGCGACACCGTTGTCTTTGGACA
>NHDP01000006.1 GCA_002170595.1 Alphaproteobacteria bacterium TMED62
AAGAAAAATAGCTAGACAAAAAGGTATTATTCTTGATTCCAATGATATGGGTAATTTTGTTGACTTAGAAAAATACAAGCCTCAGATATGGAATTCTTTAATCAATGATAAAAGTCTTAGTTTTAAAAAAATATTAATTAGTGATGTCAATGCTGCTTTCAAAAAAAGTAATTTTGATGTACCAAGGTCAATTAGGTTTAAAAAAGATGAAGAAATATTTACAAATTATTATATAGCTAATGTTTCTCCAGCAGGCATAGGAACTAATATATTGGGTAGAAGATGGTTTGATCAATATATTTCTGCTGGTAGAAATGTAGATGATCAAGTTTATTATATAGCTTTTACAAGTAATATATGGAGAAATTTTGAAACAAGAATTAGTCAAATTATAGTCAAGGAAAATTTATTACTTAAGCAAGGTGAAAATGAAATAGTTGTAACAAAAGATTTATTTAAGGAGTTACCATTTAATCATGCTAAAGAAGCACCAAATATAGCAGGTCAGGGTTTAATTTATTTAAGCTCTAAATTTAATATTAATCCACAATTACCTCTAGAGTTAGTTTATAAAATAAATAATCAACAAGATAACAAAATAAAATTTTATCTTAACTATAAATTACCAGTAGATTACCACTTAAAAAGTTTCTCTAATGTAGACTCTCATAGTACTAAAACAGACAGTAATTTAAGTATTATTTGGAAAAATAATATATTTAATATTTTTCTTACTACACTAACTGTTTTAATTGCATCTTTTGTATTATTCTTTAATAATTTTTTAACAAAAAATAGAAAAATATTTTTTTATTTTAGAATAACTTTTCTTTCTTGGGTATTAGTTTGGCTTGGTTGGCTAATAGGAGGTCAGTTAAGTGTTATACACCTAATAAATATTTTAGAACTCATTTTTACTTTAAGTAATAATTTTACAACTTTCTTAATAGAGCCTGTAGTATTCCTTATAGGAATATTTACATTATTATCTTTAATTATCTGGGGCAGGGCTTTATTCTGTGGATGGCTTTGTCCTTTTGGTGCTTTACAGGAATTACTATCTATTNTTTCTAAGAAAATAGGTATTAAACAATTATNTTTATCAACNAAAATAGATAAAAATTTTAGATACATAAAATATTTTTTATTAGCAATAATTATTATTGGTACTATTTTAGAATTTAACGCCATAAGTTATATTTATAATATTGAACCATTTAAGACAGCTATTACNTTAAGATTNATGGCGCCTGTTAATCTAGTTTTATGGGCTTNGTTTTTATTAGCTATAAATTTNCTAGTTGAGAGAGCATATTGTAGATACCTATGTCCATTAGGTGGAGGNTTAGCTTTNCTAGGTCAAATAAGACTCACTAACTTTTTAAAAAGAAGAAAAGAATGCGGTAATCCATGTAAAGCGTGTAATAAAGTCTGCCCAACGGGTGCTATATTAAATTCTGGTAAAATAAATATGAGCGAGTGTTTAGGATGTCTTGATTGTCAAGTTATGTATAATGATTATAGTAAATGTCCACCTTTGGTAGCATTAAATAGAAATAGCTAAATTAATTTATGTAATATTTTGAAAATTTTTGTTTTTCACAATAAAAGCATCTGCTTTTAGTTTGTTGCATAAAGTCTTTAGGTAATTTTTATTAAGAAGTAAAGCACTTGTGGCTATGCTATCAGATAACCAGGCTTTATCAGAAACTATACTTACGGTTTCAAAACTACTTTCACTTAGTCCAGTTTTGGGGTTAAAAATATGATGAAATTTNTTACTAGGTTCAAATACTGTACCGCTAGGACTTGATGTTGCCACTGCTTTATTAGTTAATTTAATAACTTTATTTGAATTATGCCCTCCTACCAACTGAATATTCCATGGTCTTTCATTTTGGTAATTACCAGATGCAAATGTTTCTCCAAAATCTACTAATGTATTGTTGATATTGTTTTTCCTTAAAATATTGACTATGTTATCGGTAATCCAACCTTGAGCTATTCCATTTAATGTTATAGATGCATTATTTTTTAATAAAATATTATTATCTTTTATGTGAACATTTTTCCAGTTAATAGTCTTTTTAATAATTTCTAATTTTTCTCTATCAGGGTATGTTTGTTTTNCTTGAACTATAAAGTGGTCATAGTAAAAGTTCCATAGTGGTTGAACTGTTATATCAAAAGCACCATCAGTTAATTCTGAAATAATTTTAGACTTTTTAACTACGTCAATTAACTCAGGTGAAGGGTTAGTAGAAATTTTATTTTTATTTAATAAAACCAGCTCTGATTTGTTGTTTTGCAAATTAAAAGTATTATCAGCTAAATTAANGAAGCTATTAATCTGGCTATAAATTAAATTATTTTTCTTACTATTGTTAGAGTGTATTTCAATCCTAGCAGGATTATTTAAAACATGTCCTTGCCATTCTGATTTTAAATATTTTTTATCATTAAACAAATTGTATAAACCATAGGANGTAGATCCTAAAGCTGATAAACCTATAATTTTTAACACTTTTCTTCTATTTATANAATTATGAAATAATTTGNACACCTAATTACTATAGTTAATTATGTTTTTTTTTCAATTATCAAATATTAAATTACAATTGCGTTAGGATTTATCTATTGCATTAAAATAATTTTTTTAAAGTTTACTTATTTTCATTTATAGCTAAGAAATTTATTCTACTATTAAAAATAATATAGATTGAAATTGGAATGAATAGAAATTGACCAAATATTGATTTTTTTCCTTCTTGAGTATTTAAAAACTCAAAGGGACCATTTGAAAATAAATTATCTCCCCACATGAATATATGAACATATACTATTGTTAACGATATTATTANGCATAAAAAACCAGAAAATCTTGATATAAAATTAGAGCAGGGTAAAAAACTAAAATAACCATAAATTAATGCAAAAATTACAAAGGTTTCGGTTAAGGCTAAACTCCATGCAAAAAAAAGAGGAAATATACTAAATATAGGGATACTAGACACCATACCGATTAGTCCAGCNCCTTCTCCAGAANTAAGTTTAATTAATTTACCGTAACCATAATTAAAAAATATTAATCCAAAAGATAATTTTAAAATTATATCTGAGATTAAAGAAAAGATATTTAAAGATCTGAACATATAATAATTTTACTAAAAAATAATAAAAAACAAAAGTTATTTCAAAATTTCTTTTTCTGAAATAAATATCTTAAGCATTGGTGGTATNATCAATAAAGTTAATATAGCTGAAAGACTTAAGCCTCCTAATATAACTGAACCAAGGCCTTTGTATAATTCTGAGCCTGCTCCTGGAAATAGTACTAAGGGGAGCATGCCAAATATACTAGTTAGAGTAGACATAAAAATTGGTCTAATTCTACTTTTAGTAGCATCTAAAATTGCATCATTTGCATTTAATTTATTATTTTTGATAGTTTGAAGAGTTCTATGTACCAGTAAAATTGCATTATTAACTACTATACCACTCAAGATCACAAAGCCCAATATAGTAAGCATATCTAAAGGTTGAAAGGTAGTTAAATTTAGTAAAGATAAACCAATTACACCTCCTGCGGCTGCTGGTGGAACAGATAACATAATAATAAAAGGATATTTAAAACTTTCAAATAATATAGTCATAAGTAAATATACTATTGCAATAGAAACTAATAAGTTTATTGCCATTGCTTTCCAAGTAGTAGTTAATTCATCAGCAGTTCCTGAAATATCAATTTTAATATCTGGAGGTAGACCAGCAGTTTTTAGAGGTTCTATAATTTTATCTTTTACAACAGTTATAGCTTCTTCAAGTGGTATATTATCGGCTGGTTTAATTTGTAAAGTAACTGCTCTTTCTCCTTCTATATGTCTTATTTGAGTTGGGCCAGTTGTATATAAAATATTTGATAGTGAGGAAACAGGAATTATTTTTCCATTAGTTGTGACTATAGGGATATTTTCAATACCCTGTGTTTCATTAATAGAGTTTTCTATTCCCATTAATGTTAAGTCCATTCTTTTCGAATTAACTGTTATTTCNTCAATTCTAATACCAGAATTAAAAGCATCTATACCTGCTGATAATTCAGAAGCAGTAACATTATTATCAGCTAATTTTATTCTATTTGGCACTATCTGAATTTCTGGAGCTCCTAAAATTAAACCTGGTTTAGGCCTCATTTGATTTCCCTCTGAACGCGGAAACTCTTTCATAACTAAACCAGCTGCCTTTTGCGCTGTAGCAGTAATTGTATTTAAGTTTGGCCCAGTTATATCTAGATCTATAGATCTTCCACCTCCGTACCCTCTTACAAATAGTCCAGGTTGAGAAAAGAAACCATATGTAGCAGGTTCTCCATATAATGACTGAGTCATTACAGGTATTAATTCCTTTACTCTAGTTTCTTCCACAGCGCTTGCCCCAAATAAAGTTCTACCTCCTGCAATTGCAACAAAAAAGAAATTTTTAATTTTAGGAGGTTCTCCTTTATTCGCAATTTCTCCAGTCTCTGCAGACCATAAGGGTTTAACCTTATTTTCAACTGACTTTGCAATTCCTGTTAGTGTATCTAGATTATATCCTGGAGGAGGCATCATGACTCCAAATATTAGGTTTCTATTTCCTTCAGGTAAATATTCTAATTTTGGATGTAATAAGTATGAGACGCTGAGTGTAGTAAAAATAATAGATCCAACGAGTATCAAAGAATATTTTCTAGATTGTAAAATATATTTTACATAATTTAAAATACTAAAAGCAATAAAACTTCCAAATTTATCAATTAATGGGAGTTTAAAATTAAAAGTACTTTTCTTTGATAAAATCCAACTGGTTAGAGCTGGTAAAATAGTTATTGATACCAATAAACTCATTAGCACTGCAACAGATATTGCAACAGCAATATCCTGTAAAAGNTGCCCTGCTTCTAATTGCATCACTAGAATAGGCACGAAAACTAAAACTGTAGTTAAAGATGAAACCATTACAGCTTGCCAAACCTGGCTTGTTCCTTTATAGGCTGCTTCNTTAATACTTTCACCTTTTTCTTTTAATCGAAAGATATTTTCTAAGACAACAATAGCAGCATCAACAACCATTCCTACAGCAAATGCTATTCCTGCTAGAGAAATAACATTTATTGTTTTTCCTAATAAAGACATGGCAACAAATGCNGCTACTATAGAAATTGGAATTGATACTGCTATTACTATTGTAGACTGCCAAGACCTTAAAAAAATTAAAAGTATAATTATAGCTAAGATTCCACCCATCCAGATATTTTGTTGAACTAAATCAACAGCAGAGTCAATGTATATAGTTTCATCATATACCTGCTCTATTTTTAAACCTAATTCAGGTAAAACATTATCATTTAAGTCTTTTAATGTTGATCTGACGCCATTCATAACATCTATTACATTTGCTCCACTTTGTCTNACAGCATTAATTGCTATAGAGTCATTGCCAAGAAATCTTATTATTGCTCTAGGCTCTTTAAATGTAAATTCAACGTCAGCTATATCATTTACATTTACTCTACCAAATCTACCATTTAAATCCTGTTCACTAATTAGTACGATCTCTTTTACTTGTTGTTCAGTTTTTATTTCTCCTTCTGCTCTAACAATATATTCTCTTTTTCCCTCATTAACATCACCTGCTGAAATAGAACTATTAGCTTCTCTTATTATTTTTATTACTTTAGGAACTGTNAGTCCATAGTANGCCATTTTTTCTGGGTTTATAGTTATTCTCAGTTCAGTTTCACTGCTACCATATGCATTAGTTCTAGCAACTCCAGGCACTCTCTCAATTCTGTCTTGTATTATATCCTCTACAATATCACCATATGCGGCAATATTTTGTTCATTACCTTTTGTTTTAGTTAGAACAAACCAAGCAATTGCATTATCATCTAGGCCTGAGGTATCAAGAGTTGGTTCGCCCGCATCTTCAGGATAGTCATCTATTTGATTTAATCTATTAGACACTAACATTAAAGCTCTATCCATTTGCATTGTTANATCAAATTCTAATTCTATAATTGCTCTNCCTTCTCTGGTAGAAGCAGTAATTTTATTTACTCCTTCTAAACCTTGNAAAGCCTCNTCTTGNCTATTTACAATTTCTCTTTCCATCTCATAGGGTGATGCACCAAACCAATATGTAGTCACGCTTATAACNGGCTTATTTACATCTGGGGCAATTTGAATAGGTATTCTATCAAGAGCTACAACTCCTAATATTATAGTCATAATAATAACTGANACAATTGCAATTGGTCTTTCTAGAGATGCTTTAATAATATTCATTTATTTCTCAACTATTTAGTACTAATACTTTGACCNGGTCNTAATCTTTCATTACCTTTTATAACTACTACATCATTTTCTTTTACACCACTAGTNACTATAAATCTATTACCNACAGCCTCTCCTAANTTTAAAGGTCTAATTTCAACTTTATCATCTTTAACTAAGTAAGCTAGAGACAAACCTTCTCTNTTTAANATAGCATCTTTATGAATAGTTACTGCAGTATTATTTGATGATATAGGTAATAAAATATTAANATTCTCATCTATAATTAGACTTCTCTTAATAGAAATTTGAGTNTTATCAAANTCTAAAAATAGTTTGACTGTTCTTGTTTTTAAGTTCTCTTTTTTTCCTATAGCTCTTATAAAGCCATCTAAATTAAGTTTATCAGTAGTAGAGAAACTTACTTTATCACCAAGNTTCAAATTAAATGTTCTAAATGAGGGTACTTCAGCCACTGCTTCTAATTTATTTTTACTTAAAAGTTGAAACATTCTATTACCTGTAGATACAAATTCACCAACTTCTACAAATTTTTCTTCAACTATGCCATCATAATTTGCTCTAACTTCAGATTTTTTTAGATTTAGATAAGCAATATTTTTCCTATTTTTATTTATTTTTATTTCTGAGAGAGCGATACTTTCTTTAGACTGAAGTATAGCATCCATATTTTTTAATTTATCAAATTTAGACTTGTTAAAGGCAGAACTTTTTTTTAATGCTGTCATTCTATCCAAATCAAGTTTATTATTTAATGTTTCAAACTTTGCTATTTCATAATTAGAATTAGCTTTTTCTTCATTTGATAGTGCAATGTCTAGTAAATATTTATAATTTTTATAATCAATCTTTGCTAAAAGCTGACCTTTTTTTACTAAATCACCTTCTTCTAAATAGACATTATCTATCTGTCCTGAAACCGCTGCCATAATATTTGTAATTTTTTTCGAACGTAAATTTCCAATAATTGAAATTTTTTGATTAAGTTTTTCCTTTCTAACCATATCAACTTCTACTAAAGTAGACTGCTGAGAAAAAATAAACTTGATATTAAAAAATAAAAATAAAAGTATGAGTACTTGTTTCATAAAATATTAAGATAGCTTAATTTTTATTTTTTACTAGAGTTTTAGGTGTTTTTCCAATACCAGGGTTAAAAATATTACTAGGGTCTAGTTTTTTATAAAAATTTCTTAAATTATCGTCAGCTTCATATACATGACCTACATTATGCTCTGCAGGATACTTAGCCTCAATTTGATCAAACCACTCTAGAAGCTTATTTTTTACTTTGGTGTTATTTTTTCCTTTTTTTACTACATACTCTCTATGAAAAACAAGACAGAAGAAATGTCCTACTGTTAAAGTTTTGAGAATGTCACCTCTAGCATTATCAGCCACATCTTTATACCAGTAATCATCATTTCTTTTAAGAGCTACATCAAGTGGTAACAATTCAGAGTTTGCTTCATTTTCTAAATTAGCNCATCTGGCACTAGCACCAGCAAATACAAATCTATTNAGAGTTAATTTTTTACTTTCTTTAGAACTTGCAACTACAAAGTTATTAATATCATCTTTATCAAATATTGTTTTTGATATTTCTAAAACTTCATTATAAATTCCTTGATCACATTTTAAAATCAGATGATGAGGATACTTTTTATTAAGTTTATTATATAATTTTGGCATTTGATTAGGCAAAATAGTAGTAATTGCATTTAATATAAGGTCTAAAGTTCGGTGAGAAAAAAAATTAGACTTTTTGAAGAAATTCTCAAGTTTTGATTTAGTTTTATAAAAAAAAGGCATGGTTGAAGTACCTAAATAGTATATGAGGTAGAAAGCATCTTTTCCATATTTTTTCGAAACTTTATATGCTTCATTATGCATATATTCTGCATAGATAGGTAATTCTGAAACTTCAGTAAGAATTTTTTTCCTAAGTCTAGTTAAATCTTGAGGATTATGAGTGCTGTAATAAAATGTTCTTTCATTATTTTCTTTTTCAAAGGTGTCAAGCCTTACTGCAAATACTGCTAATTTTCCTGCACATCCTGAAGCATCATAAAGACGCCTTTTATCTGCATTATATCTAGCAGGTGAATTTGCATTAATATCTTTTACGATATTACTGTAATCAGTTGAAGAAGCCTTAAAGTTAGAATTTTTTATATGTTTTTCGTTGAAATTTCTATCATCAAGGTTTTTAAGTATTTCTTCAGGTTTATTTCCAAGCTCTATTCCTAATTTGTTATGAAGTTCTAATTTTCCATTTTTATCTACAGATGCAAATAAAGATAATTCGGTATAGGCAGGTCCTCTTTTGATTAAAGCTCCACCTGAATTGTTACAAACTCCTCCAACTATAGAAGCACCTATGCATGAAGATCCAATTTCTGAATGAGGTGCTCTATTGAAGGGTTTAACTTTCTTTTCAAGATCGTATAATGTAGAACCAGGAAAAGCTAGAACTTGATTACCATTTTTTATAGGTATTATTGTCTGTAATTTAGTTGTGCTAATGATTACAAGACCCTTATTATATTTTCCATTAGGTGTGCTTCCACCAGTCAGACTAGTATTAGCTGCTTGCATTAAAATATATTTATCATTTTCTATGCATAGTTTTAATACGGTCCACATTTCTAATAGTGAAGTAGGTAAAACTACAAACTCACAATCACCAGATTCTGATCTCCACCCAGAAGTGTAAGGAGTTTTATCTTTTTCATTTACTAAAAAATTTTTCGTACCAACTGTTTCTATAATTTTGTTATGTAAAAACGATTTCATAAAATTAACTTTGTTTACTATTATTGTATTTTATTTTATGTTATTTTTAAAATTATGCAAAAAGTTTGTCTAATAATAGGAGCGGGAGCTGGAATAGGGGGTAATGTTGCAAAAGTATTTGCAAAAGATAATTATCATGTTTATCTAACAAGAAGGTCTAACGAAGATGGTTTGAACAATCTTATAAATCTTATAATTAGTGAAGGCGGAAAAGCTTCTGGTGAACTTCTTAATGCAGTCAAAGATGATACTATTGAACACTTAATAAAAAAAGTAGAGAATGATGTAGGCCCTATAGATGTAGCGGTTTATAATTTAGGAGCACAAATAGGAAATAAAAGTCTTCTAGATTTATCTATAAAACAGTTTGACTTAGGTTTTAAAATGGGAACATTAGGTTTATTTAGATTGTCTAAAACNTTATTCCCTTTTATGGAAAAAAGAAAAAGTGGAACACTAATTGTTACTTCATCTACTGCTGCTGTACGAGGAAATAGAGGGCAGCATTCACATGCTGCAGCTATGGGGGCAAGAAGAATGTTATGTCAGACATTAAATGACGAGTTTTCAATAAAAGGTATTCACATAATACATGCTATTATAGATGGTGCAGTTGATGCTCCTGACACATTAGGAAAAATGCTTGGCTCTGAAGAATATCAAAAACTTAGAGAAAAAGTAGGTTTAGATAAAGATGGTTTAATTCTTCCTGAAAAAATAGCAGAAAGTTACTTGTATTTAACCAAACAACATAGGTCTACATGGACTCATGAAATTGATTTTAGAGCTTATTCAGATCAACCTTGGTGGAACACAGCAACTGATAACTACAATTTTTAGTTATTTTGCAAGTATTCTTCTGAGAGTTTTTCGTATATTTTCTGTCCCATACTAAAAAACTCTTTTTCTTTAGAAGAGACATTTCGAAAAAATTTAGCTGGATTTCCAGCATAAATTTGTCCCTTTGGTACCTTAGTATTTTCTNGCANATAAGACTTTGCNNCNANAAAACCACCTTCTTCTATTATACAATTTTTTTCTAAAACAGATCCCATTCCTACTACTGCATCGTTACATATTAAAGTGTTTCCATTAATTACTACATTATGACCTATGGTAACTCTTTCTCCTATCTCAATTTTTTTTCCATTGGTATTAAGTATAGAGTTATCTTGAATATTTGATCCCTTTCCTAAAATTACAGTCCCTATATCATTAGGGCTATTTAATATAGAGGAAAACCATATACTAGAATTTTCATTAGCAATTATATTACAACTTACATTTATATCATTAGATATAAATATTTTTTCACCATTAATTTTAAATCTTTTCAATTTAGTATTCGTTTTTTGTATATACTTAGAATGATTAATTTCTGATCTTAAATTTTTTAAATCAAAGTTTTTAAAGTAAACTTCATCTATTTTTTTTATGCATTTAGCTGGAGAACCAGAGATAAGAGAAAATTCTTCAAAATTTTTTCCAGGAGGAATTAATGTATCTGGAAGAACTATTGAATAATCATTTACAATGCTATTATCCATTATTACTGAATTCTCTCCAACGAATATATTGTTTCCAATACTACAAGCATGTATTACTGAATACGTATCAAAAAAACAATTATTTCCTATTTTAGTTCCTAAAAAATCTGATGCTACATGAACAGTACATCTTTCCTTAAAAGTACAATTTTTTCCAATTTTTATTTTTTCACCATCTCCTCTTAATATAACATTATCAAATATTTTAGTATTCTCTGCAACCTCTGTATTGCCTATTACTTTTGCAGTTTCAGAAATAAAAATATTATTACCAATATTAGGAAAATGCTTTTTAAATTTTAAAGTAGGGTGTATATTTAAATTTTTTTTCAAAGTAATTTTTTTATGTATAACAAGATAGTTAAAGCAAAAGAACTAATAAATCAATATATCATTAATACACCTAGTGAATTTTCTCATTCATTATCTGAGTCTACAGGCAGGTCAATTTTTGTTAAATATGAAAATAAACAATTTACAGGTTCATTTAAATATAGAGGTTCTCTTAATAAGCTTTTATCTTTAAATAAAGATCAGAGAAAAAAAGGTGTTATAGCTATGTCTGCTGGAAATCATGCACAAGGTTTAGCTTTAGGCTGTAATATTTTAAAAATTAAATCTACTATTGTGATGCCTAACAATACTCCATTTGAAAAAATTAGAAAAAATATAGATTATGGAGCTAATGTAATTATTCATGGCAACAATGTTTTAGAGTCTGAAAAACAGGTTAATAAGTTAGTTTCAAAGTATGGTTTTATAAAAATTCATCCTTTTGATGATTATGATGTTATTTATGGTCAGGGTACTCTGATGATAGAGTTACTTCAAAAACACCCGAACTTAAAAAAAATATATGTTCCAGTTGGAGGAGGNGGTTTAATNGCAGGCTGTGCAATTGTAGCTAAAAATNTTAATAAAAAAATAAAGATAATAGGCGTAGAAACCGAAAACTTNCCATCTCTTTATAANAACTTTTATGATAGAAAAAAAANTTTTCAAAAAAGTACTATAGCAGAAGGTGTAGCTGTTAACAAANTAGGAAGAAAAAATATAAGCATAATTAAAAAATATGTTGATAAAACTATTTTAGTTAAAGAAAGTTCAGTGGAGAAAGCTATTTCTATGTTTTTGCTTAATGATAAAACTTTAGTTGAAGGAGCAGGAGCATTGGGGTTAGCTGCAATTTTGGAAAACGATCATAAGAATAAAAATCAAGATGTNGGAATAATTGCTTGTGGAGGNAATTTAGACTCTAGAGTTCTTTCATCTTTGTTAATGAGAGAATTGGTAAGAAAAAAACAAGTTCTTACACTTTCTATAGATATGGAAGATAAACCAGGACAACTAAGTGAAATATCAAATTTGTGTGCAAAGGAAAAAATTAATATTTTAGGAGTTGAGCATAGTAGGTTTACGTTGGACTTATCTGTTAGAGCAGCTAGATTGAATATAACTTTAGAAACACAAAATAAAAAACANGCAAATAGAATTATATACTTAATTAATNNTTTAGGGTTTAAAGTAAAAGAAAAAATAAATAATTAATTAAGGTCGGTATCCAAAAAAACTAGGACCAACTTTTAATGATTTGTACGCCGGTTTAATCCAAGCACATACTTCTTCTCTAGTATCTCTAGGATCAATTATATTTTCTAATAAAAACTTTTCTGCAGANCTAAATGGAGATGTAACTCTATTTAACTTTTTATATTTTTCTTTAATAAATGCTTCAGGGTTACTAGAATTATTAATTTCAGNTTTATAAGCAGCCTCAATGCCTCCTTCGAAAGGCAAAGATCCNGTATCAGCTGAAGGCCAAGCAAACCTAAATTTAAATCTAGTATGATTTGTATGTGCTGCTCCTGCAACACCAAATACCTTTCTTAAAATAATAGAACACATNGGATTTTTAAATTGATATATAGCNGCTAATGCCTTAGCACCATATTTAATAGTACCGTCTTTTTCAGCATTTTTTCCTATAATAAATCCTGGGTTATCTACAAAATTTAGAATTGGAAAATGAAAAACTTGAGCTAAGTCAATGATTTTAATTATTTTTTTACTTGAATCTGATGTCCAACCACCTCCATATACTTGCGGATTGTTTGCAATGACAACTATTGGAAATCCGTTTAACCTTGCAAAGCCTGTTATAACAGATAGTCCGTATTTTCTTCCTATTTCAAATAGAGAGTTTTTATCAACTACACTATTAATTATTGGCAGTATATCGTAACTTTCTCTCTTGTTTTTAGGAATAATTTTTAACAGAAATTGATCTTTTCTTGATACCTTATCCTCTGACTTAGTTCTTTTAGGCAAATCATGAATTGAGTCAGGCACATAAGATAAAAATTTTTTTGCCATTTCCATAGCCTCAATTTCGTTTTCTGCCACGTCATCTACTACACCATTAGTTCCATGAATATTACTTCCACCTAACTCTTCCTTACTAACTTTTTCTCCAATTTTTTCTACCAATGGAGGGCCAGCAACAAAAACTTGACTATTTTTTTTTAACATTATTGAATAGTGACTGCTTACCAATCTAGCCGCACCTAAGCCAGCTACTGGTCCTAAAGCTAATGAAATTACTGGAATCTTTGATAAATTTTCTACTACTTTATCCCATCCAGGATTAAAAGGCACATATGTAAAACCCTGTTTTTCTATGGACTTTACTGAACCTCCACCTCCCGTTCCTTCTATAAATCTTACTAAGGGAATTTCATATTCGTTAGCTAATTGTTCAGCAGCAATTATTTTTTGCCAAATAGATGCATCTGCAGCTCCACCTCTTACTGTAAAATCGTCTCCATAAAAAGCTATTGTTCTGTCATTTATTAGCCCATGTCCTATGACAGAATTAGAAGGTAAAAAACTTTCTAATACATCATTATTGTATTTTGATTCTCCTGCAAGTATGCCAAATTCACGAAAACTGTTTTTATCAAAAAATATAGATATTCTTTCTCTGATTGTGTAACGATTATTTTTATGTTGTCTTTCTACCTTATCTTGCCCACCTAGTTTTTTAGCAAGTTTTTTTCTTTCTTCGAGTTCTTTTATTTCATTTTTCCAGGACACAGATACTCACATTTAAAAAATAGCACATAGTAATTATTAATTTCTTAAATTATATCCTTTTTTAAAAATTAATAAAGTAATGACAATTAATATAAATAATATTAATAAAATAGTTATAATACTAGTCCATATAGTTACATCTGAAATTTCATAAAAACTATACTTAAAACCGCTTACTAAATATAATACTGGGTTAAGAAGAGAAATATTTTGCCAAATTTCTGGCAGCATATTAATTGAATAAAAACTACCACCTAAAAATACTAGAGGAGTAATCACAATTAAAGGAATAAGTGACAGTTTTTCAAAATTGTCAGCCCATAATCCAATAATAAAACCAAACAAACTAAAAGTTATAGATGTCATAATTAAGAAAAAAAGCATTAAAAAAGGATGTATAATATTTAAATCTATAAAAAAAGATGCAGTTGCAATAATTAAGGCACCTAAAAGAATTGACTTTGTAGCTGTGGCTCCAACAAAACCAGCTATCATTTCTAAACCACTTATCGGCGCTGCTTGTAATTCAAATATAGTACCATTAAATTTAGGGAAGTAGGTACTGAAAGATCCATTAGATACACTTTGTGTTAGTAAGTTTAACATTAATAAACCAGGAACAATAAACATGCCATAAGTGACGCCATCTATTTCTTTTATTCTAGAACCTATTGCAGAACCAAATATAACAAAATATAAGGAAGTGCTTAATATTGGCGATATTATACTTTGTAGAATAGTTCTTTTAGTTCTATTCATTTCATGAAAATATATTGCTTTAATTGCTAAATAATTAATCATTTTTTTTTCTTTATAAAATCTACAAAAATACCTTCAAGAGATCTTTTCTTTATTGTAAAATCTAAATAGTCAATATTACTTTTTTTAATATTTAAAAGTATTTCAGATACTTCTCTCTTATCTTTGCTTAAAAGGATTTCTATGGTATTTTTATCTTTATTAATCTTATGTGGATATTCTTTAATAAAAGAAGGTATTTTATTTATTAGCTTATTAAATGTAAATACAAGTTTGTTGTTCCCAAGTTTGTTAAGTAAAGTTTTTTTGTCCTCGACTAATATTATTTTACCATCATTAATAAAAGCTACTCTATCAGCTATTTCTTCAGCTTCTTCAATATAGTGAGTAGTTAAAATAATTGTGACTCCTTCTTTTTTTAAGTTATATATTATTTTCCACATCTCTTTTCTTAATTCTATATCTACTCCAGCTGAAGGTTCATCTAAAAATAAGATTATAGGCTGATGAGATAAAGCCTTTGCAATTAAAACTCTTCTCTTCATTCCACCAGATAGTTGCATTAAGAGATTGTTTTTTTTGCTATCTAAATTTAGTTTTTCTAATAGATTAAAAATATATTTTTCATTTTTTTCTTTACCCCATAAACCTCTCGAATAGTTTACATTATCTAACACTGTCTCAAAAGATTCTAAATGAAGTTCTTGAGGAACCAAACCAATCATAGATTTTATTTTTTTTCTATTTTGAGAGATATCTAAATTATCAATAAATATTGTTCCACTGCTATGATGAGTAAGACCACAAAGTACATTTATTAAAGTTGATTTTCCTGCTCCATTTGGACCCAATAAAGCAAATATTTCTCCCTTTTTGATATTAAGGTTAATATTTTGCAAAGCTACAAAATCATTGTTATATATTTTGCTAACTTCTTTAATTTCAATATAATTATTACTCATGTTTAAACATAATATAACACTTCAAAAATAAAAAACTTTTATTTTAATTTTCCCTTTTATCTCTATAATCTAAAAGTTTTTCTTCTATATTAGGATCATAAGAAGTAATTCCTGGCTCAGGAGCTTCTTTTGGGGGCAATGGTTTTGCGGGAGCTGTATAAACTAAAGTTTTTCTTTCTTCAGCATTAGTAGGGTAAAATGGATTTGCTATTTTAACTTCTTCACCATTTTCTCTTCCTTTTTCTAAGGCTTCATCATATTCCTGTGCTTGAGAAGCATTCCAAGGAAATTTATAAAGTCGAGGCTCTGCTAAATCATCTAATTGGACTAATAAGTAAATTGCGTCTCCTTCTACCCAATTTACATGCAAAAGAGTAAGTTCATTAGCATATTTATTTAATAGTTCTAAATTTTTAGGTTTAGGTCTACTTAATATTTCTAACATTGTTCCATAACTAATAAAATAGCTGAAAACTCCTAGCACAATAGATAAAACTTTGTATTTAACTTCTTTTCTAGACCAAAAAGATATTGCTATTACAAATGATATCAAAATAGTTAATAAGACGTAAAACCAATTTAGTAAATCCATTATAATCCTCCAATTAAACTTTTTCTTAAGCTGTTTACAGAACCTGATACCAGTTTAAAATTGTTATCAAGTTTAAATCTTAAAATAGTCTTTTCTTTTCCTTCTTTATTTAAATAAAAAGTTTTTTCTAATATTTGTTTTCTATAGTTTCTATCAGGCGTAACTAAGCTTGCTGATACTGTAGCTTGTATTTTAGACTTACTTGTATCGTGCTTAAAAAGGTGAACATTAGCTTGATATTCACCTGGAGTAATACCTCTAGTAAAACTTATTTCATAATTAAGAGGTGTGTAATCTCCAGCTAAACCTCTATCATCTCTGAGTAAATTAAATACTATTCCTGAAGGTTTAGAATATCCTACTGGACCGTCATTTGGTCCTCTAACCCAAAGGTCTAAATCAGCATCAATGTCATTTGGCCAAAATAATTCTATAATTACACTGCCAACAGGTTCTTTTATAATTTCTTGTTTGGTTTTTAAGTTAAGCCAGGGCAACAGCAATAGAACTATTGCAACAAAACCACTCAAAGCTAATAATGTTACATCCCTAAATACAGTATTAGATTGATCTTCATCAATAGCTTTTAATTCATTAAAAGAATCATGCATTTATTTTTTTTCTCCTAGCTCTATTATTTTTGATAATAAGTTATTTGCACCAGTCGACATGATTTGATAACAAATATTTAGCCATACACTACAAATTGAACCTACTAAGGTAGTATATAAGGCAACTGACATGCCTTGAATTAGTGTTGAAACCATTTTACTAACTTCTTCAGGATTACTCGAAACACTACCGTCTATTCCAGATAGAGCAATAATAAATCCAATAACTGTTCCGATTAAACCAAGTATTACAAGTGTATTTGCCATAAATTTAATATAATTTATTTTGGAGCTTAGCTTTATTCTTAAAGATGCTGCTAAATTATTTCTAGAACTCGCATCAAGTTTTTTAGAATTATGTAAAAAATCTCTTGCTATAGAGTCATTTGGTAAAATTTTTAAAAATGAGTAGTTTAATTCTCTACTAAGCCAAAAAGTTCTATATGCAGCTAAAACAAAACCAATGAAAAATATTGCTAATATCACAATAACCATATTTGTAATGTCAGCTTTTATTGCTTTAGTAACATAACCTTGAGTAATTAAAACAAATAAGAAAATAAGCCCTACTAAATTGATTAGAGAGTATCTTAATATTAATAAATATTTATATTGCATATTTAATCCTTTTTTTTTAATTTTTTGATAAGTCTTCGCTATTAGTTTGGTCAATAGAATCCTTGTTGCCTGATCTAAGCATTATATACTCATTATTTAAAGAGTTCTTATTTAGTTTTCCTTTGTTATCTAATTCAAATTGGAAAACAGTAATTTCTTTACCTACTTCTTCTAATATTTTAGAGGTTTTTAAAATTTGTTTTCTCTTATTACTATCAGGGTCAACTACAGAAATTAATAATTCGGCAACGATAGGTTTAAATGGTGCTTTATCTTCTCTATATAAATGAACATTCGCTATATATATGCCCTTGCTGATTCCTCTAGAATAAGATACTTCGTAGTTAATAGGTGAATTATCTTTATATATACCTAAGTCATCTCTTAATAAATTAAAAAATAGACCACCTTTATTTGAATAACCAACAGGTATGTCATCAGGAGCTCTTACCCACAAATCTATGTCTACGTCTCTTTTATTATCCCAAAATAGCTCCACTATAACATTACCAGGGGGATTAGATGATGATTCTTCTTCTGTAGGAGGATTAACAAATGGTAAAAGCAAAATTACCATCGATATAAATCCTGTTAATGCTAAAAGAATTACATCTCTAAATACTATATCATTTTCATTTGATTCACTTAAATCATTCAATTACTTCTCCAAAAAAAAACAATACCATAATATTTCATATAAAAAAAAAAAATTTTACCGTTTAGTAGGGTGTACTAGAATGCGACAACTAAGTTTACATGTTATGAAAACTTAATTTGCATATAAAAAACTTGACCTATAATTTAAACCTATTAGGATTATAAGTATTTTAAATATTAATATGGAGGATTAATGATAAAATATATAATTACTTTTTTTATAGCATTAACATTTTCATTTAGTTCATTTGCCGACAGTGTAACTAGTTGGGATGATATACTTAATGCTAAAAAAACACCTGAAAATTGGTTAACTCATCATGGTTCACTTGATGCACACAGATTTTCTGGATTAAAAGAAATTAACAAAAAAAATGTTAAAAAATTAAAAGTTGCATGGACAGCTATGATTGGTGGAGTTGAAGGTGGAGGTATTTGGGACCACGCTGGATTAGAAGGTACACCAATAGTAGAAGATGGTTTCATGTATGTTACTGATGGCTGGGGATCAGTCTACAAGTTTGATGCTACAAAAAATGGAAAGATGGTTTGGAAAATGAATCCAGATACTGATCACGACTTTCCTGGGGCAGTTACATGTTGTGGTATCAATAATAGAGGAGTGGCTCTTATTGATGACAAAGTTGTTTCTCACACATTAGACGGAAGACTTATTGTAACAAATAAAGCAACTGGTGAAATTGAACAAGAAGTACAATTGGCCGACGCTAGTATATCAGAAGTTATTACTGCTGCTCCACTGGTAGTAAAAAATTCTGCTATAACTGGAGTAGCTGGTGCCGAGTATGGCATTAGAGGTTGGTTGCACTCTACAAATTTATCAGATGGTTCAAAGAATTGGAGAACTTATACTATACCTGCACCAGGAGAGCCTGGAAGCGATACATGGAAACAAGGCCCAGAATCTCACAGTAAAGATGCATGGATGCATGGTGGTGGATCTACTTGGGTTGTAGGTTCTTATGACCCAGATTTAGATGTAGTATATTGGGGTGTAGGAAATCCTGGTCCAGACTGGGATAATGAGTATAGACCAGGAGATAACCTTTACAGTAATAGTGTTTTAGCACTTGATGCTGATTCTGGGAAAATCAAATGGTACTTTCAATATACACCTAATGATCCATATGACTTTGATGGAGTAAATGAGCAAACACTTGTTGATGCAAAAATTTTCGGAAAGAAAACTAAAGCCGTATTGCATGCTGATAGAAATGGATTTGCTTATGCTCTTGATAGAGAATCAGGAAAATTTCTATGGGGAACTCCATTCGTTAAGAAACTTGACTGGACAGCTGGTTTAGATAAATATACAGGAAGACCTCTAGATTATGATCCAAATAAGGATGTACAAAGGTATGTTCCTTCTACTAGTGGATTTAGAGCACAACCAGAAGGTACTTCTTGTCCCGGAAATATGGGTGGAAAAAATTGGCCACCTACAGCTTATGATCCAGATAGAAACATGTATTACATACCTGTAATTGAAAGTTGTGCTATGCATGTAAACGTTCCTCAAGAAAAAGAATGGGTTGCGAGAGAATTCTGGTTAGGTGGAGGACCAAAAATGGGACCACAAATTACTGGAAGTGTAACTGCTATGGATGTTAACTCAGGAAAAGTTGTTGCAAAATATGACATGGATTACCCTCAATTAGGTGGTTTAGTTGCCACTAAAGGAGGAGTAGTATTTTCATCACATCCTGATGGAACGGTAGTAGCATTAGACTCTGATAACCTAAAAGAACTTTGGTCATTCGAAACTAATGCAGGCGTAAATGCACCACCTATGACTTTTTCAGCAGGTGGTAAACAGTACGTAGCAATCTTAGTAGGTTTGGGTGGAGCATGGCCAAAATGGTTTTTAGCTTCTACACCAGGACTTGAGAAGGTTGAACCAGGTCAAATGCTTTACGTGTTTAGCCTGTAATCAAATATTTAATGGAGCTTTTATAAAGTTAAAAGCTCCATTTTTTTTTGAGATGAAATTAGCTTTAAATACATTATTATCTGTTCTTTTCTTTACCGTTGTCTTAGGAAATCTTTTATCAGAAGATTTAAGAAATCTTAACGTTGGTTCTGATATTTATAATATTGATGATAGAGGTTATGTAAATTTTAAATGTTTAGATAACACTGTTATAAACAGTTGGAAAAAATTTACTAAATGTAAAATCAATCAGGATAACTTTTATATAGTTAACTTTGAATATGACGAAAGATTTGCTCTTAATGAGAACTTTGAAGGAACTCAGGTTGCTGGTCATCCGGCATTAATCAATTTAGCTATCGATAAAAAGGGAATATTACATGAAATTAATATTAATACTGATCCTAAAGCTCCATTTTATTTTAGAAAACAATCTCACTTGTTGTGGTTAAGGGTCTACAATAAATACGGTTCTAATGGTTGGACTTGTAATGAAAAAGAACAACTACAAAACCATATTAAGATAGGAAAAAAATATATTAATAGAAGTTGTTTGAAAGAAATAGGCAATAAATTAATTACAATAGATTCTCATTTTTATTTTGTAGATAAAAAATCTTCTAGAGAAAATTTAGTAAGCAAATCATATTTACAAATCAAATTGAAACAATGAGTGCGATAGGTTGAAATGAATATTAAAATATTTTTAAATTTATTTGTTTATATTATTTTTTCTTATTCCTTATTTGCTGATGCTCCTAAGCTAGATTACGGATTATCTGCTTATAAAAAGGGAAATTGTATGGGATGTCACAAATGGCATGGAGACGGTGGCCCAGGGTACGGAGGAGCAGCTTTATCATTAAGGGAGACTGGTTTAGATAGAGAACAACTTATTACAATAGTAGAGTGTGGTAGACCAGGTACTAATATGCCATTTTTTGATAAAAAAGCATATAAAGATGACAGATGCTTCGGAATGAAGTTTTCAGATTTTGAAGGAGATGATAAAAATAGGCCTCTTAACGCTAAGAGCTATTTAAACAAGAGACAAATTAATGCTGTAGTAGACTTTATAGTTAACGACTTACAAGGGAAAAAAGTTTCAAAAGAATATTGTATTAAGTTTTTTGGAAAACCAACAAGGTCTTGTGATGGTCTTTAATTATATTTCTAAATAAAATGATTCGCCACAACTTTTTCTTTTTACTACTATCCTGCAAACGTTTAATTTACGTTCTTTTAATTTTTTGTATATATAAACACCTATATTTTCTAAAGTAGGGTTTTCTAAACCAGTTATATCATTTAAATAAGAATGATCTAAACAGTTTTTAATATTTTTTATCTCTAAATTAAATAAATTAAAGTCCAGAATGTAACCAGTTTTTTCTATATTAGAATTTAAATCTAGTATAGCAATTTCAACAAAATAGGAATGCCCATGAACATTGTTATTTTTTTCATTTACACTACTTTCTAGTTTATGAGCTGCTTCAAAGTAAAAGTTTTTTGATATTATTTTTTTCATTACTTAATTTTCAAATATTTATGCGTTTGAACACTTAATTTCCATTTAGGATTTTTCAATATGTACTCTATAGTTTTTTTATTATTTAAAATAAAGTTTTTATTATCTAAAGGTTGAAGATAAAAATGTTCAAAATTGTATTTTTCAAATACGGATAAATTAATCCCATCTTGAGGATAAACAACTTTAATTTCATCACCTTTAGTTACAACTAACTTACTCTCAATTTTTGGACTTACACATACCCAATCTATTAATTTAGAAACAGGAAGAGTTCCATTAGTTTCCACCGCTACTTTAAATCCTTTGTCTTTAACTTTTTTAATTAATTTATTATCTAATTGTAATAATGGTTCTCCACCTGTGAAAACAATAAATTTATTTCTTTTAAGTTTAGGCCATAATGAAGTAATTTTTTCTACTAACGGTTGTAAATGATATTTACCTCCATTAATACCATTGACTCCTTTAAAATCAGTATCACAAAAAGAACAAACTGCATTTTTTCTGTCTTTCTCATTACCATTCCATAAATTACATCCTGAAAACCTACAAAAAACCGCTGTTTTTCCTGCATTGTGTCCTTCGCCTTGTAAGGTAAGAAAAATTTCCTTAATTGAATATGTTTTGTAATTATTCATTGTCTCTCTTAAATTTTTTCCATCCTTTTGCTCTTAAAATACATGCAGGACATTTTCCACAGCCATATCCCCATTCATGAAAATTAATTCTATCTCCTTTATAACAAGTATGTGTATTTTTAATAATAAAATTTAAATATTTCTCTCCACCAATGTTTTTTGCCATTTTCCAAATTTCTGATTTGTCTTTCCACATAAGAGGAGTTTGAAACTTATAATTTTTTTCCATTCCTAAATTTATAGATTTTTCTAATGATTTAATAGTTTTATTTCTACAATCTGGATAACCAGAGTAATCTGTTTGACATACGCCTGATGCAATATTTTCTATTTTTTTATCATAAGCATAAGCCGCACTTAAAGTATAAAATAATATATTTCTTCCTGGAACAAATGTATTAGGCAGACCCTTTTTTTTTTTGAAGGCAATATTAGAAGTTAAAGAATTTTTATTAAAGTTATTTATATTATTAATCTTATATAAATAGTCACTTTTTATTTTGCCTTTCCAATCTTCGAAATTATAGTTTAATTCTTGAATTATTTGTTTAGCAGCTGTTACTTCTACTAAGTGTTTTTGACCATAATCAAAAATAATTAAATGTACTTCATCAAATTTTTTTAAACACCATCCAAGAACTGTTGTACTGTCTTGTCCTCCAGAAAACAATAATAGTACTTTATTCATTTTGAATCACTACTTAGATATTTAGTATTAATCACAATCTTACCCATTGATTTTCTGTCTCTAATAATTGTTAATTCTTCTATAAGTTTATTAAAAGGTTGAACTTTATATGGTTTAACTTTAAAAATTTTTTTTTTATATAATTTAAATATATCTTTAATAATTTTCTTTTTATTTGACATGGTAGTTCGTCTTAAATATTCGCCAGCTCGTATGCCAAACACTTGAATGCTTTTAATTAAAATATAATTAGTTTTAATTGAACTGATGTTATTATTTGTAAAGCCTACAATCAAATATTTACCATTCCAAGCTAAACAACTTAAAATATTTTTTTCTTTTAAAAAACCATTAATGTCTAATATTATGTCAACACCTTTATTTTTTGTATAGGTCATAATTTTTTTTTTAATGTTATCCTCTGCAAATATAACTTTCTTTACTCCCATTTTTCGAAGCAAAGAAGCTTTTTTCTTGTTACTTGCTATACATATTATGTTTAATTTAAAATGAGAAGCTAACATTATACTATTTTGACCTATTGAACCAGATGCGCCTGTAATTAGTATAAAATCATTTTTTTTAATTTTAGCTGTTTCTTTTAATGCTATGTACGAAGTAAGAGAAGAAGAAAAAAAGGAGGCTGCTTCTTCGCTTGGCATTTTATTACTTATTAAAATTATCTTTGATAATTCAATTATAATTTCTTCACTAAAACAACCTTTTTTAGAAATTATAATTGCTTTTTTATTTAATAATTTAGCATTATTACATTTTTCTTCTATTATAATTCCACAGGCTTCTGTTCCGGGTATAAAAGGTAATTCATTTTTATGTTGATAAGTTCCTTTAATCATTAATATATCTACATAACTTAGTCCAATAGATAATATTTTAAGTCGTACCTGGTTTTTTTTAAGAGGTTTTTTTTTACTTATGTTAATTTTTAAATTTTCTACTTTTCCAAGTTTTTTACACAAATAGTTTTTATAGTACATATATTCAGTTAGTTATATTATTTACAGTATTTTACATAAACTATATCATAACTGAAATAGGAGAATTTATGAAAATTAATGATTTATTTAGTGTAGAAAAAAAAGTTGTTTTAATTACAGGTGGGTCTAGAGGAATTGGAGAAATGTTAGCAAGCGGATTTTTAGCTAACGGAGCTAAGGTTTATATTAGTTCTAGAAAAAGTAAAGATTGTGATTCTACGGCAAAAAGGCTGTCGGAAAAATATAAGAATGAATGTATATCTTTTCCTGCTGATATTTCTGATTTACAAGGAATAAATAAATTATTTAATAAATTCGCAGAAGAAAATTCAAGTTTAGATATATTGATTAATAATGCCGGAGCTGTATGGGGAGAACCTTTTGATAGTTTTTCTGAAGATGGCTGGGATAAGGTTATGGATTTAAACGTTAAATCTATATTTTTCATGATTCAAAAATTTTCAAGTTTATTAAAAAAGAAAGCTAGTACTGAAAATCCTGCTAGAATAATAAATATAGGTTCAATAGACGGTATAAATACCCCTTATTATGAAAACTATTCTTATAGTATAGCAAAATCAGCTGTTCATAAGTTAACATCTGTTTTGGCTGCTAGGTTAATTAAAGAAAACATAATTTGTAATGCAATTGCACCTGGTCCATTCCCAAGTAAGATGCTAGGTAGTGCAGTTGAACATGACTATAGTGTTATTTCTAAAAAAAACCCAAGTAGAAGAGTTGGCAGACCTGAAGATATAGCAGGGCTGGCTTTATTTCTTTCATCAAAAGCTGGTCAATATACTGTAGGTGAAACTATAACTTGTGATGGTGGATTAGTAGCGTCAGCTGGTCATGATCTAACAAACGATTAGTTTATAAATTTTTAATATTTGCATGGTTATTAAAAACACTTAAAAGTTATTTTTTTTTATTCAAAGTTAGTTTACTTGCTTATCGATGTCTTTCCAAAAAGGTTTTCTAAGTTCAGTCTTTAATATTTTACCTGCACCAGATACAGGCATAGGAGTGTCTCTAAAAGAAACAGACTTAGGGCATTTAAAGCCTGCAATATTTTTATGACAGTAATCAATAACATCTTTTTCCTCAATGGAAGTATTTTTTTTCATTCTAATAATGGCATGAACGGTTTCTCCCCATTTATTGTCTGGTACACCAATAACTGCACACTCTAAGACATCTTTTATTTGATAAATTATATTCTCTACTTCTGTTGAGTAAATATTTTCACCACCTGAGATAATCATATCTTTTACTCTATCAACTATAAATACATATCCTTCAGTATCCATTTTAGCTCCGTCTCCAGTTTTCATCCATCCTTTTTCTATAGCTTTATCAGTTAATTCCCTTTGTCTCCAGTAACCTAACATTATATTTGGCCCTCTGGCATAGATTTCTCCTACTTCTCCTCTTGGAACTTCATTACCATCTTCATCTGCTATTTTTAACTCTACTCCTGCAACTGCCTTACCACATGATTTAAATTTATAAGCCAGTGGTCCTTCAAATACATGAGTTTCTGGACCTGAACAGGTTAGTAATGGTGCACATTCAGTTTGTCCATAGGCGTGATAAAAAGTACAGTTAGGAAGCATTTCCATTGCTTTCACTATAACTGGTTCTGGCATAGGCGAAGCCCCATACATTATTTTTTTTAGGCTATTTAAGTCAAAATTAGTAATTTCTGAATCATGTACAGCCATATTTACCATAGTAGGTACAAGTATTGTTTCTGTTATTTTGAATTTACTAACAGCTTCAAAAAATAATTTTGGAATAAAACCTGGAATAAAATAATGACTTCCTCCTACTTGACTAATAGCAAATAATCCAGCACAGTCTGCAATATGAAACATAGGAGCAGCGTGAAGCCATTTAGCATTTTCATTTATATTCGCCATAAGTGCACAGTTAAGAGCATCTACTACCATATTAGTGTGAGATAACATAACTCCTTTAGAACGACCAGTAGTTCCTCCTGTATAAAATAATCCAGCTAAGTCATCATAACCTCTTAATTCATCTTCAGCTGACTGACTAGTTATTAAATCATCGTAACTAATCATGTTATCTGGACATGTATCTTCAGATAAATATACAATATTCTTTATCGTTGGAATTTTATTTTCTTTTTTAAGATTACTTATAATATCAGAAAAATTTTTATCTACAAACAAGAGCTTACATTCACTATCATTAATCCAGAATTCAATTTCTGGGGGAGCTAATCTTGTATTAATAGGAACAAATACTGCTCCTGCCCATGAGGTTGAATATAAAAACTCAAAATACCTATCGCTATTATGCGCTAAAATAGCTACTCTATCTTCTACTGAAATACCAAGTTCTTTAATGCTAAAAGCTATTTTTGATATTCTATTTAAACTTTCTTTCCACGTAAAAGTCCTATCCATATATGCAGTAGCTGTCTTATCTGGGAAAAGTTGCACATTTCTTTTTAAAGCTTGAGTTATATACATTTTAATTTTCCTTTATAATAAAAATATTTTAAAGTGTTAATTATATTTAGTAAAGATTAATTCCTTTACGATAATAATTTAATCTGATAACTCTACCTATATGTTTGATATAAATAAAATTAAAGCCTTTACATTTGATACAGGAGGTACCGTTCTTGATTGGCATACTGGATTTAAAAGAGGTTTTGAACTAGTAAATTTCAATGATAAAAGTAATATTGAAAATTTTAAAATGGCAAATATTTTTAGGAAAAAATCGCTGGAGATCATAACTAATCAAAATTATGATAAGCTAGTTAATTTCGATGAAGCACATAAAATAGCTATTGAAAATATAATTGCTGAAAACAATATAAAATTAAATGATAAAGATATAAAGTTTTTATATTATGATGTACCTGCTAATTTAAAAGTTTGGAAAGATTTCTTGGTGCCATTTGAAAGATTAAAAAAACATTTTTTATGCGTTTCTTTTACATTGTTAAGTAATAGGCTCGTATTTTTAAATTCAAAAGCAAACAAAATTAATTGGGACTTAGTGCTTTCTTGCGAGACATTAGAAGTTTATAAACCTAATATTGAAGCTTATTTGAAAACAGCTAAAATGTTACAACTAAAACCAGAAGAGTGTGCTATGGTTGCTTGTCATAGCTTTGATCTTAATGCAGCTAAAAAAGCAGGTTTCAACACAATATTTGTTAAAAGATCAGAAGAGTGGGGGGCAGATACTAATATATCTATTGAAGGTGAGTATGATATGGTTATAGACAGCTTTAACGAATTTAGCCAAATTTTAAATTAAAAGGATTTTCTTCTTATTATATCAAAAATGAGGTTACATCTTTTAAAAATTACTCTATATATAGTTACTATCGGGAAGTTTTATGAATTATACTGAATATTTACCTATATTTATTTTCATAGTTATAGCATTTTCTATGTCTTTGGGTTTTGCCTTGCTATCTGGTTTTGTTGGTCCAAATAAGCCTGATAAGGAAAAATTATCTGCTTACGAATGCGGTTTTGAACCTTTTGAAGATGCTAGGGTTAAATTTGATGTTAGATTTTATCTAGTGGCTATCTTGTTTATAATCTTTGATTTAGAAGTGGCTTTTTTATTTCCATGGGCAATATCTCTTTCATTAATCGGCCTGACAGGATACTTTTCTATGATGTTATTTTTGTTAATATTAACCGTAGGTTTTATTTATGAGTGGAAAAAAGGAGCATTAGATTGGGAGTAAAAGAAAACTTTTATAATGAGAATATCTTTAATGCAGAGAAAGCTAACAATAAAGGTTATGTATTAGCAAAATTTAACGATCTTCTAAGCTGGGCAAGAGCAGGATCTTTGTGGCCAATGTCATTTGGTTTAGCATGTTGCGCAGTTGAGATGATGCAGACTGGAGCATCAAGGTATGATCTAGATAGATTTGGTGTTGTATTTAGACCGAGTCCAAGACAGTCTGATGTTATGATTGTTGCTGGTACACTTACTAATAAAATGGCTCCAGCCTTGAGAAAAGTTTATGATCAGATGCCTGAGCCAAGATGGGTTATTTCAATGGGAAGTTGTGCTAATGGAGGTGGTTATTATCATTACTCTTATTCTGTAGTAAGAGGTTGTGACAAAATTATACCTGTAGATATATATGTGCCGGGGTGTCCACCTTCTTCAGAAGCTTTACTTTATGGTATTTTACAATTACAAAAAAAAATAAAAAGAGAAGGTAGAAATACTATTTAATTCTTTGAAAAAGAGAAAAAATTGATTGATAAAATAAAAAGTAGTAAAAGCAAAACTTTAGAAGAAATTTCTAATGCCATAAGTCCCTTTGTGAATAAAGAAGATTATGTTTTAGAATTTAAAAAAGGTAATTATCAACTTTTTTTGAATAAGCCGCTTTTTATTAAAATTGTAAAAGCTTTTAAAGAGAATGAAAATTTAAAATTTAACCAGTTTATTGATTTAACAGCTGTAGATTACCCAAATAAAAAAAATAGATTTGAAATGGTCTATATATTTTTATCAGTAGAATTTAATATAAGAATTATTTTAAAATTTTTTATTAATGAAGATGATGCTGTTGAAAGTTTAACTAATTTATTTCCATCTGCTAATTGGTATGAGAGAGAAGTATGGGATTTATTTGGTATTGTTTTTAATAATCACCCTGATTTAAGAAGATTATTAACTGATTATGGTTTTATTGGACATCCACTTAGAAAAGACTTTCCACTTTCTGGTAATGTTGAAGTGAAATATGATTTAAACGCAAAAAAAGTTGTTTATGAGCCTTTAAACTTAACTCAATCCTTTAGAGAATTTGAATTCGAGAGTCCTTGGAAAGGTCAAAATTTGGATAGTAATAATGAATGAAAAGCAAATTAAGAATTTAACTTTAAATTTTGGTCCACAACATCCAGCTGCTCATGGTGTTTTAAGGTTAGTTTTGGAGATGGATGGAGAGGTAGTAGAAAGAGCTGACCCTCATATCGGTTTATTGCATAGAGGTACAGAAAAATTAATAGAAAATAAAACTTATCTTCAGGCTATGCCATATTTTGATAGGTTAGATTATGTTTCTCCAATGGTTCAAGAGCATGCTTTCGTTTTAGCTGCAGAACAATTATTAAATTTAAATATACCAGAAAGAGCTTTATGGATTAGAGTTTTATTTGATGAGATAACTAGAATTCTTAATCATGCTCTTCAGATAGGAGCGCAAGGATTAGATTTAGGTGCTACTACTCCATTCTTGTGGTTATTTGAAGAAAGAGAAAAATTAATGTCTTTTTACGAAGCTGTTTCGGGAGCAAGGTTGCATGCTGCTTATTATAGAATTGGAGGAGTACATCAAGATATTCCAGATCAAACATTAGAAGAGATTTTTAATTGGAGTAATGGTTTTAATAAAATTATTAACGATATTGAAGGTTTATTAGATGAAAATAGGATTTTTAAACAAAGAACAGTCGACATTGGGGTTGTTTCTAAAAAAGAAGCTTTGGATTGGGGTTTTACTGGCCCTATGTTGAGAGGGTCTGGAGTGGTCTGGGATATAAGAAAACATGAACCTTACGCAGTTTATGATAAGGTAGAATTTGATATACCTATTGGTAAAAATGGTGACTGCTATGACAGGTATTTGATTAGAATGGAGGAAATGAAACAAAGTTTAAAAATTATAAAGCAAGTTTTAGATAAAATACCAAAAGGTGATGTGATAGTTGATAATCCAAGAATATCTCCTCCTAAAAGGAATAATATGAAATCATCAATGGAAAGTTTAATTAGTCATTTTAAATTATACACAGAGGGGGTAAGAGTACCAGAAGGAAGTATCTATAAAGCTGTTGAGGCTCCTAAGGGTGAGTTTGGTGTATTTTTAGTATCTGATGGATCTAATAAGCCTTACAGGTGTAAAATAAGGGCACCAGGTTTTGCTCATTTACAGGGGTTAGACTTTATGACAAAAGGTCACCAACTTGCTGATTTAGTTGCTTGTATTGCAACCATGGATGTGGTTTTTGGAGAAATTGATAGATAAATGATTGAAAATAAGAATACAAAAGATTTTGAATTTACAAAAAAAAACTTAGAACAAGTTAAAAAAATATTTTCAAAATACCCAGATGATCAAAAAGTGAGTGCTGTTATGCCTTTACTAGATTTAGCTATGCGACAAATAGGAGGATGGGTTACAGAATCTGCTATAAAACATATAAGTAGTATGTTAAATATTCCTTTTATAAGAGCATATGAAGTTGCCTCGTTTTATTCTATGTTTAATTTGGAACCGATTGGAAAAAATTTTATACAAATTTGCACTACAACTTCATGTTGGTTAAGAGGTAGTGACAATATACTTGAGGTTTGTAAAAAACACCTTAATGTTAAAAATAATCAGACAACTAAAGACGGCTTATTTACTTTAAAAGAAGTTGAGTGTTTAGGAGCCTGTGTTAATGCGCCTATGGTCCAAATAAATGATAATTACTATGAAGATTTAGATACTGAAAGCTTTCTTAATATTTTAGATAGTTTAAAAGAGGGAAAGAAAATAGATATAGGTCCTCAGAATAAAAAAAGAAAGGGTGCTGAACCTCTTGGGTCAGCTTAATTTTAAATGCTAGATAAAAAAGATAAAATTTTTAATAATTTATATGGATTAAAAGGAAAAGGTCTAAAAACTGCTAAGAATTTTGGAGATTGGACAAATGCTAAAGATGTTATTTTAAATGGTAAGGATTGGATTCTTAAGCATGTTAAAGACTCTGGTTTAAGAGGTAGAGGTGGGGCTGGCTTTCCTACTGGATTAAAATGGTCTTTTATGCCTTCTAAAACTGAATATAAACCGAATTACTTAATAGTTAATGCCGATGAAAGTGAACCGGGAACTTGTAAGGACAGAGAGATACTAAGAAACGAACCTTTTAAACTTTTAGAAGGTATGCTTTATGCCTCAATAGCTATGGAAGTTAATACAGCTTATATCTACATTAGAGGAGAGTTTTATAATGAATTTGTGAGTTTACAAAATGCTATAGATGAATGTTACGAAAATAATCTATTAGGTAAAAAAATTTTGAAAACTGATTATAATTTAGATGTTTATGTACATAGAGGTGCGGGAGCCTATATTTGCGGAGAGGAGTCGGCCTTAATAGAGAGTTTAGAGGGTAAAAAAGGACAACCTAGATTAAAGCCTCCTTTCCCAGCTAATGTTGGTTTATATGGATGCCCTACTACTGTTTCTAATGTTGAGACTATAGCTGTTGTTCCTGCTATCTTAAAAAGAGGTTCCGAATGGTTTGCTGGATTAGGAAAAGAAAATAATACTGGTACCAAACTATTTTGTATTTCTGGACATGTCAATAAGCCATGCACTGTTGAAGAAGAAATGGGAGTTGATCTTAAGGAACTTATTGAAAAACACTGTGGAGGGGTATTAGGAGGGTGGAATAATCTAAAAGCAGTTGTTCCAGGAGGTTCTTCTACTCCTTTAATTCCAGCATCTTTATGCAATAATTTAGCAATGGATTTTGATTCATTAAAAGCAGTCAAAAGTGGTCTTGGTACGGCTGCAGTTATTGTAATGGATAAATCTACAGATATAGTAGAAGCTATTACTAGATTTTCAAGATTTTATAATCATGAAAGTTGTGGACAGTGTACGCCATGTAGGGAAGGTACAGGATGGATATTAAAAATAATGAAAAAATTATGTAAAGGGACTGCTGATATTAATGATATAGATAAGTTAGAAGATATTTGTTCACAAGTAGAAAATCATACCATCTGTGCCCTTGGAGATGCTGCGGCATGGCCTGTTCAAGCGTTAATAAGACATTACAGAAGTGACCTTGAGAAAAGAATTTCTAGCTCTAAATTGGTAAGTTCTGCAGAATGAAAAAAGTATATGTAAATGATAAAGTAGTTTCTGTTCCAGATACTGCAACAGTTATGCAAGCTTGTGAATTGGCAGGAGAGGAAATACCAAGGGTTTGTTATCATGAGAGTCTCTCTATTGCAGGAAACTGCAGAATGTGTCTGGTAGAGGTAGAAAATGCTGCTAAACCAGTCGCTTCATGTGCTTTTCCTGTAGCTGAAGGAATGAAAATAAATACGAAATCAGATAAGGTAAAAAAAGCTAGAAAAGGGGTGATGGAGTTTTTATTGATAAATCATCCTTTAGATTGTCCAATTTGTGATCAAGGAGGAGAATGTGACCTTCAAGATCAATCACTCTATTATGGGAAATCATATAGTAGGTTTGAAGAAAACAAAAGGGCTGTTGAAGATAAAGACTTTGGTCCATTAGTTAAGACAGTAATGACTAGATGCATTCATTGTACTAGATGTGTAAGGTTTCTAGATGAAGTAGCTGGTACGCATGAACTTGGAGCTATTAATAGAGGAGAACAAATGGAAATAGCTTCAGTAGTTGAAGAAGGTATTACTAGTGAACTATCAGGAAATATAATTGATCTATGTCCAGTTGGGGCATTAACCTCTAAGCCTTATGCTTTTAAGGCTAGATCATGGGAATTAATTCATCATGATACTATTGATATTACAGATGGGCTAGGGTCTAATCTTATCTTAGATGAGTTTCAAGGAGAAATTAAAAGAGTATTACCAAGGTTTAATGAAGATATTAATCAGGAATGGATTTCAGATAAATCAAGATTTTCCTATGATGGTCTAGATGTTCAAAGACTTGATAAACCATTTATTAGAGACGATAAAAATAAATTGATCCCTTCCGATTGGAAAACTAGTTTAAATAATGTAACTGGCTTGTTAAAAAAATATAAAAGTGATGAAATAGCAGCCATATCTGGAAGTTTAACAGATGTAGAAACAATGTTCGTTGCTAAAGAGTTATTTAATTCTTTAGGTATTTATAACCTTGATTGTAGATTTAATGGTTCTAACTTTAAAATAAATAATAGGACTGATTGGTTATTTAATTCAAAAATCATTGGAACTGATAAGATCGATAAGCTTTTTATTATAGGTTGTGACCCAAAAAGAGAGGCAACAGTATTAAATGCAAGAATTAGAAAAAGGTGGCTTTCAGGAGATTTAGAAATTATTACTTTGTGCACACCAAACGATTTAACTTATGAAACAACAAGTCTAGGTGACGATGTTTCTTTATTAAGCGATCCTAGTTTTTTAACAGATATAAAGAGTTTTTTTAATGGTGCTAAATATCCAATGATTATCTTAGGAGATAGTATTTTAAGTACCGTAGAAGGAGAAAAAATTCATTCTATCGTTAAAAGTCTATCAGATAATTGCGAAATTATAAGAGATGGGTGGAATGGTTTTTGTGTTTTAAGTGCTTATGCTTCAAGATCAGGAGGTTTAGAGATAGGTTTTTTGCCATCAAAAGGTGGGTTAAATGTAAAACAAATTAAAAAAAAAATATCAGAAAAGAAAATTAAATTATTATTTTTAATAGAAGCAGATGACTTTGATTTGAGTGATTTAGATATTAAATCTACCAAAATTATATATCTTGGTCATCATGGAGACAAACATGCTACAAAAGCTGAAATTATTTTACCAATAACGGCATTTACAGAAAAAAAAGCTTTATATGTAAATATTGAGGGAAGACCTCAGTTTACAAAAAAAATTATACAAAATAAAGGTATTGCAGTTGATAGCTGGAAAATATTTAGAGCATTAGCTGATAATTTTAATTTAAAATTTAGTTATAATAATCACGAACAATTATTAAATAAAATTTATAAACTTCATCCAGAAATTTCATTTATAAATCAAATAATCTCTTCTGAATGGAAAAGTTTTAAAAGTAGTTCTATAAAACTCAAAACACTAAAAAGTAATTTTGCAGTTGTAAATTACTATCAAACATGTCCAGTTACAAGAGCATCAAATAATATGGCAAATTGTCGAAAAAGGTTTTTAAAAAAAGATGAAAGTAAATTCAATGGATAATTTATTTCAGCAGTTAAATGAGGTTTTAATTATAAGTTTTTATGTATTGCTTATAGTGGGACCATTATTAATTGCTGTTGCTTTTTTAACTTATTTAGAAAGAAAAGTTATTGCAGCTGTACAATATAGAAAAGGACCAAATGTAGTGGGTATGTTTGGATTATTACAGCCTTTTGCTGACGGAGTAAAATTATTTTCTAAGGAAACAATAATTCCTGCGAGTGCTAATAAAATAATTTTTGTTTTAGCACCTATGATATCTTTTGCGTTATCTTTAGTAGCATGGAGTGTAATTCCAATATCTGAAAATTTAGTATTAGCTAATATAAACGTAGGAATATTGTATATTTTCGCTATTTCATCATTGTCAATATATGGAGTAATTATGGCAGGTTGGGCCAGTAATTCTAAATATGCTTTTTTAGGTGCTCTAAGGTCCACAGCTCAAATGGTATCATATGAAGTTTCTATTGGTTTTGTAATAGTATGTGTTCTATTATGTGTAGGGTCTTTAAATTTACAGGATATTGTTTTAGCTCAAAAGAATTATTGGTTTTTTATTCCTTTGTTTCCTATGTTTATAGTATTTATTATTTCTGCCTTAGCTGAAACAAATAGAGCTCCTTTTGATTTACCTGAAGATGAATCAGCTCTTGTCGCTGGTTACTTTACAGAATATTCATCGATGTTATTTGCCATGTTTTTTTTAGGGGAATATTCGGCGATGATATTAATGAGCTCTTTGGGTGTAATTTTATTTTTGGGTGGTTGGCTTCCTCCTTTTGATTATTATGTCTTTAATTTAGTGCCGGGCTTTATTTGGTTTTTTCTTAAGGTTGGAATATTGTTATTTATATTTTTATGGGTTAGAGCTACTTTACCAAGGTTTAGATATGATCAACTTATGCGGTTAGGTTGGAAGGTATTTTTACCATTATCTTTATTTTGGGTTTTTATTACAGCTACAGTTTTAGTTTTTTTTGATATTTTACCTAATTTTTATGGTTAAACTAATGAAATTAATTTTCAACAGATTAAAATACTTTTTATTATTAGATATATGTAAAGGTCTATACCTTACTTTTAAAAGGATATTCAAGCCTTCTGTAACTATAAATTATCCTTATGAGAAGGCCCCACTGAGTCCAAGGTTCAGGGGAGAACATGCTCTCAGACGGTATCCTAATGGTGAAGAAAGGTGTATTGCTTGCAAGTTATGTGAAGCTGTTTGTCCTGCATTAGCTATAACTATAGAAGCTGAAGAAAGAGATGATGGAAGTAGAAGGACAACTAAATATGATATAGACATGACTAAATGTATTTATTGTGGGCTTTGTCAAGAAGCTTGTCCTGTAGATGCGATAGTTCAAGGTCCTAATTATGAATTTGCAACTGAAACACATGAAGAATTAATTTACAATAAAGAAAAATTGCTTGATAATGGAGATAGATGGGAATTAGCACTTCAGAAAAATATAGATTCAGACGCTCCTTACAGGTAAATTAAAATATTATGAATTTATTTTTCTTTTTATTTTCTGCTATCATAGTTCTTTCAGCAATTGCTGTTATAAGTTCTAGAAATCCAGTACATTCTGTTCTTTTTTTGATATTAGCTTTTGTGAACGCTGCAGGAATTTTTGTGCTAGCAGGTGCTGAGTTTTTGGCTATGATATTGTTAATAGTCTATGTAGGTGCAGTAGCTGTATTATTTCTCTTTGTTGTAATGATGCTAAATATAAATTTAGAAGAAATTAAATTCCAAGTTAAAAAGTATTTTTTCTCGGGTTTATTTGTTGGATTGATACTTCTAGCAGAGTTATTTTTTTCATTTAGTAACCTTGACTTGATTAGAAATAAAAATGTTATGGTAACCAATAGTAAAAATTTAACTAATACACATCAAATAGGAAGTATTATTTATACTGAATACTTTTTTGTTTTTCAATTATCAGGTTGTATACTTTTAGTTGCAATGATAGGCGCTATTGTACTTACTCTAAGAAAAAGACCAGGAGTGCTTAGACAAACAGTATCTAAACAAATAGATAGAAAAAAAGAAGACTCAATTGAAATTATAAAGTTCAAAAATAATAATGCAAATTAACCCTACATATTTTACTTTATTATCAGCATTATTATTCTCTATAGGCATGCTTGGAATTTTCTTAAACAGAAGAAGTATTATAATAATTTTAATGTCTATAGAACTTTTGTTATTATCAGTAAACATAAATTTAGTTGCCTTTTCAGCTTTTCATCAAAATTTGACAGGTCAAGTTTTTACAATGTTTGTTTTAACAGTAGCAGCTGCAGAAGCTGCTATAGGGTTAGCCATTTTAGTTGTTTTCTTTAGAAATAAAGGTTCAATTAGGGTTGAAGATACTCAACAGTTAAAAGGATAAAATGAGTTTACCAACATTAGTCTTATTTTTACCTCTTATAGGTTGTGTTTTGTCAGCGCTTTGCATTTTTGGTTCTCAAAATAAAAAAGCGGAACTACTATCAACTGTATTTTTATTTTTTTCTTCAGTAATTTCTATATACATATATATCAATATTGATGTTTTTCAGGATACTTATGTTATCTATAATTGGATTAGTTTTGCAAATATTAATTTAAACATATCAATTTTATTAGACCCTTTGACTGCAATTATGTTTTGTGTTGTTACAATTGTATCAGCTGTTGTACATATGTTTTCAATAGGTTATATGCACGAAGATCAAAATAGAGCAAGGTTTTTTTGTTATCTATCTTTGTTTACATTTGCAATGTTAGTTTTAGTATCAGCTGATAATTTTATTCAATTATTTTTAGGTTGGGAAGGAGTTGGACTATGTTCCTATTTATTAGTTGGATATTATTTTCATAAGCCATCTGCTAATAATGCTGCAATCAAGGCGTTTTTGGTTAATAGAGTAGGTGATTTTGGTTATTTAATTGCTATAGCACTAATCTATAAATATTTTAATTCTTTAAATTTTGACGAGGTTTTTTCAAACACAAATTCTTTAGCTTCACTAAATTTAATTTTCTTTGGATATGAAATTAGTTTAATTACTTGCATTACTATGTTCTTATTTATGGCAGCTATTGGAAAATCAGCACAAATAGGACTGCATGTTTGGCTTCCTGATGCTATGGAAGGACCAACACCCGTATCAGCTTTAATTCATGCTGCGACAATGGTAACTGCTGGAGTATTCTTAGTAGTAAGATGTTCTCCTATTTTTGAATATTCTCAATTTACTCTAAACTTAATTACTTATGTGGGGATAATCACTTCTTTATTTGCTGCTTCCGTTGCTTTATTGCAAGATGATATTAAAAAAGTTATAGCCTACTCTACTTGCAGTCAGCTTGGATATATGTTTTTTGCTTGTGGTATTTCTGCTTATAGCCTTGCCATGTTTCACTTGGTCACTCATGCTTTTTTCAAGGCATTACTATTTTTAGCAGCAGGATCTGTTATCCACTCTGTACATCATGAGCAAGATTTTAAAAGAATGGGAGGATTATATAAAAAACTACCAGTTACATTTATTTTTATTATTATAGGATCTATTGCTTTAATTGGTATTCCTCCATTTGCAGGCTATTTTTCAAAGGATTTAATATTAGAATACGCTTTATCTCTTCAAACTTTTAAAGGAATAAATATATATATATTTGGATGTTTAGGAGCATTTCTAACGTCGGTTTATTCTACTAGGTTAATTTATTTAACTTTTCTAAATAAAACAAAAATCAAGTCTCAGGTATATAATGAAATTAAAGAACCTGGCTTTGTTATGATTTTTCCCCTTTTTATCTTGGCAATCGGAGCTATTTTAGGTGGATATCTTTTTTATAACATCGTCTATGATAATAGCTTCTGGTCAGAAAGTATATATACTAAACCTGATATAAATTATGTAGAAGAGGCACATAATATAGAAAAAATATTCAAGCTTTTTCCTATATTACTAGTACTCTCAGCATGTATTACAGTTTTTGTTTCTTATAGATATATAAAGAACTTGGCTTCTTTATTGAACAATAATTTTAAAATATTAATAAAAATTTTAAAAAACAAGTGGTATTTTGATGATATATATGGCTTTTTATTTGTAAGAAAGATGTTACAATTTAGTCGTTATTTATGGGCTAGTATAGATGTTGCAATTATAGACTCTAAAGGGCCTATTGGAATTGCTAGTAACATTTGGAAAGTTGCTTCTTATTGTAGACAAGCTCAAAATGGAAAAGTTTTTAGTTATGCTATAGTTATGTTTACTGGTATCGTAATTTTTGTAAGTTTATTATTTTTTTAATTGAGATTGAGTTTTGAATTCTTTTCCAATTTTATCTTCTATTATTATTTTACCATTGTTTGGTGCTTTAATTTCAATGTTGGTAAAAGGCAATGATAAAGATGTAGCAAGAAATGTCAGGGATCTAGCTTTATGGATAAGTATTGTAGAGCTGGTGTTAGTTATTTTATTGTGTTATCAGTTTGATTTTAATAATAACAATTTTCAAAATATAGAAAAAAAAGTCTTATTATCTAAATTTGATATTAGTTATTTTTTAGGTGTAGATGCTTTATCATTAGTGTTTATACTATTAACTTCTATTCTCTTTCCAATATGTATTTTTTATACGAAGTTTTCTATTAAATTTAGAACAAAAGAGTTTATGGTATGTTTTCTTATACTTGAAGCTTTGGTAATGGGAGTATTTTCATGTCTAGATATAGTTTTATTTTATATTTTTTTTGAAAGTTTACTGATACCTATGTTTTTAATTATTGGTATCTGGGGCGGACAAAGAAGAATATTTGCCTCTTATAAATTCTTTTTATATACTCTAGCAGGTTCTGTTTTTTTTTTAATTTCAATTATAGTTATGGCATCAATAGCAAATACAACTTCTATTGTTGAATTAGATAATTATTATTTTGACATATTTTTACAAAAATGGTTATGGATAGGAATGTTTTTATCATTTGCTATAAAAGTTCCTATGTGGCCATTTCATACATGGTTACCAGATGCTCATGTTGAAGCACCAACTGTTGGTTCAATAATTTTAGCTGGTATACTGTTAAAAGTGGGAGGTTATGCTTTCTTAAGATTATCCTTGCCAATTTTACCTGATGCTTCGGCTTATTTTGCTAATTCAATGATTATAATTTCTATTATCTCAATAATTTATACATCATTTGTAGCTGTTGCCCAAGATGATATTAAAAAAATGATTGCTTATTCATCAGTTGCACATATGGGTTATGTCACTGCTGGTATTTTTTCATTAACGGCGGAAGGAATTAAAGGAGCTATTTTTCAAATGGTTAGTCATGGCATAGTCTCATCTGCCTTATTCTTAAGTATAGGTTTCTTATATGAACGAACTAAGTCAAGAGAAATTAAACACTACAGTTTTTTAGTTAAAAGTATGCCTACCTTCTCTTTTCTGTTTATTATCATAGTTCTTTCTTCGGTCGGGCTGCCTGGCACTTCAGGCTTTATAGGAGAATTATTTAGTGTTTTAGGCGTTTATAAATATAATGCTTTTTTTGGTTTTTTTGTTGCCACGGGTCTTATATTAGGGGCAATCTATATGTTGAGATTAGTGAGAGAAATTATTTTTACTATTGAAAATAACAAAGTTTTAGTTTTAAACGATCTAATTTTATCTGAAAAGATATTACTTTTATTTTTTGTTATCATTACTTTATTGTTAGGTATATTCCCAAATTTATTAATCAGTTTTATAGATGGTTATACATTAAAACTAATAAAAAATTATTAAAAATATGATTGATTTGCCAAACTTAAACACAATACTACCAGAATTTTTCTTATTCATTTCTGGAATATTACTTTTAGTTTATGGAGCTTTTTCTAATAATAAAAATTTTTCAAACATAAATATTCTTACTATAATATCAATATTTATATGTATAATTAGTATTTCTTTTGTTCCAGATAATTCTAGTATTGCTAATAGTGCCTTCGTAAATAGTCTTTTTACAAACTCTATTAAGACTTTTATTTTATTATTAACTTTTTTAGCTGTTTATGTTTCTTCTAATTATTTGAATAAAAACCAACTTAATGTTTTTGAATATCCGGTTTTGTTACTGTTTTCAGTCTTAGGAATGTTAGTAATGGTTTCTTCAAATGACTTAATATTTTTGTACATATCAATAGAATTACAATCGTTAGCATTATACGTTTTAGTTGCTTTAAGGCGTGGTTCAATTAAAGGATCAGAGGCATCTTTAAAATATTTTATACTAGGATCTATAGCATCAGCTGTAATATTGTATGGAAGTTCTATGGTATATTCAGTAGTGGGTAGTACTAATTACCAAATAATTAAGGAATTTTCTGATCAATCATATGATAATTTAATTTTATCTTTAGGATTAGTTTTAATAATTTCTGGTATTGCATTCAAGTTATCTGCTGCGCCTTTTCATATGTGGACGCCTGATGTGTATGAAGGAGCCCCAAGTTCTGTAACTACAATCCTAGTTACTTTGCCTAAGTTGGCTGCTCTTGTAGTACTAGTTAACTTACTAACTAATCCATTTATCAACCAAGTTGAAACTTGGGTGCCAATAATAATTATCATTTCAATATTGTCTATGGCAATAGGTTCTATAAGCGCAATCAAACAAGATAATCTAAAAAGGTTATTTGCATTTAGTACAATTGCTAATATAGGTTATGTAATGATAGGATTAGTATGTGTTAATGATGAAGGAATAAAGGCTTCATTCTTGTATATGTTTATTTATACTTTAGCTACGCTTGGTGTTTTTTCTTTTATTATGATTTTAAGAAGAGAAGATAGACAATTAGCTGCGATATCAGATATAGCTGGCATTTCTAAATCAAAACCACTCTTAGCAGTAGCCATTACTATTTTAATGCTATCATTAGCCGGTATTCCTCCTTTTGGTGGATTTTTTGGCAAACTTTTTATATTTACTGCAGCAATTGAATCTGGTTATCTATATCTTGCAATATCCGGAGTTATATTTAGTGTTATTTCAGCTTTTTACTATTTAAAGATTATAAAGGCTATGTATTTAGATGAAAGTTCAGAAGATTTAAACTATAATTTAGATAAAAAACAGTTTTTTATAATAGTTTTTATGGCTTTTTTAATGTTAATATTTGTATTGTATGCAGATTCTTTAATTTTCTTTATTAATTATATTTATAACTGATCATGAATAATTACTACGATTTAAAGTTAAATAACTGGCAATTGTATGCTTTGAAAGAAGTTGGTAGCACAATGGATGAAATTAAAAAAGATTGTTACAAAAACAATCTAAATACTCTATTAATGGCATATACACAGTCTGCTGGAAGAGGGAGAAAAAATAACAAATGGATTTCTAATTTAGGAAATTTATTCATATCTATAAAGTTAAATACTTTTTATATACCAGATGCATTTTTGTTAAATTATCTAACAGGAATTGTAATTTATGATACCATTAATTCTTTTTTAGAGGAGAAAAAAAATATTTTTATTAAATGGCCAAATGACTTATTAGTAGATAAAAAAAAAATAGCTGGGATACTCATTGATACATATAGTAAGGGAAGTAAAATTTCTGATTTATACATTGGGATTGGTATTAATATGAAAATTGCACCTATTAATTTAGAATATCCAACAACATGCCTAAAATATGAAAGTTCATTAAATCTATCAAGAAAAAAAATTTTAAGAAAATTAATTTTTTATTTTAATTATTGGGAAAGCATTTTAAAAGCAAAAAGTATATCATATATACTAAGGTCTTGGATGAAACGCTCTATACCAATCAACTCAGAAATTTCTTTTATAACTAAAGAAGGTATTACAAATGGTATTTATAAAGGAATTAACTTGAACGGTTCTATAAAGATTCTAATAAATAATAAAGAGAGTAATTTTTTTAATTTAGATACAGTAGAGCAATGAATTATTTAATTGTAGATATAGGAAACACCAATATAGTTTTGGCAGTTTATGATGGAAAAAAAATTAAAAAAAAATGGAGAATATCTTCTCACTTAAACAGAACAAAAGATGAGTATATTATATGGCTAAAATATATTATTAATAATAATTATAAATTTGACGATATCATTATTGGTTCCGTAGTTCCAGATATTACTCAAGAATTGAAATTAGCAATTACTACTTTTTTAAATATTAAGCCACATATTATAGCGGAAGACATAAAGGTAAATTTTCCTACTGAACTTGAAGTTCCTACTGAAATTGGAACAGATAGAATAGTTAATGCCTTATGTGCATGGAGGTTATACAAAAAGCCCACTATTATAATTGACTTTGGTACGGCTACTACTTTTGATGTAGTCGGAAAAAAAGGTGTATATTTGGGTGGTGTAATTGCACCTGGTGTTAATTTGTCTATTAATGCTTTGCATTCAGCAGCTGCAAGATTGCCAAGAATAGCAATAACTAAAGAAAGTAAAGTTATTGGGAAAAATACAGTTTCTGCAATGTCATCAGGTATATATTGGGGGTATATAGGACTTATAAAAAATATTTTAATAAAAATTGAAAAAGAATTAAATTATAAAATGCTTATAATGGCTACGGGTGGTTTATCAGATCTATTTGTAAATGAGATATCAAAAAAAATTATAATAAATAAGGATTTAACTTTAAAGGGGTTATTTATAGCTTATGCTGAGGGTAAAGGTTAGATGGGTTTACAAAATAAAAATATTACAGATAAAGATAAAATCTATTTTCTTCCTTTAGGAGGAACTGGTGAAATTGGTATGAACTTTAATATGTATTGCTATAAAAATGAATGGTTAATAGTTGATTGTGGTGTTACTTTTAAGGATGAAGCTGCAATAGGGTCAGAGGTTTTTATGCCCAATATTGAGTTTATAACAAAACATAATTTAAAGATTAGTGGAATGCTTATTACTCATGCCCATGAAGATCATATTGGCGCTGTTCATCATTTATGGCCATATTTGAAGTGTCCTATTTACCTTACTCCCTTTTCAGCATATTTGTTGAAACAAAGACTTATTGATCAGGGTCTTTATGATAAAGTTCAGATAAATATAGTTGAAAAAGAGTCAAAATTTTCAATTGGAAATTTTAAAATTGAATTGTTTAATATTAGTCACTCAATATTAGAACCTAATTCAGTATTAATCAAAATGGGAGATAAAAAAATATTTCATACAGGGGATTGGAAAATTGATGATAATCCAAATATAGGAAGTTACACAGATTCTAAAAAGTTTATTGATATAGGAAAAAGGGGAATTGATGCGATAGTATGTGATTCTACAAATGCCAATGTAAAAGGTTTCTCAGGTTCTGAAAATTCAATTGAAAAAGAATTATCAGGTCACATTAAAAAAAGTAACAATCGAATTTTTATTACTATGTTCGCGTCAAATGTTGAAAGGATATTAACGATTATTAACTTAGCTAAAAAACAAGGAAGAAAGGTTGGGTTAATAGGAAGGTCTATGTGGAGGATGACTGATGCTGCAACAAAAGTAGGCTATCTTGAAGAAAACACAAATTTAATAAGTGAAAAAAATCTAAGAGAAGTTTCAGATGATAAGTTTCTTGCTATTTGCACTGGTTCTCAAGGAGAGCCACTAGGTGCGTTAAATAGGCTAGCAAGTGATAATCATGCATATATAAATTTAAAAAGCAGTGATAAAATTATTTTTTCATCGCGAAAGATACCTGGTAATGAAATTAGCATTAATAATCTTATGAATAAATTAATTTATAAAGGTGTAGAAATTATTACTCCTGTAAATAATGATATTCATGTATCAGGACACCCTGCTCAAGAGGAATTAAAACTTATGTATTCCTGGATTAAACCTAAAATTTCAATACCTGTTCATGGAGAAGCTATTCATATAAATGCACATTCTAATATTGCCATAAAAAGTGGAGTTACAAAAGTATTAAAAATTAAAAATGGATTCTTAGTAGACATCACTAAAGAGGGAAGAGTAATTGAAGAAGTTGATAATGGAAAAGTAGCACTAAATGGCTATGAATTAATTCCTGTAGAGTCTATTTTTTTTAAAGAAAGAAAAAGGATGCTATACAACGGAGTAGTCAATGTAAATATTTTAATTACAAAAACCGGCGATTTGTTAGAGCTGCCCAGAATTAAGTTTTTAGCTATATTAAATGATGTTGAAAATGGTTTGCTACAAAATTTTTCACAATTTATAGAAGAATTATTGCATCCATATATACCTATTAATCTAGCTAAAGAAAATCAAATAAAATCCTTTTTAACAAAAAAAATTAAAAAATACTTAGAGAATAATTTTAACAAAAGACCTTCCATAATTTTAGATATAATCTATATTGAAGAATGATGTTAAAGAGACTTAATCATATAGCAATAGCTTTAAATAATCTCGATGACGGCATAAATATATATAAAGGTATTTTTGGAGCATCAATAAGTGACAGGGTGGCTTTACCTGAGCATGGCGTTACTACTATTTTTGTAAAGTTAAAAAATACTAATATAGAATTGTTAGAACCTTTAGGTAAAAACTCTCCAATTAGTAACTTTTTGATAAAAAACCCATCAGGAGGCATACATCATTTATGTTATGAAGTTAATGATATAAATAAAAGTATTGAAAAATTGAAACGCAAGGGTTATACAGTTTTAGGCAGTGGAATACCTAGAAAAGGTGCACATGGTAAACCAGTTATATTTTTACACCCTAAACAATTTATTGGAACTTTAATAGAGTTAGAAGAAGTTAAATGAGCATACTAGAAATTATAATTTTTTTTTTAGTTGTATGGTGGCCAGTTTTTTTTATTTTGTTACCTATAGGCTATCAGCAATTACCACAAGCTAGAAACTTTAAATTTGCTAAAAGTGCCCCAAAAAAACCAAATATATTAATTAAATTTATCTTTGCAAGCATATTCTCTTTAATTATTACATTTGCATTTTGGTTAATGGCATACTTAAATATTTTTTCACTAAAAAGTTTAATATTATAGATATGAGGTTAAGTAAATATTATTCATTTACACTAAAAGAAAATCCTAGTGATGCATACTTAGTTTCGCATAAATTAATGTTACGGGCTGGTATGATCAAACAAGCTACTTCTGGTATTTATACATGGCTTCCCTTAGGATTAAAAGTATTAAATAAAATCAAAGACTTAATTAGAATAGCTCATATTAAAAATGATGTATACGAGATTTTAATGCCAACTATACAGCCATCAGATATATGGATAAAATCTGGAAGATATGATGATTATGGTAAGGAAATGTTAAAAATTTCTGATAGAAATGATAATGAGTTACTATATGGTCCAACCAATGAAGAAATGATTACAGACTTAGTTAGCAATGATATTAAATCTTATAAAGATTTACCTAAATTATTATTTCATGTTCAATGGAAATTTAGAGATGAAATTAGACCTAGGTTTGGTGTAATGAGATGTAGGGAATTTTTAATGAAAGATGCATATTCTTTTGATTTAGATTATGAAAATTCTTATTATTCTTATTGTAAAATGTTTATATTATATATGAAAATTTTCAAATTATTAGGTTTAAAGATAATTCCTGTCAAAGCAGCTTCTGGTCCTATAGGAGGAGCTTTAAGTCATGAATTCATACTTGAGACATCAAGCGGTGAGACTCAGATTTTTTATGATAAAAGAGTTTTTGATCATGATGTCAGTAATGTTAATTTAACTAATAAAACTGATGCTATTGTAGCTACTGAAAATATTTTAAGTTTGTACAGTCGTACTTCAGAAAAACATGATTTATCAGTTTTTAAAAATACGGTTGAAAGTCAAAATCAAATTATTTCAAATGGTATAGAAGTTGGTCATATATTTTATTTCGGTACTAAATATTCTGAGGCCTTTAATGCTAATTATATAAATAATAAAGGTAGTAAAGAATTAATACATAGTGGGTCATATGGAATAGGTGTTAGTAGATTAGTCGCAGCAATAATTGAGGCTAATAACGATGATAGAGGTATAAAATGGCCAAAAAAGGTAACCCCTTATGATATAGGTTTAATAAACGTTAGAAGTGATAATGATACATGTAATTGCTTTAGTGAAAATTTTTATAAAAAATTTAGTAAAAAATATGAAGTTATTTATGATGATAGAAATGTTAGAGTAGGCGATAAGTTTCATAACATGGATTTGCTAGGTATACCCTTGCAAATTATAGTTGGGGAAAAAAACTTATTAAATTCAAATATTGAAATCAAAGAAAGAGTAACTGGAAAATCTGAATTAATTAATATAAATAAAGTTGAAAGTTATTTAGAGTATAAGTGTGAATTTTAGATTAGAATTATTAATTGCTTTAAGGTATTTTAAATCAAGAAGGAATGAAAGCTTTATTTCAATAAGCTCTCTATTTTCTTTTTTAGGTATTACTATAGGAGTTGCTACTCTAATAATAGTTATGTCTGTAATGAATGGATTTAGAGCTCAATTAATTGAAAAAATAGTAGGTATTAATGGACACATAATACTTTATTTTAATGACCAGAATTATAAAAAAGATAATTTTGTTGAAAAAATTGAGGTTATTCAAAATGTAGAAAGTGTTGCAAAAGAGGTTGAAATGCATGCAATGATTTCGTCTGAATTTAACTCATCAGGTATTTTGGTTAAAGGAATTAATAAAGCAGATTTATATGAAAGAAGAAGCATTGAAGAAAACATTACTGAAGGAAATATAGAAAACTTTCAAAATAATAACATAATTATAGGTACTAGGTTAGCTACTTTTTTGAGAGTAAAAGTTAATGACGAAGTTGAATTAATCACTTCAGTTAAAAGCACTACTCCTTTTGGTAACATACCTAATATAATCAAATTAAATATAGCAGGAATATTTGATGTTGGGATGTATAACATTGATAGAAATATTATATTTATGCCTAAAATTCTTGTTACAAATTTATTAAACAAAGACCAGAGTTATTTAAGTCATTTAGAAATATTTATTGATAAAATAGAAGATGTAAATGAAACTGCATATAAAATTAATCTAGCAGTAGAAAGTGCTCATAAAACTTTTACATGGGAAACAATGCATAAAGAATTATTTAATGCTTTAAAAATTGAGAAAAAAGTAATGTTTTTAATTTTATCATTAATAATTTTTGTAGCAGCTTTTAATTTAATTTCTAGTATAATTATGATAGTTAAGGATAAAGAAAGAGGTATAGGAATCTTAAGATCGTTAGGTTCTACAAGAAGTCAAATATTAAGAATATTTATTTTAATAGGTTCAATAGTAGGGATATTTGGTACAATTATAGGAACTATTTTAGGATTATTAATTACTATAAATATAGGAGACATACAAATCTTTTTAGAAAGTTTGTTCGATAGTAAGTTATTTTCAGCAGAGATATACTTTTTTAATATTATACCTTCAAAAGTAATCATATCAGAAATAATAATTATAGTAAGCACTGCACTAATGTTGTCTTTGTTATCAACACTATATCCTGCATGGAGAGCATCTAAAATTGAACCTGCAAATATTTTAAGATATGAGTGAAATATTAACTTTAAAAAATATTAACCAATACTTTTATCAGGGGTCTAATAAAGTGGACGTGCTAAAAGATTTAAGTTTAAGTATTTCAAAGTCTTCTAAAATAGCCATTATAGGTTCATCTGGTTCAGGAAAGTCAAGTTTGTTAAATATTGCTAGTCTATTACAAAGTCCTAGAGTGGGAGATATTTTTATTATGGGAAAAAATGCTGCAAAATTAAAAGATATTGAAAAATCTCTTTTAAGAAAAAAAAATATTGGATATATCCATCAACAAAACTCACTATTAATGGAATTTTCTGCTTTTGAAAATATTTATTTAACTTTGCTTTTAAATGATTTTAATTCTTCATATGCAAAGGAAAGAGCTTATGAGCTATTAGAGATTGTTGATATGAAAGATAGAGCGATGCATAAACCATCTGCTTTATCTGGAGGAGAACAGCAAAGAGTTGCTATAGTAAGAGCAATATCAAATTCACCTGAAATTATTATTGCTGATGAACCAACAGGAAATTTAGATAAGAAAAATAGTGATAATGTAATAGACGAACTTTTAAATATTTCATCTATTAATAATACATCTTTGCTTTTGGCTACTCATGATTTAACAATAGCAAAAAAAATGGATAAAGTTTATATACTTAATGATGGTTCATTATTTGAATATGAGGAATAAATATTAAAAGCTTTATACATTTAAAAACAAAATCTCATTACTCTATACTTGAAAGTTCAGTTAAAATTGATGATTTAATAGAGAAAGCAGTAATAAATGATATGCCTGCTATTGCCCTTACTGATACAAACAATTTATTTGGAGCAATGGAGTTCACAAAAAAGGCTATTAATAAAAAAATGCAACCTATATTAGGTGTAAATTTAACTATAGAGAAAAAGATTGAAGAAGATAAAAGTAGATCATTATGTAATATTACTTGTTTAATCATGAATCAAAAGGGATGGCAAAATCTTTCTATACTTGTAAGCTCTATTTATAAAAATTTACAGAAATATAAACAAAAATTTGTTTTTTTAAATGAATTTTTAAAACATAACGATGGTATATTAATATTATTTGATGATGTAAGCGAAAGTTCTCTTTTACAGAAAAACTCAAATGATTGTTTTTTTGTAAAAGATTTAAAAAATGTTTTTCAAGATAGAATGTATTTAAATATTTTTAGAAAAAATAATAAGCATCAGAGTATACAAGAAAAAAACCTTTTATTTTTATCTTTTGAATATGATATTCCTTTAGTTTGCTCTAATAATATATCATTTCTTAATAGAGATATGTATGAAGCACAAGACTGTTTAATGTGCATAAATCAGTCTACCACAATAGCAGACATTAAAAGAATAAAGCCAGTTTCAGAATGTTATTTTAAGGATTCTGGTGAAATGTTAAGTCTGTTTGAAGACATGAATGAGGCAATAACTAATACACTAAATATACCTAAAAGATGTAGTTTTATCTTAAAAGATTCTAAACCTAAATTACCCAATATAAATGTATCTAAGGATATAAATGAGTCTGATTTGATTTTTCAATTGTCTTATAAGGGTTTAGAAAAAAGAATAGAAAATAATTACACACTCAGTGATAAAGAAAGAACTAATTATTTTAATAGACTTGACTATGAATTAAAAGTTATTAATGACATGGGATATGCAGGTTATTTTTTAATTGTAAGTGATTTTATTATTTGGGCTAAAAACAATAATATACCTGTAGGACCTGGAAGAGGTTCAGGAGCAGGATCAATCGTAGCTTGGTCTTTAAACATAACTGATATTAATCCAATTGAATATGGGCTACTTTTCGAAAGGTTTCTAAATCCTGATAGAATATCTTTACCTGACTTTGATATAGACTTCTGTAAGCATAGAAGAGAAGAAGTTATTGATTATGTAAGAAATAAATATGGTAAACATAAAGTTGCGCAGATAATCACCTTTGGTTCTCTGCAAGCTAGAGCTGTAATAAGGGATGTGGGTAGAGTTTTAGGTTTTAATTATGGAAGAATTGATAAAATTGCTAAACTTATTCCTAATAACCCTGGTGCAATTAAATCTTTAAAGCACTATGTAGAAAATGACTCGATAGTAAGAGATTTAATAGAAGAAGATATAGAAGTAAGGAAAATTTTTGATATATCTATAAAACTAGAAGGTTTAAATAGAAATGCATCTACACATGCTGCAGGTTTAGTTATTTCTAACAGTCCAATTATAAATGATGTTCCTTTATATTATGATGAAAAATCTTCTATTCCGGTATCTCAATTTAACATGAAATATTTAGAAAATATTGGTTTAATTAAATTTGATTTTTTAGGTTTAGAAACATTATCTGTCTTAGACTCAACTTTGAAATTAATTTTAAAAAGAAATATAAATATTGATTTAAATAAAATAAATTATGAGGATGAAAAGACTTATGCAACTTTATCTTCAGGTAATACATTAGGAGTTTTTCAATTAGAGAGTGTACCAATGAGACAGGTTTTAAAGCAATTAAGGCCTGATAGGATTGAAGATATTATCGCAGTTGTAGCTTTGTATAGACCTGGTCCAATGGAACAAATCCCAGCTTACATAAATAGAAAACATAAAATAGAAAATACAATTTATCCTCATCCTCTTTTGGAAGATCTATTGGCAGAAACTCATGGCATCATGATCTATCAAGAACAGGTCATGGAGGCTGCAAGAGTAATAGCTGGATTTTCTCTAGCTAAAGCTGATTTACTAAGAAGAGCTATGGGAAAAAAGATAAAATCGGAAATGCAGGATCTAAAAAAAAGTTTTATTGAAGGTAGTAAAAAAAATAATATTCCAACTGAAAGTGCTAAACAAATTTTTTCAGATATTGAAAAGTTTGCAGGTTATGGTTTTAATAAAAGTCATGCTGCTGCTTATGCCATGATTTCTTATCAAACTGCCTGGTGTAAAACTCATTATCCTGCTGAGTTTTTTACCGCATTGCTTAATAGTGAAATAAACAACTCCAGTAGTAAATATATTCCTATAAAAGCAGAAATAGAAAAATTAGGGCTGATTCTTTTAAAGTCTGATATTAATAACTCTGATATTTATTTTTCAGTTGAGAAATATAATAATAATTTAGCTATTAGAAGTGGTTTAGCAAATATTAAAAACATTGGATTTGAATTAGCAAAACATATAGTTAATAATAGATCAAAAGAAGGAAAATATAGTTCTATTTTTAATTTCTTTTCTAGGCTAGACCCATCTCTAATAAATAAAAGACAGATCGAATTTTTGAGTATGGCAGGTGTTTTTGATTGTTTTAAGTATAGCAGATCTTCAATATTTGAGGCTTCTTCAAATTTATTGTTAATATCACAAAATATTCATAGAGATGATTTGGCTAATCAGAAAGCTTTATTTTCTGATCATAACAGTGAAGATAATTTTAAACATTTAATTAATCCAATAAAACCATGGAAAAAAGAAAAAAACTGTATAAATGAGTATCTTTCTTTGGGGTTTTTAGTTTCCGACAACCCATTATTAGATGATTTTAAATTTTTTAAGCATTTCAATTTTACATATTCTTCAGACATAGATGAAAATAAAATTAATGGCAAGGAATATGAAATATTAGTTTTTTTAGTTGGTTTTGAACAAAAAAATATTGGAAATACTATTTTTATTGATCTTTTTTTATTAGACTTAAAGGGTTTTTTAAACATAAGAGTATATAAAGAAAAATTAGATGAAAAAACTGTTAGTTTAAATATTGGTTCCACTTATGTAATAAGTTTAATTCATGCCTTAGGTAAAGATGCTATAATGCGACTTAGGTTTAAATCAATTATTGAGGCAGAAAGACTTAAAAATAGTTATTTTAAATATTTCAAAATTCACCTAGAAAATATTGATTTTATTGATGATATAAAAAATAGATTATTTCAATTAGAAAATGGTAATAAAAAAGTTAATATTGTTTATAAAGATATAGAAATTTCTTCAGGAGTGAGTATTAGTTCAGATGTGAATTTAGAAAATATAATGCGAAATATAACGAGTATTAAAAATATAGAAAAAATAATGTAAAATTAACTTGCAAAATCTTTAATTGCAAGTTATGACTGTTTAATTTATTAGTAAGGAGAGAAATATTGAATGTAGCGGAATTTTCTATGAGACAATTACTTGATGCTGGTATCCACTTTGGTCACCAATCTCATAGATGGAACCCTAAAATGAAACCATATATATTTGGAACTAGAAATGGTATTCATATCATTGATTTGCAACAAACGGTTCCGCTTTTACACAATGCTTTAGTTTTTTTACATGAGATTGCTAACAATAGTGGTAAAATCTTGTTTGTAGGTACTAAAAGACAAGCTCAACAGCCAATTCAGGATGCTGCTATTAAAAATAATCAATTTTTTGTGACGCACAGATGGCCTGGAGGTATGCTTACTAATTGGAAAACAATTTCTCAGTCAATTAAGCAACTTGACGAACTTGACGCTAAACTAGATGAGAAGAATGATTTTGTTAAAATGCTCACAAAAAAAGAGAGATTAAACTTACAAAGAAAGCAAGGAAAACTAAATTTATCACTTGGTGGTATTAGAAATATGAATGGTGTCCCTGATGCCATGATTATTTTTGATACTAATAAGGAAAAAAATGCCCTTGAAGAAGCAAAGGTTTTAAATATTCCTATAGTTGCTGTTATAGATAGTAACTCTAACCCAGATGGCATAGATTTTCCTATACCAGGTAACGATGACGCTACAAGAGCTCTAAAAACTTTTTGTGATCTTATATCAGAAACTATAAATATTAAAGTTATAAGCAATATGACTAAGAAAAATGAAGATATTGGTGAAACAGATATATTAACTGAAGATCTTCAAAGCTTGGAAACAACTAGTCATAACCAAAGTGAAGATTTAGTTAGTAAAAGAATGGAAGATAAGAACGAGATACTATCTTCGACAGAAAAGAGTAACTAACTTAAATTAAAATGCCAAATATTACCTCTGATAATATAAAACTATTAAGGGAAAAAACTGGTGCCGGTATGATGGATTGCAAAAATGCTTTACTAGAAAATGATGGCGATATTAGTAAAGCTACTAGTTGGTTAAGAAAGAAGGGCATAGCTAAAGCTGAAAAAAAATCTTCTAGAGTAGCAGCACAAGGTTTAGTAGGTTTAAAAAAATGTAAGGATTTTGCTTTATTAGTAGAAGTTAACTCTGAAACTGATTTTGTTTCTAAAAATACAGATTTTCAAAATTTTGTTGAAACGATTTTAAATGTAGGAGCAGATAAAAAGCTTTCTTTAGAAGACCTTTTAAAATCAAATTTTTTAGGTAATGAAACTGTCGCAGAAGCTTTACAAAATTTAATAGCAAAAATTGGAGAAAATATAGTAATAAGAAGAATATCATATTTAGAGTCTGGGGAAGATAATTCGATATTTGGTTCTTATATTCATAATAAAATAAATGACAACATTGGTAGAATGGCATGTGTAGTTAAGTTATCTTCTAAAAATAATGATAAAGAAGTTACTGATTTTGCTAATAAAATAGCAATGCACATAACTGCTTTCAGACCACTTTCTTTAGACGAAGGTTCCCTAGATAAAAATTTTATTGAAAAAGAAAAGGAAATATATNNNTCNCAACTNAAATCATCTGGAAANCCTGANAATATAATNGAAAAAATAGTTNNAGGTAAGATAANAAAATANCTNTCTGATGTNACNTTANTNAATCAAANCTGGGTNCTTGATCCNTCTTTANCTGTNNNACANGTNCTTAATGAATTTAATAATANTAANAANACNNATTTATCAATTNNTGATTTNAAGTTATTAATTTTAGGAGAAGGGATANAAATTGAAGAAAAAAGTTTCTCTGAGGAAGTAGCCTCACAAGTAAATAATACCACTTAGTTATAGTAAAAATGAAAAATTTAAACCTGATAAATTTTAATAGCTGGAAAAGAATTATGTTGAAATTGTCAGGTGAAGTCCTTGTTGGTAAGCAGGATTATGGTATTGATCCTGATAAAGTGTTATCTATTGCACATGACATAGCGCAGGTTCATAACAAAGGAAAAGAAATTTGTATTGTTGTTGGAGGCGGTAATATATTTAGAGGTATTTCAGGAGCAGCTCAAGGTATTGATAGAGTTACTGCTGATGGCATGGGTATGTTAGCTACTGTTATAAATGCTTTAGCCCTTCAGAACGCTATTGAAGAAAAAGGAGTTTCAACACGAGTATTATCAGCAATTCCAATGCAAACTATATGTGAACCATTTATAAAAAGAAGAGCCATTAGACATTTAGAAAAAAATAGGGTAATTATTCTTGCTGCGGGTACTGGTAATCCATATTTTTCAACAGATACGGCGGCTACACTTAGAGCAGCTGAGATGAGCTGTGATGTTATTTTTAAAGGAACTAGTGTGGATGGTGTATATGAGGATGATCCTAAGAAATATCCAAATTCAAAAAAATATTCTACTATAAAATATAAAAAAGTATTATCAGATAATCTTAAAGTTATGGACTCTTCAGCAATAACATTAGCAAGAGACAATAATATACCTATTGTTGTATTTTCAATTTTAGCAAAAAATTCATTTTCTAAAGCTATAAATGCCGAAGAGTCATTTACTATTATATCAGAGGAGTAAATATGAACAAACTTATAATGGATGATTATGAAAAAAGAATGCAAGGTACAATTGATAATTTAATTAACAACTTTTCTGGCATAAGATCTGGTAGGGCTTCTAGTACCTTAGTAGATAGTCTTATTGTAGATGCATATGGCCAAAATATGAAAATTAAGGATCTAGCGTCAGTAAATGTACCTGAGGCTAGAACTATAAAAATAAATGTCTGGGATACTAATCTAGTAAGTGCTGTAGAAAAAAGTATAATAAATTCTTCTTTAGGCTTATCACCTATGACAGAAGGACAAATCATAAGAATAAATTTACCCGAGCTTACAGCTGAGAGAAGACAGGAACTAGCAAAAAATGTAAAACGCATAGCAGAAGAGTCAAAAATTTCAATTAGAAACATTAGACAAGATGGCATGAACTCCATAAAAAAATTAACTAGTGAAAATGTTCCAGAAGATGAAATTAAAAATCTACAAGATGACCTGCAAAAATTGACAGACATTTATATAGAAAAAATTTCAGAAAAAAGTAAAAATAAAGAAAATGAGATTCTGCAAATTTAGTCTATTTTGCAATGAACAATAATAAAAATAATAATTTATCTTTTCCAAAGCATATTGGTATAATTATGGATGGAAATAGGCGTTGGGCAAAATCAAATGGTCTGAAAAGCATAGATGGACATAAAAAAGGTGCTATTAATGTCAAAGAAATAATAAATACTGCTGTAGAATGTAATGTTAAGTACCTCACACTATTTGCTTTTTCATCAGAAAATTGGAAGAGGACAAATCAAGAAGTTCAAGATTTAATTAGTCTACTAAGGTATTTTTTAAAAAAACAAATTAAAGATTTATTAAAAAATGATGTTTGTCTAAAAGTACTTGGTGAAATAGCATTATTTCCTAAAGACATAATAAAGGATTTAACTAATTTAGTAGAAGCTTCAAAACATAACAAGACATTTCAATTAATAATTGCTATAAATTATGGTTCCAGACAAGAAATTACTAGTTCCGTTAAAAAAATAGCTAGTTATCTAAGTAGTAAAAGTATTACCATTGATCAAATTAATGAAAAATTAATATCAGATTCTCTCTATACAGCTGGTTTACCAGACCCTGATTTAATAATAAGAACAGGCGGTGATTGTAGGTTAAGCAATTTTCTTTTATGGCAAGCAGCATATACAGAATTGCTATTTATAAAAAAACCTTGGCCTGAATTTAGTAAAGATGACTTTATATCTGCAATCTCTGAGTTTAATAATAGAGAAAGAAGGTTTGGGGGTCTGTAATTAAAAATATTTTTTTTAATAATTTTATTATAAGAGTTATATCTTCTATAGTTTTAATATTCTTAATTTTTTTTTTTAACTATCTAGGTTCATATTATTTTTTATTTTTATTAGTAGTATCTTTTTTCATATTATTAAATGAGTATTATAAGTTATTTAATTTGAATGATTTGAGTATTAATTTTTTCATTAATTATATTATTATTATAATTAATTTTTTTTTCATATTTTATGGTTTTAATTTACTCCCTATATTCTTTACTATACTTGGATTGCTAATTGGTCTGCTATTAAATAAAAAAAGATGGCCACTTGTTATTTTTTCTTATTTTTACTTAGCATTTCCATTTTATATATTAATTTTTTTAAATAATTATTTTCTTAATGGGAAGCTAATAATTTTATGGTTATTGTGTATTGTATGTGCTAGTGATTCATCAGCTTATATTTTTGGTAGTATAATAAAGGGTAAGAAATTGCTTCCTAGTATTAGCCCTAACAAAACCTGGTCAGGTTTTTTATTTTCTATTATATTTTCTGTAATAGGCAGTATTTGTTTCTCTTATTTATTTAACATAACTAGTATTACTAAATCTATGATAATAGGCTTAATTTTAGGTTTTTCTACATCTTTAGGTGATTTATTTGAGAGTTACCTTAAGAGAATAAATAGTAAAAAAGATGTTTCAAAATTAATTCCTGGTCATGGAGGACTTTTAGATAGACTTGATGGCTTTTTGTTTGCTATTGTAGTTATGTTTTTCTTTGTATTACTTTGGGAGTAAGTTTTGAAAAAAATATCTATTTTAGGTGCTACAGGGTCAGTAGGAGTAAATACATTAAATTTATTATCCAATAATAAGCAAAAATACAATGTCATTGCTTTAACGTGTTATAAAAATTTTAAAAAGTTAGCTAAATATGCTTTAAAATTTAAAAGTAATTATGTAGTTATTGGAGATAAAAAATACTATAAAGATTTAAAAAATGAGCTATTTGGCAGTAATATTAAATGTCTTGCTGGTGAAGAAGGTATATATGAGGTTTCAAAATTAAATGTAGATATTATGATATCTGCTATAGTTGGTGTTGCTGGGTTAGAACCAACTTTTGCTTGTTTAGGTAATGCTAAGATATTAGCAATTGCTAATAAGGAATCAGTAGTTAGTGCAGGAGATTTACTTACTAAAAAAGCTAAATTAAAGAATACTAAAATTATTCCATTAGATTCAGAGCACAATGCAATATTTCAACTTTTAAACAAAGAAAAAAAAAGTAATATAAAAAATATAATTTTAACAGCTTCTGGTGGTCCATTTTTAAGTATGAGCATCAATAATTTTAAAAATATTACAGTAGAAGATGCATTAAAACATCCTAATTGGAAAATGGGAAAAAAAATCACTATTGACTCAGCTACATTGGTAAACAAAATAATAGAAACTATAGAGGCTTCCATCTTATTTAATATGAGCCTAGAAAATGTTGAAATTTTAATACATCCTTCATCAATAATTCATGGTATAGTTAACTTTATCGATGGAGCTTCTCATTTGGTTGCTAGTTATCCAGATATGAAAATACCTATTAATTATGCTTTAAATTGGCCAAAAAGGTCGCATAGTAGTGTAAATTTTATAGATTATCATAAAGAAAATAATTTAAGTTTTATAAAACCAGATGAAAGAAAATTTCCATCATTAGTATTAAAAAAATTAGTAACTAAAAGTAAATATAAAAAATCTACAGTTATCGTATTAAATGCAGCTAATGAGATAGCTGTTGAGCAATTTTTGAAAAAAAATATTAAATTTAATGATATAGTTAGAATAATTAAAAAAACTATTAATGAGTTTAAGCATATAAATATTAATACATTAAAAGATGTATTAACAGTTGATAAAGAAGCTAGAATGCAAACTATTATGATGATTAACAAAAAAGATAGTCTATGAGTTTTATATATACATTCATTAGTTATTCTGAATATATTTTTTGGTTTATATTAGTTTTTACAATTATAGTATTTATACATGAATTTGGACATTATATCATTGCCAGATTAAATAATGTACAAGTAGAAAAATTCTCTATAGGTTTTGGCCCAGTTTTATTCAGTAAAATTGATAGAAATAATACTAAATGGCAAATAGGGTTAGTACCGTTAGGCGGTTATGTAAAGTTTTCTGGTGAGATGTATGCAAATACTAAAAATCAAAAACATGATAGTAATAAAGATCTTTTTATGAATAAAAAAGCTCTTCAAAAAGCAAGTATTGTTTTTGCAGGACCAGCTGCTAACTTTATACTAAGTTTTTTTCTTTTTGTAGGTATCTTCTACTTTTTTGGACAAAATAAAACTTCAAATATTGTGGCCTCTATTGATGATGATAGTCCAGCCTATCATAGTAATATAAAAGTTTATGATAAAATAATATCCATTAACAAAACTAAAATAGATAACTTTGAAGATATTTATAATTTCATTGAGGCTGATAATAAATATTTTGAATATCTATTGTTTACTATAGAAAGAAATAATAAAATATTAGAATATAAATTAAAACCAGATAAAAAAGAAATAAAAACATTTATTGGAACTGAAAAGACCATAAATTATATTGGTATAAACCCATTATTAGAGCCAGTAGTTGGTAAGGTACTAGCTAATTCACCTGCCAAAGATGCAGGTTTAAAAACTGGAGATATAATAAGAAGTATAAACAATATTAAAATATTAGATGCAAGACAAATTATTGATATTGTAAAGGTTAATAGGGGTAACATCTTAAAATTTTTAATATTAAGAAATAATAACGAATTTGCTATTGATGTTATTCCTAGGGATATAAACAAAAATAATGAAGGTAAAATTGGTATTACATTTAAAAAGAGTAGAGAAAAATTAAATTTTTTAGACTCTATTGTAGAGTCTATTAGAAATATTTATATAATATCAATTAAAACTTTAGTTGCATTTTGGGAAATTTTGTTTGGTAAAAGAGATCATTGTGAGGTAGGTGGGCCTATATTAATAGCTAAAGTTTCAACAGATGTAGTTAATACTGATTATATTTCCTTTATTGCTTTAATTGCATTAATATCCATCAATCTTGGTTTGATTAACTTATTTCCTTTGCCATTATTAGATGGAGGTCATTTATTAACATTTATATCAGAGTTTATAATTGGAAAAAATATTAATTATAATTTATTCAAAATAGTTCAAATTATTGGAGTAGCATTAATTCTTTCTTTTATGATTTTTTCCATATTAAATGATATTTACTGTAGAGTACTAAATTAAATGCTTAAGTTATCATTTGTATTTTTAATAATGCTATGCACTACATTGCAATGTACTCTACTAGGAAACGTAGTGGATAAAATCTATATTAAGGGGAACCAAAGAATTGAAAACAGTACTATTCTCTCTTATCTAAATATAAGAAAAAATGATGAAATAAGTGATCAGGACTTAAATATTGTTTTCAAAGACTTATTTGCCACAGAATTATTTTCCAATATAAGCTTTGAGCTAAAAGGTAGTTTTTTGTATATAAATGTTACAGAAAATCCAATAATCAATAGGATTGCTTTTGAAGGTAATAAAAGGATAGATGATGATGATATTTTACCTGAAATATCATTAAAGCCTAGAGATATATTTACTTTAAATAAGGTAAAAAATAATTTACAAACTATTTTAGGAATATACAGGGGAAATGGTAGGTATGCTGCTATAGTAGAACCAAAAGTCATATATTTAGAACAAAACAGAGTAGATTTAATTTTTGAAATAGTAGAAGGTCCGCTATCAAAAATTAAATTTATAAATTTTTTAGGTAACTCTTTTTTCTCTGATAGAGAACTTAAAAGTGAAATACTTACTAAAGAGCATAGATGGTGGAAGGTATTATCCTCTGGTGGAAAGTTTGATCCTGACTTATTAAATTTTGATGAAATAAATTTAAAAAAGTTTTATGCCAATAAAGGTTTTGTAGACGCTAATATTGAAGCATCTCAAGCTGAATTAAACCATGAGAAGGATTTATTTTTTATTACATTAAATGTTAATGAAGGAGATAGATACAAATTTGGTAATATAAGTGCAGATGTTTTAATTAACAACGTTAACAAAGAACTTATACTTGATGGAATAAAGTTTAAAGAAGGTAATTGGTTTAGTGCTCAAAGACTAGATGATACTATAGTAAATATTACGGAAAATATTATGAAGGATGGAATACCATTTGTTAAAGTTAATCCTAGGCTTAAAAGAAATCAGGATAAAAGTATTGACGTTTCCTTTTTAATTGACCCAGCCGAAAAAAAATATATAGATAAAATTATAATCTCTGGCAATACAAGAACTTTAGATAAAGTAATAAGACGAAGATTAAGAATAGCTGAAGGTGATGCATATAATAGAGTTTTATTAAAAAGGTCTCAAATATTGGTAAATAACCTAGGACATTTTTCAAAAGTTGAATTTAATCAAATAGAAAACCCTATGAACAATAATGAAATTAATATTAACTTAGAGGTAGAAGAACAAAGTACTGGTGAATTTTCTTTAGGAGGAGGCTATTCATCAGGTAATGGAGCACAAGCAACTATAGGACTATCTGAAAATAATTTCTTTGGTAAAGGACAAAGATTAAAATTTTTCATACTAACTAGTGAAAGGCAAAATAGTATCGATTTTTCTTTTACAGAACCATTCTTCTTAAATAGAGATGTATCTTTATCAACTGATATATTTAAAACAATTAGGCAGTTTCCTGAAAGTAATTATGATAATGAGACTGATGGAGTTGCTTTGGGGATAGGTTATGCTAATGGAGAGTTTGGAAGGCAGAGTATCAAATATTCTTTGGAAAAAAGAGATATAATTGCTTATTCAGGAGCGTCTAGTGCTATTGTTGCAGAGTCTGGGGAAAATATACTATCATTATTTACACTTGGAAATAGAATAGACAAGTCGAATAGCAGAATAGATCCAACTGAGGGCTGGTTCTTTTCAAATAGTTTCGGCTTAGCAGGCATAGGAGGAGATAAAAAGTATATTAAAATAAGTGGAACGCTTGCTAGCTATGATATGATATTAGATAACAAAATTACTTTGTCATTAGTTGGAAAAACTGGCTATGTATTGGGTTTAGGTCAAGATATTGAAATATCAGATAGATTTATTTTAGGAGATAACACTTTTGTGGGTTTTCAAAATGCAGGAATAGGTCCTAGAGACAAAGATGATGATTCAGCTTTAGGTGGAAATTTTTATTATACTTTAACTCCTCAATTAAAATTTGGATTAGGTTTGCCTAAAGAACTGGGTATTAAAGGAAGAGCATTTATAACCGCTGGATCATTGACTTCAATTGACACCAGTGCAACAAATTATTATGATGATAATAGTTTAAGATTAACTACAGGAGCTGGAGTTTTATGGCAATCTCCGTTTGGTCCTATAAGATTAGACTATAGTTTTGCAATTTTAAAGGAAAGTTATGATAAAACAGAAACATTCAGCTTCAATGTTGGTACATTATTTTAAAAAATTCTTATTAGTAATAATATTAACTTTTAATTTTAATATTTTTAATAGTGCATTAGCCAATGAAGATAAAAAAAATGATAAAATTGATAACATTAATTTTCCTGCAGCAGTTATAGACATGAAAGCAGTTTTAGCTAAGTCTTCAGCATTCTCTACACTTCAAAAAGAGATACAAAAAGTAGAAAAAAATTATAAAGAAGAAATAAAAAAAGAAGAAGACATTCTAAAAAAGGAGCAAGAAAGTTTAGTTTCACAAAAATCAGTATTATCAAATGAGGAGTTTAAGCAAAAGGAAGATGCTTTCAAACAAAAAGTAAATAAGGTTCAAGCTAAGGTAGAAAAAATCAGAAGAGAATTAGAATCAACTATGGCAAAAGGTATGCAAATAATACAACAAGAGGCGGTAAAACACATGAAAGAAATTGCTGCCAAGAAAGGTTATTTATTAGTTTTTGACGCAAATACTACAGTTATATCAGCAGATAGAATTAATATTTCTAATATAGTAGTAGATAAACTGAATAAATCTCTACCTAAAATATCAGTAGAAAAGAAAAAAGAAAAAAAAGTTGATTAGTAATATTATATCAAAGCCAAAGGGTCCATATTCGTTAAAAAAAATAGCTGATTTTACTAAAGATAAGATTATTGGTAATTCAAAAATCATCATAAATAGAATTTCTTCGATAGAAAATGCAAAGTCCAAAAGTATTACCTTTGTAGACAAAAAAAAATACTTAAATAAATTAAGTTATACTAAAGCATCAGCATGTATTATATCTGAGCATGATATTGGCAAATTATCTAAAAAATTAAATTTATCTTTTTTAGTATCAAAAAACCCCTACCTTAGTTATGTAAAGTTATTAAATATTTTTTATCCTCATGTAAATAATTTTAAGCAGTCTAAAACCTTAAAAATACAAATATCAAAGTCTGCTCATATTTCTAAAAATGCTGACGTTAAAAGTAACACTATTATTGGTGATAATAGTATTATTAATTCATTTTCTAGTATTGGTCCTAATGTTTACATTGGGAAAAACTGTTATATTGGAAATAATGTAAGTATTTCAAATTCTCATATTGGTAATAATGTTAATATTCAAGATGGAACTATAATTGGGCAAGATGGATTTGGATATTTTTTTGACGGAAAGAAATATATTAAAGTACCACAAATAGGTATAGTAAAAATTAATAATGATGTAGATATAGGTTCTAACTGTACTATTGATAGAGGTTCAATTAATTTTACTGAAATAAAAAAAGGTGTTAAAATAGATAATCTTGTTCATATAGCTCATAATGTTGTTATAGGTGAAAATACTGCAATAGCTGGTCAAACTGGCATAGCAGGAAGTTCTATTATAGGTAAAAATGTATTAATGGGAGGACAGGTAGGCGTTTCTGGTCATTTATATATTAAGGATAATGTTCAAATTGGAGCACAATCAGGAGTTACAAAAAATATTGAAAAAAATAGCATTGTAAGTGGTACACCTTCTGTTAGTCTTAAAACATATTTAAAACAGTCAGTCATTCTTAAACAAATGGTAGAAAAAAAATGAAAAATATAATTGGTATTGAAAAGATTATATCTATGATGCCACATAGGTATCCTTTTTTATTAATTGATAAATTGATAGACATTAAAAATGATGAATATGCTGTAGGGCTTAAAAATGTCACCATAAATGAGCCGTTTTTTGCGGGCCATTTTCCTGGTAAAAAAGTTATGCCTGGCGTATTAATAGTAGAAAGTATGGCTCAAACTTCTGGTGCCCTAGTTGTTTCTTCGTATGGCGAAAAAGCAATGGGAAAACTGGTTTATTTTATGAGCATTGATAAGGCTAGGTTTAGGCAATTAGTTGTACCAGGAGACCAGTTATTGATAGAAGTAAGAAAAAAACAATCTAGAAAACTTGTTTGGAAATTTGATTGCATGGCTAAAGTAGAGGAAAAGGTAGTTGCGGAAGCAATAATAACAGCAATGATAGCTGATACTAATGATTAACCAACATCATACTTCTATTATTTCAAATAAAGCAGAATTAGGTTCTAATATTACTATAGGACCTTATTGTATAATTAATGAAAATGTAAAAATAGGTAATAATGTTAATTTAAAAGCACATATTTACATTGATGGTAATACTACTATTGGAAATAATTGTACTTTTTATCCTTACTGCTCTATAGGTTCTTCTCCACAAGACTTAAAGTATAAAGGTGAAAAGTCTATGTTGAAAATAGGAAATAATAATATCTTTAGAGAATATGTAACTGCTAATCCAGGTACTATAGGAGGAGGTTTAGAAACTATCATAGGCAATGATTGTCTGTTTATGATAAGTTCTCATATAGCACATGACTGTAAAATAGGAAATAATGTTATTATGGTAAATAATGCATCTTTAGCAGGGCATGTTTTAATTGAAGATTATGCAATAATGGGTGCTATGTCAGGGGCGCATCAATTTTGTAGAATAGGAAAACATTCAATGATAGGTGGGCTTTCCGGAGTTGATAGTGATATCATACCCTATGGGACTGTTATAGGAAATAGAGCATATTTATCTGGTCTTAACATTATCGGTTTAAAAAGAAGAGGCTTTTCTAAACCTATAATTCAAGGTCTTAGAAAAGCGTATGGTTTACTTTTTTCATCTCATGAAGGTACGTTTTCTGAAAGAGTAAAGGAGGTATCAGAGGAATTTACCAATAATGAACCAGTAAAAGAAATTGTAAATTTTCTTAAAAGTGAAAAATCTAGATCGATATGTAAACCTAAAGATGCAAATTAAAGGTATTAGGTTAGCTATAATTGCAGGTGGTGGAGATTTAGTATTAAGTTGTATTAAAAGCTGTCATAAACAAAATATAAATATATTTTTAATTGGGATTGATGGTTTTTATAAAAATTCAATTTATGAACCAAACCTAACTTTAAATTTAAATGAAATAGGTAATATATTTTCTATATTAAAAGACAAAAAAATTAAAAATATATTATTTATTGGAAGTATTCAAAAACCTAATTTATATAGTTTAAGGCCAAATTTATTAACAGTTTATTATATATCATTGATTTTATTAAATTATTTTAGAGGAGATGATAATTTACTTACAAAAATATTTAATATTTTTATTAAAAAAGGTTTTAAAGTTTTAGATGTTAGAAACTTATTAAAAGATAATATAGCTAATAATTTATATAATAATTTAGAAAATTATAAAAAAAATATTAATTTAAAACAACTTACGGATTACTTTAATTTAGCAAAAAAAATTGGTTCTTTAGACAAAGGACAGGCAGTAATTGTAAGTAAAGGAGATGTTTTATTAAAAGAAGATAGAAAAGGTACAGATCATTTAATTTATAGGTATAAATTATTAAATAGAGAAAATGAATTTAGTATTTTAGTAAAGATATCTAAACCAAATCAAAACCTTTATTTTGATTTACCAACAATAGGTCCAAATACAATTAAAAATATATTTTCATCTGGTATTAAAGGAATTGTAGTTGAAAAAAATAAATCTTTAATAGCAAAACCTAAAGAAACATTTAAATTAATCAAAAAGTATAAGCTTTTTTATTATGCACTCTAAAAAGAAAATTTTTGTAATAGCTGGTGAGATCTCTGGAGATCAACTAGGAGCGACTTTTTTAAATAACATTAAAAAAAGTAAAAAAGTAGAGCTACATGGTATAGGGGGAAGTAAATTACTCAAATTAGGTTTAATTCCTATATTTAATATGGATAGAATATCTGTTATGGGGTTAATTGAAGTAATTCCTAAAATCCCTGAATTACTGTTTCTAATAAATTTTACAATAAAAAAAATAATTGAAATTAATCCAGACTTAATAATTACAATAGATTCTCCAGGATTTAATTTTAGAGTACTAAAAAAACTTAATAAAATTAAACCCAATCTCCAAAACATTCATATTGTAGCTCCTTCGGTTTGGGCTTGGAAGGCTAGTCGTGCTAAAAGTATTTCTGCCTATGTTAATAATTTATTTGTATTATTTCCTTTTGAAAAAAAATATTTCATTCCACATGGGATTAAAACTCATTTTATAGGACATCCTTTAGTTGAGATAATTAAAAGCAATAATAATTTTAGTAACAATTATAAAAAAAAATATATTTCTATATTTCCGGGGAGTAGAAGGTTTGAAATAATAAATCATTTGGAGCTAATATTGGGTTCAATATCTGAAGTTAGCACTAATCATGATTATTTAGTCGTAGCTGTTGAAAATCATATTTCATTAATAGAGACTATTATTAAAAAATATAAATTGAATAAGCTTATTAAAATAATACCTAGGTCTAGAAAAGAAGAGGCTATTAATAATAGCATTTTAGCTATTGCCGTATCTGGTACTATAACTTTAGAGTTAGCATTAAATAAAATACCATTTTTTACCGTTTATAAATTAAATTTTTTGAGCTATTTTTTTTTAAAGAATTTAGTATTTGTAAAATATATTACTTTAGTGAATATTATATTTAATAAGCAAATTGTTCCAGAGTTAATACAGAAAAAATTTAATAAAGATAATATAAAAAAATATCTTTTTATATTATTGAAAAAAGAAAAAGATTATAAATATCAACTGGAAAAATTTAAGGAACTAGAAAATTTGTTAAAAAATAATAACAAACTTCCTTCTTATTTAGCTTCAAATTTAATAAAAAAAATATTAGAAATTAGAAAATAAAATAATTATTTATTAGTCTTCAAAGATCAATTCTGTATTTTTAAAGAGTGATCCAGATAATATTTTATTTACTTTTAATTCTTTAAACTCTTCTGAAAATTTTAATTTAATATTATTAAGCTCACAAATCAAATCTGAACTATTAGAAATAATAAAAAATTTATTATTATTATTTTTACTTATTTTTTTTGATTTTTTTTCGTGAGATGTACATTTATCGTTTACATCTCCAGAAAGATTAAATACTAGTTTATTATTTACATTAGTTCTAAAAGAAACTTTATTATTTATTTGCATTAACCTACTTTTAGAAAGGGTAAGCTTTTTTTCTGATATCTTTTCAATTAGTCTGTTACTATCGTAACTGGGTCCTACAAACGCTAAAATAATATTTTTTTCTTCATTTATCTGGTCAATCCACATTAAAGCATAATCAATTCTAGCTAAAGGTTTTTTATGCTTAGTAAAATAAATATCAATACCTCCTTTTAAAGTATCAGTCATTATAATATCTTCAGATAGATATTTTTTTAGTGAATTCTTTTCCCATTCCACATTAATTGTAAGTAATGTTCCTTTTTCAAATTTATATGGTGGCAGAGGTAGTGATGTGTTAGGTGCTGGAGCCCCTGCATAAAGTTTCAAATTTAATACTAAAGTTAGTATAACCAATAAGATAAATTTCATAATATATATATTAGTATCAGAAAATATATAAAGTGAAAGTAATTTTAAATATAAAGATATTACTTTTTAATGATTATACGTTTTCTAATCGAAGTTTCATATATTCAGTATCTGAATATTTATGGTATTCATTAAACAGTTTAATGTTTTTTTTCCAACTATCATAAATATACTTGTAATCGGAATTTCCAACTTGATTTTCTTTTACAATATTTTCTGAATTTAAAAAAAACATTTTTACAATTTTAGGCGAAAAGCTCCTTACACTTATATTATGCTCTTTTTTAAGAAGTCTCAGTGCTTTAGCGTTTTTATAAAAGTATTCAGTAAATACTTCTAAGTAACTTGCATATGAAGCATTTTCAATTATTACTTTATATTCAATAGGCAAATTCTCCCATATTCTTTTATTTATCATAAATTCACATAAAGTATTTGGTTCATGTATACCTGGTCCATAATAATATTTAGCAACTTTATGAAACCCCATAATAGTATCTGGCCAAGGACCTGCCCACTCTGCTGCATCTATTACACCTAGTTTTAAAGAATTTACGACTTCTCCCCCAGATAAGTTTACTGATGTTCCTCCTAATCTGTTAATAATTTCTCCCCCTAAACCTGGTATACGCATTTTTAATCCTTGAAAATCTTCTAATGTATTTATTTCTTTGTTATACCATCCTCCCATTGTGGTGCCTGTGTTTCCTGCTGGAAAGCCTTTTAGATTAAATTTGCTATATAAATTATCCCATAATAATTGACCTTCACCATGTTTTAACCAAATGAAAATTTCTTTTGCTGTCATTCCTCCTGGTATACAACCAAAAAATGAAATAGCTTTATTTTTTGATAGCCAATAAATGGGAGCAGTATACGCACAATCCGCAACTTGTTCTCTTACTGCATCAAAGACTTGAAATGCTGGCACTAATTCTCCAGCAGCGTAATGGGTAATTTTTATTTTACCTAAAGACATTTGTTCTATTTTTTTTGCAAGTCTTTGAGCAGGTATATCCGTATCAGGTAAATTTTTTGGAAAAGAAGTAACCATTTTTAAATGAATATTTGGCAGTTTGTTAGAAGAAACTTTAGATATATTATTTTGGTTGCTGCAAGCAGCTAGATATGAGGCAGGAGAAATAAATAATAACTTTTTTAATAAATCTCTTCTATTATTTTTAATCAATTTAAATCCTTAAGTTCTAATTGTTAAACATAAATATAAATTACTTTATAATAGATAAATTAGAATTTGCATTATCGTTTTCTTTAATAGTATGAATTTTTAATTCTTATTAATTTTATAATATATCATATAAATGTTAAAATAACTTATTATTTTTTTTAAAACCAATTTATTATTTAGTTTTAAAGTTATTGTCTTTAATACATAGTTTTATGACACAAACAGACATATTTTTAGATATAGATTTTCCCATTGATTGGTAGTACAAATATATTTATTTACTAGCGTCTCCAAAAGCTATTTTCATTGCTATACTTTAAAATAACTATTTTAGAAAATTTATTACATAATTATATTAATTTTTGAATGAGTTGGGTCATTCTAATTTTTATTTTATTTTCGATGTTATTTATATTTAGTGTTAATTTCTACACAGTATTATTTATATAATATTGTAATTTATAATTTTATAAATTATAGAAGGTTTACTTTAGTATAGAATAGCTTTTTGCAATGGTAGTGTATAAGATTATTAGATAATAAATTATAATTGCTATAATAATTTGTATTAAAATTTAAAAAACTGAATAGAATTTAATTATACCAAACATTAGTATAGTAGAACAAACAGTGTTTAGAACTATTAATGATCTATCATGCCATAAATAGCCTACAAATGTCCAAAGTACCGTACCTATAAATGATAATACTAGATCATAAGGTGAAAGAAACATGTTACTTCTAAACATTAATCCTGTAACTATAAAAAAAGTTGCAATCCACTTCACATACCATGAGAGGTCTCCTTTTGGAGTAATTTTTTTTATATCTTTCATTTTTTTTTAATTTTTAAATATTATTGGCAGCAATTCTTTCTTTAATATAACCAAAGTCAGAAAATTTTTGATAATTATTGAATTTAGTTAATGAATTGTGCCAACTTATATAAATTTCATTATGAATATCACCAAGCGAAGAAAACTCTTCAATAACATTTCTTGAAATTTCAAACATTTTCTTCATTATTTCTGTGCTAAAACTAAGTACTCTAATATTATATTTATCTCTTAACTCTTCTAATGACAAAGAGTTATAGTATAAGAATTCTGCTAAGCTTTCTATGTAAACTGAATGACAAGATCTTTTTATTATTTCCTTTAAATTATCAGGTAGTAGATTCCATTTGTTTATATTCATTATTAGTTCATTTGCAGTTCCTGGTTCATGAATCCCCGGTCCATAATAATATTTTGCTATTTTATGTAAACCAGAAATTTTATCAACCCATGGTCCAACCCACTCAGTTGCATCTATTACGCCTTGTTGAAGTGCAGGCATAATTTCACCTGGAGGTATATTGATAGCAGTCCCTCCAAGTCTATTAATAATTTCAGCACCAATTCCAGGTATTCTCATTTTAAGACCGTTAAAGTCATTCAAAGAATTTATCTCCGATTTAAACCATCCTCCCATTTGAACTCCAGTATTACCACACAATATTGCTTTTAAATTAAATTTAGAATAAAGTTTATCCCAAAGCTCTTGACCGCCACCAAAGTTAATCCACGAAAACTTTTCTATGCCTGTCATACCACCTGGCACAGTACAAAAAAACGGTATTGCTTTATGTTTAGATATCCAATAGTATGGAGCGGACACACCACAATCAATTGTACCATTTCTTACTGCATCAAATATTTCAAATGCAGGAATAATTTCTCCAGCACCAAAATGATCTATTAATAATTGTCCGTCTGATGCTTTTTCAATATAGCTTTTTAGTTTTTGAGCATTTAAATCTGAACCAGGAAAGTTTTTAGGAAAAGCCGTACTCATTTTCCATTTTATTATATTTTTTTTGATATTGGTTGCTTTTGATGGCTTATCTGGGGTGCCTCCATTACAACAATTTAGAGCTAATGAAGATGAAGCAACTGCTATACTTCCGAGTAAAAATTTTCTTCTGTTTTTTTTCATTCAAGGATTTTAGCATATTAATGATTAAATAACTATTTGTTGTTATTTTTTTTTAATAGATAACATTACTTATAAGTACAATATTTTTTTCTCTATTTGGAACGGTTGCTTTTAAAATGTATTAATGTTTATACAATATGAAGTTTATGCAAAACTATTACTATTTAAAGGGCATAATATATCATATAAGAACTATAAATTTCAGATAATGAATGAATATACTTCTTGTTAACCATCATCTTCTGGTGCCTTTCAAAGCAAAATACAAGCCTCCCACCCATAAAAAAACATGCAAATTATCATAAAGTATTACATCCATAAATGACTCAGGCCTACTTATCCATATTACTCCAGTAGTGATGCAGCCTACTGTAAAGCCACTAAACCTAGTTATTAAATCACCTAACCAATCAAGTGGATGTTTTTTTAAAATTATAAGCCCTCCTATGATTAAACCAAAACCAGCACCTAATTCACCATATGCAACAAACCACCATACCAAATATGGTAAATCATAGGTTTGAGCATCTTCTAATGTTACTGGAAATTTTGATATTCCTTGTTGTATAAATACTATAGAAAGAGGTAACCTTAATAGCCAGTGTGAAAAGGAAAATGATGGTATATTATTTAAAATTTGTTTCATTTTATTTTTACTTTTATTACATAGATAATAGCATTAATTACTTTATATACTAATTAAATTATACTTTTTTCAAGATTTTTATTATAGTAATTTTATGTTAAAAGTAGCATTAATAATTATGGTAATTTCAAAAGTGGATTTAAATAAAATACCAAATATATCTGTAACAGACTTTTACGAAGATATAAACTCCTGTAACCTTGCAATGGATAATATTAAGTTAAGCTTAAATACAGAAGATTTATTTGATGAAAATCAAAATAGATATCTTAAGATGGAAATCAGAGAGGCTTATAATGAAGGTTATATCTATTGGACTTGTAGAAAAAAAAGTACATATTAATTAATATAAAGAATCTATATTTCAGTCTGATGCTTAAATGTCCAATTAAATTAATTAATAAAATAATTGAAATTTTTCTCATTTTTAATTTAATTTACAATTAATGTATTAAAAAATTATGAAAATTTTAATTAAATATTATGCTTATTTGCTACTAAGTAGCTTCATAAACTTTACTAGTTTTGCATTAGATTTAACTAGACAAGATGAAATAGAGGTAATTGTTTTTCTTAAAGGAAAAGTAGGTCATGCACATTATTATGAACCTAATAAGTTAACTTTTAATACTGGAAATTTATATAAGTTAATCATTAAAAATAAAAGTAAATCTAAGCATTACTTTAGTTCTAATTTATTTGCTAGGTCAATATTTACCAGAAAAGTACAAGTTACTTTTAAAAATAAAAAAATAGCTGAAATAAAGGGAGTTATAAATGAAGTAGAAGTATGGCCAGATCATAACTTAGAATGGTGGTTTGTTCCAATAAAGGCAGGGATTTTTGATGACTTAGAGTGCAAGGTTATGGATAATAAAACTAATCTTTCTCATTCTGATATGGGCATGAAAGGAACTATTATCATTAAATAAAATAATAGTTTATGATTTTAAAAAAAATTAAATAATATATAATAATACAATGGTTATAAAAAACTTTTTTACAATATAATATTAAAAGGTGAAATTAAATGTATAATTTTAAATTTAAAAAATATTTTTTATTATTTTTTTTGTTAGCCAATTTGGTAATAAACTATACATATGCAACGAACTATAATGAAATAATTGATAAATTCTTTTTAAATAGAAAAATAGATAGCATAGAAGGTATTTGGGAAAAATCTTTTGCAAATCAGGGACCAACTGGCTGTGTAACTATGTTTTACAAAGACCAAAGTGAATATTATCAAATCCACATTGAGGAATGTTTTGTTATTGGTAAAATTACTGGTAAACAAAAAAAACTAGATGTAACAAATTATGAAGGAGAAAATGCTATTTATTTTTACGATGGAAAAGTAATTTGGAAACCATCTAGTATTATAATTTCTAATGATCTTAAAAGTTTTTCTATTACACATGGATCAGATAATAATAAATTTGTTGAAAAATGGAAAAGAATATGGCCAGAAGAGTTTCATTCCTACAATAAATAATCATAAGGAGATACTATGCATTTTGCAATTTCAGCTAGTTGGGGACCAACTGATCCGACACGAGCAATGTTACCATTTATATTTGCTGCATCAGCACTACAAGCAAAAGACACAGTGACAATTATGTTATTTCATGATGCAGTTCACCTAGCATCGATCGGAGTTGCAAAAAAAATTGTTCCTGTTGGGTTACCACAAAGATTTGATGAAGTACTTAATGATAATAATTCCAAGATAATTGTATGTAAACCATGTGCAGAAGTAAGAAATATATTTGAAAAGGATTGTTTAGATAAAATAACTTTTGGTGGGATGAATGACTTTCATATAGCTAGCAAGTTACCAGAAACTAAAACTGTTTGTTATTGAATATTAAACTTTCTGAAATTAAGATGTTTATTAGAAAATATTTGCATACAAAAATATTTATTAAATAGCAAATTTTAGTATTAATAAGTTGATTTCTAACTTGAAATATTAGCTATATTTATTATACTGATTGGAATATTAATTATGGGAGGAGTTACTTATGTTCAATATAGTGGTTAATGGTCAAAGTTATTATACTGATGCTGAATCTGATACCCCACTACTTTGGGTTCTTAGAGAAGAATTAGGTCTGAGTGGTACTAAATTCGGATGTGGGAGGGGTATATGTGGAGCATGTTCTATTCATATTAATGGAGAAGCAATAAGATCATGTCAGATAAGAGTTGAAGATGCAGTTGGTAAAACTATAACGACAATAGAAGGTCTTGGAGAACAAAAACTACATCCAGTTCAAGAGGCATGGCTTGATTTACAAGTACCTCAATGTGGCTATTGTCAGTCAGGACAAATTATGATGGCAGCATCTCTTTTAGCTAATAACCCAGATCCTACTGATGAACAAATAATAGCAACCATGTCAGATAATTTATGCAGGTGTATGACTTATAATAGAGTTAAAAAAGCTGTTAAAAAGGCGATAGAAATTGCTAAAAAAGAAAATGCATAAAAAAAACTATGCATTTACTAGAAGAGATTTTTTAGTCTTCTCAGGTGTTGCCTCATCCTCTCTAGTTTTAGGCTTTAAAAAGTCCAATGCTAATGAAATTGAAAACTTATTAGATCCTGGAAACCCTTTAATGATTCCAACAAATTTTGAACCTACTGCATACTTTACAATGGAACCTTCTGGTAAAACCACGGTACACATAAATAAGTGCGAAATGGGTCAACACATAGGTACTGCTTTAGCTCAAATTGTTGCTGAGGAATTAGAATTAGATTGGACTAATATTAATATTGACTATCCTGGCTATCCTGAAAATATCTCTACTTTAGGCTATCATTTTACTGCATCATCTAGAAGTGTTTCGGCTCATTTTGATGAGCTATCTAGTGCTGGTGCAGCAGGAAGAATAGCTTTGCTTGAAACAGGAGCTGAATTATTGAATGCAAATATTGAAGATTGCATAGCTAATAAAAGTAGAATTATTGATCAATGGTCAGGTAACTCTATTTCTTATTCAGATATACTTTCTCAAACAACTATTGAAAGAAAATTTGATAAAGAAGAGCTTAATTCGATTAAATTAAAAAGTTTCAAAGAATATAAATTAATAGGTAAGTCATTAAAAGCATTAGATAACTTTTCTAAAGTAAACGGAAAAGCTAAGTTTGGTATAGACTCTTATCTTCCAGGTATGCTTTATGCTACAGTTGTAACACCTCCAGTCAGAAAAGGTAGTAAAGTAGTTTCTTTTGATGATAGCGAATGTAAACAAATTAAAGGATTTGTAGGAATAGTTAACCCTGATTTTGATGTTAACGATCCTCTTGCCGGTAATTTAGTAGTTATAGCAAATACTTTTCCAGAAGCAATGAGAGCAGCAAATGTTTTAAAAGTTAACTGGAATATTCCTGAAAATAAAAAAATTAGTACAAAAGATCTTTTTGAAGAGTCAAAAAAATTGATGAAAGACAAATTAAAAGGTTCAGTAAGTTATCATGAAGGTGATGTGGACAGTTCTCTTAAAAATTCAGAAAAAATGGAAAGTCTATATACCACCAGTTTTGTTGCTCACGGTTTATTAGAACCTTATAATACAGTTATTGGTAAATTTGGTGATACATGGCATTTATTTTCTGGTACTCAATATAATAGTTTTAATGGATTAATTATTGGAGGTACTATTGCTGCCATTTTAGGTGTAAAACCTGAAGAGGTAAAACTTAAAATACATCAAAGATTAGCAGGAGGAGGTTTTGGATCAAGGTTTGTAAATGCTGACAGATTAGCTTTAATGGCTTCTATAAAATTAAACAAGCCAATTAAATTAATATATACAAGGGAAGCTATGATGAAAGATACAGAACCTAGAACAGCATCATACAACAAATTAACAGCGGGTATTAGTAATGGAAAACTAGATTCTCTTCATATTCAAATCAGTGCTGGAAGTTTAGTAAAAAGACCAGAGTTAAATTTTCCAAAGGATTGGTTTGTAAAAGATATAGAAGGTAAAGATGGAATAACATCTGGTGCTTGGACAACAGAAGGTGCAGAACATTGGTATTCTATTAAAAATAGAAAGTTGACGTTCTATGAAAATAAAAAATTAAATAGCGTAGTTCCAGTAGGAGCATTAAGACAAATAGGTAATGGTTATGTAGCATTTTCATTAGAGTGTTTTATAGATGAACTAGCTCACAAATTAAATGTAGACCCTTTAGATTTTAGATTGAGTTTATTAAATAATAACTATAACGATATAAGTACTCCTTGGCTTGATATAGACAATATACTTTTAAGAGGAGGCCAGCCTACAAGAAGAAATAGAACTGAGGGAGGAGCACTTAGGTTAAAAAATGTTTTACTGGCAGTAACTGGTAAAGCTGGTTATTCTCTTAAAAAGAAAGGAAAAAATCAAGGTATAGGAATAGCAGTAGCAGCTCAATATGCTAGGAAATCTCCTAGTTTTAATGCTTGTGTTGCTGAAGTTGAAATTAATCCTAATAATGGTAAAGTAAAGGTAAATAAACTTACTTATGCAATTGACTGTGGAACAGTAATTAATAGAGATGGTGCTATGGCACAAATAGAAGGAGCTGGTCTTTTTGCGCTAAGTATTGCTCTTTATGAGGATTTAAAGTTTGAGAATGGTGTATTTGTTCAAAAAAATTTTGATGAATATAAAATGTTGAGATTAAAAGATACTCCAGAGATAGAGATAGAACTAATTGAGACGGGAGGACATCCAACTGGAATGGGTGAGGTTGGAGGAATAGCTACGGCTCCAGCTATTGCTAATGCAATATTCAATGCTGTAGGAATAAGAGTTAAAAACTTACCAATAAACCCAGATGAAATTAAAGAAAAACTTAATGCAAAACTTGGAGACAAATCTAGTGAAAAAAATACATAGAAGAGACTTTTTAGTTTATTCAGCTTTAGCAACAACTTCAATGTCTATTGGTTATAAAACAAATGCAAATGAAGTACGTAATCTGTTAGACCCAGGTAATCCATTGATGATTCCTACTAATTTTGAACCAACAGCTTTATTTACAATGGAGCCTAATGGTATTACCACTATACATGTTAATAAATGTGAGATGGGCCAACATATTGGAACAGCTTTTGCTCAGATAATTTCAGAAGAATTAGAATTAGATTGGAAAAATATTAGGATTGACTACCCTGGGTGGCCTGATAATATTCAAAAGTTGGGTGTCCACTTTACTGCTGCATCTTCAAGTATATCTGAACATTTTGATGAATTATCTAGAGCTGGTGTTGCTGGAAGAATTGCTTTATTAGAAACAGGAGCTGAAATTTTAGAAGCTAACTTAGAAGATTGTATAGCTAAAAATAGTAAAATTATTGATACTTGGTCAGGAAATTCTATTTCTTACTCAGATATACTTTCCCAAACAACTATTGAAAGAAAATTTGATAAAGAAGAATTAATGGCGTTAGAATTAAAGAAATTTGAAGAATATAACTTAATTGGAAAACCATTAAAAGCTTTAGATAGTTTTGAGAAAATAAATGGTTCAGCAAAGTACGGAATAGATTCTTCATTGCCTGGAATGATATATGCTACTGTCTTAACTCCACCTACAAGAAAAAAATCAGTAGTTAAAAGTTTTAATGATGAGGATTGCAAAAGCATTAAAGGTTATATAAAAACTGTTAATCCAAAACTTGATGTTAATGATCCTCAATCGGGTTGGTTAATAATATTAGCAAAAAATTTTCCAGCTGCTATTAAATCTGCTAAAACTTTAAAAGTCGATTGGGAAATACCCCAAGAAAATCTTATAAGCACTGAAGATTTATTTAATGAAGCTGAAATTTTAACAAATGATAAATCTAAAGGAGCGGTTATTTATAATGAAGGTAGTTTTGATGATGAGTTTAATAAATCAAAAGAAAAACATGAGGCTATATATAAGACATCTTTTGTAGCACATGGGTTGTTAGAACCATACAATGCAGTTGTTGGTAAGTTTAAAGATACTTGGCATATTATAACAGGTACACAGGCCAATTCATTTACTGGATGGGGGATGCCTCCTATGATTGCAGAAAGAACAGGCGTACCAGTAGAAGAAGTAAAACTAGTTGTTCATCAGCGTTTAGCAGGCGGAGGTTATGGCAGCAGGGGAGATGAGGCCACTAGATTAGCTTTAATAGCATCAATTGATATTGATAAACCAGTAAAGCTCATATATACGCGTGATGCAATGATGAAAGCTACTGAACCAAGAACTGCAACTTATCAAAAGCTTACAGCTGGAACATTATCTGATGGAACTCTACATTCTATGAAAATTGAACTCTGTGCTGGTAGTATGATGAAAAGACCAGATTGGGGAATGCCTCCAGATTTTTTTCAAAAAGATCTAGACGGTAAAGATCTTAAGATAGGTGCTTGGACAATTGAAGGTGGAGATCATTGGTACTCTATTCCTAATAGAAAATTTATGTTATATGAAAATGAAAAATTAAATAATGCTACGCCAGTAACTGCTCTCAGAAGTATTTCTAATGGATATATGATATTTACCGTAGAATCATTCATTGATGAAATAGCAAGAAAATTAAATAAAGATCCACTGGAATATAGACTGGCAATGCTTAATAATAATAGTAATAAAATTTCATCATGGCCACCGTCAGTAGAAAACTTATTACTTAAAGGAGGAGAGCAACCCCTTAGAAGAAGGGACGAGGGAGGTGCTTTAAGACTTAAAAATGTTTTATTAGCAGTAGCAGGTAAATCTAAATATTCCATTAATAAGAAGCGAAAAAATTTTGGTATTGGCATTGCAGTAGCGGGAGCTGAAAGAAGAAAATCTCCTACCTGGAACGCATGCGTAGCAGAGGTCTATGTTGATACTAACTCAGGTATTGTTGATGTGAAAAAATTAACATTTGCTATTGATTGTGGAACAGTAATCAATAGAGATGGCGCAATGGCCCAAATAGAAGGTTCTGCATTATTTGGACTTAGTATGGCTTTGCATGAGGAATTAGTGTTTAAAAATGGCCAATTTCCTCAAAAAAACTTCAATGAATATAAAATGTTGAGATTAAAGGATTCTCCAAAAATTGAAATAGAATTAATAGAAACAGGTGGACAACCAGTAGGGTTAGGAGAGCCAGCGACTACAACTGTTGCACCAGCAGTGGCTAATGCTATATATGATGCAGTTGGAATTAGAATTAAAAAGCTTCCGATAAGACCAGATGATATTAGAAATCAATTAAGTAGCTAAATATTATTTATATGAAATGGTTAAATTTTTATGAAGTTTAATTTATTTTTATTAAAATTCTTTATTTCTTATTCAATTTTATTTCCTTTGACAGCAGATGAAAAAGATATGTTCAACATACCTAGTCAGTTATTACTTGATATAGGAAAAGAAGTTTATTTTTCAAAGTCTTCAGATTCTTGTGCAAAATGTCATGGAGATATTTCTTCTCTTGATATAGTTAATAAAGACATGGATAAAAGTGCAGACTTAAAAGATCCGAAAACTTGGGTTGTTTACAAAGCTTTAGGTGGTGAACTTAAAAAGAATGAAAATCCTAAAAAATTTGAAAAACATTTAAATAGTATAATAATAAATTTAATTACTTATGGAGCTAATGACTGGAATAGAAAATTTTATTCGAATGCAAGCAAAGAATATGGGTTTAATTGGAACAGAGTTGAAGGTAAACAGCAATATGATGGTCAAATGAAAGGTATTAAAATAGCTATAGCTAAAAATATATTGAAAAAAATTGATCGAACTTTAAAAAAAGAAGGGTATAAAATTAATAGAAAAAATTTGGAAAATATTGCTGCTATTTCAGTTTATAGATATGTTGAAAATCAATTTAGATAGTTGTTAAAGGTATTAATTTGTAATCTATTATGATATTATAATATATGCTTCTAAGAACTAGACTCAATTTAATATTTTTGTTTGTTTTGGCTTTAATAGGTAGCTCATTATTTATCACAAGTTTTATAATCTCGAACTATTTTAACAATAGAGTTCTGATAAGTGAGGTTAATGGCAGTCAAGCAATTTGGAATAAAATTCAATTAAATTCTTTCGAAAAAATGGCATTTTATGCATATGACGACATACCAGGAAAGCCTTCTATTTGGAGATTAAGAGGCAAAAGAAGTCCTATTGAAGCAGTTAGGTCAAAAGATAAAAGGACATTAAATAGAACAATTGGTCCAATGTTCAAAAGCTTAAATGAGTCAGGTATTCTCGATTTTTTAATTATTTCTAACACTGATGAAATTATTTTTACAAAAGGAACAAAAGAAAAAAAAATTAATAAAATATTAGATGTTTCAGAAATTATTTATAAAGAAAAAATTAACTCTTTATTTTTAAAAATTGATAACAAACTAGCATTCATTGTTAATTTCCCTATTTATGTAAATGCTAGAATAGTAGGAAGGGTGTACTATGGAAAGTGGATTGACTCCCTTTTAGAAGAAGTAAAAGAAAGTTCTAAAAATGAAGTAATAATTTTAGATAAAAATAAAGAAATTTTATTTACTACAAACTCTAATTTAAACTTTCCTAAAATTAAAGAAATTGCTGTGGCTGGATCACCAGATATTACTAAAGTAAATAATTCTTATTTTTTAATAAGCCAAATTCAAGTAAAAGAGTATTTAAATAATCCAATATTTATTGGACTCATTAAAGATATAAGCAAAATAAGAAAAAAAGAACTTCTATATTCATTTTCGATTATATCAGCAATAATACTATTGTTATTAGCTACTGCGGGTGTAATAAATTTATTATTGTACCGGAACTTCAAGCCTTTATACAGTGCAATGGATGTTCTAAATGGATTAAGTAAAGGCATTACAGACAAAAAAGTAATTGGAAATGCTTCTGGAGAAGTTGGACAAATAGCAAAAGCAGTTGAAGCTTTTAGGAAAAGTATTGTTAGTGCAAATACTGACGCTTTAACAAACTTACCTAATAGAAGAAATATACTGTCAAAAATTGAAATTGCACTAGAAGAATATAAGCTAAATAAATCTAATATTTTTTCAATAATTATTTCAGATATTGATAATTTTAAAAGTTTTAATGATACCTATGGACATAATGCTGGCGATGACGTCCTTAAAAGAGTAGCAAGCTCAGTTAAAAAAGTAATAAGAGAAAAAGATATATTTGCTAGATATGGTGGCGAAGAATTTTTAACGTTTGTAAACAATTCTGATAAAGAAGCAGCTTATTTAGTTTCTGAAAGAATAAGAAAAGCTATTTCTGAAACAAAAATTAATTTAAATGGCGAAGATAAACAGATAACTGTAACTTTAGGCATTGCAAATATTACAGAGAGTGAGCATATTTCGTCTTTACTAGAATTAGCTGATAAAAGACTTTATGACGGTAAAAAAAGAGGAAAGAATATTTCAGTGAAAGAGTAGTTATAGAATTCTGGGCTTTCCTATAAACCATCCTTGCCCAAATTTAACACCTAGTTTTTTAGCTTGTAACAAGTCACTTTTATTTTCTATACCTTCAGCTAAAACAGAAAAACCAATACTTTTTCCTATATCCACAATACCTTTTATTAATGTTTTAGTATATTTGTTTTTAATATCAAATATAAATGACTTATCTAACTTTACTAAATCAATTGGTAATATTGCTAACCTTCTTATATTTGCATAACCTGAACCAAAATCATCCATTGCAATTAAAAATTTATCTTTTTTTAATTTAATTAATGATTCTATCATATTTTTATTAGATATGATCTTATGACTTTCAGTAATTTCAATTCCAATGAATTTAGGGTTGAGATCATTATTTTTAATTAGTTTAACAAATTTATTATAAAAAATTTTAGCTTCTAATAGTTCAGCTGATACATTAATCCAATTTATTTCTTTATTATGCTCTTTTCTAAATATAGCTACTTTTTGTAGTATGTTTGGCAATAATATATTTAATTGATAATTACTATTAATAACCGGCATAAAGTGCTCATTTGATATTTGAGAGCCATCTCTTAAATACATACGAGCTAGGTATTCATAACCAGATATAGATAAATTATTTAAATTGTACTGTTTTTGTACAGCAAATTTAATATTACCTTTTGTAAAGCATTCCATACCTTCTTTTAAAGCTAAAATATACTTAATCTGCTCATCATTAATTTTATAAATACTATTCTTATTATTTTTAATTAATAATTGGCTACAATAGGAAATACTTTCTTTATTTATTTTTAAGTTTAAATAAAAATTATTTTTACTACTTTTTAATGTGATGTTATTTTTTAAATTATATTCATTTAAAAAATTAAACAAATTGTTAAAATAATTATTACTCCAAATAATTTGATTTTTATTTACTTGGAATATTGCTGCCTTTGAAGAGAGCAATTTACTTTTTAAATAAGAAATACTCATTTATATTAGACCTTTTTTTCTCATCTCATCATAAAAAGCTAATGAAAATTTTTTAAAATCATCATCCTCTACAAATTCGAATGCCATAAAGTTTTTTTCAGAATCTACTCTTACTACTTTTGCAGTTATTTCCCAACCAACATTTTTTTCAGATACTGGAAAAATTAATATTAATCTTATTTTGGCATCCTTTTCTGGAGGATCAATTGTGCCAATTTCCACGCCAGTTCCACCTAAACTAAAGTCAATAAGCTTCAGGTGTTGTTTATTGTAAAAAACCTGAACAGGCAGTTTATGTCTAGCATGTTGTCTAGTTACACTCATTTTTTGAGTATAAGGTAATATTACAAATATTTAAATTATATTTATTAATTAATTTATATTTAGATAACACTTTTTAAATAGCTTTTATATATTTCGAATTATAGTGCAGCTTTATATATAGCTAAAGCATCCTCATAATTTAATTTTCTAGGGTTATTCATTAAAAGTCTTTCTTGTTTCATAGCGTCTTTTGCTAAATTAGGTATGTCTTTAATATTTATTCCAACTTCATTTAAACAATTGGGTATTTTCAAATCTATAATTAATTTTTCAATGCCATATATAAAGTCATCTACAGTTGGATTTTTATTCTTAAGGTCTGGAATACAGTCAGGTGCTATTTCACAATACATATCTTTTACATCTTTACTATTAAATTTTAATACTTGTGATAAAACTAATGAATTAGACAAACCATGAGGAACATGAAACTGTGCGCCTATGGGATATGCTAAAGCATGCACAGCTGCACAAGGTGCGTTAGCAAATGCCATTCCTGCAAGCATAGATCCGAGTAACATATTTTCTCTTGCTTTTTTATTCCGAGGTTCTTCAACTGCAACCCTTATGTTTCCTCCTAGCAAAAAAAGAGCTTTTTTAGCTAGAGCATCTGATATAGGATTTTTTTTAAATTTTGTGGTGTAAGCCTCAATAGCATGAACCATAGCGTCTATACCAGAGTAAGCAGTAATATTTTTAGGTAGTCCAAGTGTTAACTCTGCATCTAAAATAGCTATATCAGCATATAAAAGGGGATCTACTATACCCATTTTCTGCTCACTTTTAAGAGTAAAAATTGCTATAGGAGTTACCTCCGAACCAGTACCTGAAGTTGTTGGTATTTGAATTAAGGGCGATCTACTATTTTTTAAATTATTAAGACCATAACAATTCTTTATTTTAATATTATTAATACTAAAATAAGCTACAGCTTTTGCTACATCCATCGAACTACCTCCCCCGAAACCTATAACACCATCAGCGTTAAAATTTTTATATATATTTACGGCTTCAAAAATATTATCCTCAGGTGGATCTGGTAATACTTTTTTGTATACACGTGGTATAATATTTTTACTTTTTAATTTTTTTTCTATCTCTTCTATAAAACCTAAATTATAAAATGCTTCATCTGTAATGATTATAGGTCTTTTTATATTTAATTGACTACAAAAATCAGATAAAAGAGATACTTTTCCTGTGCCTGATTCAATTATTGGTACTGTCTGAAAATTAAGAAACATATATATATTTTAACAATTATATATTAAATATCAACGCAGTATAATTAATAATAAAAATTTTTATTCAACTAAATTTTTAACATACATTTGCTTCTAAAAAAGAATTTTCAGCATTTTATTTAAATAGTATATTTGCTTTTATAAGTAAGATATTTTAAAATATTTTTTAGTACTTTATGTACAAAAATTATTGTTTTCTACTTGAAAGTAAAAATCTGTTTTTTTTTAATCTAAATAATATAAAATTATGTAAATTTAAAACATCTAGGAGTAAAAAATTTATAGAAAAGAATTTAAAGGAAGAGTTGCATTAGTTACAGGTGCATCAAGAGGTATAGGTAAGACTATAGCTATTGAAATAGCTAAAATGGGTGGATCAGTAGCTATAAATTATAATTCTAATAAAAAGTTAGCTAAAGAAACTCTTAAAATTGTAAAAAGTTTCGATGTAAATGCTGATATCTTTAAGGCAGATGTTTCTAAAGAAAAAGATATAAAATTTTTAATTAAAAATACAGAAAAAAAAATAGGCCCTATTGATTTTTTAGTAACAAATGCTGGCATTTTACACTTATCTAAAAATTTTTTAGATTTAGATTATAAAATATGGAAAAAAACTATGTCTACAAATGTTGATGGCACATTACTTCCAATTAAGGAAGTACTGCCTGGGATGATTAAAAGAAAATTTGGAAGAATTGTATGTATATCATCCATTGCTGGGTTAGGTAAACGACCAAATATGATTGCTTATGCTACTTCTAAAGCTGCAGTAATTGCTTTGGCAAGAAATTTAGCCGAGGCTGTTGCTCCTCATGTTAGAATAAATACTGTAGCTCCTGGGCTAATTGAAACTGATATGGCAAAAGCCTTCAATAAAAAAATAAAAAAAACTATAATTGAGGATACGCCATTAAAAAGATTAGGCTCTACGAAAGATATAGCAAAAACAGTAATATATTTATTATCAAGTCAATCTGCATTTACTACAGGACAAACCTTAATTACTGATGGAGGAAAAGTAGCTTTACCTTAAAAATTTTTAAAAATAATAATATATCTTATTGTTTTTATTAGTTATTTTATAGTTGTAATAAATGATTATACTTTTTTGTATTTTAGCAATGATACCATTATAAACTATAAATATTTATATAAAAATAATATAGCTTTAAAAAAAAAATTAATTAATAATAGTAAAAATAGCTCATAGGTAATTTTTATAGATATAAATTGATTATATTAGAAATAAAACATAGTAAAGTTTTTTAAGTACTTGTATTTATTAATTAAAGAAAACATAATAAAAAAATGAAATTTCATTGGTTAATAAAATACTATATATCTTGTTTTGCTGTAATTTTTTTTATTTTATTTTATATTGAAAATAAGGAGCCATTTGTTAACTGGAATCTCTATCCTTATGTTAAAGAAAAAAAAATCAAAGAAAATATCTTTAATAAGGATTGTAAGAAATTAAAAGTTTTTTATTTTAAAGAATTCAGTTTGAATTATAAAAAAAGCTTTTTTGGTTATAATATAAGAAAAGATAAAAAATCTATTAGAGGTTTAAATCTTTTAAGATATTTAGATTATCATATTAAAAAAAATAAATGTTAAATTAAAATAATTTAATTATTATTAAAAGGTAATGACGAATGATGAAAAATTATTTTTAATTTATTTTCATCTTGATCTAGCATATACCCAAAAGAATACTCTACTTTTGTTTTATTTTCTTTATAATCTGTAAATATATAATTACCCATAGAAATTAATACATTTTCAAACTTTGCAAAATCAAAATTATTATATTCAATATTTTTCCATGGTTCTAGAGCAAAACCCTTATCTTCTAAAGATACTTTATTATATCCAATAAAATATGAAATAAACTCATCTTTTGTTTTTCTAAATTGTTTATGACTTGCTTTTGTGGGTTTAAATAATATTTTTCCTTTTTTAAAAAAATATAATTCGTCTATAAAAGTTTTAGTAATAGTAACATAATCTTTTTTTTCTAAGTATGCTTTACCAATGTTAATAACATTATCTGCCCAGCATTGTTGGATAGTAGCTATTTTATTAATAATTTCTTTTGATGATACATTTAACAAATTTCACCTTTATAAATAAAGAGATCTTTTGTATATATATCTGCATCTTTTGATAATTTAAAACAGGTATTAGTGTAATTACAGACTATATATCCAACTTTTGGGTTAATTTTGTAATAAACTCTAGGGTGACCAGCTTCAGTAGCAATATAAGTTGTATCGACTTCAATAATAGTATCAAATTTTTTTTCTAAATTAATTTTCATATTAAAAATTTAACTAATTTAAATTGTTTGTCAAAAAAAACTTTCAATCATTTCTTAACTATTATAATCATAAAATATTATTTTAATTTAGGTGAATAAACTATATTATTTACAAAAATTGTTGTTTGATACCTTTTTATTACTATAATCTCATTATGCATTATTTAATTATTTTAGTTTTTTTTATAATAACAAATATTTTAACAGCTGAAGATTATATAATTGAATTTCAGGCTAAGGTTGAAAACTTAAAGGAATTTAATATATCTAAGTATGAAAAATTTAGAAATTATGATTTAGTTGGTACTTTTACCGATAATTATGGCAATTATGGTAAGGCTAATGTTATTGTAATATCGGATGTTAAAGATGGTAAGTTATTAAGGCTAGATGCAACTAGTGAAAATATTTATTCTAACAATGAAAGACTTTATATGAGAGGCATTAGGGAAAAAAGCGATATTGATGCTGGTATAGCATATAATATTGTTATAGGTGCTAGTAAAAAATTTGAATCCTTAATAGGAATTAAATGTACAACCAGTGTGAGATATTTTGAAGATGCTATTTTTGGAATACAAAAGTGCAAGTTATCGCAAGATATGACTTCTATATTAAAAAACAGTAATAATTAACGTTAATTATAAGTATATGCAGACATTTATTTATAAAAATCTCTTCTAGAGGAAAACTGTTTTACTCTTTTTCTCCATGCCTTATAGGATTTTTCTTTTAAATTTTCTCTCATTAATTTTTTAACATCTTTTTCTTTAATACCATATTGATACTCAATTTGCTTAAAACTTATATGATCAGATAAGGCCATTTCAATAATTTCACTTTTTTCACTATCTAAAAATATTTTCTTCATAAATATTAAGTTTATAATTAATTAATTTGATATTTCGTTTGAGTGTAGAAAAATCTCTTGATATTTTTATAGTATGTATTCATATCTAAATAATA